>VYCF01000045.1:0-53532 GCA_009844085.1 Gammaproteobacteria bacterium | reverse complement strand
TCTCGAAACTCCGGAAACCGCAGCCGCGGCATAAACCTCGGATTCTTGAGGGCCATCATTGCGCCCCGCCTTGTTCGTAAGCATTGAGTCCCGAGATGTTCCGGCCCTGAGCCCGCTTTTTCAATAGCGGAACCAGATCAGCCATGAGAGCAAGTTCTCTTTCGCGGCGTTCGCGCCAGCCGAGGTCGAGCGGAGCCATCAGGTCGGTGAGTTTTTCGCCGTCAAAGATCATGCGCTGGAGTATGGTATCGACGAATTCTGTGAGGGATTCGTTAGTCAGTCCATGAGTCCGGGCGAGGTCTTCGATCTCTTTCGCCTGCCTCTCATTCCTGAATTGCTCGTAACCCGCACGAACCTCTACTTCGTCAAGACCCTCGCCCTCCTTGAGAGAGTGGACGTACTCGGTAATCTCCTCGCGCACGCCAAGAAACTTGGCATCGGATTCGATCAGCCCGATGAGTTGCTCGCGGCTGATCTCGACTTTTTTGGGATCCTGCCGGGAATACCTTGCGATCAGCGTCATGATGTAGTCATAGTCGATTACAGCGGAGGCGAAAAGCACGAACTCGAATTCGATCTGTTCGATCTCGGGGTCGGTTCGCTCGCCCTCCTTTCCGGGTTTGCCCCGCTGATTCTTGAGGCGCTGGGCGGTTTCGAGGTAAACGCCGCGAAAAGCGCGAAGGTCGCCTTTGGGGAGCGTTTCCTCGATCTGATCTTGTTGCTCGTCAGTTAGATCAGTGTACTGATCAAGCTGCGTCTTGAGCCGCTGCACTTCCTTAAACCGTTTGATGAACTGTATGCGCGCGGCGTCGCCCATGAGGTTGTTGACCTGGTCTGGCTTGGCTGCAAGGCCCTGTGACTGCATGAACTTGTCCAGGTCGGCGACGGCTTGCTTAAAGTTTTCGATGACGACGGGCGCCTTGTCGACCAGCCAGATTTCCTTCGCCCGGTCTGCCTTCTCGCCGGAGAACAGCGCAATGGCGGAGTCTACGCTGCCCTGTTGCTGGCGGAAGTCAAGGATGTGGCCGTAGGGCTTGGTGGCGTTGAGTACGCGGTTGGTGCGCGAGAAAGCCTGGATCAGGCCGTGGTGCCTAAGAGTTTTATCGACATAGAGCGTATTGAGATACGCGGCGTCGAAACCGGTCAGCAGCATGTCAACCACGATGGCGATGTCGATCTTCTCGGCGCCTCTCCCGGGCAAATCGCGGTTGGGAAACTTCTGATCCTTGATGCGCTTCTGGATGTCCTTGTAATAATCGTCGAAATTGTTGATGTCGTGGTTCGTGCCGTATCGTTCGTTGTAGTCGGCGATGATGGCCTTGAGCGCGGCCTTCTTGCTTTCGGGATCGTGCCGGTTGTCTTCCTGCTCCTGCAGGAGGTCCTCCTGAATCTGCTGGATGTCTTTGTTGCACTCCGCTGGCGGCGAGAATACGGCAGCTATCTTGAGTGGCACGAACTCTGGGTCGGCGTCCTGTCGCTCGGTCTGGAGCGTCTTGAAAACCTCAAAATACTCAATGGCGTCGTTGATTGATTTGGTAGCCAGGAGCGCATTGAAAAGCCGGTTCCCGCTTGCGGCATCGTGCTTGTCGAGAATGGCCTCGGCAATCGCACGCTTGGTGAGCGTCTGGCCGGGCTTGGGAACGTCGGCGTCTTTCGGTTTGTAGTAATCGACGTGAAAGCGGAGGACGTTCCGGTCCTCGATCGCGTGGGTGATGGTGTAGGCGTGAAGTTCTTTCTGGAACAGGTCTTTTGTGGTTCGCAGGGTGGCCGTTTCTCCCTCGATTTGCCTAACGGTCGCGTTGTCTTCGAAGATCGGGGTGCCGGTGAAGCCGAATAGCTGGGAGTTCGGAAAAAACTCCTTGATGGCCTTGTGGTTCTCGCCGAATTGCGAGCGGTGGCACTCGTCGAAGATGAAGACCATTCGCTTGTCGCGGAGGTGTTCGAGCCGTTGCTTGAAAGTTGACCTGCCCCTGGATTTGTCATTTTTGCTGTATCTGCTGTTCTCGTCGAGGGCGAGCCCGAGTTTCTGTATGGTCGTCACGATGACCTTGTCCGCGTAGTCATCGGAGAGGAGGCGGCGAACCAGCGTGGCGGTGTTGGTGTTTTCCTCGACGCAGTTCTCCTGGAAGCGGTTGAACTCCTCGCGGGTCTGGCGGTCGAGATCCTTGCGGTCGACGACGAAGAGGCACTTGTGAATGTTCTCGTTGGTCTTGAGCAGGGTCGCGGCCTTGAAGGACGTGAGTGTCTTGCCCGAGCCGGTCGTGTGCCAGATGTAGCCGTTGCCGCAGTTCTGATCGATGCAATCGACGATGGCCTTGACCGCGTAGATCTGGTACGGCCGCATCATGAGGAGTTTCTGCTCGCTCGCGATCAGTACCATGTATTTGCTGACCATGTAAGCGAGTGTGCACTTGGAGAGAAAGTGGTCGGCGAAGTCGTCGAGGTGAGTGACCTTGGTGTTGTCCCTGGTCGCGAACCGGTAGATCGGCAGGAACTGCTCGTCCGCGTCGAAGGCGAAATGTTCCGTGTTGTTGTTGGTGAAGTACAGCGTGTCCGTGCGGTTGCTGACGATGAAAAGCTGGACGAAGCAAAGCAGCGTCCTGGTGTAGCCGTTGCCGGGGTCATTCTTGTATTCGACGATCTGCTCCATCGCGCGCCGGGGGCTGATACCTAGCGTCTTGAGTTCGATCTGGACTACCGGGACGCCATTGATCAGGAGAATGACGTCGTAGCGGTGATGACTGTAGTCGGTGTTGATGCGGAGTTGATTGACGACTTCGAAAGTGTTCTTGCACCAGTCCTTGATGTTGACGAGGGTGTAATTTAGTGGCGTGCCATCGTTGCGAGTGAACGCTTCCCGGTTCCGGAGGGAACGTGCGGCCTCGTAAACGTCGGGGGTAACGATCTCGTCGAGTAGCCGCTGGAATTCGCCGTCGGTCAGCGTGACGCGATTCAGTGCTTCGAACTTCTCCCTGAAGTTCGCTTCAAGCGCAGCCCGGTCGCGGATGTCGGGGCGGTATTCGTACTTGAGGTCCCGCAGCTTGGCAACAAGAGCATCTTCGAGGTCGCGCTCGCTCTCATATTTTTTCAGCATTCATCTTGTTCTCGACTGGCCCTCTTTGGCGGCCATTATAGACAGATCGGGAACGGTTGGCGGTTCCAGTTATCTGTGAAGCTCCTTCCCTGCAGAATGGTGGCCAGCCCTGACCGCGAGCGCATTCGGCAAGGTCGCCGAGTCTGCCGTGTAGTTTTCTTCCTCATGAATCAGTCTGATATCTATACTCAACTGATCGTAAGGGACTTGTGGAACAATCGTGCCTCTTTCTCCCTTAACCAGCTTGATCAATCCATAGTTTGACATCGTTTTGAGCGTTCGTGAGAGGTTCGACTTTTCACGCCCCGTAAGTTCAGCGAGCTTAGAGAGCGAATCAGGCCCTTCACATGCGATCAATGCAAGCAATTTGCGATTGCGTTCGGAAAGAATCTTCGCAAGGCTCTCGATGGAGGCGAACCAGATTTTCGGCTCGTCTTTAGCGACTTTACGTTCTCCCCGTGCGATCGCCATAGTGTGCGCCTTAATCTGATCATAGCTTGCTATGCCAATTTTCAGCGATGTCATTTGATTGCTCCTCTCTCATACAGAATGTCGTCTACTGACTGCCAAAAGTCCGCCAGCAACGTCGCGGAGTCCTTGTATTCATATAGCCTGATAGCTCGTAGTCGGTGCCGATGGTCCATTGCGGAACCCGGCTTCGACTGCTGACTCCGTCTCGTTCGCACGGGATGCGCATTGTCGAAACCGACGAGTCTGGCTCCATCCGGCGCATGCAACGTCAACGAGTAGTCAAGTCCATGCGGCCTTTCAGGCGTAACCTCGACTCGATTTACCTTGAACTTCACCCAGTGGCCCACATCGTCAATGACAATTGTTTGTCCGTGCAAGTCCAGCAACACATCCAGGCACGGATCCCGTTCAGGCTCTCGCTTCGACATAGGTTATCACTTCCTGATAACAGAACAAAGGGTGGAATACGCGTTCATTGACATTGTTCCAGGTCCTCGGACTGGGCTGGTTTGGCACAACGCCAGAAATACGCTATAAGCCAGTACCGCAAGGGTCTTGGCAACCACAGGAAAAGTAGTTGATTTATGCGCAGAAGCCATAAATTCGCCGCAATATCCATTACCTGCCTCACAGTGAGCGCGGCAGTTACCGGTTGCGGGGCGGCGCAGATGGGGGGAGACGCTTCCGGGGCTGTTGCGGCCGCTGTCGGTCAGCCACGGCCGTGCCGGATAATGCCCGGAGATTCCGGGGTAACGGTCATCATCGGCCAGTTGGTGCAAGGCGCCGAGGCGGCGGAGGCTGGCGCCATTCGCATCGAGAACGGGGTCATTGCCGAGGTAGGCGGCGCGGATGAAGTCGGCTCGGACGCGGACGGAGCCACGGTGATCGATTGCGCGGACTGGTATGTCTCACCCGGTTTCGTCAATGCCCACGAGCATCTCGCGGCCAGCGGCGGTTTCCCCGATCCCCTGCTGGAGCCGGTTTACGCCCATCGCGAACAATGGCAGGGCCGAGCCGGGCCGGGTCACTATGTCATCGAATGGGGCAGGCGGGATGACGAGGCGGGAAGGTTCTGGATCGAATTGCGGCATCTGTTCGGAGGCACGACTACCCTGGCCGGCGGCGACGCCGTGGCGGGATTGCTGAAGAACGCGTATTACTTGGACGAACCGGAAAACGAATACCGTGCCGATACGCAGATCTTCCCCTTCCCGAACGCGACAGCGATGTTCGAGGAATATTCGTGTCCGTTCGGCGGCCCGTCGCCTGTCGAGCCGGAATTCCTGACCGGCGCGCCTTCGGACATGCCCTTCCTTCCCCACATCGCCGAAGGAATCAACTGTACGGCTACGCTTGAGGGCCAGTTCTACCTCGACTACGTCGAAGCCAATCCCGGCAGGCGGTATTCGGTCGTTCACGGCGTGGGCCTGCAAGCGAGCGATATCGAACGGCTGGGCGCCCTCGATGTCACGCTCGTCTGGTCGCCGCGCTCGAACGTGGCGTTGTACAACACCACGGTGGACATACCGCGGGCGCTGAACGCGGGAGCGCGCATCGCCATCGGCACCGACTGGTCCTACTCAGGTTCGTACAACATGCTTGAGGAGTTTCGTTGCGCCGACCGGATCGACAACGACGCCTGGGGCGATCAACTGTCGGGGATCGACTATTGGCGCATGGCGACCGTGGAAGCCGCCTATGCCATGGGACTGGAAGACGTAACCGGCCGCCTGACGCCGGGGTACGCGGCGGATCTGATCGTCTATCGCAAGCGGAGCGCGAATCCCTATGACGACCTGATCGCGACGCAAACCTCGGACGTCGCCGCGGGCTTCGTCGACGGGGCGCTGCTTACCGGCTATGCGCCGTCGTTCGAAGCAGGCCGATTGCCTGCCCAATGCGCCAACCGCATCGGAGAATATTTCGTTTGCGCCGATTACTCGGACTATCCCTTCGACCATGCCGGATTGCTGGCGGCCAACACCGATGCGGCGCCGCTGTTCTCGAACGAGCGCCAGGCAAGTTGCGGCGTACATCGCTGACGGTCCGCAGGCGGACGGCAGAAAACTTCAGGAGGAAAACCGAATTGTCCAGAATCATGGGAGGCGGAAACGACTATCCCGCGCCGTATTGGGAAGAGGCCCGGCAGGCGCTTGCGGACGCGGACGCGAAACTCGGCAGAGTCATCGAGCTTGCCGGCGATTCGATTTTGCGGCCGCGCCACGACCCGTTCTTTTCACTGTCGCGTTCGATCGTGGGTCAGCAGATATCGGTGAAGGCGGCGGAGTCGGTGTGGCAGAAGATGATCGGCCACATGGGGGAGATCACGCCCGGCGCCGTCGCGGGCGAGAACGAGGAAAGCTTGCGCGGATGCGGACTGTCACGGCAGAAAGCGCGTTACCTGCTGAGCCTGTCCGAGCATTTCATCGACGGCTCGCTGCAACAGGAAAAATGGAGCGAAATGGACGACGAAGCCGTGATCGAGCGCCTCGTCCAGGTCAAGGGCATCGGCCGCTGGACCGCGGAGATGTTCCTGATTTTTCACCTGTTGCGGCCCGACGTCCTGCCGGTCGACGATATCGGCATCCAGAAAGCGATCGGCAATCACTTCAACGGGGGCGTTCGCCCGAGCGCCGGGGAGATGATAGCGATCGCCGAGCCCTGGCGGCCATGGCGCTCGGTCGCTTCCTGGTACCTCTGGCGCAGCCTCGACGCCGTGCCGGTGGAGTATTGAAGGTATTCCCTGGCGCCAGGACTACTTTCGAATCGGGCACGGGCCCGGCTACGCTAATCGGAGTCGAACAGTTCTTCCAGAGTTTTTCGAAACCGCTCTTCGGAACAATCCCTTGCCACGGCTTCGCGGCCGGCGGCGCTGATCCGCTCCCACAACCCGGCGTCGCGATACAGGCGCAGGCATTGTTCGGCGAACGACTCCGGACCGTCGCCGACAAGTACTTCCCGCTCGTGGCGCCAACCGAGTTGCCGCGCAAGCAGGGGCGTGACGACCGCGGGAACGCCATGGGCGGCGGCCTCGTGCACCTTGTGGGGGATGCCGGCGGCGAAACGCGTCGGCGCGATGAAGACGCGGGAGTCCCGATACAGGCCGTCCAGCGATTCCAGCCTGCCTTTCAGATGGATATTCTGGCGCTCGATGCTGACCAGCGACGGCGCCGCGGTGTGGCCCGCCACGTTCAGATCAAGTTCCGGTATTTCCCGTTCGATGAGGGGTAACACGTTGCAGACAAACCATAACAGCGAATCCACATTGGGCGAGTGTTCGTCCTTCAGGGCGCCTACGAAAAGAAGTCCCTGGCGGACGTCGAACGGCGCCGGCTCCGCGACCGGCTCCATGCCGTGGCCGAGCACCAGAACACGGTAGTGGCCGCGCCCGCGGAAAAGATCGGCTTCCGCCCCGGATACGGTCAACACCGACGAAGCTTCGGCGGCCAAATCAAGTTCCTCCGAGATGGCGCGCTCCTTTTCGTCCTCATCGACGGACTCGCCTTGCAATTCGCGCCAGAGCAACTCCCGCCCGGCGAACACGGCCTCCGCGTCGTAAACGATGTCGAACTGCCTCGCCTCCCGCGGCAGGGATTTCAGCACCTGGTTGAAAAACGCCATGTTGGTCGGGCGGCTGACCATCACGTATTGATAAAATCCGGCCCTCTCGGCCAGCAATTGCGCGAGCCCCGAACGTCCCCGGTTCAGCAGCACCTCGACGTTTCCCGGCAAGGTTCGATATACGTCGCCCCAATTATCGTTGGGAAAATGCAAGGGGAAAAAAGTGACGTTGAGCGGCATCCGGGACAACAGGCTGACGATATGGCGGCAACGGGGATAACCGCCGCCGAGGCTGGCATGGGGAACCGCATCGTCGATCAGCAGCACGTTGGGATGACCGTTACCCGTGCGGGCGTGCAATGTCCGGGTCGGGTCGGCTGCCGGTTGTCCCTCGAGGAACTCCGCGTGTTTCTCGCGGAACAGCGCGCGATTTTTCTCCTGCAAGGCCACTGCCGCATTCATGCCGCCGGTGCTGGCGAATTCGTAATGGCGCACTCTCGCCCGCGGCTCGTACATGGTGCGCAAACCCTGCCGCCTGAGCCGCAGGCAGAAATCCGACTCCTCATAATAGGCGGGCGCGAAGTCCTCGTCGAAACCGCCAAGTTCGCGGAATTGCGCGGTTCGGAACATGAGAAACGCTCCGGAACAATAGTCGACTTCCCGGCGGAACCGGAATGCGCCGTCCCCGGGATTTTCACCGCGGCCGTAACCGGCGCAGGAGCCGTCGCGCCAGATGATGTTGCCGGCTTCCTGGAGTTTCCCGTCGAGCAGTTCGATGCGCCCGCCGACGGCGCCGGCGCTCGCGTCTTGCCGCAAAACGTCGATGGCGGCGCCGGGCGCGCCGGGCTCGATGAAGGCGTCATTGTTGAGCAGGAGGAGAAACTCGCCGGTGGCAAGCTCGGCGCCCTGGTTCACGGCTTTTACGAAACCGAGATTTTCCGCGTTCCTGATCAGTCTGGCGTTTTCCAGCCGTGCAAGCAGATCGCCGGTGCGGTCGCCGGAAGCGTTGTCGACAACGATCAGTTCAAAAGGGACATCGGCGTTTTCCAGCAGCGTTCGCAGGCAAAGCAGACTGAGATGGGCCTGGTTGTAGAAGACCAGCAGGACGGACAGGACCGGGTTGTCGGTCGCGGGAAAACCCAGTTTTTCGCCGCTCGCGAGAAATTCGTCCATGGCTGCGAGAGCCTTTTGATCAAACGCCGCCTTGAAGTCGTGAGACTGATCCCTTCTTTCTGAATCCCGAACCAGAGTTTCCTGTTCCGCCGGGGCGCCTCCCCCGGTTTCAGCCGCTTGTGCGGCCGGCGTTTGCGCAGCCCCGGGTTTCAGCAGTTCCCCCAACGCCCGGTAGGGGCGCGTCAATTTCCAGCTATTGGAATTGAAGACATCCTCCAGATTACCCCGAAGATGCTGGACCGAATCGTGCAGCGCGACGTTTGCGGCCTGCAATTCGCGTACTACGGCGTTCAGCCGCGCCTCCATGCGCACATGAGCATTGCGGGCCTCGTTCAATTCAAGGCTCAGCCTGTCGCGCTCGAATTCAAGCTCGGCCGCCTTTCGCTCGGCTTTCTGCTTCGTTCGCGCCAGCTTTTCCAGATCCCGGCCAAGTTCGCCAATCCGCTTGACGCTTTCAGCCTGTTCCCGCTGGCCCGCTCCGAGCAAGCGATTCAGTCGAACGCCGTCCCAGCGCCGCAGCCATTTTTCGTAGATGGCGGCTCTTGCCTTGCCGAGTTGGTGTTCCGGGTCGAATCGTTGCAGGTGATCATCGAGATCGGCGGTTTGCGAAGCTCCACCCGAGCGATAAAACGCAGTGCAGCGGTCGATGTGATGAAAATCGGTATGCTCGCTCAACTGCAGCCAGAAATCCCAGTCCTCGAAAATGTCGAAATCCTCATCGAACCGGCAGCCTTCATCGACAGGTTCGCGGGCGAAAAGCATCGAGTGGATCGGAATGTAGTTGTCCCGCATCAGCAATAGCCGGTCATACGGCTGCTGAAAAGTCTCGAGGGTGGCCTTGCCGGAAACGTCGGTCTTGCGGGTGCTGCTATAGGCCGCGCGTACGCCCTGCTCGCCGGTCAAACAGCTCACCAGATTTTCGACATGATCGGGCGCGAGCCAGTCGTCTTCGTCGAGAAACAGAAGATACTCGCCCCGGGCCCGCTCAAGACCGGCATTCGCCGCTCTCGGACGGGACAAGGGCGACTCGGGCGAGACGAGCGCGATGCGGTCGTCCGTGCAAACTTTCCGATACGCGGCTTCACCGCGGGCGGCGGCGTCAACCAGGATGATTTCCAGCCGGGAATGAATCTGCCCGGCGGCGGAAGCTAATGCCTCCTCCAGTTCGGGCCGGCCCATGGTCCGGCAGATTATGGAAACCAGCGGAGATTGCGGGCCTTTTTGCGGGCTTGGGGGTTCGCTCGCCATGAAGTCCTGTACCTGGCCGCCCGGTATCAATCAGTGGCGGCTTCCAGGTGCAATGTGAACATGGCTCCCATGACTTCGGCAATAAAATCGAGGAAAAGCGTTTCCATCTGGACGGTGAAATAGTCGGGCGATCTCTGTCCGAGCGCCAATAGCGCCAATGGCGCGCCGTCCGCCTTGACCGGACACAGCGCGGTCGACTGCACACGCGCGCTACCGTCGGGAAACAGCCACTGCAGAAGCGTCTCGCTTTGCGGGCCGCAATGCGCCTTGTTGAGACGGAACACATCGTGAAACTCGTCCACGATCATCGCCGCGTCCTCGACGCGCAAACCGCCGCCGGGCGCCCGGCGGTGATTGTTCAGGAAAATCACTTCCAGCGCTTCAACACCGGTACGGCTGAGCAGATGTCCCCTGGTCACGGCGATCGCCTGTTCCGCATTGCGCGTTTCCAGCAAGGCCAGTACGAGTTCCCGGGTAATGCCGAACAACTGCTCGCTGCGGCGGCCGTTTTCGAGCAATTCGCCGAGTTTGCGGCTGGTATTGTCAAACCGCCGCCGCAAGAGCATGACCTGATGTTCGAGCAGTGAAACGGCCTTGCCCGAGTCATGGGGCAACGACAGTTCCGTCAGCAGTTTCTCGTGTTCGAGAAAAAACTCCGGATGCGTTCCAAGAAATCCGGCGACCTGTTCGGCTGTCAATTCAACCGCTTCGATGCCGGACTGTCCCGCCGGGATTGTCGCTTTCTTGTTCATACGTCGACCGTTCCCTCGTATACGGCTTGCGCCGGCCCGGACATGAAAACCGGCGCCGGGCCGCCTTGCCAGTCGATTTTCAATTCACCCCCGGTCAACTCCACCGCTACCGGGCTGTCGAGCAAGCCCGCCTCGATTCCGCTGACCGCCGCTGCGCAGGCGCCGCTGCCGCATGCCGGAGTTTCTCCCGGACCCCGTTCATATACGCGCAGCCGGATACGATTACGGTTTTCAACCTGCATGAAGCCAACGTTCACGCCGGCCGGAAAGTCCGCATGGCTTCCGAGCGCCTTTCCTATTGTCTTTACGGCAGTATTTGCCAGGTCTTCAACCTGAATTACCGCGTGGGGATTGCCCATCGACAAGGCGGCGAAGTCCACGGCATCTCCGATTGCCTCGAGTTCGCGCCGGTAAAGCGCCTGCCGGCGCTCGGCCCTGAGTGGCAATGACGACGGTGTGAAGTCCGGGCTGCCCATGTCCACCGACACCTCGCCATTGTCGAGCAGGCGCAATTCCAGCGTACGATTGACGGTGGAAACGACGATCGGATTGCGTTCGCTGAGACCCTTGTCGGCGATGTAACGGGCAAGGCAGCGGACCCCGTTGCCGCAATGCTCCACCTCAAGTCCATCGGGATTGAAGATCCGATAGTGGAAATCGACCCCTTGATCGCCGCTCGCTTCGAGTACCAGCAATTGATCGAAACCGACGCCGCGCCTGCGGTCCGCCAGGGCGGCAATCCGGTCAACCGGCAGTTCGAAGCCGGTCGCGGTACTGTCGACGATCATGAAATCGTTGCCCAGCCCGTGCATCTTGGTGAAGCTGATTTTCATGGCGTCGATCTCGGCTATGTCGGTTTCATTCGGGCAGGATGGACTCGAGCGCCAATTGCGCGTCGAGTTCCTCGCGCCGCCGTACGACGTGGAAGTCACCGCCGTCGACCATGACTTCCGCCGCGCGCGCACGAGAGTTGTAATTGCTGCTCATGACGAATCCATATGCGCCGGCGCCGCGCACCGCAAGCAGGTCGCCGGGCTGTACGCACAGTTCACGGTCCTTGCCAAGAAAATCGGCCGACTCGCAAACCGGCCCAACGACGTCGTAATTCGTCGTGTTCTCTTGCCGCCGGCTGACCGGGACGATCTCCTGCCAGGCGCCGTAGAGAGCGGGGCGCAGCAAATCGTTCATGGCGCCGTCGACGATGGCGAAATTGCGCGCCGAATTCGATTTCAGGTATTCAATGCCGGTTACGAAGATTCCGGCGTTGGCGGCGATCGAACGGCCGGGTTCGATCACGAGTTCAAGCTCGCGGCCGCGGAAACGGTCCGCAACAGCCCGCATCAGTTCATCGGGCTGCGGCGGCTCCTCGTCGCCATAGCGAACGCCGAGTCCCCCGCCCATGTCGAAATGCCGCAGCCGGATGCCCTCGCCCGCGAGTTCCTCGACGATCGGCATCAGCCGGTCGATGGCGTCGAGGAATGGCTCGACGCCGGTCAATTGCGAACCGATATGGCAGTCGATCCCGACCGGATCGATCGCCGGCAGTCGTTCGGCGCGCCGATAAAGCGTTAAAGCACGTTCGGCGGGAATGCCGAACTTGCTTTCCTTCAGACCGGTGGCGATATAGGGATGCGTACCGGCGTCGACGTCCGGATTGATGCGCAGCGAAACGGGGGCGACGCGACCACTGAGCCCCGCGATGTCGTTGATGCGCTCGAGTTCCGCTTCCGACTCGACATTGAAACAGCAAATTCCGGCTTCGAGCGCCTGCCGGATCTCCGCGGCGCTCTTGCCCGGACCGGAAAAAACCGTCTTGCCCGCATCGCCGCCCGCGGCGAGTACGCGCTGAAGTTCGCCTCCCGAAACGATATCGAAACCGCTGCCGAGCCGGGCGAGCACATTCAATACCGCCAGGTTGGAATTGGCCTTTACGGCGAAACAGACGAGCCCGTCGAGTTCCCCGAGCGCTTCGCGATAGACCCGGTAATGGCGCTCAAGTGTTGCCCGGGAATAGACGTAGCAAGGCGTACCGACGCTGTTCGCGATTTCGGCAACGGCTACGTCTTCGGCAAACAATTCCTCGCCACGATACAGGAAGTGATCCATCGTTTTCGGCTCTGAAAGAAGAACTCAATGAGAATTAACGGCAGCCGGCGAGGGCTGTGTGAAGGATTCCGCAGCTTCCGGGCGTACGAGGCCACCCTTCTGGCCGCAGGCGGCCAGCAAAAACAGCGCCATGAACCATGAAGCAAGCCGGACTGTTCTTCGGGAGTGGTTCGCCATGGAAAGTCTCCTAGACCCAGAAGGAGAAGTACAGGTACACGGTGGCGACGAGGCCGAGGACGACCGCGGTGGCAACGACATCCTTTCTATCCCAGCTCGCGCGCACTGCTTCGCGGTCCATGTGCGCCAGGGTCAGGCCGCGAAGCTGTGCCGGTTCCGGCGCAGCCTCCCCGCGGGAGAACACGATAATCACGCCGAGGCAAATCAGGAACAGCAGCCCGGAAAAGTACAGGAAATTGAGATCGGCTATCGCGGCCAGCAAGGCCGGATTCTCGATCTTGCCGGCGCCGAATACCGCCTGCAGGCCGAGCTTGGTCATGCCGAGCACGAAGCCGAGGCCCATTCCCCACACCGCGCCTCGTGAATTGACGCGCTGATTGAAAATCCCGAGCAGAAACACTGCCGTGATCGGCGGCGCGAGATAGCTCTGGACGTTTTGCAGGTATTGATAAAGCCCTCTCTCGGAAACCGCTGGCATGATCGGAATCCAGATCAGGCCGAGGACGATGACCACCCCGGTCGCCATTCTGCCGACAGCGACAATCTGCTGCTCGGTGGCCTTCGGTCTCAGTTTTTCGTAGATATCCACGGTAAACAGCGTAGCGGTGGAATTGAACAACGAGGACAGTGAACTCATCAGCGCCGCAAGCAAACCTGCTACGACGAGCCCGCGCAAACCCGCCGGCAGCAGGGAAACCACCATCGTCGGAAAAACCTGATCGCCAACCGGATTACCGGCTGAGTCGAGCGGGATCTGCAACAATCCCCTGGCGTTGAGAGCGGCGCCGATCAGCCCCGGCACGAGAAAGATGAAAACCGGCCAGACCTTGAGAAAAGCGCCCCAGAGCGCGCCGCGCCGCGCTTCGGTCAGATTCTTCGCCGCCAGCGTTCGCTGGACGATGTACTGGTCGGTACACCAGTACCAGATGCCGACGATGGGCGATGCTATCAGGATGCCGAGCCAGGGAAATTCAGGATCGGAAAGCGGCCGCCAAAGGGCGTATTCGGCGACATTGGCCGCCGCGAAGGCTTGCAGTTCGCCCCAGCCGCCGAGCTGCTGCAAGCCGAACCAGGTGATGGCTCCTGAGCCGATCAAGAGCACTATTGCCTGGGCGGAGTCGGTGTACAGCACCGCCCGCAGGCCTCCGGCGACGGTGTACAAGCCGGTAAGCAGAACCGTCACCACGGCGCCGACCCAGAACGCCGCCTCCGGGCTGCCAAACGTGTCGGGCAGCAAGGTGCTGAAGATGATCGCCCCGGCATACACCGTCACCGAAACCTTGGTGAGCACATAGGCCGCGAGCGACACCAGCGAAAGGATCCAGCGCGGCGTCGGCCCGAACCGCCGCTCGAGAAATTCCGGCATGGTGAATACGCCGGCCTGGTAGTAAAAGGGAACGAAGACCCAGGCGAGCAGGACGACGATCCAGGCATGCAACTCGTAATGCGCCATGGCGAGGCCGGTAGACGCGCCTTGCCCCGCCAGGCCGACGATGTGCTCGGAGCCGATGTTCGATGCAAAAATCGACGCGCCGATGGCGAAGAATCCGACATTGCGGCCGGCGAGAAAGTAATCGGTCGAAGTCTGCTGCCGGCGCGTGACGGCCAGAACCAGCGCCAGCAACACGCCGAAATAGGCGGCGATGACGATCCAGTCGAGTGTGCTGAGCGAAGGCATGGGCCGGATCCTGTGTTGGTCCTTGTTTCGGGCGGGTCAAGAATCTACGATTACGCGGGTCTTGTAAACAGGACTATCGGGCAGGAAAACAAATGGAAAACCGACTTTGAACACCGTTATCGGCATCGATCTGGGCACCCAGGCACTCAAGCTGGTGTTTTACGATGTGAACTTGCGCACGGTCGCGGCGGTGGAATCCGCTCCGCTGGAACTCCATCAGGACGAAAGCGGCGCCGCGGAGCAGCAGGCCGACTGGTGGCTGTCCGCGCTGAAGGCCGCGTTTTCGAGGGTCGATCCGGAACTCCGCGCCTCCGCCCTGGCGATTGCGGTTTCCGGGCAGCAACACGGTTTCGTCGCCGTCGATGAAGCCGATTCGGTACTGGCGCCGGTGAAGTTGTGGTGCGACACCTCGACCGAAGTCGAATGCGCCGAAATCATGCGCGAAGCCGGCGGTTTCGATGCCTGCATCGAACAGGCGGGAAACCCGATTCTTCCCGGTTACACGGCGTCGAAAATCCGCTGGCTGAAGAAAAACCACCCGCAAGCGTACGAAAAACTCGACGCTATTCTGCTGCCCCACGATTACCTGAATCTTTATCTGACCGGCGAGCGCTGCATGGAAGCTGGCGACGCCTCCGGCACCGGCCTGCTCGACATTCGCGGGCGCGACTGGTCGCGCCCGATGTTGCGCGCGGTCGACCCGGACCGGGACTTGAGCGAATGCCTGCCTCACCTGCGTATCGATAACGAGCCGGTCGGCGAGTTGCGCGCCGCCGCGGCCGCGGAAATCGGCATTCCCGCCGGCATACCCGTGGCCATCGGCGGCGGCGACAACATGATGGGCGCCGTCGGCACCGGCAATGTCAGCCCCGGCAACGTCACGATGAGCCTGGGTACCTCGGGCACGGTGTATGCCTTTGCTGAGGCGCCCGTAATCGATCCGAAAGGCAACATCGCGGCTTTCTGTTCGTCGACAGGCGGCTGGCTGCCATTGCTCTGCACGATGAATTGCACCGTCACGACCGAACTGATGCGGGACCTGCTCGGCGTCGACCTGGCGAGATTCGAATCGCAGGTCAGTCGTGCGCCGCGCGGATCCGAAGGAGTCATCACACTGCCTTTCTTCAATGGCGAACGCACGCCGAATCTTCCCAGGGCCCGCGGCTGCGTCGTCGGCCTAGACGGCCGCAACATGAAGCCGGAGAACTTCCTGCGCTCCGCGGTCGAGGGCGCGACCTTCGCATTGAAATTCGGCATTGACGAACTCGCCGCTCTCGGCGTGGAAGCAAGAAACATCGTATTGACGGGGGGCGGCGCCAACAGCGGCGAATGGCGGCAAATCGTCGCCGACGTCTGCGCCTCCCCGGTAACCGTATACGAACAAGAGGAAGGCGCGGCTTTCGGGGCGGCCCTGCAAGCCATGCAACTGCTCGAACCCGGCGCCTCGATCGCGGAAATCTGCCGCGCGAACCTGACTCGCAACGACGGCTTGTGTTGCGAGCCGGGGCAGGACGCGATCAAATTCTACGAAGACGCCTATGGCCAATATCAGCAGGCGGTGGAAGCGGTCTCTTCGCTTTACGCCTGAGCCCGGAACTGAAGACCAGAAATTGAGAAAGGTACGGAAAATGAGTCGAAAAGTTTTCGTCGGAGACCGGGAGTACTTTCCCGGCATCGGGCAGATCGGATACGAGGGGCCCGAATCCGACAATGCGCTTGCCTTCAAGGCTTATGACCCGGCGCGCATGGTGGCGGGCAAGACGATGGAAGAGCACCTCCGCTTTGCCGTCTGCTACTGGCACACGTTTTGCGCGGAAGGCGCGGACTCGTTCGGGCCTGGAACCCGCAGCCACGCCTGGGCGGTGAAAACGGACGCGATGGACCGCTCGCGCGACCGGCTCGATGCCGCTTTCGAGTTTTTCAGCAAGTTGAACGTGCCTTTCTGGTGTTTCCACGACTTCGATCTTGCAAGCGAAGGCGCCTCGGTCGCGGAGTCGGAAGAAAATCTGCGGGCGATGGTCGAACTCGCCGGGGAGCGGCAGCGTGAGACCGGATTGCGGCTGCTATGGGGCACGGCGAACCTGTTTTCCCACCCGCGTTACATGAACGGCGCCGCGACGAATCCCGATTTCGCCGTCGTCGCGCGAGCCGCGGCCCAGGTCAAGGCGGCGCTCGACGCAACAGTCGAACTCGGCGGTAGCAACTACGTCTTCTGGGGCGGCCGCGAAGGCTATGCCTGCCTGCAGAATACCGACACGCGCCAGGAACTCGAACACATGGCGATATTCCTGGAAAAAGCCCGCGACTACGGCCGTTCGATCGGATTCGACGGCACGTTCCTGATCGAACCCAAACCGATGGAGCCGATGAAGCATCAATACGATTTCGATGCCCAGACGGTGATCGGATTTCTGCGCCACCATGGGCTGGCCGGCGATTTCAAGTTGAACATCGAAGCGAACCACGCCACCCTGGCGGGACACCCGTTCGCCCACGATCTGCGCATGGCGGCGGACGCGGATTTGTTAGGGTCGATCGACGCCAATCGCGGCGACCCGCAAAACGGCTGGGACACCGACCAGTTCCCCCTCGACCTGTACGATTGCGTCCACGGCATGATGGTCGTGCTCGAAGCGGGCGGACTCGGACGCGGCGGACTCAACTTTGACGCCAAGATCAGGCGGGAATCGACCGATATCGAGGACATGTTCATCGCCCACATCGGCGGAATGGACGCGTTCGCGCGAGGACTGCTGATCGCCGACAGCGTCCTCGGCGACCCGAGAATGCACTCGCTCAGGCAGGGACGCTACGCCAGCTTCGATTCCGGCGACGGCGAACGCTTCGAGAACCGGGAACTGGATCTCGCGGCATTGCGCGACATCGCCGCCGCCTCGGGCGAGCCCGCGCAGATCAGCGGCAAGCAGGAACTGGTGGAAAATCTGATCAACGATCACATCGTCCGCGCGGGCCGCTGACACACTGACCGACACCCAATCTTGAAAATCCACGAAGGCATACTTATATTTGCGTGCCTGAAAAGGGCGCCCGTGGATGGGCCAGGATGTTTCGAGCATAGTTAGGGCATAGACAGGGGATCTTGGAAACAGTGATTGAGATCAGGAATCTGACCAGGAAATTCGATCAGGTCGTCGCGGTCGACGACCTGAGTTTCGAGGTCCGGGAAGGCGAGGTGCTCGGCTTCCTCGGGCCGAACGGCGCCGGCAAGTCAACCACGATGAAAGTCATTACCGGCTTTCTCGCGCCGAGCGCCGGCAGCGTCACCATCGATGGCTTCGATATCGGCGGGCAGCCGCTGGAAGCCAAGGCGCTGATCGGCTATTTGCCGGAAGGCGCGCCGTGCTACGGTGACATGACGACGGTGGAGTTCCTGCGCTTCATCGCCCGCATCCGCGGTTTTCGCGGCGAAGAGGCGGACCGGCGCATCGCCGGCGTCATGCGCGACGTCGCGCTCAAAACGGTCGCGCATCAGACCATCGAGACCTTGTCCAAGGGATTCAAGCGCCGGGTGGGACTGGCCCAGGCGATTCTGCACGATCCCAAGGTGCTGATCCTCGACGAGCCCACCGACGGTCTCGACCCGAACCAGAAGAACCAGGTGCGCGAACTGATCCGCAACCTCGCCAGGGACAAGATCGTCGTCGTTTCCACGCACATCCTCGAGGAAGTGACCGCGGTATGCACCCGGGCAATCATCATCGACGAAGGCAGAATCGTCGCCGACGGCACGCCGGCCGAACTCGAAGCACGCTCGCGCTATCACCACGCGGTTGAAGTGCGGCTCGCCGGCGAACTCGATCTCGCGCAGGAACTGGCGGACGTGGCGGAAGTCGCCGGCGTCGAGCAGGACCGGCTCGACGAGGCGAGTTTCACGATTCTCTCCGCGGGCAAGCCGATTTTCGCGCGCATTTCCGAACTCGCCCAGCAGCGGCAATGGCCCGTCGAGGAATTCCACGTGCGGCGCGGGCAACTCGAAGACGTGTTCCGCACGGTGACCGAAGAAGCGAACCGGCGGGAGGCGGCATGATGCAAAATCTGGGAATCATCTTCCGGCGCGAACTGATGGGCTATTTCGCCACTCCGCTGGCCTATGTGTTCATCGTGATCTTCCTCATCACCAACGGCATCTTCACGTTCGAACTCGGCGGCTTTTACGCGCGGGGCCAGGCCGACCTGATGCCCTTCTTCGGCTTCCATCCCTGGCTCTACCTGTTCATGGTGCCCGCCATCGCCATGGCCTTGTGGGCCGACGAACGCAAGACCGGCACCATCGAACTGTTGCTGACCTTGCCGGTGAAACTGGCGGACGCGGTGATCGGCAAGTTCCTCGCCGCCTGGGCGCTGACCGGAATCGCCCTGTTGCTGACTTTCCCGATCTGGATCACGGTGAACTATCTCGGCGACCCGGACAATGGCGTGATCTTGGCGAGTTATATCGGAAGCTGGTTCATGGCCGGGGCCTATCTCGCCATCGGCTCGTGCATGTCCGCCTGTACCCGCAATTCGGTGATCGCCTTTATCCTGACGGTCAGTATCTGCTTCCTGTTCGTCATCATGGGCTCGCCGATCCTGCTCAACGCATTTCCGGACTGGACGCCACAGGTAATCGTCGACGCGGTGGCGGCGCTCGGATTCCTCACGCATTTCGATTCGATTTCCAAGGGCGTACTCGACATCCGGGATGTGCTGTATTTCAGCGTGTTCATCGCAGCCTGGCTGCTCGCCAGCGCGATCGTCATCGAAATCAAGAAAGCGAATTAGGAAGGTAGAATTATGACAACCGGACGCCTGGTATCACTGGTCGGACTGGTCCTGATCGCAGCCGCGCTGCTGTTCGCGGTTGCCGTGATTTCCCTGCTGCCGGGCTGGCGCCTGGACCTGACCGAAGATCGGCTGTTCACCCTGGCTCCCGCGACCCGGGACATCGTCTCGAACCTCGAAGCGCCGGTCGAACTGACTTTCTTCTATTCGGATTCCGCCACGGAGGACGTGCCCCAGATACGCACCTACGCCACCCGCGTGCAGGAACTGCTCGGGGAAATCGTGATCGCGAGCAACGGCCGCCTGTCGCTGTCCATGATCGATCCCGAACCGTTTTCCGAAGACGAGGACCTCGCCAATCGGTTCGGCATCCAGCCGGTTCCCGTCACCCAGGGCGGCGCAGCCATCTATTTCGGTCTCGTGGCGGCGCAGCAATTGCCCGAAGGCGCGGCGGAAACCCTGCGCATCTCCGAAACGATGCCGCTGATCCGGCCCGACCAGGAACCCTTCCTCGAATACGAATTCGTGAAACTCATCACCCAGGCGGCCAATCCCGAACGCACGGTAGTGGCCTTGCTGACCGAACTCGACGTCGACGGCGGTTTCGATCCCGGCGCCCAGCAGATGCTTCAGCCCTGGTTTGTCATGGACGTCATCAGGCAGTTGTACGAAGTGCGCCGCATCAGCGAGTTCGACGAAAGCATCGACGAAGACGTCGACATCGTCATGCTCGTGCATCCGCGCGACCTGTCCGATCAGATGCTTTACGCCATCGACCAGCACATCATGCGCGGCGGCGAAGCCATCGTTTTTCTCGATCCCAACGCCGATTCGCTGGTGACGCGCTCACCGCAGGGCGTCCTGGTTCCGGCGGGAATGAGTTCCGACCTGCCGGGACTGCTCGAAGCCTGGGGCGTGGAATACGACAGCAGCAAGGTGCTTGCCGACAGTAACCTGGCCTTGCGCGTTTCCATGGGCCAGGGTTCGCGGCCCGAACCCCATCTCGGCATGCTCGGCATTCAGCGCGCAAACCTGGACGGCGACGACATCATCACCAGCCGGCTGGAGACGATCAACGTCTCCTCGGCCGGAGTCATCTCCAGGGCGGAAGGCGCCGAAACGCTGTTCGAGCCGCTGATGCAGTCTTCCGCCAATTCCATGCTGATGGAAGCGGCGCTGATCCAGGACATCACCGAACCTTCTTTACTGTTCGACGAGTTTGAGCCCACGACAGAGAGCTATACACTGGCGGCGCGCATCAGCGGCGTCGTGAACTCCGCTTTCCCGGACGGCCCTCCACCGCCTCCCCCGGAGGAAGAAGAGGAAGAGGCCGAAGCCGATGCCGAAGCCGATACTGAAACCGTGGCGGACGATGAAACCGGGGCAGATGCCGAAACCGCTGCTGTCCAGGACGAAGACGCGGGCGCAGAAGAAGCCGAGACTGCCGAAGAAGAGGAAGTCGTTCCTCACATTGCGCAGTCGGCGGAGCCGGTCAACATCGTCATTTTCGCCGACACCGACCTGATGTCGGACCGCATGTGGGTGCAAGTCGCCCAGTTCCTCGGCCAGCGAATTCCCCAGCCTTTCGCCAATAACGGCGACATGATCGTCAATGCGCTCGACAATCTCGCCGGAGGCGCCAATCTGGCGAGCATCCGCAGCCGCGGCACCTATTCGCGGCCATTCAACCGCGTCATCGAAATGCAACGCCAGGCCGACGACCGCCTGCGCGAGGAAGAAGCCGAATTGCTGGCCCGGCTCGCGGACACCGAAGCCGAAGTCGCGCGCCTGAGCCAGAACGAGGAAGGCGAGCCGCTAGAGCAGATCGCGCCCGAAATTCAGGCCGAGATCGATCAGTTCAACCAGGAGATGATCGACACGCGCCGCCGGCTGCGCGACGTACAGTTCCAGTTGACGGAAGACATCGAACGTCTCGGCGCCAACCTGCAATGGCTCAATACCTTGCTTGTGCCGGTGCTGCTGAGCGTTCTGGTGCTGGGAATCTACCTGCTGCGCGCACGACGGCGCCGCCCGGGCCGGGCCTGACGTCCATTAGGCGGGCGTCTCGCTCAGGCGCCGCGGGAGGCACACGGTTACGTATGTGCCTTCGCCGATCTCGCTTTGAATATTCAGCGTCCCGCCGTGGGCTTCGGCAATGAGGCGGCATAAGTAGAGGCCGAGCCCGGTGCCGCCGGTATTGCGTCGGCGCGCCATGTCGGCGCGATAGAAGGGCTCGGCGATCTGCTTGAGATGTTCCGCGGGAATTCCCTCGCCCTGATCCACCACTTCGATTTCCGCGTGATCCTCGGGGAACGACACCTTAACCTGGATCGGCTTGTTCTCGCCATGGCGCACGGCGTTGTTGAGCAGATTGGTCAACAGCAGCCTGATGCGCAACTTGTCGATGTGAAATTCCTGGTCGGGCCGGCCGATTTTCACTTCCAGGCTGCCCTTGTACTCCACGTATTGTTCGGTGACCGAACGTACGAAATCGCCGAGCCGAACGGCTTCGGACACGAGCACCGAATGTTCCTGGTTGAGGCGTTCGGCTTCGATCAAATCAGCGATAAGCAGGTCGATGTCGTTGATGTCCTCGCGAAGCTGATCGGCCTGCTCGCTTTCGTCGAGAAACTCCAGCCGCAATTTCGCCTTCGCAAGCGGCGAGCGCAACTCGTGACTGATCGCTAGCAGCAACTGGCGCTTGGCCTCGAGCATCGACTGCAGCGAATCCGCCATGTGATTGATGCTTTCGGTGAGTTCTCCGAGTTCGTCCTGCCGGTCGCTTTCGACGCGGAAGCCGAGGTCACCGTTGCGAATCCGTTCCGCGCCCCGCTTGAGCAACCGTACGGGAGACAGCAGCCGGTTCACCATGAAATAGTTTAGCAGCAGCACCAATGCGGCCAGGGTGAAGCCGACGTAGAGCACCAGGTAATTGATTGCCGGCTCGGGGACGGCGCGCTGATACAAATAGAACTCGTAGCCGCCACGCTCCACCATGATGATGTCTTCGCCGCCGATGCGGCGGATTTCCGCGTCGGCGCTGAGCGAATGGTCGAATTCCGCCTGGGTGACGTCGATGCGATTGTCGGTGTCGGAACTCCAGCGCATGATCGGGCTGCGAATCTGGATCGTCCAGCCGAGTTCCTCGGCGAGCCGCATGGCGTTGGCCAGGTTGGGCGGCGAGCCGATGCTTTCGATATCGATGATCGAATCGATGTTGCGGGTGAAGAAATCCGGAATCGCGTCTATCGTGTTCCCGGTATCGGTGACCAGCCGCAGGGACCAGAAAATGATGATGATGAACAGCAATACGGTGGTGCCGAAAATGAGCAGCAGGCGCAGGAACAGCGAGCGCCGGATCGATTGAACCAGCGCGTTCACAACTGCTGTCCGACGAAGGTGTAGCCGCGGCCCCAGACGGTCTTGATGAAGCGCGGCGTCTTCGAAGTATCCTTCAATTTGTGCCGCAGGCGGCTCACCAGGGTATCGACGGCCCGCGAGAACAGTTCGGCGTTTATTCCGCGCAAACGGTTCATGAGTTCGTCCCTGGAGAATGTCTTGTTGGGAAATTGCATGAACAGGATCAGTAGTTCGTACTCCATGGTCGTGAGATCGAGCACTTCACCGTCGAGTTTCACTTCCCTGCGCGATGCGTCCACGTCGAGGCCTTCGATCCGCCTGATCTCGCGCGAATCGTAATCGTCCAGGCTGCGGCGGAGGACATTCTGGATACGGGCAAGCAATTCCCGCGGCTCGAAGGGCTTGGGCAGATAGTCGTCGGCGCCGAGTTCAAGCCCGGCGATGCGGTCGTTGACCTCCGCATGGGCGGTCAACATGAGAATCGGCAGGTTTCCGTAGATCGAGGTCTTGGAGCGAATCTCCTTGCATACGTCAAATCCGTCCATGACCGGCAGCATGACATCGAGGATCAGCAGGTCGGGCTTGAGTTTCTTCAACATCTCGAAGCCCCGCGGCGGCGTCAGGGCCACATGACATTCCATGCCATGGCGTTCCAGATACTGCGTCAGCAGCAGACCCAGCTTTTCATCGTCATCGAGGATCAGGATCTTTTTCATATTCCACTAGGACGCCAGCGCCTTCGACAGATGGTACGAATTCGGTTTGGGCAATGCAATTTGCCGGGCTTGAAAGCCGAGGCAAGTGCTCATATCTTGAAATGTCCCGAAATATCGGATCAGGCAATGACTCCAACGGACGATTTCATTCGCGCCTTGCCGAAAGCCGAATTGCATATGCATATCGAAGGCAGCTTCGAGCCCGATCTGATGTTCGAGATCGCCGGACGCAACGGAGTCGATTTCCCCTTCGACTCGGTGGAAGAGGTGCGCGCCGCCTACGAATTCGAAAACCTGCAGTCCTTCCTCGACATCTACTACCAGGGCATGAACGTGTTGCGCCACGAGCAGGATTTCCATGACCTCACTCACGCCTACCTCGAACGCACGCACGCCGATGGCGTGGTGCATACGGAGATCTTTTTCGACCCCCAGGGCCACACCGGGCGGGGGGTCGCCTTCGAAACCGTGCTTGACGGCATCTGGCGGGCATTGCGCGACGGCGAACGCGAGTTCGGCATCAGTTCGTGCCTGATCATGTGCTTTCTGCGCCACCTCAGCGAAGAAGACGCTTTCCGCACCCTCGACCAGGCGCTCGAACATCGCGGTCGCATCGCCGGCGTCGGCCTCGATTCATCCGAAGTAGGACACCCACCGGCGAAATTCGAACGCGTCTTTCGAAAAGCGCGCGAAGCGGGCTTCGTCGCCGTCGCCCACGCCGGCGAGGAAGGCCCTCCGGCCTATGTCAGCGAGGCGCTCGATCTGCTTCAGGTGACGCGCATCGATCATGGCAATCGCGCCATGGAAGCGCCCGACCTGATCGAGCGTCTTGCCCGGGAGCAGGTTCCGCTGACGGTCTGTCCGCTTTCCAATCTGAAGTTGTGCGTGGTCGACGACCTGCGCAAGCACCCGCTCAAGCGCATGCTCGAAGCCGGCATCGTCGCGACGATCAACTCGGACGACCCGGCCTATTTCGGCGGCTATGTGCTCGACAACTTCCGCGCGGTCCGCGACGCACTCGCCCTGAGCGCGCAAGACATCGCCACCCTGGCGCGTAACTCGATCACCGCCTCGCTCGCGGAAGACGAATGGAAAGCCCGCCGCATCGGGGAAATCGAGGCGTTGCAAGAACGAACGTATTCGCGTACGCTTTTACTTGGGAGGAGTGATTCATGACCGTACTCAATGCCACCGAAGCGAGATCGAAGCTCTACAGCTTGATCGACGAAGCAGCGGAAACGCACCAACCCATTGTTATTACCGGGAAAAGAAACAATGCCATACTTCTTTCGGAAGAGGATTGGAACTCGATTTCCGAAACGCTGCGCCTGACGTCCATTCCCGGAATGGAGGCGTCAATCAAGGAAGGGATGGAAACCCCCGTCTCGGAATGCGCCGGGGAGCTTGATTGGTGAGTTGGCGGCTTGTCTATACGAAACAGGCGCAAAAAGACGCGAAAAAACTGGCCTCGTCGGGACTGAAGGATAAAGCCCAAGAGTTGCTGCAAATTATCGAACAGGATCCCCTGCAATCCCCTCCGCCCTGCGAGAAGCTCGTGGGCAATCTTTCGGGTGCGTATTCGAGGCGGATCAATATTCAGCACAGAATCGTCTACCAGATTTTGGAAGCCGAGCGGGTAGTCAAGGTGCTGCGACTTTGGACCCACTATGAATGAGAGCGAAAAACGCGACAGGAAAAGCGAAGCCGGTGGCGGCAAGTCCGGCAAACTCTGGAGCGGCCGGTTTTCCGAGGCCACCGACAAGTTCATCGAGCGGTTTACCGCGTCGGTGGGGTTTGACGCGCGTCTGTACAAGCAGGATATCGCCGGCTCGATAGCCCACGCGACCATGCTTGCCGAGGCCGGAGTGCTGACGGAAGAGGAAATGCGGCAGATCGTGGGCGGGCTTGAGGGCATCCGCGCCGACATCGAACAGGGCCGCTTTGCGTGGTCGGTCGAGCTCGAAGACGTACACATGAACATCGAAGCCGCCTTGACCGAACGCATCGGCGAGGTCGGCAAGAAATTGCATACCGGCCGCTCGCGCAACGATCAGGTCGCCACCGATTTGCGGCTCTACGTGAGAGACGAGATCGATGCGATTCGCGGCCTGCTCGGAAACCTGCAGTCAGCCCTGATCGATCTGGCTGAGCGCGAGGCCGACACCATCATGCCCGGCTTCACACATCTGCAAACGGCCCAGCCGGTGACTTTCGGCCATCACATGCTCGCCTGGTACGAAATGCTCGAGCGCGACGACGCCCGCCTGGCGGACTGCCGCAAGCGCGTAAACGTCTCACCGCTGGGCGCCGCCGCTCTCGCCGGCACGAGTTTTCCCATAGACCGCGCCCGTACCGCGGAACTGCTCGGCTTCGATGCGCCGGCGGGCAATTCGCTCGATGCGGTCAGCGACCGCGATTTCGCCGTCGAACTGGCGGCCGCGGGCAGCCTGCTCATGACGCATTTGTCGCGCATGTCCGAGGAAATCGTGCTTTGGATGTCGCCGCAGTTCGGCTTCATCGATCTGCCCGACCGCTTCTGCACGGGCTCGTCGATCATGCCGCAGAAGAAGAATCCCGACGTGCCGGAACTGGTTCGGGGCAAGGCCGGGCGCGTCCAGGGGCATCTGCAATCGCTACTGAGCCTGATGAAGTCTCAGCCGCTGGCGTACAACAGGGACAACCAGGAAGACAAGGAACCCGTCTTCGACCTGATCGACACGCTCAAGGACTGCCTGTTCGCCTTTGGCGAACTGGTTCCCGCCATCGAATGCAGGCGCGAGGTCATGCGCGAGGCGGCGGGAAAGGACTGCGCAACCGCCACCGATCTCGCCGACTACCTGGTGCGAAAGGGCCTTCCCTTTCGCGACGCCCATGAGGCGACCGGAAAAACCGTTGCATACGCGCTTGCACAAGGCGGGGAATTGCACGAACTCACGCTTGAGGAATTGAACGGTTTTTCCGGCCTGATCGAGGCCGATGTCCACGACGTTCTCACGGTGGAGGGATCGGTCGCCGCCCGCGATCATTTCGGCGGTACGGCGCCGAATCAAGTGCGCGAAGCAGCCTTGAGAGCGAGGCAAGCTCTCAGCGGCAAGCGCGGATAGCAACACTGCGTCGCTCAGCAGATTCCGCGACATGTCCCGAACCGTCCTGAGAATCGCAAGCCGCAACAGCCCGCTGGCGATGTGGCAGGCGCACCATGTCAAATCCGCCTTGCAACGGTCCCATCCCGGACTCGAAGTCGAAATACTCGGCTTCACCACCACCGGCGACCGCATGTTGCATAGCCCATTGGCGCGGCTCGGCGGCAAGGGGCTTTTCGTCAAGGAACTCGAGCGCGCCATGCTCGATGGCGAGGCCGATATCGCCGTGCATTCGATGAAAGACGTTCCTACGCAATTTTCCGGAGGCCTCAAGCTGGCCGTGATCTGCGAGCGTGGCGACCCGAGCGATGCGCTCGTGTCGAACGATTACGGCAGCCTTGCCGACCTGCCGCAGGAAGCCGTCGTCGGCACTTCGAGCCTGCGCCGCCAGTGCCAGCTCAAATGCCTGCGGCCCGATCTGCGGCTCGCGGACTTGCGCGGCAACGTCGGCACCCGCCTCGGCAAACTCGACGAAGGCCAATACGATGCGATCATCCTCGCCAGCGCGGGCCTGATGCGCCTGAGTCTTGAGCAACGCATACGCGCAAGACTCGACATCGCCGATTGCCTGCCGGCGGCGGGCCAGGGCGCCATCGGCGTAGAATGCCGCACCGGCGATGAGACGACGCGAGATCTGCTGGCTTGTCTGCACCACGGGGAAACGGCGGCGCAGGTCGTCGCTGAACGCGAAGTCACCCTCGCGCTCGACGGCGGCTGCGAACTCCCCATCGCCGCCCATGCCCGCCTGGATGAAGGCAATCTGCATCTGCAAGCATTGGTGGGCAGGGCCGATGGTAGCGAAATCGTCCGCAGCGAGCGGAGCGGACCCGCCGCAAATCCCCGGGAACTCGGCCGCGAAGTAGCAGCCAAATTGCTCGAATGCGGAGCAGACCGGATCATTGCCGCGTTGCGTGACGGGGCCGCATCTTGAACGAATTTCCGCTTGAAACCTGCCGTGTTCTCGTCACACGCCCGGCCGGGCAACAACAGGAGTTGATCGCGGCAATCGAAGCCCTCGGCGGCCAAGCGATCAGCCTGCCCTTGCTTGCCATCGAACCCATCAGGGATGCCGGGGCTGAAGCCCGGCTCCGGGAAGATATCTCCCGCTTGCAGGACTACGACCTGTTGATTTTCGTCAGCGTCAACGCCGCGCGTTTCGGCGCCAAGCAAATCATTGGACGAATCGCGGAATCCGGCGAGGCGATTTCGCCCAAGGCGGCGATTCTTGCGGTCGGCGCGGCCACCGCACGGGAAGCCGCATCACTGCTCGACCGCCCGGTTCATGGCCCGGCCACGGGCGGTGGCAGCGAAATTTTACTGGAACTGCCGCAACTCGAAGATGTGAAAGACCGGCGCGTCGCGATCTTTCGAGGTCAGGGCGGCCGGGAACTGCTCGCCGCTGAATTGCGGCGGCGGGGCGCGATCGTGGACTATTTCGAAGTCTATCGGCGGACGCCCGTGGCGGGCGCCGACGGGCAACTGAAAGAGATTCTGTCAGAAAGCCCACCCGACGCCGCCGTCATAACGAGCGCGGAGTCCCTCGCGCGCTGGCGCGAGCTGCTTGGCGAAATCGCCGGACCTGCCAAAAACCGCGCAATCGCGCTACCATTGAAGGCGACTGAAGATGCCGCACGCTATGCGGGTCGCTTGTTGGCGAAGCCAGTCGTAGTGCCTTCACGGCGCGTGGCCGAGCTGGCCGCGCAACATGGATTTACCGTGGTCATCGACGCCGGCGACGCTGCAGCGAAAGCGATGGTCGAAGCGCTCGCCGCGCACTGGCGGCGCAAGAGTTGATGCAAGAGGGACGCCGGCTTGGCCGAGCAAACGGATACATCGAAGAAAACTCAACCCAAACCCGCCAAGGGGAAAACGGCAGACACGAAAAGCCGCACGGCGCGGCAATCGCACCCCGCGCGCAATCGCTTCCTGATCCTGCTGTTCCTGTTTGTCGCGGTGCTGGCGGCTTCCGCGTACCTGTTAATGCAACTTGCCACCATGCAAGGACGGCTGGACGAACTTGCCGGCGAAAACACCCGGCTTTCCGAAACCGTGGCGGCGCAGACGACCACCATCGAATCGATGCAGACGCAAATCGCCGAGCCTGCCGAGCCGGCGCAGGTGGACATGTCTCCACTGCGCGAGATGGAACAGCGGCTGCGCCAGGAAACCGATTCGCTGCAACGGCAACTCGGCGAAGTCAGCGCCGCGCAACGAAATTTACAGGCGCAGCCCGAGCTCGGCTGGAAGATACGGGAAGCCGAATACCTGTTGAACCTGGCGAGCCTGAAACTGCAACTCGAAGCCGACGTCGCCGGCGCCATCGTCCTGTTCGAGAGCGCCGACAGAGCGCTTGCCGACGCCGGGCGCGACGGCGTGCTCTATATTCGCCAGACGATCGCCGAGGAAATCGCGCAATTGCGCGCACTCGAACAACCGGACCGTGAGGGCGTCTACTTCCGGCTGGAAAGTCTGGCAGGCGAAATCGCCCAACTGGACTTGCTGCTCAGCCTGCGCGAATCGATCGCCACCGGCGACGACACGGGTGCGGAAACGGCGGCGGACGCCGGCTTCGTAGCTTCCGGCCTGGAGTTTCTCGGCAATGTATTCGTCTGGCGCAGATGGGACGAACGTCCGGAATTCGAACTCGTCGCCGGCCAGGAAGAATACATCCGCGAATCGATCCGCCTGCAGATCGAACAGGCGCAACTGGCATTACTGATGCGCGATACGGCGCTATATCGCGCCAGCCTGCAAGCCGGACTCGAACAATTGCAAAGCTATACCGGCGCCGGGGGCGGAAGCGCGGCCGGCCTCGCCGCGGAATTCAGTGAATTGCTGCTGATCGACATCGCGCCGGAACTGCCGGTTTTGAATCAATCGCTGAACCAGGTCGGCGAATTCCTGGCCGGCGAGCCGCAATGATCCGGCTGTTCGTCTACGCCCTGGCGGCCATCGTCCTGGCGCTGCTCGCCATCGTATTCCTGGACCTGCCCGCCGACCCAGGCTATCTGCTGATCGCTTTCGGCGACTACACCTTCGAAACGAGCCTCCTGGCGCTGGTGCTGGCGGCAGTGGTCATTTACCTGATCTACCGCCTGCTGCGAATGCTGCTCGAATGGATCAATCCCTGGCAACTGGTGCGCGCAAGCCGGCGGGTCGGCAGCCTGTTCAGCGCCGGCCGCCGCGGCAAGACCGAGGAAGGCATGCTGGCCCTGTTCCGCGGCAACTGGCAATCGGCGTACAACCTGCTGATGCAAGGCAGCCGCGAGCGTGAAGCGAATGTCGTCAACTTTCTCGCGGCGGCATACGCCGCGAACAAGCTCAATCAGCCCGAACTCTGGACCAATTCCCTGGAAACCGCGGAAAGGCGCTATCCGCACGCGCGCTCGACCGTGGGAATCGTGCGCGCGCACCTGCTGCAACATGGCGGTCAATCCGACCAGGCGCTGAAGGCCATCAACAACCTGCGCAAGTCGGTACTCAACGACGCCTCCCTGCTCGGCCTGCTCAAACAGGTCTATATCGATCTCGAAGACTGGGACGAACTGGAAAAACTGCTGCCGACGCTCGAGCGCAACAAGATGCTCGATGAAGCCGAACTGCTGCGCCTGCGCCGGCACATCTTCGCCCAGCGCCTGCATGCCGCCGGGATAGGACGCGACGCCAGCCTCGACCGCGAAGAGAGCCTCGCTACATTGCGGCAGATGTGGAAAAAAGCGCCGGCCGATTTCCACCAGTCGCCCGCACTGGTCAGCCACTACGCCAGGCTCGCCTTGCACCAGGGAGGAGAAAAGGAAGCCGCGGCAGCCATCGAACAAGCATTAACCGCCCAATGGAACAGCGATCTGATCGAACTCTACGGCAGCCTCCCCCTCGGCGACGACATGCGCCGCCTGAATCTCGCCGAAGAATGGCTCGAAAAGCACAAGGAAGACGCCGGCCTGCAACTCACCCTCGGCCGCCTCTGCCTCCGCAACGAACTATGGGGCAAAGCAAGGGAATACCTGCAAGCCAGCATCGCCGCCAATCCCACAGCCGCCGCCCACGGCGAACTCAGCCGCCTGCTGGAAAACCTCGCCGAACCGGCAGCCGCCAGGACTCACCTGGCCCAATACCGAACACTCGCCGCCGAACCATTACCCGACCTGCCGCAGCCAAAACCGGCCCCACCTCAACGCGAAGAATCCTGAGTCAGTCGAGGCCAAGAAGAGGCCACAACTCATCGATTCTGGCTTTGACTTCCTCGCTCATCTTGATCGGTCGGCCCCACTGGCGCTGAGTTTCCGCCGGCCACTTGCTCGTCGCGTCGAGCCCCATCTTGGAGCCGAGTCCGGCCACCGGCGAGGCGAAATCCAGGTAGTCGATCGGCGTGTTGTCGATCAGCACCGTATCCCGAATCGGGTCCATCCGCGTGGAGATCGCCCAGACCACCTCTTCCCAGCTTCGGATATCGATGTCCTCATCGACCACGATGACGAACTTCGTATAGATGAACTGGCGCAGGAACGACCACATGCCCATCATCACGCGCTTGGCGTGACCCGGATATTGCTTCTTGAGACTGACCACCGCCACCCGGTAGGAACAGGCCTCGGGCGGCAGCCAGAAATCCACGATCTCCGGAAATTGCTTCTGTAACAGCGGCACGAACACCTCGTTCAACGCCACGCCGAGCATCGACGGCTCGTCGGGCGGCTTGCCCGTGTAGGTGCTGTGATAAATCGGATCGGGACGATGGGTAATGCGTTCGATCGTGAATACCGGAAAGGTCTCGACCTCGTTGTAATAACCCGTGTGATCGCCATAGGGTCCTTCCTCGGCGGTTTCCTCGGGATCGATCGAACCTTCGAGCACGATCTCCGCACTCGCCGGCACCTGCAGGTCATTGCCGATCGATTTAACGACTTCGGTCTTGCTGCCGCGCAGCAAACCGGCGAACGCGTACTCGGAAAGCGTGTCGGGAACCGGCGTCACCGTGGCCAGAATCGTCGCCGGATCGGCGCCGAGAGCGATCGAAACCGGGAACGGCTGTCCCGGATGGCGCGCCTTCCAGTCGCGGAAATCGAGCGCGCCGCCGCGATGGGGCAGCCAGCGCATGATCAGTTTGTTGCGCCCAAGCACCTGCATGCGATAGATGCCGAGATTCTGCCGCTCCTTTTCCGGCCCGCGGGTAATGACCAGGGGCCAGGTCACGAGCGGCGCCGCGTCCTCCGGCCAGCAGGTCTGCACCGGAAACATGCCGATGTCGACATCATCGCCTTCTATGACGACCTCCTGGCAGGGCGCGGACTTCTTCACCGCCGGGCTGACATGCAAGGCGCGGCGATAGTTGGGCAGGTTTTCCCAGAGGTCTTTCCAGTCTTTCGGCGGGGCGGGCTCGCGCAGGAAGGCGAGCAACTTGCCGACTTCGCGCAGGCCTTCGAGGTCTTCGCGGCCCATGGCCAGAGCGATGCGGCGCGTAGTCCCGAACAGGTTGGCGAGCAATGGGAACTTCGATCCTTTCGGATTCTCGAACAGCAGGGCCGGCCCGCCGGCACGCAAGGTACGGTCGCTGATTTCGGTGACTTCGAGAGCCGGGTCCACCTCGGCGGAGATACGTTTGAGTTCGCCCTGCTCTTCGAGCAAGGCGATGAAATCACGCAGGTCCCTGAATGCCATGGCCCGGCCTTGTGACAGGCTGCGCGGCCTACGTACGCCGCATGGACTTGAAGAATTCCTCGTTGGTCTTGGTGTTCTTCAACTTGTCGAGTATGAATTCCGTGGCCTGCACGTCTTCCATCGAAGAAAGCAACTTGCGCAGAATCCACATGCGTTGCAGTTCCTCTTCCGTGGTAAGCAGGTCTTCGCGGCGGGTGCCCGAACGGCGCACGTTGATCGCGGGATACACGCGTTTCTCGGCGATCTTGCGGTCGAGGTGGAGTTCCATGTTGCCGGTGCCCTTGAACTCCTCGTAAATCACTTCGTCCATCTTCGAGCCGGTTTCGATCAGGGCGGTGGCGATGATCGTCAGACTGCCGCCCTCTTCGAGGTTGCGCGCGGCGCCGAAAAATCGCTTCGGCCGCTCAAGTGCATGGGCGTCGACGCCGCCGGTAAGCACCTTGCCGGAAGAAGGCACGGTGGTGTTATAAGCGCGCGCGAGGCGCGTCATCGAATCGAGCAGAATGACCACGTCTTCCTTGTGTTCGACAAGGCGCTTGGCTTTCTCGATGACCATATCCGCCACTTGCACGTGCCGCGTCGGCGGCTCGTCGAATGTACTCGCCACGACTTCGCCGCGCACCGAACGCTGCATCTCGGTGACTTCCTCGGGCCGCTCGTCGATCAGCAGCACGATCAGGCGGCATTCGGGGTTGTTGCGGGTGATCGATTGGGCGATGTTCTGCAGGATCAGGGTCTTGCCCGCCTTGGGCGGCGAAACGATCAGGCCGCGCTGGCCCTTGCCGATGGGAGCGGTGAGATCGATGATGCGGGCGCTGAGGTCTTCGGTGCTGCCGTTGCCGACTTCGAGTCCGAGCCGGTCCTGGGGAAAAAGCGGGGTGAGGTTTTCAAAAAGAATCTTGTGTTTGGCGGTGTCGGGGCCGCTGAAGTTGATTTCGGAGATCTTGAGCAAGGCGAAATAGCGTTCGCCGTCTTTCGGGGGCCGGATCTTGCCTGAGATCGTGTCGCCCGTGCGTAAATTGAATCGTCTTATCTGGCTGGGTGAAACATAGATATCGTCGGGCCCGGCGAGATAGGACGAGTCGGCCGAACGCAGAAATCCGAAACCGTCCTGCAATATCTCGAGAACGCCGTCGCCATAGATGTCTTCGCCGTTCCGGGCGTGCCGCTTGAGCAGGAAGAAGATAATGTCCTGCTTGCGCGTTCGCGCCACGTTGTCGAGCCCCATTTCATGGGCCGTGTCGAGCAGTTCGGCTATCGGTTTCTGTTTGAGTTCTGTCAGGTTCATGAGGGAGTTACCGTTTTGATCCGGCGAGACTTGCGGGATGGAAGTTGTAAATGAGTTCGGACCGGTGGACCGGTACGAGGTTGAATTCAGTGAATTTTGCCGGCAGGGGGAACCCTGCGCTTATACCTGTGGCCGGGGTTGTAGGCCAAGGTTTTGGGGCGCAGTGTAATGCAAAGTTTCGCGGATAACAAGCAAACGCCGTCGCTCAGGCGCGGCCGGCCAGTTTCTCGCCAAGCGGCAGCTCGGTGACATTCTTGATTTCGGTTACGGCCATGTGCGAGTGCAGTTCGCGAATCAGCGGGCTGGCGGCAAGCGTGTTGCGCATGAAATGTTCGTAGTGGCGAATGTCGCGGGTGACGATTTTCAGCATGTAATCCCAGATGCCGGTCATCGTATAGCACTCGACGATTTCTTCGTGACGGGTGATTTTCCGCTCGAACGCAATCAGGTTCTGGCGTCCCGTGGAAGTCAGGTTGACGGTTGCGAACACGACCACGTCGAGGCCGAGGGCATTGCGGTCGAGCAAGGCTACGCGGCCCTTGATCAGACCCGACTGTTCGAGCCGGTTGATGCGGCGCCAGCACGGCGATTGGGAAAGATTCACCCGCTCGGCGATGGCCGCCGTACTCAGCGTGGCGTCCGCCTGGATCAATTTGACGATAGCCCGGTCATACTTGTCGAGTTCAAGTGGCATATTTATTCCGATTTCCCGGAATATGCAAATAACTTTTCCAGATATTACGCATTTTCTCGACTAAATTAAATAATTTTTTCGCAGATTTTCCGAGAAAATATGCTCTCGAAATTGTGGTATGGGAGCCTTGGATGAGCGTCTTTTCCAATCAATCGTTCAGCGAACATGAACTGGTCGCTTTTCGCAATGACCGGCACAGCGGTCTGCAGGCGATTATCGCCGTACATAGCAGCGCGCTAGGGCCGGCCGTCGGCGGCTGCCGCATGTATCCCTACGCCAGCGAGGCAGACGCTTTGCACGACGTATTGCGGCTATCGCGGGGAATGACGCACAAGTCCGCTCTCGCGGGCCTGCCTTTCGGCGGCGGCAAATCCATCATCATCGGCGACCCCCACAAGCAGAAAAACCGGGCGCTGCTCGAAGCCATGGGGGATTTCGTCAATTCCCTCGGCGGCCGCTATATCACGGCCGAAGACGTCGGCACCAGTGTCGCGGATATCCGCACGATGGCCCGGAGAACGCCGTATGTGGCCGGTCTGGACGACAACGAGCATGGCGGAGACCCGTCGCCGAGCACGGCTTATGGCGTGTTTCTCGGCATCCGCACGGCGGTGCGCCACCGGTATGGAAGAGACAAGCTCGATGACATCGGGATTTCGATCCAGGGACTCGGCCATGTCGGTTTCAAGCTTGCGCGCCTGCTGATTGAAGACGGCGCCACCGTATATGGCGCCGACATCAACGCCGCCAATCTGGAGCGCGCCGCCGCGGAACTCGGTGTGCGGCCGGTGAGCAGCGATGAGGTGCTGTTCCTGCCCGTGGATGTCGTGGCGCCCTGCGCCATGGGTGCGATCTGGAATCGGGAAAGCATCTCCAGGCTGCGCGCCGGCATTGTCTGCGGCGCCGCCAACAATCAACTGGCCACACCGGCGGACGGCGAGCTCCTGCGTCGGCGGGGCGTTCTCTACTGCCCGGATTTCCTGGTCAACGCCGGCGGCATCATCGAAGCGCACCACCAGATACTGCGATCCGGCGAGAGCGAAAGGCTCGCGCATATCGAGCGTATCGAAACCACGCTCGCGGAAGTGCTCAGGCTTTCCGGCGAGCGGCAGGTTTCCACCGAATCGGTTGCCAGGGAAATGGCGGAGGATATCCTTCGCGGCAGTTCCTGCGCCACGGAAGGCGCAGACCGTTCACTCGCCGCCTGAGGTTCAGTCCACGTTCGCGCGAAGTTCAGATCACGCCGTCGACGAAGGCCGATAATTGCGATTTGGACATGGCGCCGACCTTGGTGCCGGCCACATCGCCGTTGTTGAACACGATTAGTGTCGGGATTCCGCGGATGCCATAGCGGGGCGCGGTCTCGGTATTCGCGTCCACATCCATCTTGCAGACTTTCAACTTGCCCTGGTATTCGTCGGCCAGTTCTTCGAGCACCGGCGCGATCATCTTGCAGGGGCCGCACCATTCCGCCCAGAAGTCCACGAGTACGGGACCTTCGGCTTGCAATACATCCTGTTCAAAACTGGCGTCGGATACGTGAACGATATTTTCGCTCATGGGAAAAACTCCTGGGGGAACAAAACAGAGGCGTATGATAAGGGCTGTCCGCCAGGATTCAAGCCAGTAATCGCGCCGCGGCAGGTGCGAAATAGGTCAGAATGCCGTCGGCGCCCGCGCGCTTGACGGCAAGCAGGGATTCGAGCATAACCGCGTCGCCGTCGAGCCAGCCATTAAGGCTCGCCGCCATGTGCATGGCGTATTCGCCGCTTACCTGGTAGACGAAAGTCGGTACGCCGAACTCGTCTTTCACCCGGCGCACCACATCGAGATAGGGCATTCCCGGCTTGACCATGACCATGTCAGCGCCTTCGGCGAGATCGAGCGCGACTTCCTGCAAGGCTTCGTCGCTGTTGGCCGGATCCATCTGGTAGCTGTACTTGTTGCCGCCGCCAAGCGAGCCGCTCGAACCGACCGCGTCGCGGAAGGGGCCGTAATAGGAGGAAGCGTACTTGGCGGAATACGCGAGGATGCGTGTATGTATGCTGCCTTCCTCCTCGAGCGCCGAGCGGATGGCGCCGATGCGCCCGTCCATCATGTCCGAAGGCGCGACGACGTCGGCCCCGGCGCGGGCCTGGGACAGCGCCTGGCGCACCAGCGCGTCGACGGTTTCGTCGTTGAGCACATAACCGCCGTCGTCGATGATCCCGTCCTGGCCATGGGTCGTATAAGGATCGAGCGCCACATCGCAGATCACGCCGAGTTCGGGCAGGGCCGACTTCAGTTCGGCAACCGCCCGTTGCACGAGTCCGTTGGGATTCCAGGCTTCGCGGCCGTCCAGAGTCTTGGTTTCTTCGTCCGGTGAGGGGAACAGGGCAAGCGCCGGAATGCCGAGCGCCGCGGCTTCCTTCGCGTCCTTCAGCAATTCGCCGATGCCGAGACGGAAAACGCCGGGCATGGATTCCACCGGCTGCCGCTCCGCGGCGCCTTCGACGACGAACACCGGCCAGATCAGGTCATCGGGCGTGAGAACGTTCTCCCGCATCAGGCGGCGGCTGAATTCATCGCGGCGCATGCGGCGCATGCGGGTGACGGGGAATCTGCGATCGAGCGATGAATTGGCCAATCGGGGGCTCCTGCACTATATTTGCCGCGCGGCGGCGCAGGCCATAGCATACCCGAGCTTACGGAAATTCCGCATGAAAAAACTCAGATTGTTGATAGTACTGCTTATCGCCGCCGTCATCGGATCCTACTTCGTTTTCGATCTCGGACGCTTCGCCAGCCTGGAATACGTGCAATCGCAACTCGCGGCCTTGCAGGGATTCACGCAGGCGAATTTCTCCCTGGCGGTAGCGGTCTACTTCTCCGTCTACGTGGTAATGGCGGCCTTCTCGATTCCCGGCTCGCTGATGATGACGCTTCTCGGCGGCGCATTGTTCGGCTTGCTTTGGGGAACGCTGATCGTCTCCTTCGCCAGCAGCATCGGCGCCACGCTCGCCTTTCTGATCGCTCGCACCGTGCTGCACGACTGGGTGCAGGAACGCTACGGCAACAAGCTCGAACCGATCAATCGGGGCATCCGCAAGGACGGCGGCTTTTACCTTTTCAGCATTCGCATGGTGCCGCTTTTCCCCTATTTCGTCGTCAACCTGGTGATGTCGCTGACGCCGATCCGGGTGGTTCCCTTCTATGTGGCGACCCAGACGGGCATGTTGCTCGCTACCCTGGTATTCGTTAACGCCGGCTCGGAGCTGGCCCGGATCACTTCGCTTTCGGGCCTGGTAAGCGCTCCGGTGCTGTTTTCCATCGCCCTGGTCGGCTTGCTGCCCCTGCTCGCGCGCTTCATCGTATCCGGCATGCAAAGGCGCAAACTCGCGCGCAAATTCGGCCGGCCGCGCAAGTTCGAAGTCAATACCGTGGTAATCGGCGCGGGTTCCGCCGGACTCGTCGCTTCGCTGATAATCGCCGGCGCCCGCGCCAGGGTCGTGCTAGTCGAACAACATCAAATGGGCGGCGATTGCCTCCATACCGGCTGCGTTCCGAGCAAGTCGCTGATCCGCAGCGGGCGTATCAAGCATCTTGTCGATAACGCCGCGGATTTCGGGCTGATTGACGCGAGCGCCGAAGTCGACTTTACCGCGGTGATGGAGCGCATTCGCAAGATCATAGCCCGCATCGAGCCCCACGACTCGCCAGAGCGATTCACTTCGCTGGGCGTCGAATGCGTATCGGGCAAGGCGCATATCGAATCGCCGTACCGGGTGCGGGTCGACGGCCGGGAAATCACAACGCGTTCGATCGTCCTCGCCACCGGCGCCCGGCCGCTGGTTCCACCGATCCCCGGACTCGACGGGATCGCCTATCTGACTTCGGACAACATCTGGAGCCTGGAAGAACTGCCGCGTCGTCTGCTCGTGATCGGCGGCGGCCCCATCGGCTGCGAGTTGTCCCAGGCCTTCAGCAATCTGGGCGCGCGGGTAACACAGATGGAAATGGCGCCGCGCCTTCTCATGCGCGAGGATCCGGAGGTCTCGGATTTGCTGACGGAACGGTTTCGAAATCAGGGCATAAACGTGCTGACGGGCCACAAGGTCGTCGAGTTCGCGCGCGATGAAAAAGGCGATTACGTCGAAGCCGAATTCGAAGGAGAATTCGTGCGCGAGTATTTCGACCGGGTATTGCTCGCGCTCGGTCGCAAGCCGAATGTCGAAGGATTCGGTCTCGAAGAACTCGAAGTTCCGCTGACCGCGGGCGGCGCGGTGGAAGTCGATCAATACCTGCGCACCGCCTATCCGAACATACTTGCCTGCGGCGATGTCGCCGGCCCCTACCAGTTCACGCACATGGCTTCGCACCAGGCCTGGTTCGCGGCGATGAACGCCCTCGCCGGACCCTTCCGCCGGGTGAACTACAAGGCGGTCCCCTGGGCGACCTTCACCGACCCGGAAATCGCCCGGGTGGGACTATCGGAACTCGAAGCCAGGGAGCGCGGCATCGACTTTGAGGTGACGCGTTACGATCTCGACCTGCACGACCGGGCGCTGGCCGATGGCGAGAACCGCGGCTTCGTCAAGGTGCTGACGCCTCCCGACAAGGACCGCATACTCGGCGCGACCATCGTCGGCTACCATGCGGCCGACGTGATCGGCGAGTTCACGCTCGCCATGACCCATGGCATGGGCCTGGGCAAGATCGCCGCCGCCACCCACATCTATCCGACCATGCTCGAAGCGAACAAGTTTGCCGCCAATGCCTGGCGCAAGAAGCACATGCCGGAGAAGGTCTTTCCCTGGCTGGAACGTTATTTCCGGTGGCAGCGCGAGTGAATCAGTCCTGGGCGGCTCCGGCCCATTGATCGCGGAACAGCATGAACATGCAGGTCGCGAACAGCATGACGAAAGCGACCATGGCCATTTCGGGAATGGTCAGCAGGCCGAGAAAGCGGAATTGCACTTCGGCGCAATTGCCGTCGCCCTGCAGCAGAAAGTTCAGGGCGTCTACCAGCGGGAAGTTCTGCAGGAGATAGTTCAGGCCCGGGCCGCAGGCGGGAATCTGATCTTCGGGCAAATGTTGCAGCCAGATCTGCCGGCCGGCGAAATAGCTGCCGAAAATCGTCATCGCCCCCGCCACGCCGGCATAGATGCGCTGGCCCTTCGGGCGCGGGTTGTGGATTGCCCCCGCGAGACAGGTGACGCCGCACAGGATGATGAATATGCGCTGGGTTATGCAAAGCCCGCACGGCGGCAGAAACATGACGTATTGCATGTAGAGCACGATGCCGATGGTGGTCATCGTGAATGCAAAGATCGCGTAATTCAGGATGCGATTGTCGGGAATTGCCAGTTTCATATTTCGGATGATAACCCTTTTTCTGGTTCGTGCACGCCATCCCTGGCGCAACGCCTTCGGTTTCTCCGACCCCCAGCCTTGCCATCCATGGCAAGTCGTTCGGACCTCAAAAAGCTTCGCTTTTTGTCGGCTACGCCGACCGGTCCTCACCCTCCGCTTTCGTGGATAGTGTGGCCAAGCGGCTCCCAGGCGTTCCACTCGCGCAGGAATTCCTCGAAACTCATTTTGTCGGCGGCTTCGACTTCGCGCTGCCGAACCAGCGATTCCGCGGCGGTGCGCTCCATCAACTCGCGCACGTCCTGATCCAGCGGCTCCGTAAGCAGGGTTTGCGCATGCTTGCGCGAGATCCTCATGGAGAATTCGCAAAAACTCAATCTTTCGCTCTCCATCTCCTCCAGCATCATGGCAGAGGGCGTGAGCGCCGGATCGTGCAACTTCTCTTCCTGCCGCTCGACACTTTCCAGGTAGCCGCCGCCATGGAAATGGTCCATCAATGCCGCGGCATGTTTCATGTCGCCCAGGAAGTCTCCGGCCCATTCCGCCAGGGCCACCGGCTTGCCGCCCCGATTCAGCCGAATCGAAGTATCGCGACCCTCTTCCACCACGCGAAGAATATTTTCCGACACTTCGAAGAACTCGGCGCGATTGCATAGCGGACTTTCGCCGAGCAGGCAATGCAGCAGGAAAGTATCGATAAACCGCACCTGTTCGGCGTCGATGCCGAGCGGCAGATACGGATTGAGATCGAGTGCGCGCAACTCGACATATTCGACGCCGCCGCGCACGAGCGCGTCGAGTGGCCGTTCGCCGTTGTGCGCGATCCGCTTGGGACGGATCGTGCTATAGAACTCGTTTTCCAGTTGCAGCAGATTGACGTTGATCTGCCGATAGTCGCCATCGACCTTGTGGCCGATTTCCTCGTAAGGCGGAAACGGCGTTTTGATGGCGTCCTGCAGGCATTCGACATAAAGCGGCAGATCGTTGTAACAGACGAACAGCGACTTCTGCGCGTCGCTCTGGTAACCCAGGCGCCCCATGCGCAGGCAGGTGGCGTTCGGCAGATACATCGTCCCGGTTTCCATCCGCTGCAAGCGATGTTCGCGGCCTTCGACGAAACTGGTCGCCGCCGCAGGGGATGCGCCGAACAAGTAGAGCAGCAGCCAGGAATGCCGATGGAAATTGCGGATCAAATGCAGGTAGCTCTCGGTGCGAAAATCCTTGAGCGAACCGCTGAATCCGGTGATGCGCTGGTACGGCTGCCAGAATTCCTCGGGCATGGAAAAATTGTAGTGCAGCCCGGCGATGGCCTGCATGAGACTGTCGTAGCGATATGAAAGTCCGGTGCGATACAGGCGCTTGAGGCGGCCGATGTTGGAACTGCCGTAACTCGCGATCGGCACCTCGCCTTCCAGGCCCGCCGGACAGGGCATGCTCGAAGCCCAGAAAATCTCGCCCCCTTCCATGTTCGCCAACGTGAAACGATGGATGTCTTCCAGCATCCCCAGGCAGCCTTCGATGCTTTGATCCTTGGGCGTGATGAATTCGAGCAGGGCTTCGGAGAAATCGGTGGTGATATACGGATTCTTCAGCGCCGAGCCGAGCCCCGCCGGATGCGGCCGCGGGGAAATTCGGCCTTCGGGCGTCACGCGCAGGCATTCCTTCTCGATCCCGCGGCAGATCGCGGTCCATTCAGGTTGAAAAAGGGGAAGCCCGTAGCGCTTCAGGGCAGCGTCGAAACGGTCGGCCACAACGACTCCGGCAAAGGGGAAACAACGGTGCAACGCGAAAGTCGCGGCATTATGGCAAAAATCGGGGGGTGGCGCGACATGGGGCGAACGCCTCAATGCTGTCGACTTGGCTTACACTAGTGGTTCGTCAGTCTTTTACGAGAATTTGCTATGCCTAAGAATAGTCGGATTACGACAACTGTCTCCGCCAAAGGGCAGATTGTCCTGCCCAAGCCCATCCGTAAGACGCGCCACTGGAAAGCCGGCACTCGCCTTCTTGTGGAGGATAGACCTGATGGCGTCCTGTTGAAGGCTTACCCGCATTTCCCTGAAACCCATCCAAAGCAAGTATTTGGATGTCTCGCCTACAAAGGCGAAGCAAAGTCGACCGATGAAATGGAGGCGGCCTCAGAGCGAGCAAATTAGGCAGGCTTGGTCTTCGGGGTCGTCTTCGTCTTGCTCTAGAAGCAGGTCTTGCCAGCGTTTATTCTTGTCTGCTGTGCTTGCAATGACTCCTAGCTCCTTTCTACGTTTCTCCGCCTTGACTACGAGTTCGTCGAGGGTTCCTTCGCTGCTCCATGTGTAGTTGCCGCTGCCGACGAGGCTGGTGCCGGCGACATCGAGGTCGTAGCGCTCCCGCTTGCGCATTTCATAGCGCTTTGCTCGTTCGAAGAGTTCGGGGTGGTTCTCTTTCAATCCCAGCCATTCGTCCTGGCGCTGGAAGAAGCAGAAGTAGCAGCCAGACCGAGAGCGCCATTTGTAGTATTCGGGCACGCCGACAGTTTCTTCGAGGAACCGGAACACATCCGCCTTGGCGATGCCGTCCTCAATGAATGGAAATACGGCCTTGATGCTCGGCTTGGTGCTGATATAGCCCTCCCGTTGCTCATCCGCCCTTATGCCGACATAGGTAATGACCGGGTCATCCCCGACAAATCTTTCAAAAGGTTGGATCTTCATGGTCCGGGTGCACCAGCGCTGCCGCGCCGAAGGGAGCATGCCGTTGTGGACCTTGAGCCAATGGTCGAATTCGCGGCCGGTGCTGAGGCGGACGATCTCCTTGCCGAGCCAGGTCTCCAGCCGGTCGAGGAACTCGTAGGCCTCTTTCAGTTCGGCGCCGGTATCGGAGAAAAAGTACTCGACCCGCTCGCTGATGGCCGGGTAATGGTCTTTCAGGTAGATGGCCAGGGCAGCGCTGTCCTTACCCCCGGACAGTCCGAGGACGTGCCGGGTTTCTTTGTCTCCCTGTTGCGGTAACTCTGAAAAGTGCATTACGACTTGTGATCGCGAACCAAGTTTACGGCGGGCGTCTCTTCGTCAGCCCCTGTTAATTTTGACGGCTGATCCGAGGATTTCAAGAATTCATCGACAACTTGTGCGAGGGCCGCGAGTTGCAAGTCGCGATTGCCCGATTTCTGCAATGCAGCCTCGATTTCTTGCTTGATATTTTTAGCGTGCTCTTGCTTTTCACGGTCTACGGTGATGATCTCATCAAGGAATTTTCCACCGGATTTCAATGACTTCAGTAAGTACACCTCGAAATCTCGGTTGTCATTGAGTGCTATGCGGCGCTCCTCAGCAGCCAAGCGATAGAGGTCGGCGAAACGGCGGGCGAAATCAGCGAGTTTATACTCGGCTTCGCTTCGGTCGACATCGGTCCATTTAGCGCTTGGTTTGTTGGCTAGGAACATCAATATGTTCTCAAGCCACTGCTCGTCGGTATCCCCCGCTCGATTGATTCTCAGAAGCAGGCCACGCAACCCATGCACGTCCACGGTCTGATTTTCGAGCCCATGACAGCGTCCCGCGCTTTGTGCTCTCAAGTCAGATAGTGGCAGACTTGGGCTAAGGCCGACCGTCTCCGCCAGCCTTAACCGCAAAGAATCCTTCATCTCACCGTGTGCGTTCTTAAGTTCGCGCAGCGCTTGTTTGAGTTGCTCGGCAAATCCTTCCACCCGCTCATCCACATCGGCGCCTTGATTCTTATAGTCGAGAGCTCTAGGCAATCCCTCGAACACCAGTTTGTTGGGCGACTTGGCCAATTGGAAGGCTTCTCGCACCGCAATAGCCTGTTTGGAGAGACCGATTCGTGTCTTCAAGGTGTATTCAGGCAGTCCCTGCATGAACGCTGCCAAAGGCTTAGCGATGTGCAGAATCGTCCTCGGCTGTTTTCCACCGCTGATGACCTTGCGGTACTCCTCAAATATGGATTTGCGGAGACCCTGAATGCGAAACCGTTGCACCTGAAACATGTCGGGCCGTTTGACGAACCTCTCCAAGGCATCCTTGGTAAATCCAGAGATGTAACGACCGTTCTCGTACAAGGCGATTTCGTGTTCGTACACCAAATAAACGCTTATCCACAAAATAGGCAGAATGCCCGCTTTCACGCCGTAGGGCCGGTCCATCAACTCGGCATTAATGTCCGTAAATGGGCGTGCCTCGTCTTCGGTCGAGGCGAGAAATTCCTCGACACGCTTCCATGCGTGTAAAAGCGAACTGTCTCCGGGAGGTTTACGAAGGCCCCAACCCTTTACTGTCCCATGGTGAATCCCGGTCTCCTTCAGGGTGGCTCTGTATATCGCCTTTTCTGGCGGGAACTTCTTCGAATCAATTCCCAAATCTTCCTTGTCCGAGTCTGTCAACAGCAGGGAAAGCAGTTTGTTTCGGGCCGCGGCCGCTTGGGAGGAAAGCCGGTCTCGATTGATCAGTTCGTTGTGGATTTCGGGAGACTTGGGATACATATCCTCAAGCACGGAAGAAAGTTGCGACTGGAATTGCCGCCGGGAGGCAACCGGGAGTTCGCCGGAGCCGAAATGCCAGTCGAGTTGTTGAGGATTGTCAAGCAAGTGTGAAATGTGAGTTGCTTCAAAGTGCTTAACAACCTCAAGCCGTGCGTTGAGTTCCTTGCGTGCGACAGGATCCTCGGCGAGCTCTTTCGCCGTTCTCTCTATTTCTTGCAACGCCAGACGCTCCGAGACCAAAGACTTCAATGCCTGACCGGCATGGGAAAGCGCGACCAGGCCGTGCTTGGCAAGGTGGTCTCTGGCGTTCTGTTCATACATGTGTGTGTCGTCCCTGCCCGCACTCAAAAACAACAGGATTTGTGGATTTCCCTTCTTTTCTATTTTCTCCCAAGTCAAAGCGTCCACGAATCTGACATCAAAATATCGCAGCGTTCCTTTCTCGATGCTGTATTTACGAGCCACGATTGGCGCTACCGCTTTATACCTCGTCAACTCTTCTGCCAACGAGAACGGACCGAGCTGGTTGGCCTGCTCCCTCAGTCTGGACTCAAGATCAAAGTCACTCCCCTGCCAAACACGAAATTCGTTATTGAACTTGCGATGGATGAGGACGGATGCCTTTTGGAGTTCTTTAAGGTCGTTCGAAGCGGAGGATCCATACACTGAACGGATTAGTGCTTCGGAAGCTCTGACTCGACCCCGGTTACCCAATAGATTGATCAGGGCTACCGCTTTGAGAATCGCCATTTGTTGCTTGGTCGCGTCAGCAACTCGTTCGACTGCTGACACAGACTCGGCCCAGCGACGTTGGGTCAGATAGTCTCCATAGATGGATTGTTGGTTCGCCAGAAAGTAGTCAAAAAGATGATCGGGCCTGATGAATTCGCCTAGCGAGCCGAGTCGCTCAAGCATGTCTTGGAATCCGTCGCGCTCCCTGCTTCCCAAGTAGCCGAAAAGGCTGCGCTCGTTCTGAGAAATTAACTGGCACAGGTAGGGAAGGACGATGGCACTAACGGGATGAAGTGGATACAGGCCAGTGAATAGTTTGGCCATTTCGGAAACTTCCACAAAATCCGTAAGTACGCCTTCACTCTGCAAAATCTCCACCGATGCGACGACATCAGTCTCGATTCGACCACGCGATCCCGAGTCGATCCCTTCGTGGGCCAATGCAGCCTGAACAACACGCAGAGTTTGTTCGGCAGTTTCGACAAACGGGACTTCTTCGAATCGGCCCTGAATCTTGGCCCATTCGTTTTTCAGGGTTTCGCCAACTCCGAGAGCGTATTGCTCAATTGACTGATGTAGCAGCGCAAGCACCAACAGCTTCGTTTTGCTCGCCGTATAGGCATGTTCAGCCAGGGCCTGCAGCAAGAATACGTCATTGGCACCGGGGGTGTGTGATTCATATTCGAGGAATTTGCCAAACTCATCGAATACGACCAGTATCCCTGGACATCCAGCCTTAGTAAGAACCTGCTGACATTCCTGAGTAAGTTCCAGTAGTTCCGAAATGGAGACCTGTCCTCTCTCCCTGAGTTCTCGCATCTTGTCGAAAATGTGCGGCTTCTTACCTCGCCTGCCAATCCAGTACTCGCCAACGGCTGTCATCAAAGCATTCAAATACCTCGAAGACAGGCGCTCCGGGGTTCCGGAGACAAGTACCGACACATAGCCATCGGAAGCCTTTGTCTCCTCCAGGAATCGAGAATGCAGAAGATGGTCGTTCCTTCGAAGCTGAGTCAATGCAGCCTTCGTATGAGGAAACGCCTGACTCCCTAGCAGTTCGGATAAAAACAGCGCGAACGAGGATTTTCCCGACCCGTAGGGACCAACCAAAGACCAGGACCGTGGCTGATTCTCGTTACTGAAGCGTTCTGTGATTGTTGCAAGAGTTCGCAGTGCGCGGGTGGTCGGGATATAGGTGCATTCCGCTCCTTTTGACTTCGAGTCTCGCTCCAGATTGATGGACCGCGTGTAGGCAGTTCTTACATGAACGTGATCAGCAATGCTCATGCAGCGACCTCCGGTGTCATACTTGATGCTTGCTGGTAGTATGTCTTGAGCAGATCGATCGCCGGAAGTTCCCGCCTTAAGAAAAGATGCCTCAAGCCAGCGGACTCACGCAGATCGAAAATGCGCGGGTAGGCGTTTACCAACTCTTCGAGCTTGCTCATAAGCCCGGCTTCGGTAAGGCGAAATATCGTACCTGGCGATACGTACCCATCCGTGGACTGGAGTATGTCGTCGAGAGGCAAAACTTGAACCCCTCGACATTCCAACAGTTGTAGCAATGCGAATCCAACTATCTCGCAAGGCAAGCTGGGACGCTCACCAAACAGCGATTGATAGCTGTTTTTTCCGGTTTCCGTAATCAGCTCAAGCTCGGCCAGAGGCGAGTCCATCAACTCTTCAATCGAACCTGCACTCTGGTGTCGCGCATAGGTTCTGGTGAGAACGGACACGTCGGTTCGTAATGTGCTTGCTGCTGGCCTTCTGTACGACTCGACTGAGCTTTGCAGATAGGCGCCTAGGGCGGCCCGCAACTCCTGCTGGCCGAAACGGGGCTTGTGAAATTTGTTGAAAAACCAGGCAATCGTAGTAGCAGTCTCCGTATTGGAGGCAATGAGCCAATGGAGTAGCCACAATGTGCCCTCATCCTCAAGGAACGGATCTTCTCCTTGGCTTGGATGAAGCAGGAAGTCGCCCAGTTTAGTGGCGCTGCTGTCTGACTCTCTGATCATTCGAGCAGCCCGCAACCAGTATCGGATCGACACTACCATGTTCTTGCCAACGCCCAGAGCAAGCGTGGCCCGGTCTACATCAGTCACCAGAGTCAGATCGCGTTGTAACTCCGTGAAGCCCTTGGATAGCCAGCAGAATCGCAGATGGAAGCTCTCATGGCGTCCGAACGCGACTCTTGATGCTGAAAATCTCATTTAATATCCTAGACTTACACAACTGAGCATCTGGGGAACATTCCTGTATGCGAATGCCATCTTACACTATGTCGGCCCAGAGGCCTGATTTTTTCAATATTTTGTTGAACTCTTGGAATAATTTAGGTACAAGGCGTTGATTACAACTTGACAATTAACTTCTTGATACAGATACGCCTCACTCAAATAGGAAAAATTTAGTTAAGAGTTTGATGAAATGAGAAAGGATCAAGGTAATACCAATACCTTCGAGTTAGCGCGGACCTCTATTGGCCTTGAAATTTCTCTGCATACGAACGCAAAGATTGAAAACAGACAAAATAAAGTTCTTTACTCAGATGATTTCTTTCACTTGGACTCCAATACTTTATCCACCATTGCGGCAGCCTTGCATTCAAAAAATTCAGGCACAGGAAGCAAGTTTGGCTCTAAAAACATATTCGTCCCAGAGGCAAACCCGCAAACAATTACTTTAAGTAAAAGTAAGGAACGTGGCGCTTGCTTCAATACTGGAGAGCTTTGGCGACCACATCTGCTTCGCTTTCTTCCAAACTATCCGTTTAAAGATCATCAAAAAATCGGTGTTAGTTGGCTCCACGGCCGCAAATCTGGAATCTTGGCTGACGACATGGGCCTTGGCAAAACGCTTCAGGCAATAGCCGCCCTTGATCAACATATACGCGATAAGAAAGTTAAATGCTCTCTTGTAGTTTGCCCCAAATCCCTTATTGGAGTGTGGGAAGCCGAAATAAAGTTATGGGCACCTCATCTTTGCATAGTAACTGTGTGTTCCACAATTGCTGAGTCCAAATGGAATATGGTAGGGCAACAATGCCACGTCGCTATTACGAACTACGAAACGATTCGTTCTAATAACCCCAATCCTAATACTTTTGATCTTGTCATCTATGATGAGATACACAAACTTAAGAACTTCCGATCTAGTTCCTATAATTCCGCATATAAGTTAAGACCAGAAATTACTTGGGGTTTATCGGGCACTCCTTTAGAAAACAAGCCCACTGAACTTGTTTCCATTTTACATCTAATTGATCGAAATAGAGTTGCTATAAGCGAAAGCAAGTTTGGTCCAGCTTCACTGAGATCCTTGGCATCTCGATATATTTTGCGGCGAAACAAGACTGTTATATCTGGCGAATTACCGAGCATACTTGAAAAAATTGAACATGTGCCGCTCAGCAGAGAACAACGAGATGCTTATAACAAAATTAGGAAGAAAGGCAATACCAAACAACTTAGCCAATGGATTAAACTATTTGGTCAGTTGCGAGAACTCTGTGACTTTGACCCAAATACACATCGAAGCACAAAAATAGATAGAGCAGTTGAATTAGTCAAAGCAATTCGACAATTAGATGAGAAAGTTGTTATTTTTTCATACTTGGTAGCTCCCCTTTCCCTTCTCCATTCTAAGCTAATTAGTGAACTGGGAAGCGCCCATAGTTTGGCCATATTAACTGGTTCGTCTTCTGCGAGTGACCGAACTGATACGATAAATCTTTTCCAAGAGAAGCAGGAGCCCTCCGTTTTACTTTGCACTACGCGTGCAATGGCTGAAGGAGTAACGCTAACTTCTGCCAATCATGTCATATTTCTAAATGAGTGGTGGAATCCAGCCATTAATAGCCAAGCTCGAGATAGAGTGTATCGAATTGGACAGAAGAAAGACGTTTATGTGTATAGAATTAGAACTATTGACACTGTAGAAACTAGACTGGAGGAAATTCTTAATTCAAAATCTGAGCTTTTTTCTGAAATAGTATCAAAGCTTAGTTCAGATATATTGGATCACAATTCAGAGACACCAAAAGAGTACGTAAGGTTGTTAGCCTAATTGGCTGCCTTGTAACGTTTAGATTGAACAAAATGGTAATGCAATGAATACAAAAATTTCGTCCATCTTTCCATTAAATATAAATGCAATAATTCAGCAACTGCTAGGGAAAGAGAATTACAATCAAATCACCAATGATATGCTTCATTGCTCATCCTTGTGTGGCTTGAAAATGGCTCCTAAGTTGCGCAACGCTCTTATGTCGGCGACAAAAGAACTTACTATTCCCTGTCTATTAGAAGAGTTACTAAGCAATGGCACTGGTAGTAGAGGCAATAAGTTCAATTTGACCTCACGGCAGCGTTTAGAAGTTGAACGTGCATATAATGCGTTTAACACACTTCGACAAGATTCAACGGCAAACGGTAGGCCCCTTACGGATCGACTGGCATGGATTATTCCAGACAAGCATTTTCACAAAAATGGTAGCATCCGTCGAGACATTCATCATGAAATCTATACTGAGATTAAGAAATATTCAGGTCTGACAGCATACGAATGGGAAACCTGGCTGCCGTGGATGTCATTAGGCATTGAGATTAGGCTTCAAAGTTGGCGAGCGCCTAAGATTAGTTGCTTACGTCGTGCCTTATTTAAACTTTCCAAAAAATATGATGACGAACAGTCAGGTGCGAACTACCCTTGGGAGACAAATTATCCCAACAAATTGGGTGTGCTTCCCATTCCCGTTCTTTATCAGTTTGAGCCAGATAAAAAGACACTTGATGGAATTTCTACGCTTCTGAACATTGGCCTAAAACAAGTGAATCACCTAAGGATACTACACCCAGAGGCAATTCAATTTGCTAAAGATCGTCGCAGCCCTTGCAAATATCTTTATAGGATACTTAATAGTAACTCGACATCATGAAGCTTCTGTGTTCCTTTATCAAATTGAGTTAGAAACCGTATCCCACCACTCCTCGACCTGTTTTGGATCCGGCCTAGGTAATAGTAGTGCATGCCATTCCGTCTTCAGATCATGTATCCCATCTTCACCAAGCACATCTATTCCTAACATCATTCTCAAGATTTTCTGACTAACTTCAATGGCTTGTTTTCGGTCTTCACTTCGCATCTTCCAAACACCTTCTTTCACAGGATCCTCTACAAGCAGCAAACTTCTCCAGGGCGGAGAGTGTAGCTCCCAATCTATGCCATCCAGTACTTTTAGACATTCAGTTACCTGTTCCGTATTTGGATTCTCTAGATCTGGCAACCGTCGATTCAGTAATGTTCTTGCCATTTTTGCCAATAAATCTTGTCCAATTGGCCAAAACAACAAATGATCAGTCAAGGGCTCCTTATCCTTCTCAAAAGATTCTTCTTCTTTCTTTACCGAATGTTCTCTCATCCTCGTGGCGTCTTTTCTTAACGCGGGTATTGCATCAATCAGTGAATCCCAGTACATAGAAAGTTCATTGTATAGTGCGTCAAGCTCTTCCTCACTTGGTCTAAATCTCCTGTGTTCTTTAGAACCAAATCGATCCCTCTCCCTCTCGGGTGTTGTGAGCAAAATGATGTTCATGTTGTAGAGAGTTTGCAATGACGTGAAATATCGCTCACCTGATCTCAAATTTTTGCCGCTTGTCTGTACAATTGGTGATTCGGTCGCTTTTCCATCCCACCAGAAAAATTCATGATCGATTAGTAATCTTCTTGTTAGAATTGCAAATGCATCATCCTCATCCATAATAATGTTGGTGTCAGCATCTGTTGCCTTTGCATATCTATTTAGGTTTGAGAATATTCTTCTATAGCTTCTCATAAAAATCTCATCATTTTCTCGTTTAACAAGCATAATTACTGAGATTTCTTCGTCTCTAAATCCTTCAGGAATATCGGGAACTTCCTCCTTCTGTTCCAACAGCGTCTTAATGGCCATTAATCTGTGCTGTCCATCCAGCGCATAATAATGCTGTTTGCCGTCGAAGCTAAGTACTCCAAACGTATTGTTAAACTCATCCCTCCCTATCAGATTGAACTGTGGATCTTCATCTATAGAAACTGGGCTAAACTTAGGATTGCCACCAAGCGCTGCAACTACGATAGAATTAAAGAATCGATCATCCGAATGAGCTAGATACTTTACGATTTCCTGCTTCACTCTTGTCTCATTAAGGCTTCTTTGAATTGCTTTATCCAAAGTCTTGTTGTCATGAATTTCATGAGCAAAGTCTACCTCTTTGACCAAATCTTCCATGCGCATCTTCACGATATAGTAGTCCCAAGATCCCATTCTCGCTCGCATTGTCGGATAGATATTCATTTCAATCTCCTATGGTTCAATTTCCTACATTCAAAACCCAATGCTAGTTGATGGCTTAACCGTAGCCCGAATAACACCGGATACCTTATTTGCAGTTGGCCCGAAACACTGAATTAATGTTGCTTCTTCTTGTTTGATATCTTCAATTCTGCGTTTCAGGAACCAGAATCTCAAATGTTTTTGAAAACATTTGCTCGCAGCTTTGAGCTCATCGGTTGGACGCCGACAATGCTGTTTAAAACGTTTACGAAGATCTTTTGTCTGACCAATATATATCGGAGTCAACAACTTTCCGAACAAGTTTGATTCTGAAGAAGTAACCTCCGCTAACCGAGGCGGTCGAGTGCAAAATATGTAAATTCCAGGATGTTCCGGCACTCTTTCCGATTCAATGAGAGTATAGTCGACTCCGATCCAAGAGGAACTATCCCTGAGATCCTCCGGAATTTTCTGCCAATTACTCAAGTCAAATTGCCAGCCGTACTTCACAGTCAATCATCCTAGAATTAGAAACTTGACTCGCCTATCGATTAAGCAACATCTGCATACCATGCTCAACACTCCAAACTGCCTATATATAGTAGTCCAGATTTCTGGCAATGCTTGATTTTCAGCAAAAAATTTCGACTGACTGTTGATAGCGCGTCCTTGTACATCTCATTTGGTTTGCTTGGAGTTAGAATCTATCAAGCCAATGCTCGTGCTTCAACAAGTATTTTCAATTCAGATTGGGCGTTCGCTCGAAAACCAGCCACTCCCAATGGACATGGTCCCGCGATCGGTCGGGATGCTCGTATTGGCCTTGAAGGCTGATGGCGCGGTCCCTGGCGTACCGGATCAAGTCATCGGCGCTGACGGGGTAGAAACCGCGGGCGCGGTTTTCCTCTTCGTCGCTGCCGTGCCGCAGGCTGATGACGAGCAGGCCCGAGGGGTTCAGCAGTTCGGTGAGGATGCGAAAAGCCCGTTCCTGTCTGGACCTGGGAACATGCATCCAGACCGAGCGCAGCAGGATGAGGTCGAATCGTCGGCCGAGGGCGCGCAGTTTCCGAAGGTCCGGCAGCGTGTCGTCGAGCCAAGTGACGCGCGGGTCGGACTTTTCTTCTCCCTGTTCGCGCAAGTCGCTCGGTTCGACGGCGAGCACTTCCCATCCCTGTTCGGCAAGCCAGTTGGCGTCCCGACCGGTGCCCGCGCCGATGTCGCAAGCGAATCCGGGCTTTCGCCCCTTGAGATGCTCCGGCGCCCAGGCGCGATGAACCACCCCCGGGTCGTAGGCGTGATATTGCTCGAACAGCGCGTCCCGGTTCTGGTTGTAATAGGAAGTGCTGCTCATGCAACCCGCGCCACACTGGAAGCGAGGCTCATCTTACGGAAATTACAGTTTCATCTCCGGACCGTATTCCGCAATTGTGGTAGAGCAAATAGGGAATCTCCGTCTTGGCTTCTGTCCACAAGTCATCCAACGTATCAGCCTCAAGCACAAGGCCGGGAATATCCGGGCTTGTGGCAAGATACTTTTCGGTCGCCGGCAAGAATTGAATCTCCACCTGGAATTTGTGCGACAAGCTCATGGTCAAACTCTCTTGGATACCAAGTTAAGCGAATAGGTAGAGTGGTTCGCGGTGATCTCCCAGTTCGCTTAGTTTTGAGGCAGTATATCACTCTGGCCTATTCTGCTGGACGGACCGTTGCGAATGTTTTTCACTTCAGTCCTCGGGGATCTTCGTGATCCGTCAGTTTGTGGTATTGGCGATGCAGCCAGACCTTGTACTTGTGGTGGTGGGCGAACTCCACATACAAGCGGGATAAGACCAACACCTGAAACAAGTGGAAACTGATATCCGTCATTACAACCGGACCTTCGTTTCCCTGACGAATCGAGTCAAAGCCGCTTGCAACCGCAATGAACAAAAGAATGGACAAGGCATTCCAGCCAAAGTAGCCGCTATAGCGGCCCGTTTTCATATCCCACACAGCAGCAGGAAGGAAATTGATTGACGTCATCACGATCAGCACGATCATGAGTGAATCCAGTAAAGTCAGTGGAAATTCCATAGTGTTCTCCTCAGCGGGCTCCGACTAGTTTCCAAATCCGTTTTCCGGTTTGTCCCCTAGAGTTCCAAAAAATGCCGGGGACGGCTCGGCTCGCCCCCGGTTCAAATGTGTGTTAAATCCTCTGGTCGTTGTTACAACTCTGTCAGGATGTATACCACCTGGGCATCCGGCCTGTTGCCTGATCTCCCAGCACCATGGTCCCGACGGAATATGCCCCGAACATCAGTCTGCTGGCGCCCGTGGCCATTGCCGCCACGCCGCCGTACACACCTGATGCAGCGCCCATCAGCCCACCAACCACTGCGCCTTGTATGCCGCTATCGAAATAGCCGTTGACGGCGCCCCCAACGGCGCCTATCGCAATCGATACATGCAATACGCCGCCGTCCACCTGTTCCATCTCTTCGTACGTAAGTTCTCTCATCGATCTTCTCCTTTAACTGGGTTGAATTTGGTCTTGCAGTTAAAGCCTAGTCACGATGTCGTGAACGTGCGTAATTTCGCGTGAAAAATTTTCGGAGCGCCGGAAGTCCCGGATTTGGCGCCCAATCGGCACTCCTTGAAGCGCAACGAAAGAGTAAATGAATATTCTGAGTATTTCCAGAAATTGAAGGGATATTTCTATTTTTCCTTGAATTTCCTGATCTCCCGCCTCTGCTTCTTGGTGGGACGGCTCGCGGGGGGCCAATG
>VYCF01000014.1 GCA_009844085.1 Gammaproteobacteria bacterium | reverse complement strand
GCCCTGGCGGGCGATATTGATGCCGGGAATGCGGTCGAGCATGTCGTTGACCGAGAAGGGTTCGAACTGCATGAAAAACGAAGCGGGGTAGGTCACCGTAGCGTCTTCGTCGGTAACCGGTGCGTCCTGGGCCAGCGCGCCGCCCGCACTGCCGGCGAACAAGCCGCATAGCAGCGCCTGGTAAATGATCTTCCTCTGAAAACGGGGCATTATCGAAATCCGCTGGCCTGAAAACCGCAATCACTGATTATCCGGTATTACGACGTACGCGGCAGATTCCTGTTACTGATTTTTGTGACATTTTGTGCCCCCGGTGCGCATGTTGACTCGCTCGAAAGCATTCAGATACGCTAGCAGCCGGTCGATCATCAAGGATGTGAAGATGGAAAGAAGAGCGAGGCCATGTACCAATTTGCGATAGACGTCAACTACTACGCCGACACCGGCGTGTACGTCGGGACCAGCGATGACATCCCGGGCCTGACGCTGGAAACCGAAACAATTGCCGAATTGCTCGAAGTAGCGATGGATATCGTCCCGCATCTGCTAAGCAACAACCTGAATATCCCCAAGGGGAGCCAAGTAAAGATCAATGTGGTGCTGCCACCGGAGCAGTCAGAGGGGTCCGATGGACTTCATCCAACTTACACGCTGGGGCAAGCCAGCCAAATGACTGAATTAGTCACGTAGGGATACTCGAATGGCGAATTTCTGGAGGCGGATTTCCAGAATACTAATAGAAAACGGCTGGGTAATAATCAGGGAAGGCAAGGGAAGCCACCAGATTTGGGGCAATCCAGAAAACCAAACCACATTTCCGTGCCAAGTAATTTGAAGAGCAGGCACACGGCCAACAATATCCTGAAGCAGGCAGGAATTCCCAAATCCTTCTGAATGCGTAGAATAGCGAACTCCCCCTGCCGGGGGATGCCCATCAAAGGGAGAACAATGCGTGGCTCCGCTCGATTCGCTGCTTGAGACGTACCGCACACAAACAACCACCGAGCGTGACAAGGGAACAGCGTTTGAGAAACTCATCGCTGCCTGGCTCGTCACTGATCCGGTTCAGGCCAAACGCTTTGAGCGCGTTGAACTCTGGTCCGACTGGGCTCGCCGCAACGATCGCGACCGGCAAGATGTCGGGATCGATCTCGTTGGCACACTTCACGGCGGCAAGTTTGCAGCGATCCAGTGCAAGTTCTACAGCCCCGAACGGCGCATCCGCAAGGAGGATATCGACAGCTTCATCTCGGCTTCCGCCAAACACGACTTCGCCGAGCGCCTGATTGTCGAGACCACGGAAAAAGCGTGGAGCGAGTACGCAAGGGAAATGCTGCGCGACCAGACCTTGCCGACCAACTGCATAGGATTGCGCGACTTGCGCGAAAGCAGTGTGAATTGGGCGGATTTCGCTGCAACCGGAAAAATAGAGCGCCCGACGCCGAAGACATTGCGTCCGCACCAGCAACAAGCTCTCGAAGCCGTGAAGGCCGGTCTTGCCGAAGCTGACAGGGGCAAGCTCATCATGGCTTGCGGCACGGGCAAGACGCTTACCGGTTTGCGCATTACTGAGGATCTTGTCGGCGCTGAAGGCTTCGTACTCTTGCTCGTGCCCTCGTTAACATTGATGTCCCACACTATTTTCGAGTGGTGCACCGACGCGATCAATTCATTGACCGCTTTCGCTGTTTGTTCCGACACCCAAGTCGGCAAGAGGCGCAAATCGAAAGACGACATTGCCGAACTGGAGATTTCCGATCTGGCGTTTCCCGCTACCACTGATGCGCAACGGCTTGCCGGAAAAGTCGCCGAAGCGGGATGCGGGTCGATGCGTGTCGTTTTTGCCACCTATCAATCCTTATCGGTAATCGCTGCTGCCCAGTCCCAATATGAGCTTCCTGATTTCGACCTGATCGTTTGTGATGAAGCCCATCGCACGACAGGCGCCACCTATGCAGGGGAAGCCGAGTCAAATTTCGTCAAGGTACACGACAATTACGTAATTCGTGGAAACAAGCGGCTCTATATGACCGCAACTCCGCGTATCTACGGTGAAAACGCGAAATCCAAGGCACGGGACGCGGATGTTGCGCTGTCCTCTATGGATGACCCCGAGCTGTTCGGGGAATTGCTGTTTCACTACGGCTTCTCCCAGGCAGTTGAAAACGGCATCCTCAGCGATTATCGGGTGATCGTCCTCGCGATGGATGAAGGACAGATCAGTACCGCTGTTCAGAGCCGATTGTCCGATGGTTCCAGTCAACTGGTCCTTGATGATGCGACCAAGATCGTCGGTTGCTGGAAGGCATTATCCAAAATCGGCCTGGACGGGAATTTGGAAAGCCGCGCCGAACCGATGCGCCGTGCGCTCGCCTTCTGCCGCAGCATTGACAGTTCCAAGCTGGTTCGCAACGAGTTCGAACAAGTCGTAAGGGAATTTCAGTCGGCAAGCAATGGAAGTGAGGAGGAAGGCGCATACTGCGAAGTCCGGCATGTGGACGGGACATACAACGCGAGAGACCGAGGCCGGCGTCTCGACTGGCTGAAAGAGGGCGCCGGCAAGAACGTTTGCCGCATTCTTAGCAACGCCCGCTGCCTGACCGAAGGTGTCGATGTGCCGGCGCTTGACGCCATCATGTTCCTGCATCCGCGCAACAGCCAGATTGATGTTGTCCAGGCAGTCGGCCGGGTTATGCGCAAGACTTCCGACAAGGAAATGGGTTATGTGATTCTGCCGGTAGGCATTCCACCCGACCTTGACGCCGATCAAGCGTTGAATGACAACGAGAGGTATCGGGTTGTATGGCAAATCCTGAATGCCCTTCGCGCCCACGACGAACGTCTTGATGCCGTGATCAATCAAGGTGGTTTGGGACAGGACGTCAGTAACCGCATTTCCATAATCGATGGAAGGGTCCAAACTGGAATCACTGAACTAGCTGCGATAACGGCAACGGTGGAAGAGTTGCCGGCAAGAACCACTCAGAAAGGCTCCGGAATAGGTGAAAGGCCGCCTCCAACCCCACCGACGCCTCCAGTAATTCCATTACCTCTTGTCATCGATGAGTTCTCGCGCGCCGTGATGGCGAAGATTGTCGAGAAATGCGGCACGCGGGAGTATTGGGAGGATTGGGCCAAGGATGTCGCCCAGATCGCCGAGCGCCATATCACCCGCATCGGGGCTTTGGTCTCGCAATCAGGCAGCGATGCGCATCAGTGGTTCGAGGATTTTCTCAAAGAGCTGCGCGACGATCTGAATGATTCGGTCACCGAAAATGACGCCATCGAAATGCTGGCGCAACACTTGATCACCCGCCCAGTTTTCGATGCGGTTTTCGAAGGCCACGCATTCGTGGAGCGCAACCCAGTCTCGAAAGCCATGACGGAAGTGCTTTCCGTGATCGACGAAGCCGAGGTCGGCCGCGAGGCGAAGTCGCTCGAAGGCTTCTACGCCTCGGTGCGCCGCCGCGCTGCGGGCATCACCGATCCGCTGGCGCGGCAAAACCTGATCATCGAGCTTTACGACAAGTTCTTCCGCGGCGCGTTTCCGCTCACGACCCAGCGGCTCGGTATTGTCTACACGCCGGTCGAGATTGTCGATTTCATTATCCGTTCGGTGGACGAGGTTCTGCGGGACCAGTTTGGCCAGACTCTCGGCTCCAAAGGCGTGCATGTTCTCGATCCATTCACCGGCACGGGCACCTTCGTCACCCGATTGCTGCAATCGGGCCTGATCGAGCCGGAAAACCTTGAGCGCAAATACCGCGAGGAGATTCACGCCAACGAAATCGTACTGCTCGCCTACTACATCGCAGCTATCAATATCGAATCCGTTTTCCATTGGGTCACCGGTCGTGACGACTATCTCCCCTACACGGGAATCTGTCTGACCGACACCTTCGCACTGCACGAGGGTGACGATGAACTGTCCTACTACATGAAGGACAACACTGATCGGCGTGAAAGGCAGAAGTCGGCGGATATTCGGGTGATCTTTGGGAATCCCCCGTATTCAACAGGGCAAAAGAGCGCGGACGACAATGCTCAGAACATCGCGTATTCGGGATTGGACGAACGCATCCGTTCGACCTACAGCACACGAGGGACCAAGGGCACAAAGAAGAAGGGCCTTTATGACAGCTACATACGTGCGATTCGTTGGGGGAGCGACCGTCTCGGTGAGGTGGGGATCATGGCCTATGTATCCGGAAGCGCCTGGACTGAGCGCTCATTCGCCGATGGGATGCGCAAATGCCTAGCCGAAGAGTTCTCTACGATTCATGTCTTTCACCTTCGGGGAGATATTCGCAAGAACATGTTGTCGAGCGGCTTGGCCGCTGAAGGTGAGAACGTTTTCGGGCAACGCAGCATGACGGGCATAGCGATTTCCGTCTTTGTCAAGAATCCGGGGTCAGATGAGCGGGGTAACATCCTGTTCCACGACATTGGGGACTCATTGGGTCGCCAGGAAAAGCTCAACATTATCAGCCGCTTCGTAAGTGTCCAAGGCCTTGGGAAAGCAGTCCAATGGACAAAGATTACACCCGATGATCACGGCGACTGGATTGACCAGCGCGATGTTAGTTTTGAAGCGTTCCCGAGAATCGGAAACAAACGAGACATGACCGGAGACGTTCTTTTCCGGAGCTACTCGATGGGCGTAGACACCCACCGGGATGTGTGGTGCATCAACCCTTCCGAGGCTTTGTTGGCGGAGAATGTTGAATCGACGATTGATTTCTACAACGTCGAGCGTATGCGGTGGAAGCGAGCGTCAGCAACGGGACAACGCCCCGACGTTAAGCATTTCGTCAACTTGGATTCAACGCGAATTAAGTGGGGACCAGACTTGTTCAAGGGTGTTGAGACTGGACAAGCTATCCGTTTTGATCGGGCTGCCGTTGCCCCGATTGTGTATCGACCATTCACAAAGCAATGGGTGTATTTCAACCCTCAACTAAACTGGAGTTTGTTCCAATTGACCCAGATATTCCCCGACGGCGGGAGCCCTAACCGGGTGATCGTAGTGACGGGTAAAGGCGGGCGATCAGGCTTTTCGACTCTAATGATGGACTCCCTGCCAAATCTTCATACTGTGGATTCGGGCCAGTGCTTTCCGCTCTGGCTCTACGAGCCTGTTCCATCTGGCGATAGTGATCTGTTGTCTAAATTGGGCGGTGGTGACGGATTGCGGCGCCGCAATACCATCACTGACTTCGCCCTCGACGAGTTCAAAGACGCATATCCTAGCGAGAACATCGCCTGCGAAGATGTTTTCCACTACATTTACGGTCTGCTGCACTCCGAGGAGTACCGGAAACGCTTTCGAGCCAGCCTCGCCAAGGAATTGCCTCGTATACCCTGCGTGAAGTCGGTAGAGGACTACCGCACATTCCGAGACGCGGGCAAGCGGCTCGGCCAACTTCATGTCGGCTACGAATCCGTCGATCCCTATCCCGCCGACATAGACAGCGGGGGTAAATTCCTTTCCATGATGGACCTGGAAACCGCATACCGGGTGGAGAAGATGAAATTTGCCGGTACCAGCCGCAACAAGGACAAATCCACCGTCATCTACAACCCCCACATAACCATTCGCGATATTCCACCTTCCGCTTGGAATTATATAGTCAACGGCAAGCCGGCATTGCAATGGGTCATGGACCGCCAATGCGTCAAGACCGACAAGGCCAGCGGAATTGTCAGCGACGCCAACCGCTACGCCATCGAAACTGTAGGCGATCCGCGTTACCCGCTCGACCTCTTCCTGCGAGTAATCACAGTCAGCCTGGAAACCAACGAAATCGTGAAGTCTTTACCGAAGTTGGCGCTGGAGTGACGGTGACTATCCGATTCAGCAGTCAATGGCCCTATTCGGGTTCCGGCAGCAGGACCAGGGTACCGTCCGGGAAAAATCTTTCGTAGCCAGCCGGGGCTTCCTCGACTCGCTCGGCGGAATAACTCCACACGCCGGGAACCAGTTCCCCCGATGGGCCGGGTTCATACGGCAGCGACAAACTGATGGTTGCACCGTAGTAGTCCTGCACGATCAGCAGTGCTTCCCGGACGGAAGCCGAAACGTAGATTCCCGAGAGCGGTCCGGCGTCCGGAGGATGGACAACCAGGGCGAAGTTCATGCAGCCCGCCAGAATCGCTTCCAGCGCCTCCGCTTCGTCCCGGTCCACGGACAGTTGGTATTTCAATTTCACCTTGAGCACCCGGTTCGCGAACCAGCATCGGTTCAACTCGGGCAGCCATTCAGCCGCGTCCTTGTCCGATTTCCGGTCCCGGTTCGTGCCCGGGTCTGCCAGCGTGAGGTTGAGAGGATCGCCGGCGAACTCCCGTCTCGCTTCGACGGACGCCGAGCACAAGCCGCTGTCGTGGGCTTCGGACCTGGCGACGATATGTTCGATATCGGTCTTGGCCTTGGAATCGAACCATTCGCCCGTATAAGGGCTGTACACGCCGCCAAGCATTGCCACGAGATCGTCCTCCAGACTGCTCCGGTAGGAATAGTCGCCGGAACTGTATGCCGAACAACGATTCTCGGGGGCGACTTCCAAGCCGCGCCAGGTAGTTTGCGCCAGAGCCGGAACGATGGCCGCAAGTACGATGATCGGTGCCAGACAGTTGAGCGAATGCCGCAGGACGAGTTTTGGGGACATGCTGCGACTCCGTTTTTTGGAAATCAGCCGCTTGACTTGAGCTTGTTTCGTTTATCGGCAGGGCCGGCTATATTTTTCCGGCACAAGTTGAAGATTTTGGCGTAACTATTTCTCCTCACGGTTCGTTGAGATGGTGGACGGAGAAAAACGAAGGAGCCCGTCAACGCCGCCTGGCGGCGGTCCACCCGCAAACTCATGAGGAACGAGCAATGTTCAAATACGCTTTCGTGGCAGTTCTGGCCCTGGCGCTTACCGGCTGTCTGGTGATGGTCGATTCGGATTCGCGCGCCTTGCAAACGGTATGGAGCGAAGGCGACGTGGCGCGTCTGGAAGTCGGCCGGAGCGATGAGCAATTCGTACGCGACACTTTCGGCGACCCGACAAGCAGGCTGTCTTACGCCGATGGCACGGCAGTCTGGAAGTACCGGAACAGATCCGAGAAAGACACCGAAGTAGGCGTATTCCTGATCTTCGCGGTCGATGTCGAGGAAGAACGCATCGAGACGCTTTCCATCGAATTTGCCGATGGCGTCGTCAGCAACTACTGGATCGACGAAGAACGATTCTGACGGAACGCCGAAAACCCTCTCCCGAAGGTTCCCTGGCCGGGCCGGTACCTTCACGTAATCGCGACCTTTTTTTGCGCCGCGCGGCCGGATTCCGCATAATTTCGGTTGAAGTGTCGGGAACGAACAGGGGGAACTCATGACTCGGGAATCCATGGAAGTCGATGTCGCCATCGTCGGCGCGGGGCCCGCGGGTCTGGCCACGGCCTGCCGCCTGTTGCAACTGGCGCGGGAGGCCGATCGCGAGATTTCCGTTTGCGTGCTGGAAAAGGGCTCGGAAGTGGGCGCTCATATTCTCTCCGGCGCCGTGTTCGAGACGAATGCGCTGCAGATGCTTTTCCCCGATTGGGAAGATCGGGGCGCGCCGCTGAATACCCGCGTCACCGGCGATCAGGTCTATTACCTGGGTTCAGGCAAGTCTTCGTATCGTTTCCCCGAATTCCTCGTGCCCAAACCCATGCGCAATCATGGAAACTACATCATTTCCCTGGGCAACTTGTGCCGGTGGCTGGCGGATCAGGCGGCCGAACTCGGCGCCGAGATCTTTCCCGGTTTTGCCGCCACCGAAATTCTTTACGACGATGACGGCCGCGTGAAAGGCGTCGCCACCGGCGACATGGGCATCGACGCGAAAGGCGAGCGGAAATCGACCTGGCAGCCGGGATTTGAATTTCACGCCAGGTTCACGATCCTGGCCGAAGGCTGCCACGGTCATCTCGGCAAGGAAGTGATCTCCCGCTTCGAGCTCGACAAGGATCGCGACCCTCAGCATTACGGCATCGGCATCAAGGAAGTCTGGGAGATCAGCGAGGCAAAACACCGTGAAGGCCTGGTGGTGCATACCGCCGGCTGGCCCATGACCGGACCGAGTTACGCGGCCACGAGCGGCGGTTTTCTCTACCACGCCGAGAATCGGCAGGTCTATGTGGGCCTGATCGTCGATCTCGGTTACCGGAACCCGCATATCAGCCCCTTCGACGAATTCCAGCGTTACAAGCATCATCCGGTTATCAAACGCTATCTCGAAGGCGGCAAGCGTATCGGTTACGGCGCCCGGGCGATCATCAAGGGAGGGCTCAACTCCCTGCCCGAGATGAGTTTTCCCGGCGGGCTGCTGATCGGCTGCGACGCGGGTACGCTGAACGCCGCCAAGATCAAGGGCAGCCATACCGCGATCAAGAGCGGCGTCCTGGCGGCGGAGTCCCTGTTCGCCGCCCTCGGTGACGACGCCTCCGAAACCGATTTCAGCGAACGCTTCCGGAACTCGCCCCTGCACGACGAATTGCATCGCGCGCGCAACTTCGGCGGCGCCTTCCACAAACTCGGATTCTGGCTCGGCAGCGCTTTCACCTGGGTCGAACACAATCTGTTCGGCGGGGCTCTGCCGGTAAATTTGCGCGACCCCGGCAAGGATCACTGCCAGTTGAAGCCGGCGGAGGAAAGTGAGCGCATCGATTATCCAAAGCCCGACGGCGTACTCAGTTTCGACAAGATGTCATCGGTATACCTGTCCAACACCAATCACGAGGAAGACCAGCCCTGCCATCTGCAACTCAAGGATTCGTCGATTCCGATCGACGTGAATCTGCCGCTGTATGACGAGCCCGCGCAACGTTATTGTCCGGCGGGCGTTTATGAAGTCGTGGAACAGAACGGAGCCAGACGCTTCCAGATCAACGCGCAGAATTGCGTGCATTGTAAGACCTGCGACATCAAGGACCCGGCCCAGAACATTTTGTGGGTGGCCCCCGAAGGCGGCGGTGGGCCCAATTATTCGGCGATGTAGTTGCCCGGTGTGCGGTGCAGAATCTCATTCAACTTCGTGCTAAAGTGAATCGTTGAATATGCCTGCGCCTCTACGGTGCGACATGAGAGTGTTTCGCAACCGATTTTTGATCTTGATCGTCACTGTCGGGACCTGTCTGTATTGCGCCGGCAGCGTGGCCCAGCAGGAACTTGCGCAGGAGCGCTGGTGGCTGCTGGAAACCGATAACTTTCGTATCCTGAGTCAACTTTCCTCCCGGCGCACCGCCGAGGTTGGCGCCGAACTCGAAGTCTGGCGTCAGGCCGTGGGGCGCCTGCTCGGCCGTTCCGAAGGGTTGCCGGCTGCAACAGTGCCGAACCTGGTCTATCTGTTCGACGATTTCGAGGACTTCGGGCATTTCAGCCTGCAGCGGGACGCCGGTTTCCATATACCGACGCCAAGGGCCAATTACATGGCGATGTCCCTGGACGAGGACATGGCCTGGCAGCAGGGGCTCCACTATTACGTGCATTTCCTGATGCGCAATTTCGTCGATCTGCGCATGCCGCGCTGGTACGAGGAAGGCCTGGCCGGCTATTACTCGCGAATGGAGGTCGACGGCGCGGAACTGCGATTGCCCGGATATTCCCGGGCAACGAATGAGCGGATGGCGGAATTATCGGAAGAACTGGCGATGGAGCGCCTTCTGTACCAGGACGCTGCGCTCGCTTCACCGCGGCTGATCCAGATCGCCAATCTCAAGTCAGAGGCGCTGCTGACCTATATGCGCCATGGCCACGAAGAAGGCTTCAGCGACCATCGCGAGCATCTGCAGGCCTATCTCGATCATTTACTGGACGGCCGCAATCCACGTTTCGCGTTCGACCAGTCCTTCAGTATCCGGCCTGAACAACTCGAAGATGAATTGCGGAATTTTCTGCGCAATACGAACGCAAGCGAATGGACTATCCCGATGACCGGCCTGCGCGCCGGATTCGACTTCGACCCGATTGCCGCCGACCCGGATCGGGTCGCCATCCAACTGGGCGAACTCGCGCTCAATTCCGGCCAACTCGAAGTGGCGGAGGAGTTCTTCCGCGACTTGACCGAGCGGGATTCCCCCATCGCCCGGGCCTGGTCCGGGCTCGGCGACTCGCTTCGCTACCAGGATGAGTCGGTGCGCGAAAGCGATGTACAGATCGCCGGCTATTTCGAGCACGCCGTGGTGCTGGAACCGGACAATCCCGACATCCTGCTCGACTATGGTGAATACTGGGAAGCCGAACTTGAGGATTGCGACAATGAATGGGCGCCGGCGCGGGCTGAAGAGCGGCTTGCCGCGGCCTTGCAGGCTTTCGAGCGGGTGATCGCCATGCACCCGGACAATCCGGAAGCCAATCTCGCCATGGGGGAAATCTTCCTGTTCGAAGAATACGACTGGAGAAACGGCATCGAGTACCAGCGCCGGGCATTCGAGTTGCTGCCGGCCGATACATTTATCATGGAACAGGCGGTGAGATACGCCATCGAGGCGGAACGGTTCGATGAAGCCGAGCGGCTTATCGCGGAACTCGCACAGCCGCTGCATTTGTGGGGCGAACCCGACTGGGTAAGCGACTTGCGTCTGCGCCTGCTCAACAAGCGGCGCGGCACCGACCATGATGTTTGCGCGAATTAGTGGCTTCGATCCGTCGCCGCCGGGTGGCGTGGGGTGCGGCGGACGCCGTAAATACTTCCCTGTAGGCTTCGGGCTCGGCGTCCTGCCTCGCACGCCCGCCGCACCCCACGCCACCCGACAGCGACTCACATCCTGCATTGCCCACAATCTGTCATTTTGCTTTCTTGGTCTGTTGTTGTTCTGCATTCCCGTCTACGCCCAGGATGCGGTCGAAGACTTGTTTCAAGCGCTCGCCGGGGAGATTCCCGCAGCTGAACTTGAGCTCGTACCAAATTTGAATGAGCGCGATCTCGGCTCGCTCGATGCGCCGCGTCTCGGGAGCTTCGCCGACTTGCCGCCCGGAGGGTATCCGACAAGCGCTGAGATCGAGGCTTGGGAGGCTGCGTTCCGGGCTGGTGAAATTGGCGGGCTGGCCGTGATTTCCGATACCGCGAACGTGAGTTTTCTCGAATCCTGGCTTGGTGATTTCGAACGCAAGCGGCTTTTCGTCAGTTTCGCGGACGACGATGTGGAAACCGCGTTGCTGGTGGCGCGAATCGCTGGACAACAAGGATACGAAGCACTTCCGTTTCGCCTCGATGATGGCTCCAGTGCGGGGGAATTTTACGCCACCGCACAATATCGGCTGGCTATCGATTCGCGTGCGGCGCGCCGGTTGCGTACCGATGTGACCGAAATGGAGCTCCTCGGCGAGCGCCTGCGCCGGGACTCAGCGTCGGTTTTTCGCGACCCGCCGAACAGGGACGACCGGAGTCTTTCGCGCAACGAACCCAGAATTTTTCGCAAGATCACGCTGGGCGATGAATTCAACCAGCCCACCATCGAGGAAATCGTGGTGCCTGGCGGCATCGCTCTCGGCGAAAGCGCTGAATTGGACTTCGTACCTGTTGAACTCGTATTTGATGGCGATTCATTCATATTGCACGGTATTGATTCGGCATCCGGAACCAACGGGATCAGCCGCCGATTGCCGGGCGATGACCCGGCCACGCTGAAATCCCTGTTCGATCTTTCCAGCCGCTCGATCAGAACCCGATCCGATGCAGTCGTGGACCTCGACATAGACCGGCGCGTGAGCATCTCCTCGGCCTTGCGCGATACCGGTGCCGGTTATGCGTTTCTGTTCGCCGATACCCTGCCTTTCGAACATCTCGATTATCTGCCGGTGACCAAGAGCGTGATCATCGATACCGGCGTGTCCTGGAGCCGAAGCGGAGTAGAAAGCAGTTTGCTGCAGGAATTCGAAACCGGATTCGAAGTGCGTTTCCTGTCGGCGGACAGCATGCGCATTGCCCAGACCCGGCTCGCGCTTGAATACGAATATGACTCCGCAAGCGGCACGGTGCGCTATGACGGCAACTGGGGCCGCTATGTCTCGCGCCTGCGCGAAAGCACCGATGTGGACGGCCTCGGTGCGGGTCTGGCGGAACTCGCCCGTTACGCGGGCTGGGTCGCGCTGTTCCGCCGGCTGGAGCAGGATGCCGTGCCTTTCCTGAAAGGCCGCTATCAATTCATGAAGATCGACAAGGCGGGCAGGGAGACGCCGCGCCGTTTCCGGTAGAATATGTCAAGGGGAACGACAGTATGAATATTCGAATCGGCATCGCGAGTCTATCAGGCAGCCTGGTTCTGCTGGCGGGCTGTGCAACTATCGACCTCGAAACGGACTACGTGTTCGACCCCGCCCTCTACGCCCAGGTAATCGACCAGACCAGCGACAACTATCCGGAAATCGACCCCCTGTCCCTTGATGACGAGATCAAGCAGTGGCTCCACGAAAACATGGAAGTGGATGGGCGCGGCGAAGAATACCTGGTAAGCACGTTGCAGGATCTGCTTTACGGCGAAGACTTCCTGAACATCCAGTATTCCGACGCGAAAACCCACACCGCGGTCGAAATCTTTCACGCCAGGGAGGGTAATTGCCTGTCGGTGATGAATCTCTATGTCGCCATGGCCCGTTATGTGGGGCTGGACGCCAATTTCCAGACAGTTGAAGTGCAGCCGAGCTGGGACCGCCGTGGCGACCTGCTCGTGGTGAGCCAGCACATCAACGCTACCGGCCGGTTAAGCGCCAGGGAGTATTACGTAGTCGATTTCACGCCCGAAATCGCCTTGCAGTCGATGACCGAATCCATAGTTTCGGACGCGGTGGCAAGATCGCTGTATTTCAATAATCTTGGCGTGGAAGCGCTGGTGGCCGGCGAAACCGCACAGGCAATGGGTTACATCAAGAACGCATTGTTCATCGACCCGGCCAACAGTTTTGCCTGGAACAATCTCGGTACGGCCTACAGGCGGCTGGACAATGAAGAATTGGCCGAATTCAGTTACCACTTTTCCTTCAATCTGGACAAAACCAACGCGACCGCGATCAACAATCTGGTAAAACTCTTTCGCGCGCAGGGCGACGAAGAGCGGGCGAGGCAATACGCAAGCGTCATTGACCGGTTCAATCAACGCAACCCGTATTTCCAGTACGCCCAGGGCAGAAGGGCGTATGAGCAGGGCAACTATGGAGCCGCGCGTTTGTACTTCCGGCGCGCCGTCAGGCTGAAACCGTTCGAGCCGAGTTTTCATACCGGACTGGCAATGGTCTATGTCCAGCTCGGTGAGCTGAACCTGGCGCGGGACGCTCGCGAGGAGGCGGAAAACGTTCTTGCCGCGAACTCGGAAATATACCGGCCGAGCGACCGCAGGTTGCGCATCTTTGATCGGAATTCCATACTCAGCAGTTCCTCTCCGGGATTGACGATACAACTGCGCAGGGGAACGCCTGTTGAACCCGCGCCCAACTGATGGAATGAAGGAGTAACGGATTGAATATCAAGCTGGGAATGGCGCTTTTGACAGGCAGTCTCGTATTGCTCGCCGATTGCGCGGGAACGAATACGGGAACGAGTATCGAAAGGGAATATGTCTTCGATCCGGCTCTCTACGCCCGGGCGATCGACCAGACCAGCGACCGATTCCCTGAAATCGACCCTTTGTTTCTCAGCGATGAAATCAAGCGTTACGTGGAAGACCGTGTCGGTACGGATCCTCGCAGCGACAAGTATCTGGCAACCGTCCTGCAGGAACTGCTTTACGACGAAAACCGCCTGAACATCCGCTATTCGGACGAGAAAACCTATACCGCGGCCGAAGTCTTCCACGCCCGGCGCGGTAATTGCCTGTCGGTGATGAATTTATACGTCGCGATGGCCCGCCACGTCGGACTCGACGCCAGTTTCCAGACCATCAAGCAAGTGCCGGCCTGGGACCGGCGCAGCGACCTGCTCGTGTTGAGCCAACACATCAACGCCACCGGCCGCATCGGCCCACGGGAGTATTACGTGGCGGATTTCACGCCGCAGATCGCCTTGCAGCGCAATACCGAGGACGTGATTTCGGACGAAGCCGCCAGGGCGTTGTATTTCAACAATCTCGGCGCCGAAGCCATGTTCGCGGGCGACATGGAGCAGGGACTCGCGTATATCAAGAACGCGCTGTTCATCGACCCCGGCAATAGCGAAGCCTGGAACAACCTGGGCGCCGCCTACCTGCGGCTCGACGACGCAGCGATGGCCGAATTCAGTTTCCATTACGCCCTCGAAATCGACGATTCCAATGTCAACGCGATGAACAACCTGGCCAAGTTCTACCGCGTACGCGGCGAGGATGAGCGCGCAAGCCGCTTCGAGCGCGCCGCCGAGCGTTTCAATCGGGGAAATCCCTACTTTCATTTCGATGAGGGCCTGAACGCGTACGCCGGAGGCGACTACGAATCCGCCCGGGATTTCTTCGAGCGCGCCATCGAACTGCATCCCTTCGAAGCGGATTTTCATCTGGCATTGGAGAGAGCGTACACTGGCCTCGGCGAATCCGGTTCGGCCCAGGAGGCGCGGCAAGCCGCTGAAACCGTGCTGGCCGCGAGCGAGGATTCCGCGGAAGTTCGGGCCTACAAGCTGCGCTTCTTCGAACGCAGGTTCAATCGTATTAACCTGCGGTCTATTTTGCGTCCCTCAACGCCCAGTCACAGCTGGGCGCATAACTGGCGGTTCTACTAGTTCAGATCCGGATCCAACCAATAACGGGCGCCTTGCAGCGAGGCCTGCAAGGCCAGCCCCGATTCGGTGATTTGATAGACCGTCAAGTTGTCGGCGATGGCTTCCGCGCCGGTCGCGGCGCCGAGATCGCCCGCCCGCGCTGCGGCGTCGGCTTCCACGCCCACGGTAAAACCGACATCGGTGAATCGACGCAGCGCATCTTCGCTATGGAACACGATCACGAGCCGGATATCGGTGACTCCGGCGCCGAGTCCGACGCCGACTTCGCCCATGCGCAGATAGGTGTCCTCGCCGGTGCCGTTGTGGCGCGCGATGCCGATGCCGCCGCCGACGTTCAGGATCAGGCCGACATTGGCATTGGAGAAAACCGCAAAGCCGACCGCGCTGAAAATCTGCGCTTCGGTATCCGGCCTCATGGCGTAGAGGTCGATCAATACCTCGTCGCGCATATCGAGGATAGCCTGCCGCCGGACTTCCGGATCCCTGGCGGTCAATCCGGCTGACGTGCAGCCGCCGAGCAGCGCGAGAACGAGCGCCGCGAAAAGGCTCTTGAGCAGGGAACTGGATAGGGTCATCTTGCTTCCTCCATACAGAGAATCTAGTTACTTCGGTCTACCGACAACCGGATCATGGTTTCGAGCGAATCGCGGTAAGTCGAAGGCGGAATTTCCGCCAGCGCCGCCAGCGCCCTGCCTGCTTCGTCCGCGGCCAGACGGCTGGTGTAGTCGAGAGCGTCGCCGGCGCGGACGACTTCGATCACCTTGTGCAGATTCGCCTTGCAGAATTCGGTGTCGGCGATGCACGAGCGAATCAGTTCCGCCTCGCTTTCGCGGCCGTTGCGCATGACGTGAATCAGGGGCAAAGTGGGTTTTCCCTCGAGCAGGTCGTCGCCGATGTTCTTGCCCATGGCGCTGCTGTCGCCGGCATAGTCAAGCACGTCGTCGATCAACTGGAAGGCTACGCCGAGATGCAGGCCGAGGGCTTTGAAAGCCTGCTCGGTCGCCGCCGGCGCTCCGGCCAGCCGCGCGCCGCATTGGGCGGCGGACTGGAACAGGATCGCGGTCTTGTCGTGGATGACCTGCAGATAGCCCGCCTCGTCGATGTCGGGGTTGTTCTTGTTGACCAGTTGCTGCACTTCGCCTTCGGCGATTCGATTGGTGGTATCGGCCATGATTTCCATGATACCCATGTCGCCGATGCCGACGAGCAACTGGAAGGCGCGGGAATAGATGAAATCGCCGACGAGCACGCTGGTTTCGCTGTTCCATTCGGCATTGACGGTGGGGCGCCCGCGGCGCAGGGTAGACATGTCCACCACGTCGTCGTGCAACAGGGTCGCGGTATGGATGAACTCGATCACCGCGGCCAGTTCGATATGCCGGCTGTCGCGAATGCCGCAACCGCGCGCCGCCAGCAGCACGAGGATCGGCCGCAGCCGCTTGCCGCCGGCGTCGACGATGTAATGGCCGATACTTTCCACCAGCCCGACCCGCGAATGCAATTGCTCGACAATCGTGCGGTTCACGGCCGCGAAGTCGTCTTCGATCGCCGCCAGGAGCTTCGGAAACATAAGGACGAGAGGCAGTCAGTGAATTCGGACGCGCGGCGGGCGCACGTGGCGCCGCCGCGCAAACAGGCTGCCATGCTAGGGAGCGGGCGGTAGGGTGTCAAGCAGACCACTACGTGGCTTCGATCCGCCGGCCGACGGCGACTCACATGGTGCGGGCGCTTTGTCCCTACCGCGGAATGTGGCATTATGCGCGGTTTTTCGGCTCAGGCGCGTCATGAACCAGTTGGTCAAGGTCCATCCGGATAATCCATCCGCCCGCATCGTCAAACTGGCTGTCAATCAACTGCAGCAAGGCGACGTGATCGTCTATCCGACCGATTCCACCTATGCGCTCGGCTGCAACATCGGCAACAAGAACGCGCTCGACCGCATCCGGCGCATCCGCCAACTCGGCGACCGGCACAATTTCACGCTGGTATGCAGCGATCTGTCTTCGCTGGCGAGCTATGCCCAGGTTCCCAACAGCGCCTATCGGATTCTCAAGGCCCATACGCCGGCCCCTTACACCTTCATTCTCAAGGCGAGCCCCGAAGTTCCGCGCCGCCTGATGCATCCGAAACGCAGGACCATCGGTTTGCGCGTACCCGAACATAGCGTCGCCCAGGCGCTGCTTGCCGAACACGGTGAACCGATCATGAGCACGAGCCTGATACTTCCCGGCGACGGCGGACCGCTCAGCGATGTCGAAGAGATCAGGGACCGTGTCGGCAAGCTCGTCGACCTGATCATCGACGGTGGCGCCTGCGGCATCGAACCGACTACCATGATCGATCTTGTCGAAGGAGCCCCGGCGGTGCTGCGGGAAGGCAAGGGCGACATCAGCCCCTTTGTTTGAACCCGAATCCGGAGAAACGGGCGGCAGCGCGATGACTGACCAGGATTCACAAAACCAAGATTCACAAAACCAGCATCGGCCGAAAAAAGTGCTTTCCGGCATGCGGCCCACGGGCAAGTTGCACCTCGGCCACTACCACGGCGCGCTGAAGAACTGGGTCAGATTGCAAAGCGAATACGAGTGCTTCTATTTTGTCGTCGACTGGCATGCGCTGACGACCGATTACGGCGACACCGAATTATTCGGCAACAATGTCGTCGACATGGTGATCGACTGGCTCGCGACCGGAATCGACCCGAAGTCGGCGTCGATCTGTCTGCAATCGGCTGTGCCCGAACATGCCGAATTGCATCTGCTGCTTTCCATGACGACGCCGCTGAGCTGGCTCGAACGGGTGCCGAGTTACAAGGAACAGCAGACCAGGCTGGAAGGCAAGTCGCTCGATACTTACGGATTCCTCGGCTATCCCTTGCTGCAGGCGGCGGATATCCTGATTTACGGCGCCGAGTTCGTCCCCGTCGGCGGCGACCAGGCGGCCCATGTCGAATTGACCCGCGAAGTCGCCCGTCGCTTCAACCATCTGTATGACACGTCCGTCCTCGTAGAGCCCAAGGCATTGCATACCGAGGTGACGAAGTTGCCGGGCATCGACGGCCAGAAGATGTCCAAGTCCTACAATAATTCGATCGCCTTGCGCGAAGCGCCCGAGTCGGTCGAGAAAAAGATCCGCACCATGCCGACCGATCCGGCGAGAGTGCGCCGCACCGACCCCGGCGATCCGGACAAATGCCCGGTCTGGCAATTTCACGAAGTCTATTCGGACGAGAAGACCCGGAAATGGGTGCGCGAAGGCTGCACGAGCGCGGGCATCGGCTGCGTCGACTGCAAGAAGCCCGTGATCGAAGCCGTGCTCGGCGAACTCGAACCGATCCGCAAGGCCGCCAGGCCTTTTGAGGACAATCCCGACGAAGTGCGCGCCATCATCGTCGAAGGCAGCGAACGGGCGCGGGAATCCGCCGGAGCGACCATGGAACGGGTGCGAAGCGCCATGGGTCTCGACCGTTGGTAGCGCCCCCGCCGAAGACGCCACAGGCCCCGGAAAGCCAGCAGCAACTGGCCATCGCCTATGTTGCCGGCGCCGCGGTCGAGGAATTGCCCGGCGATCTCTATATTCCGCCCAACGCGCTCGAAGTCTACCTCGAGGCCTTTGAAGGTCCGCTCGATCTCCTGCTCTACCTGATCAAACGTCAAAACATCGACATACTCGAAGTCGACGTGGCCGAAATCACCGATCAATACATGGCCTATATCGAATTGATGCAGGCGGGACAATTCGAACTCGCCGCCGAGTACATGGTGATGGCGGCGATGCTGGCGGAAATCAAATCGCGCATTCTGCTGCCGCGGCCGGAAACCGCCGAAGAAGAGGAAGCCGACCCGCGCATGCAACTCATCCGTCGCCTGCTCGAATACGAGCGCTACAAGCTGGCGGCTGAGAATCTGGACGACCTGCCGCGGCTGAACCGGGAATTGCGCCAGGCCCGGGCGGGCTTGCCGGAAATTCAGCGGACGATTCCCGAGCCGGTCGTGGAACTGTCCGATCTGCTCGCCGCGATGGCCGGCGCCTTGCGCCAGGCCGAACTGTTCGAACATCATCACGTCAGTCTTGAATCGATCTCGACCGAAGAGAAGATCGGTCACCTGCTGCGCAGCCTGGAAAAGAACCGCTTCGTGCCGCTGGTATCATTGCTCGATCCGCGCGAAGGCCGGCTCGGCGTGGTAGTGACTTTCCTCGCGATCATGGAAATGATGCGCGGCGCAATGGTGGAAATCGTGCAATCCGACGTATTCGGCCCCATTCATCTGCGCCTGGCGGGGAAAGAGCCCGGCAAAGAGGAATCCGCATGAACCCCGAACTCAAGTCGATCGTGGAAGCGCTGCTGCTGGCGGCGGACCGGGCGCTTTCCGTCGATGAAATCAGGTCGGTCTTCGACGAGGCGGACCGGCCCGAAAGGGATGAACTGAAACAGGCGCTCGCCGGCATCGCCGCCGATTGCGAGCATCGCGGCGTGGAACTGCGGGAAGTCGCCTCGGGTTACCGCCTGCAGATCAGGCAGGAACTGGCAGGTTGGGTAAACCGCCTGTGGGAGGAAAAGCCGCCGCGATACACCCGAGCCCTGCTTGAAACCCTGGCCCTCATCGCCTACCGGCAGCCGGCCACACGCGGCGATATCGAAGAGGTTCGCGGCGTTTCCGTCAGCACCGGCATCATCCGCACCTTGCTGGACCGGGATTGGATCCGGATTTCCGGGCATCGCGAAACCCCGGGCCGTCCGGAACTTTTCGTCACCACCCGGCAGTTTCTCGACCATTTCAATCTGAAAAGCCTGTCCGATCTCCCGCCGTTGTCTGAAATCAATGAATTGCCCGAAGCCCTGCCTGAAGAAGCATGAGCGAGAAATTGCAAAAAGTGCTGGCGCGCACCGGCCTTGGTTCGCGCAGGACGCTTGAGGAATGGATCAGCGCCGGCCGCGTGCAGGTCAACGGCAAGCTTGCGAAACTCGGGGATCGGGTAGAGCCTGAAGACCGGATAGCCGTAGACGGCAGGAAAATCCGGCCGGACAGGAAGAAAAAGCCGCGCTGCCGGGTGCTGTTGTACAACAAACCGGAAAATGAGGTCTGTACCCGTTCCGATCCGCAAGGACGCCCCACCGTATTCGACCGCCTGCCGCCCTTGCGCAACAGCCGCTGGGTATCCGTAGGCAGGCTCGATCTGAATTCCAGCGGCCTGCTGCTGTTCACCAACGACGGCGAGTTGGCCCACCGTCTCATGCATCCGTCCAGCGGCATCGATCGGGAATACGCCGTGCGCGTTCTTGGAGAGGTGACCGATGAAATGTTGCGGCGGATGCGCGCGGGCGTCGAAGTCGACGGCCACCTTTGCCGTTTCAGCGATATTCGCTTTTTCGGCGGCGAAGGCGCGAACCAGTGGTATCACGTCGTATTGATGGAAGGCCGCAATCGTGAGGTGCGGAAAATCTGGCAGTCCCAGGGCGTCAAGGTCAGCCGCCTGAAGCGAGTGCGCTTTGGCCCCGTGTTCATTCCGAGTTCGGTTTCCGCAGGCAGGTTCCACGAACTCAAGCAGGCGGAAATCGACGAACTGCGGAACTACGGACGCTGAATTAGTTTCCCGCGGGATTGAAGTCCCGTGCGTCCAGGGTCTGGCCGTGCAAGTCTCGCCCGTCGGGCCCGAGCAGATAGAGATATACAGGCATGAGCGATTCCGGCGTCGGCAGGGTGTCCGGATTTTCGCCGGGATAGGCCGCGGCGCGCATGGCGGTGCGCGTGCCGCCCGGATTCAGGCTGTTGACCCGGATCGAAGTCGTAGTGCCGACTTCGGCCGCGAGGGTTTGCATGAGCCCTTCCACGGCGAACTTCGAAACCCCGTAGGCGCCCCACCAGGCGCGCCCTTCGCGGCCGACCGCGGAAGCGGTGAACAGGACGCGCGCATCGGCCGATTTCGCCAGCAGGGGCAGCAGGGTGCGCGTAAGCAAGAACGCCGAATTGACATTGACCTGCATTACTTCCTGCCATTGCTGTTCGGGATAAAACTCGATCGGCGAACGCGGTCCGAGCACAGCGGCGTTGTGCACCAGGCCGTCCAGCGCCGGAAACTGCTTTTCCAGGCTCGCGGCGATGGCGCCGAAATCCTCGGGGCCGGCGCGACTGAAATCCACCGGCTGTATGAAACATCGCCCCGGCCAGGATTGTTCGGCCTCGTCGTACAGGCTTTCCAGCTTCCGCCGGCTGCGGCTCAACATGACGACATTCGCGCCATGGGCGAGCAGGCTCAGGACGCAGGCGCGGCCGATGCCGCTGCCGGCGCCGGTAACGAGGATGGCGCGGCCCGCAAGCAGATCGGCGGGTGGGCGATAGTCGAACATCAGGCGAACTGGAGCATGTTGAGGAGACTTTCGGTCTGCTGCGCCTCCCGCACGATGAAATCGGCGGGCCATTCCTCGACCCGGCTGTCGGCGGATAAATACCCCCAGGCCGCGGCGATGGCGATCACATCGGCATTTTTCGCCGCCTGCATGTCGCGCAGGTGGTCGCCGATGTAAACGGTGCGCTCCGGATCGGCGCCGAGCCGTTCGCACGCCAGCAATATCGATTCCGGATTCGGTTTCTTGGCGCTTACATGTTCCGGGCAGACCAGGACGCCGCAACGTTCGAGCAGTCCAAGCCGCCGCAGCAGGGGAGTGGCGTAAGGTTCCGGCTTGCTGGTTACTATGCCCCAGGGAATTCCCGCCGCTTCGAGGCGGTCGAGCAGATCGGCGAAACCCGGATACAGGACCGCCCGGGTTGCTTCGAGTTGTTCGCCGTAAAGGTCGAGAAGACGCTGCCGCCGTTCGCCGAATCCCGGGTCGGAATCCTCGATCGCGAAACCCAGTTTGACCAGAGCCCCGGCCCCGTCCGAGACCGTTTGACGCACATGTGATTCGGACATTTCAGGCTGCCCGTATTCACGCAGCAGGTTGTCCATCACGATCATGAAATCGGGCGCGGTGTCGATCAGGGTGCCGTCGAGATCGAAAAGCACGCAAGTGATCGAGGTGTTCATCGTTCGTCTTCCGATTCCGCGGGCTTGCGGTAGCAGGCGATGTAATTCACGTCCAGGTTCCGTTGCAGAAAGTACTTTTTGGTAAAGGGGTTGTAGCCCAAACCGATCTGCGCTTCGAGTTCGAAGCCGGCGGCGCGGCACCAGCCCGCGAGTTCCGACGGCTTGATCAGCTTCGCGTATTCATGGGTGCCCCGGGGCAGCAGGCGCAATACGTACTCGGCGCCGACGATGGCGAAAAGCCATGACTTGGGATTGCGGTTGATGGTGGCGAAAACCGCGAGTCCGCCGGGCTTGAGCAGACGCCGGCAGGCCTCGACCACCGAGCCCGGGTCGGGCACGTGTTCGAGCATTTCGAGACAGGTTACCAGGTCGAATTCTCCCGGCGCCTCGGCGGCGAGTTGTTCCGCCGTGCATTTCCGGTAGTCGATCTCGAGACCGCTTTCCCGCAAGTGCAGCCGGGCGACGGCGAGCGCGGCGTCGGCCATGTCGATGCCGGTGACCTCGGCGCCATGCCGTCGCATGGCTTCGGCGAGAATGCCGCCGCCGCAGCCTATGTCGACGACCTTTTTTCCGGCGGGATTGACCATGCGCGCGATGTAGCCCATGCGCAGGGGATTGATTTCGTGCAAGGGTCTGAATTCGCTGTTCGGATCCCACCAGCGGCTCGCAAGCGCCTCGAATTTGCGGATTTCCTGTGGATCGAGGTTTTGCATCTCATTCAAGCCCCGCATTCAAGCCTCAGCCAGCACCTGCTCCCGCCAGTGTCCCGCGGATTCGAGAACCGCGTTCTCGTTGAGGGTCAGTAAACGGCTGTCCGCGAGCAGGCGCCGCCCGGCGCACCAGACATGGGTGACCTGTGACGATTGCGCGGCGTAAACGAGATGGGAGCAGACGTCATAAAGCGGACTGGTATTGAGGCGTCCGAGATCGACCGCGGTCACATCGGCCCATTTGCCGGTTTCCAGGCTGCCGGTTTCGCGATCGATTCCCAGCGCCCGCGCGCCGTTGATCGTCGCCATCTCCAGCACCGCCGCCGCCGGCAAGGCCGCGGCGTCTTCCGCCACGAGTTTGCCGAGCAGCGCCGCTGTGCGCATTTCGCCGAACATGTCGAGGTCGTTGTTGCTGGCGGCGCCGTCGGCGCCCAGCGCAACATTCACGCCTGCCTCGAGCAGGTCGGCGACCCGGCAGGCGCCGCTCGCAAGTTTCAGATTGGATTCGGGACAATGTATGACCGAGGCGCCAGTTGCGGCGAGCATCGCAATTTCCTCATCGAGCAATTGCGTGGCGTGCACGCATTGGAAACGCGGACCGATCAGGCCGAGTTCCTCAAGCCGGGCAAGGGGGCGGCGTCCGTTCGCGCGAACCGCCTCGTCGACTTCGGCCGCGGTCTCGTGGACATGGATGTGGATCGGCGCGCCGAGATCCTCCGCGTGCCGGGCCGCCGCGCGCAACTGATCGTCCGATGCCGTATATGGAGCATGGGGACCGAACGCGATGTGCAGCCGCGGATGTTCGCGGAAGCGCTCGCACAACTCCCGCGCCTTGTCCAGGTATTCTTCCGGGCCGGCCGCCCAGATCGAGGGGAAATCCAGAATCGGCCCGCATAGCTGGGCGCGCATGCCGGCGTCGGCCACGCAATCCGCGACCACGTCGGGGAAAAAATACATGTCGGCAAAGCAGGTCGTCCCGCCGCGAATCATTTCGGCCATGGCCAATTGCGCGCCGGCGCGGACGAACTCGGGGCCGATGAGGCGATTCTCCAGCGGCCAGATATGCTCTTCCAGCCATTCCTGCAAGGGCAGATCGTCGGCGACGCCGCGCAACAGGCTCATCGGCGAGTGCCCATGACTGTTGACCAGGCCGGGAACAAGCGCGTGACTCTCAAGATCGAGAACTTCATCCGCCCGCCAAACGGCAACAGCTTCATCCACCGGCGCCAGCCCCGCAATACGCCCCCCGCGCACCGCCAGCGCGTGATTACTCAACACTTCGCCGCTAGGAATCACGGGCACGATCCACCGCGCCCGTATAAGCAGGTCAACTTCTTCAGGCCGTACCGAATTCAACGCGGCAACCTCCAATGCGGGCCGCGATTATAACAACACAACAAAATCTGAAACCTCGCACAACGTGAGTCGCCGTCGGCAAATGGGGGGTTCAGCGGGCGTGCGAGACAAGGATGTCGAGCCCGAAGCCTACATGGATGTATTTACGGCGTCCGCTGAACCCCCCATTTGCCGGCGGCGACGGGTCGAGGCCACCAGCCCAATCACAAAGAGACTGGATCGACGCAATGTGCTAGAATTCACACCTTTCTCCGGCGCGTTCAGCGGCCGGGAAATCCGCCGATAAATCAATAAGTAATCAAGCTCAAGATACTTCCATCCAATGCCGGAATCCGACCAGCAGGTTTCTCCCGTTGCGCTAGAAACCGAGATGCGAGAGTCCTATCTCGCCTATGCCATGAGCGTGATCGTCGGCCGGGCGCTGCCCGATGTGCGCGACGGCCTGAAACCGGTGCATCGCCGGATCCTGTTCGCCATGCGCGTGCTGTCCAACGATCACGACAAGCCCTACAAGAAATCCGCCCGCGTCGTCGGCGACGTGATCGGCAAATATCATCCTCATGGCGAGAGCGCGGTCTACGATACCGTCGTCCGCATGGCCCAGGATTTCTCCCTGCGCTATCCCCTGGTCGACGGCCAGGGCAATTTCGGTTCCGTCGACGGCGACCAGGCAGCGGCCATGCGTTACACCGAAATTCGCATGGCGCGCATTTCCCAGGAACTGCTCGCCGATCTCGACAAGGAAACCGTCGATTTTTCACCTAATTACGACGACACCGAAGAAGTTCCCGATGTGCTGCCGACGCGGATTCCGAATCTGCTGATCAACGGCTCCTCGGGCATCGCCGTGGGCATGGCGACGAATATTCCTCCGCACAATCTCGAAGAAGTGATCAATGGCGCGATGGCCTTGCTGGAAGATCCGGAGATCAGCGTCGACGGGCTGATGGAACATATCACCGGACCCGACTTCCCCACCGCCGCCATCATCAACGGCAGGGCGGGCATCGTGCAGGCCTATCGCTCGGGCCGCGGCATGGTCTACGTCCGGGCCCGCGCCGAGATTCTCAGGGACGAGAACAGCGGCAAGGAAACCATCATCGTCAGCGAGATCCCGTACCAGGTGAACAAGGCCAGGCTGATCGAACGCATCGCCGATCTCGTCAAGGAGAAGAAAATCGAAGGCATCACCGAATTGCGCGACGAATCCGACAAGGACGGCATGCGCATCGTCATCGAGTTGCGCAAGAACGAAATGGGCGAAGTGGTGCTGAACAACCTCTATTCCCATACCCAGATGCAATCGGGTTTCGGCATCAACATGGTCGCCCTCGTCGACGGCCAGCCCAAGTTGCTCAACCTGAAAGGCATGCTCGAAGCCTTCATTCGGCACCGGCGCGAAGTCGTCTCCCGCCGCACGATCTACCTGTTGCGCAAGGCCAGGGAGCGCGGCCATCTGCTCGAAGGCCTGGCGGTGGCCCTCGGTAATATCGACGCCGTCATCGAACTCATCAAGACCTCGCCGACGCCGGTGGAAGCGAAGGAGAAGCTGCTCGCGCAATCCTGGGTCTCGGCCGAAGTCGTGGAAATGCTCAGCGGGGTCGGCGCCGACGCCTGCCGTCCGGACGATCTCGACCCTGCCTACGGCCTCAAGGAAGGAAAGGCAGGCAGTGAGTACTTCCTTTCCCCGGAACAGGCCCAGGCGATACTCGACCTGCGCCTGCACCGGCTTACCGGGCTCGAACACGAAAAGCTGGTAAAGGACTACAAGGACCTGCTTGGCAAGATCGCGGAATACATCGGGATTCTCGACGATCCCGGACGCCTGCTCGGGGTCGTGCGCGAGGAACTCGAGCAGGTACGCAAGGACTACGGCGACTCCCGCCGCACGGAAATCGTCGGCAGCCAGCACGATCTGACGATGGAAGACCTGATCACGCCCGAAGACCGCGTGGTCACGATCTCCCATCTCGGCTATACCAAGACCCAGCCTGTTGCGGACTATAGCGCCCAGCGCCGCGGCGGCATGGGCAAGGCCGCCGCCACGGTCAAGGGCGAGGATTTCGTCACGCGGATGCTGATCGCCAATACCCACGATACGCTGCTGTGTTTCAGCAACGCGGGCAAGGTGTACCAACTCAAGGTCTACCAGATTCCACTCGCGTCCCGCACTTCCCGCGGCAAGCCCATCATCAACATCATTCCGACCCTGGACGAAGGCGAACGCATCACGGCGATGCTGTCGGTCAAGGAGTTCGATGAGGATCATTTCGTCTTCATGGCGACCCGCAGCGGTTTCGTGAAGAAGACCGCCCTGTCCGAATTCGCGCGGCCGCGAAGCGTCGGGCTGCGGGCGATCGAATTGCGCGATGACGACACCCTGATCGGAACCGCGATTACCGACGGCGAGCAGGACATCATGCTCGTGAGCAGCAGCGGCAAGACTTCGCGTTTCAAGGAATCCGCGGTAAGAGTCATGGGCCGGCAGGCAAGAGGCGTTCGCGGCATGCGATTGCAACCCGGCGCCCAGATGATCTCGCTGATCATTGCCGACGACGACAGGCAGATCCTGACCGTAAGTGAAAACGGCTATGGCAAGAGGACCGACACCTCGCAGTTCCCGGTTAAGGGAAGGGCGACCCAGGGCGTGATCGGCCTGAAAACCAGCGAGCGCAACGGCCCGGTCGTAGGCGCGGTACAGGTCACCGAAAACGATGAAATCATGCTGATCTCAGACAAGGGCACGCTGGTGAGAACACGGGTGGACGAAATTTCCAAGGTCAGCAGGTCCGCCCAGGGCGTGACGCTGATCAATCTCAAGGAGGGCGAGAAACTCGTGGGTCTCGAACAGATCGACGAGTCGGAAGACGTCATGGATGCAGGCGAGGAACCGCCTCCGGCGGATCAGACCCATTGACCGCCAGAATCGCCTACCTGGGACCGCCGGGCACATTCTCCCAGGAAGCGGCCTTGCGCCAGTTCGGCAATGACTGCGAATTGCTCGATTGCCGCGCCATCGATGAAGTTTTCGCGGCGGTGGAATCGGGCAAGGCCGACTATGGCGTTACGCCGATCGAGAATTCCACCGAAGGCGCCGTGAACAATACCCAGGACTGCCTGATCGACAGTCCCGCGCAGATCGTCGCCGAACAGGTCGTGCCGATCGAACATCATCTGCTTGCCCGGGATGGCGTCCCGCGAGCTGCTTTCGACTGCGTCGCCTCGCATCCGCAATCATTGGCCCAATGCCGCAAGTGGCTGCGGTCGCATATGCCCGACGTGCCGCTGCGCGAATGCGCGAGCAACGGCGAGGCGGCGCGAATGGCGGCGGAAGACCCGGCAGTCGCGGCGATTGCCGGCAACATGGCGCGCAAGATCTACGACTTGCAGGCGCTGGAGGAATCGATCCAGGACCAGGTGGGCAATCGCACGCGTTTCGCCATCCTCGGACGGGAACAGGCCGCGCCGAGTGGGCATGACAAGACCAGCATCCTGGTTTACACGGGAAATCGTCCCGGCGCACTGTTCCGGGTACTCGAGCCTTTCGAGAACTTGCAGATCAGTCTGAGCCGCCTCGAATCGCGTCCGTCACGTGACGAGAAATGGGAATACATCTTCTTCGTGGATTTCGAGGGCCACTGCCGGGACGAAAAAGTCGAGGAATTGTTCCGCCGCTTAAGCGCATGTACGGACGCGGTTAAAATACTCGGCTCTTATCCGGCCGGCGCCTGAAATCGCGCCTTTCTACATGAATTCGCTGGCATGAAACCGAGCAGAATAGCCATTGTCGGACTGGGCCTGATCGGGGGATCCCTGGCCAGGGCTCTCAAGCGCGCTGACGCCGGCCTGCGGATCGGCGCCGTGGATCTCGACGAAAAGGCGGTGCGATCGGCGCTCGACGAGCAGGCGATCGATACGGCCGGCGAATTGAGCGAAGTCTGTTCCGGTGCGGAACTGGTGATCGTCGCCGCGCCGCCGCTGGCGGCGCCCGGAATATTACGCGAACTTGAAAAATGCACCGCTCAGGAAGCCGTGATCACCGACGTGGCCAGCGCCAAGGGGCATCTGACCGAAGCGCTTGCGGTTATGCCGGCAAGCTTCAGGACCAGAGTGGTTCCCGGTCATCCGCTTGCCGGTTCGGAACAAAGCGGCTTTGCGGCCTCGAAAGCGGACCTGTTCCTTGACCGCAATGTCGTTCTCACCCCGCTTGAGGACACCGACTCCGAGGCAATCGCAGCGGTTCACGATATGTGGCGCATGCTTGGCGCCAACGTGCTCGCCATGAGCGCGGCGCGCCACGACCGCATCCTCGCGTTGACGAGCCATCTGCCGCACCTGCTCGCTTTCGCGGTAGCCGGCCTGCTGGCCCGGCGGGAAGCCGGCTCGGACGTGAATCGCTACGCCGCCAGCGGTTTCGCCGATTTCACCAGGCTGGCGGCGAGCGACCCCGATTTGTGGGCCGATATTTTCAGCGCCAATTCTTCGGCTGCCAGGGAAGCGCTGGACGCCCTGACGGAAGAATTGAAGCAGATGCGACAGGCGCTGACGGAGAATGACCGCGCTGCGCTGGGCAAGCGTCTGCGCCGGGGGCGGCTGGCGCGGGAAAATTTCGATCTTGGCCATTTCCGGAGGGATAACGAATACAAGTCGCATTCGAGGAGCGAATCCGGGTTTCAAACCAGGTTTCAAAAGAGCTTACTGGTGCAGCCGGGAGGCGTGATCAAGGGCCGCATCCGCGTTCCCGGCGACAAATCGATTTCCCATCGCGCCGTGATGCTCGGTTCGCTTGCCGAAGGCGTGACAAACGTCAGCGGTTTCCTCGAAGGCGAAGACGCGCTCAACACCCTGGCGGCGTTTCGCGAACTCGGCGTCACCATCGCCGGGCCGGAAAACGGCTGCCTGCGGATTTACGGCGTCGGCATCAAGGGATTGCAGGCGCCGCGTAAACCCCTGTACATGGGCAACGCGGGCACCGCCATGCGCTTGCTCGCGGGTGTGCTGGCCGGACAGCAATTCGCCAGCGAAATGCATGGCGACGAGTCCCTCTCCTCACGGCCCATGGATCGCATCATCAAGCCCTTGTCGTCCATGGGCGCGCACATCGTCGCGGAAGCCGGAGGACGACCGCCCTTGCGGTTGAACGGCGCCGCCGCCGGCGGATTGCAAGGCATCGACTACGACATGCCCGTTGCAAGCGCCCAGGTGAAATCCTGCCTGCTGCTTGCCGGCCTGTACGCGGACGGCGTGACGACGGTACGCGAACCGGGCCCGTGCCGCGACCACACCGAACGCATGTTGCGCGGATTCGGAGTACGACTGGAAGCCGGTCCCGTGGAAGGCAGTGTCAGCATCGAGGGAGGACAGACGCTCACCGCCGCCTCTATCGATATCCCCGGCGATGTTTCCTCGGCGGCTTTCTTTATGGTCGCCGCTGCGATCACGCCCGGCTCGGCGTTGACGCTGGAACATGTCGGCGTCAATCCGACCCGCACCGGCATCATCGAAATTCTGCGGCAAATGGGCGCCGACATCCGCCTGCGCAATGAGCGCGAGTCGGGCGGCGAACCCGTGGCCGATATCGAAGTGCGATATCGCCCCTTGCATGGCGTTGACATCGGCGCGGAACAGGTGGCGCTGGCCATCGACGAAATTCCCGCGCTACTCGTCGCCGCCGCTTGCGCCGAAGGCGAAACCCGGGTTCGAGGCGCCGGCGAACTGCGCGTCAAGGAAAGCGACCGCATCGACGCCATGGCGCAGGGTCTGAGCGTGCTCGGCATCGAAAACGAGACCTGGCCCGACGGCATTCGTGTGGTAGGCGGCGAACCGGGAGGCGGCGTCATCGAAAGTCACGGCGACCATCGCATCGCCATGGCCTTCGCCGTGGCGGGCTTGCGCTGCCGCGAAGCCGTGACGATTCGCAATTGCGCAAACGTAGCCACTTCATTTCCCGGCTTCGCCGCGCTGGCGCGCAAGGCTGGGCTCGATATCGCCGAGACGGACCTGATTCCGTGAGCGAGGCGCCTGTCATCACTTTCGACGGACCGTCGGCCACTGGCAAGGGGACCATCGCCGGGCGAGTGGCGGCGATGCTGGGATTTCACCTGCTCGATAGCGGCGCCTTGTATCGTGTACTCGCGCTTGCCTCCCACCGGAGCGACATCGAGCCGGACAACGGCGCCGTGATCGCGGCGCTTGCGCCGGGACTGCCGGTGGAGTTCAACGCGGGCGGGGGCATAAGACTGCATGGCGAGGACGTAAGCACCGCTATCCGAACCGCACTGGTGGATGAACTGGCAAGCCGCATCGCGGCCTTGCCCGAAGTGCGCAAGGCCTTGCTCCCCTGGCAAAGGGATTTTCGCCGCCAACCCGGACTCGTCGCCGAAGGACGTGATATGGGCGCCGTCGTTTTCGCTGACGCCGAGGTCAAGTTCTTCCTCACCGCCAGCGCCGAAGTCCGCGCGAAACGGCGGCATAAGCAGTTGATTGATAAGGGTCTCGGTGCTAGACTGCCCGACCTTTTGCGGGGCTTGCGGTCGCGGGACCGGCGCGACGAGCAGCGGAGTATTTCACCGTTGCGGCCGGCGACAGGCGCGATCGAGATTGACACCTCACAATTGAGCATAGATCAGGTCGTCGATCGGGTCATGCAATCGATAGCCGCCCGGCGCGGCGGCTGATGTTGAAAATCAACCAGGTCAAAGATTGGTACGTTTCATGACTGAGAGTTTCAAGGAGCTTTTCGAAGAAAGTTTGCACAATATCGATATGACGCCCGGGGCCATAGTCACCGGCACCATTGTCGATATCGACACCGATTGGGTTACCGTCAATGCCGGACTGAAGTCCGAAGGCGTGATCCCGCGCAGCCAGTTTCTCGATGAAGACGGCGCGTTCAGCTTGTCCGTGGGCGACGAAGTCAAGGTCGCTCTCGAAACCGTCGAGGACGGTTTCGGCGAAACCCGGCTTTCCCGTGAAAAGGCCAAGCGGGCCGAATCCTGGCTGGTGCTGGAGGACGCCTATGAGAAAGACGAACCCGTCAAGGGCGTCATCAACGGCAAGGTCAAGGGCGGTTTCACCGTCGACCTGAACAATATCCGCGCTTTTCTTCCCGGTTCCCTGCTCGATGTGCGGCCGATTCGCGATTCCCAGCATCTGGAAGGTCAGAATCTCGAATTCAAACTGATCAAGCTCGACCGCAAGCGCAACAACGTGGTGGTCTCACGCCGCGCCGTGCTCGAATCGGTCAGTTCGGAAGAACGCGAAGCCCTGCTCGAGAAGCTGGAAGAGGGCATGTTCATCAAGGGCGTGGTCAAGAACCTCACGGAATACGGCGCTTTCGTCGACCTCGGCGGCGTCGACGGGCTGCTGCATATCACGGACATGTCCTGGAAGCGCATCAAGAATCCTTCCGAAATCGTCAATGTCGGCGACGAGCTCGAAGTCAAGATTCTCAAGTACGACCGCGCTCGCAGCCGCGTATCGCTCGGACTGAAGCAGATGGGCGAAGATCCCTGGGTCGCCATCAAGAAGCGTTATCCCATGCATACCCGGGTCAACGCCGTGGTTACCAATGTCACCGACTACGGCTGTTTCGCCGAACTCGAAGAGGGCGTCGAGGGCCTGGTGCACGTTTCCGAGATGGACTGGACCAATCGCAATATCCATCCGTCGAAGGTGGTGCAGCTCGGCGACGAAGTTGAAGTCATGGTGCTCGACATCGATGAGGAGCGCCGCCGTATCTCGCTCGGCATCAAGCAATGCCACCAGAATCCCTGGGAACGATTCGCCGAGGAGCACAACAAGGGCGACCGCATTTCAGGCGCGATCAAGTCGATCACGGATTTCGGCATTTTCATCGGCCTGAAAGGCAGTATCGACGGCCTCGTGCATCTTTCGGACATCTCCTGGGAAGAGTCGGGCGAGGATGCGGTGCGCCGATTCAGCAAGGGTCAGGAAATCGAAACCGTCATCCTGTCGATCGATCCGGAGCGCGAACGCATTTCGCTCGGTATCAAGCAACTCAGCGACGATCCGTTCTCAAGCTATATTTCCTCCAACAGCGTCGGCAGCATCGTAAAGGGACGCGTGGTTTCGGTGGAAGCCAAGGCGGCGATTATTGCGCTGGGCGATGAAATGGAAGGTATACTGAAGGCCTCCGAAATCAAGCGCGAAAAGGTCAAGGATGCACGCACCGAGCTGAACGACGGTGACGAAATCGACGTGAAGATCGTCGGAGTCGATCGCAAGAACCGCGCGCTGAACCTGTCGGTCAAGGCGATCGAAATCGATCAGGAAAGAGAAGCGATCGAACAGCACAAGAGCCAGGAGGCGGAAGAGGTATCGCCCGGTACGATCGGCGGCCTGATCAAGGCGCAGATGAACAAGGATAGCCCTAAGGAAGACGGATAGAGTGTAATGACGAAATCCGAATTGATCGATCAGATTGCCGCGAAACAGGACCAGCTTTCGTCCAAGGATGTGGAACTTGCGGTCAAGGCGACCGTGGACCACATGGCGTGGGTACTGTCCCAGGGGCGTCGGATCGAGATTCGGGGCTTCGGAAGTTTTTCCCTGCACTACCGCCTGCCCCGCGTGGGCAGGAATCCCCGTACCGGCATCCCGGTATCGCTGCCCGGCAAATACGTGCCGCATTTCAAGCCCGGCAAGGAACTGCGCGAGCGGGTGAACGACAGCATGCTGGCCGAAGGGGCCGCAGGCTTCTGATTGTCGGGCCGGCCGCGTCCGGCAAGGAATTCGCGCGTCACTTATGCGCACATTGAAGCGATTGCTGGCCGGATTCTTCGTAGTTTGCGTATTTGTCGCCACGGTGGCTTTCGCCTGGTACAACGACACTCCGGTAGCGGTAGGCCTGGGCGACTGGCGGCTGCCGCCGCAAGCCGTCTCGATCTGGATTCTCGGCGCGTTCGTCATCGGCGGCGCCCTGGGACTCCTGCTCGGCCTGCGACTGTTCCAGGGATTCCGGAGAAACAGCAGGTTCAGGAAACTGTCCCGGCAACTGGCCGCGGCCCGGCAGGAAATCGAAGAACTCAAGACCGGCGATTAACCGATGCTCGTCAATGAAGAAAACCGCAAGCGCATAATCGTCGCGCTCGATTTCGCCACGGAAAAGGAAGTTCTGCGCCTGCTGGACCGGCTCGACCCCGACAATTGCCGGGTGAAGATAGGCAAGGAACTGTTCACTTCCTGCGGTCCCACCCTGGTGAAGAAAGTCGGCAAGCGCGGCTTCGAAATCTTTCTCGACCTCAAGTTTCACGACATCCCGAACACCGTGGCCGGCGCTGTACGCGCCGCCGCGCTGGAGCTTGGCGTCTGGATGTTGAATGTGCATGCATCCGGCGGCAAGGCGATGCTCGAAGCCGCCGCCGGGGCGCTCGCGGGCGCCGATTGCCGGCGTCCGCACATCATCGGCGTTACGGTGCTCACGAGCCTGAACGATCGGGATCTCTCGCAACTGGGAGTGCAGGGCGGCTCCCGCGAGCAGGTTGTGCGGCTCGCCCGCCTCTGCCTTGAGTCTCATCTCGGCGGCGTGGTCTGCTCGGCAGGCGAAGTCGCCGCGCTGCGCAAGGAGTTGCCTCGGGAATTTCTGCTGGTGACGCCCGGAATCCGTCGTCCCGGCGATGCGCGCGGCGATCAGAAGCGTGTCATGGGGCCGGCCGAAGCCGTTGCCGCCGGCGCGGATTACCTTGTGGTCGGGCGTCCCATCACCCGCGCCGAAGACCCCCAGGCGGCGCTCTCCGAATTTGTTTCCGCCGTTTCAGGCAATCCGCCGAATCCGTACTAGTCTTTTGAGCAGCCGAAAGGCTGTTTCTTTTTTTCATTACGGATGAGGATACGACCATGACCAAGACCAACTGGTTTGCCATTGCAATTTTTCTGTTTTCACTGCTCGCCGCTCCCGCGAGCCTGGCCGCCGATGACCCGGTTGCCGGCGCCGGGGAAATGGCGCAGATCGACATCAACTCCGCCGATGCCGCCGCCATCGCCGCCGCGCTGGACGGCGTGGGCCTGGTCAAGGCCCAGGAAATCGTCGCCTATCGCGAGATGTTCGGGGCCTTCAAGACGGTCGATGAATTGATGGAAGTGAAGGGCATCGGGCCGGGCACGCTGGAGCGGAATCGCGACCGGATCGTGCTGGAAAGCGAGTAAACCCTTACAGGATCAGGCGCTTCCGGATCTGTCGGAAGCGCTTGGTTTTGTGGCTTCGATCCGTCGCCGTCTGGTGGGTGGTGTTCAGCGGACGCTGTGAATACATCCCTGTACGCTTCGGCCTCGACATCCATGTCTCGGACGCCCGCTGAACACCACCCACCAGACGGCGACTCACATAGTGCGTATTCGGGGATATAATCGCTTTTTTCCTGCGAACCCTCGCCATGTTGCTCGCGGCTGTTCTCGGCGGACTGTTTATTGCCTCTTTTTTGTTGACCGGCGCAATTCGGCGGTTTGCGTTGCGTGGCGGGATGTTGGATTTTCCGGTCTCACGCAGTTTGCATGAGGAAGCGAAGCCGGTCGGGGGTGGTGCTGTCATTGCAGTGCTGTTCTTGGCTTATGCAGGCGCGTATTATTTGCAGGGCAGCGTTCCGTCGCGTGAGTTTCTGGCCCTGGCCGGGGGCGCCCTTGTCGCCTTGGTCGGTCTGTTCGACGATCTCTGGAAGTTGTCGCTGGGCTGGCGTATGCCGGCGCAATTCGCGGCGGCGATCTGGGCGGTTTCGTGGGTGGGGGGAGCGCCTTCGATAGATTTCTATTTCTTTGCGCTTGGCGAGTCGCTCTTGCTTGATGCGTTGGCGGTGCTGGCCCTGGTCTGGCTGCTCAATCTTTATAACTTCATGGACGGCATCGATGGGCTCGCGGCAAGCGAACTTGTATTCGTCTCGGTGCTGGGTTTCATGATTGGGGTCTCGGCGGACGATGTCGTGCTGGGGTTGTTGAGCGCCGGGTTTGGTGCGCTGGCGCTGGGATTTCTCGCGTGGAATTGGCCTCCGGCGCGGATTTTCATGGGGGACGCGGGCAGCAATTTCATCGGTTTCGGTCTCGGAGTGCTGGCGTTGTTGAGCATGCTGCATGGCAGCATGACGGTCTGGACCTGGTTTTTGTTGCTCGGCGTTTTTGTCAGCGACGCTACTGTGACGCTTGTTCGCCGGATTGTTAGGGGTGACAGGTGGTATGAGGGGCATTGCTGTCATGCCTATCAGCACGCGGTCGTGCGGCTCGGCAGCCACCGCCGGGTGACGTTGGCGATTCTGGCGCTTAACTGCTTGTGGCTGGCGCCGCTTGCATGGGGGACGGTGATCCGGCCACAATGGGGCATGCCGCTGGCATTGGCAGGGCTGGCGCCGCTCGTGTTGCTTTCGTTGCGTCTCGGCGCCGGGGTACCCGACGCCAAAGCCCAGGCCGCCGGAGTGCCTGCCACGGAACAAGGTCGATAATCGGATGCATTTGTACAATTTCCCGCTTTCCCGCACCGTCAAGCTGGTCGGACTATTGCTGGCGGACGCCGTCATGCTGGTCGCGGCGCTGTCGCTTTCCTTCGGCCTGCTCGGCGGCGATTTCGGTGCGCAAAGTCAATTGTTCCAGGCCTATCTTGCCGCCGCCGTCGCATTCAGCCTGCTCGTGTTCATGCGTATGGGCGTATATCGGGCGCTGGTTCTCTACCTGGGATTGCAATTCGTTTTTCAGTTGCTGAAGGCGGTGACTTTCGCCACCTGTCTCGTTGCCGCGGCCTGTTTCCTTTCCCTGCCGCCCGAGGCGCTCGATTATTCGCTGTTTCCGATTTTCTGGATGCTGGCCCTGCTGTTCACCGGCGGCAGCCGTTTTCTGGTCAAGGCCATGACCCAGGCGCTGATCCAGAACTTCAGGCCGAAGGAACCGGTAATCATCTATGGCGCAGGGTCTTCCGGCATGCAATTGCTCGTTGCCTTGCAAAGCGGAGACCAGTATCTGCCCGTGGCTTTCGTCGACGACAGCCATCGCATGATCGGCAGCACGGTGCACGGCATTCGCGTCTATAGCCCCAAATCGCTGTACGAACTCATCGAAACCTGGTCGGCGCGGCAGATTCTGCTCGCGATTCCCTCGGCCACTCACGCCGAACGCAAGGAGATCATCAATCGGCTCGAACATCTGCCGGTTCATGTGAAGACGGTGCCCGACCTGTTCGACATGGTGTCGGGCAAGGTGGAAGTGCACGAAGTGAGGGAAATCGACATCGAGGATCTGCTCGGGCGCGACATCGTGCCGCCGAGTCAGCGCCTGCTTGGCGCCTGCATCACGGGCAAGTCCGTACTCGTGACCGGCGCCGGCGGCTCGATCGGTTCCGAACTTTGCCGGCAGATCATCAACGTCAACCCGGCCCGCCTGGTGTTGCTCGATTCTTCCGAGTTCGGACTCTATGAAATCGAGAACGAATTGCGCAAGCGCCTGGGCACACGAGAGCAATCAACAGAAGAGGCGAACGAAGGCGCAGCCCGAATCGAAATCGTCGCCCTGCTTGGCTCCGTCTGCAACCGGGGCCACATGGAAAACCTGATCGAGACCTTCCGCATTGAAACGATCTACCACGCCGCCGCGTACAAGCAGGTGCCGATGGTGGAAAAGAACATCTTCGAAGGCGTCAGCAACAATGTCTTCGGCACCCTGGTCGCGGCACAGGCGGCGCGCAAGCACGGCGTCAGCAATTTCGTGCTGATTTCGACCGACAAGGCGGTGCGCCCGACCAATTACATGGGCGCGACCAAGCGGCTCGCGGAACAGGTTCTGCAAGCCATGGCCCAAGGCGGCGGCTCGACGAAATTCAGCATGGTGCGTTTCGGCAACGTGCTCGGTTCCTCGGGTTCGGTCGTGCCCCTGTTCCGGCGCCAGATCAGCGCGGGCGGGCCCGTTACGGTCACCCATCCCGAGGTGACGCGATATTTCATGACGGTGCAGGAAGCGGCAGAACTCGTGATCCAGGCCGGCTCGATGGCGACCGGCGGCGATGTATTCGTGCTCGACATGCACGAGCCGATCCGCATCGTCGACCTGGCGCGCAAGATGATTCACCTGATGGGCTATGACGTGCGGGACGGCAATACCTATCGCGGGGATATCGCCATCGAATACACCGGCCTGCGGCCGGGCGAAAAACTGCGCGAGGAACTCATGATCGGCGAATCGGTGACCGGCACCGAACATCCCAAGATCTTGCGCGCGGAAGAGGAAACGCTGGGTTGGGAGCGGCTCGAAACGCTGCTGGCCCGGCTTGAGCAAGCCTGCGGCGAATTCGATCTGGAGGAGATTCAGTTCGTGCTAAAAGAGGCGGTGGACGGTTTCGACCCGAAGGAAGAGGTCATCGATCCGCTATGGAACACGCAACACGATCCCGCCTTGCCGCAACAGGAAAACGTCACTCGCCTTTTCAAGAAATAGCCGGTCGTATTTTATCGTCGGCTTACCGAGACGATGGTGACCGGCTCTACCGGCACGTTCTGGTGCCCGCCCCGGCCGGGCGCGGTCTCTACCGCGGCGATCGCGTCGACTACGTCCATTCCCTCGATCACGGCGCCGAAGACGGCATAGCCGAAGCCCTGGGGCGTTCGGTTGGTATGGTTGAGGAAGTCATTGTCGACGAGGTTGATGAAGAACTGGCTGGTGGCGCTGTCGACGACGTTGGTCCGCGCCATGGCAATGGTGCCGCGGTCATTGCCCACGTCGGCCTGCGCCTCGTTGACGATCGGATCGTAGGTGGACTTCTGTACGAGATTCTCGTCCATTCCGCCGCCCTGGATCATGAATCCGGAAATCACCCGATGGAAAACCAGGCCGCTGAAGAAGTCGTTGTCGGTATAACGCAGAAAGTTTTCCACGGTAACCGGCGCCCGGTCTTCCCACAATTCGATGACGATGGAACCCATGCTGGTTTCCATGACGACGACGGGATTTTCCTGCGCGGAAACCGCGGCGCTCAAGCTGAGCAGAAGGGTGAAGAGAAGGGATCGCATGTCTTGACTCCTGGAAATCTGGCTGCCCAACCTGGACTCGAACCAGGAACCAAGTGATTAACAGTCACCTACTCTACCATTGAGCTATTGGGCAAAGTCGCGAACCGGACCGGCGCCGGTCAGCGAGCGACGAATACTACCGACAATCCGCTCTAGCGTCAAAATGTCAGTGGCTTCAATCCGTCGCCGCCGGGCTGTGAGGTATACAGCGGACGCCGTAAATACGTCCCTGTAGGCTTCGGGCTCGGCATCCATGCCTCGCACGCCCGCTGAATACCTCACAGCCCGACGGCGACTCACATCGTGCAGAGCTGAGGAACCATTGTTGTTACCATATATGGTTGGCTAGCTGGCGACTTTGCCTGGTCGCCTAGAAAGGAAATTTCATGGAACGCCGATTTGATTTGCGGGCTGATTTTGCGCCGGCTGGGGATCAGCCGGAGGCTATCGAGAGCCTGGTGGAAGGTTTGCGCGACGGGTTGCATGCACAGACGCTGCTTGGCGTTACCGGTTCGGGCAAGACTTTTACCATCGCCAATGTCATCGAGAAAGTGCAGCGGCCGACTCTGGTGATGGCGCCGAACAAGACGCTGGCGGCGCAACTGTACGGGGAATTCCGCGAGTTTTTTCCCGAGAACGCGGTGGAATATTTCGTTTCCTATTACGACTACTACCAGCCCGAGGCCTATGTTCCGTCTTCCGATCTCTATATCGAGAAAGACGCCTCGATCAACGATCACATCGAGCAGATGCGGCTGTCGGCGACCAAGGCCTTGCTCGAGCGACCCGATGTCATCGTGGTGGCGACGGTGTCGGCGATTTACGGACTCGGCGACCCGAATGCTTATTTGCGCATGGTCGTCCAGCTCGACCGCGGCCGCAACATCGATCAGCGCAATCTGCTGCGGCGCCTGGCCGAACTCCAGTACACGCGCAACGACATGGAATTGCGGCGGGCGACCTACCGGGTCAGGGGAGACGTCATCGACATCTATCCGGCGGAGTCCGAACGCGACGCGATTCGCATCGAACTCTATGACGACGAGATCGAACGGCTGTCGTATTTCGACCCGCTGACCGGCCGTGTGATTCGCGAAGTGCCGCGGCTGACGGTCTTTCCAAAATCGCATTATGTGACTCCGCGCGAAACACTGATGGACGCCATCGACCAGATTCGGGACGAACTTGCCGAACGGCTTGAGTTTCTGCGCGGGGACAATCGCCTGGTGGAAGCCCAGCGGCTCGAACAGCGCACGCGCTACGACATGGAAATGATCCAGGAAGTCGGCTATTGCGCCGGTATCGAGAACTATTCGCGCTTTCTCTCGGGGCGCGAAGCCGGGCAGCCGCCGCCGACCTTGTACGATTACATGCCGGCGGATTCGCTGATCGTCGCCGACGAGTCCCATGTTTCGATTCCCCAGCTCGGCGCGATGTATCGCGGTGACCGCTCGCGCAAGGAAACCCTGGTCGAATACGGCTTCAGGCTGCCTTCGGCGCTCGACAACCGACCCCTTCGCTTCGAGGAATGGGAATCCCTGACTCCCCAGATCATCTTCGTCTCGGCCACGCCGGGACCGTACGAGGAACAAAAGCAGGGACAACTCGTGCAACAGGTGGTACGGCCGACCGGGCTGGTCGACCCGCAACTCGAAGTGCGGCCCGCGTCGACCCAGGTCGACGATCTGCTGTCGGAGATCAGGCTGGTGGCCGAACGGGAAGAGCGTGTGCTCGTCACCGTCCTGACCAAGCGCATGGCGGAGGATCTGACGGACTATCTCGCCGAACACGATGTGCGGGTGCGCTATCTGCATTCGGACATCGACACCGTCGAACGCTCGGAAATCCTGCGCGACCTGCGCCTCGGCACTTTCGATGTGCTGGTGGGAATCAACCTGTTACGGGAAGGTCTCGACATCCCCGAAGTCTCGCTCGTGGCCGTACTCGACGCCGACAAGGAAGGTTTCCTGCGTTCGGACCGCTCGCTGATCCAGACTGTCGGCCGCGCGGCGCGCAATCTGAACGGCAAGGCCATTCTCTATGCCGACGGGATCACCGGCTCGATGCAGCGGGCGATCGACGAATCCAACCGCCGCCGGGAGCGGCAACTGCAATTCAATCGCGAACACAACGTCACCCCCGCCGGCATCCGCAAATCGGTGCTCGATGTCATGGAAGGCGCCTACGCCGGCGCGGGCGGGCGAACGCGCAAGGTGGCCGAGAAAGCCCCGGCCTACCACCCGCCGCAAGACGGGGATCCGGAGCGCCTGAAAGCGGAAATCGCCCGGCTCGAAAAGGAAATGTACGAACAGGCGAGGAGCCTCGCCTTCGAACAGGCCGCCGCCACCCGCGACCGCATCGCCGAACTCAAACGCCGGCTCTTTCATTGAGAAAATGCCGGTGACAGCGCGGGCCGCAACCTCGTATAATCGCCGCTCTCCGCCGGAAACCGGTCTTTCCGGATTCGAACGGCGGCACGCAGGCGCGTAGCTCAGTTGGTTAGAGCGCTACCTTGACATGGTAGAGGTCACCAGTTCGAATCTGGTCGTGCCTACCAATTCACGGATCGGGAAGAAACATGCTGACGGTTACCTTGCCGGACGGCAGCACCAGAGATTACGAACAGCCGGTCTCCGTAGCCGAGATCGCGCATTCCATTGGCCCGGGCCTGGCCAAGGCCGCGCTCGCCGGCCGCGTGGACGACCGGCTGGTCGATACCTCCTACCTTGTCGAACAGGACGCCAGCGTGGCGATCGTGACCGAGCGCGACAGCGACGGCATCGAAGTGTTGCGCCATTCCTGCGCCCATCTCATGGCCCAGGCCGTGCAGCGATTGTTTCCCGAAGCCCAGGTCACCATCGGTCCCGTCATAGAACACGGTTTCTATTACGATTTCGCATTCAGCCGGCCTTTCACGCCCGAAGATCTCAGCGCCATCGAGCAATCCATGGCGGAAATCGTCAAGGAAGATCTCGGCGTCGAGCGCAAGTTGCTCGAACGCGACGAAGCGGTGCAGTTGTTCCGCGAAATGGGCGAGCATTACAAGGTCGAAATCATCGAGTCTATTCCTTCCGACGAGCCGCTTTCCTTCTATCGCCAGGGCGAATTCATCGACCTGTGCCGCGGGCCGCACGTACCCAGCACCGGCAAGTTCAAGGCATTCAAGCTGACTTCGGTCGCCGGCGCCTATTGGCGCGGCGACTCAAGCCGGGAAATGCTGCAACGCATCTATGGCACCGCCTGGCCCAACGCGAAGGAGTTGCGGCTACATCTGCAACGCATCGAAGAAGCCGAAAAACGCGATCACCGCAAGCTCGGCAGGCAACTCGGTCTGTTCCATTTCCAGGAAGAGGCCCCGGGCATGGTGTTCTGGCATCCGAAAGGCTGGACCATCTACCAGATCATTCAGTCCTACATGAAGAAAGTGCAGGACGATCACGGCTATCTCGAAATCAACACGCCGCAACTCGTTGATTTTTCGCTGTGGGAAAAGTCCGGCCATGCCGCCAAGTTCTCCGAAGAGATGTTCACCGTGGAATCGGACAATCGCCAATACGCGATCAAGCCGATGAACTGCCCCTGCCATGTGCAGGTGTTCAACCAGGGGCTGAAAAGCTATCGCGACCTGCCGATGCGGCTGGCGGAATTCGGCTCCTGCCATCGTTACGAGCCGTCCGGGAGCATGCATGGACTGATGCGTGTGCGCAATTTTGTCCAGGATGACGGTCATATCTTCTGCACCGAGGAGCAAATCCAGTCGGAAGTCGCGGAGTTCATGCAAATGTTGTTCAAGGTCTATCGGGATTTCGGCTTTGACGATGTGCTGCTGCGGCTTTCCACGCGGCCGGAGAAACGCGTCGGCTCGGACGAATTGTGGGACCGTGCGGAAGACGCCTTGCGCCAGGCGCTCGACGCCACCGGCCGAGAATGGGAACTCGTGCCGGGCGAGGGAGCGTTCTACGGTCCCAAGATCGAATATTCGCTACGCGATTGCATGGGCCGATTGCAGCAATGCGGCACCATGCAAGTGGACTTTTTCATGGGGGAACGCCTCGGCGCCCAATACGTGGACGAAGACAACAGCCGCAAGACCCCGGTCATGTTGCATCGCGCGGCGCTCGGTTCTTTCGAGCGTTTCATCGGCGTGCTGATCGAGCATTTCGGCGGCGCCATGCCGGTCTGGCTGGCGCCCGTGCAGGCCGTGGTCATGAATATAACCGACAATCAGGCGGAGTATTGCCGGGAAGTGGAAGAATCCTTGAAAAACAAGGGCTTCAGGATCGAATCAGACTTGAGAAACGAAAAGATCGGCTTTAAAATCCGCGAACACACATTACAGAAGACGCCTTATCTGCTGGTCGTCGGCGACCGCGAGGCGCGGTCCGGCACCGTGTCGGTGCGAAAACGGGGAGGTGAAGATCTGGGCATAATGACACTCGATGCATTTTGCGGCCAATTGAGCAAGGAAATTGCCGAGTATGGCCGCGCAGGCTCCGATGGCGCTCTCCGGCAGCTCTCCGGTGGACGGCAACATGAGGTTGAAGCGCTGAGAACATGAGGAGCAGTGCCAAAAAGGCGATCATCAACGAACAGATCGATGCGCCGCAGGTGCGGCTGATCGGAGCCGATGGTGAACAGGTAGGGATCGTTTCCATCGAAGACGCGCGCAATGCGGCTTCGGACGCCCAACTCGATCTAGTGCTGATCGTCCCGGACGCGGATCCCCCGGTTTGCAAGATCATGGATTACGGCAAACACGTTTTCGACCTGAAAAAGCAGCGCGCTGCCAATCGCAAGAAACAGCGGCGGGTGCATGTCAAGGAAGTGAAGTTCAGGCCGGGAACCGAGCAGGGAGACTACGAGGTCAAATTGCGCAATCTCATCCGTTTCCTCTCGGATGGAGACAAGACCAAGGTTTCCTTGCGATTTCGCGGCCGGGAGATGGCGCACCAGCATATCGGCCAGGAACTGGTCGAACGTATTCGCCAGGATCTGGACGAGTACGGCACGGTGGAGCAGGAGCCCAAGATGGAGGGCCGCCAGATCGTCATGGTGCTGGCGCCCAACAAGAAGCGCGCATGAGTGCGGGCGAGACCTGAAAGAGTGAGCAATGTGAAAGCGAAAACAAAGCGCGGCGCCGCCAAGAGATTCAAGGCGACCGGTTCCGGCTACAAGCGCAAGTCCGCCAACCGGAGCCACATCCTTACCAAGATGACTACCAAGCGCAAGCGGAATCTGCGTGGCACCTCCCACGTGGACCCTGCCGATGTGAAGGCGGTCAAGAGGATGCTCGGCGACAAGTAAGCCTGGGAAGAATTCGAGGAATATTCAAGTGGCTAGAGTCAAGCGAGGCGTGGTTGCGAGGCGCCGACACAAGAAAGTACTGGAGCAGGCCAAGGGCTATTACGGCGCTCGCAGCCGGGTGTTCCGCGTCGCCAAGCAGGCTGTTACCAAGGCTGCGCAATACGCCTATCGGGACCGCAGGACGCGCAAGCGCGTTTTTCGCAGTTTGTGGATAACCCGGATCAACGCCCAGGCGCGCGAATTCGGCATCAGTTACAGCCAACTCGTCGCCGGACTCAGGAAGGCGAATATCGAAATCGACCGGCGCGTGCTGGCGGACCTCGCGGTGCATGACAAACCCGCTTTTTCGGCGATCGTAGACCAGGCAAAAGCTTCTCTGGCCGCCTGATCCCCGCATCGGGGCGGAGACCAAATGTCGGACCTTGACGAACTTGCCGCGACTTCGCTTGCCGCGGTCGAGGAAAGCGCCGATGAAAAATCGCTCGAAGCGCTCAGGGTCCGCCTTCTCGGCCGCAAGGGAGTGCTCACCGGCCATCTGAAAAATCTCGGCGCATTGCCGGCCGAACAAAGGCCCGCCGCCGGACAGCAGATCAACCTGATCAAGAACCGCTTGCAGGAAGCGATCGAATTGCGCCGCCTGGCGCTTGAGCGGGAGTCGCTTGACTCCCGCCTGCAAGCGGAGAAAATCGACGTCAGCTTGCCGGGCCGGCGCCGCGCCAGCGGCGGATTGCATCCGGTCACGATTACCCTCGACCGCATCACCCGCATTTTCCGCGCCGCCGGTTACGATGTCGCCGAAGGCCCGGAAATCGAAGACGAATATCACAACTTCGAAGCGCTCAATATTCCGGAAAATCATCCTGCCCGCGCGATGCACGACACGTTCTACGTCGAGCCGGGCACGGTGCTGCGCACCCATACCTCGCCGGTACAGGTGCATGTCATGGAAAAGGGCGAGCCGCCGTTTCGCATGATCTGTCCCGGCCGGGTCTATCGCTGCGATTCGGATCTCACTCATACGCCGATGTTTCACCAGGTGGAAGGACTGCTGGTGGACCGGAATGTCAGCATGGCGGACATGAAGGGCACGATCGTCAGCTTCCTGCGGGCGTTTTTCGAAGAGGCGGTGGATGTTCGCTTCCGTCCTTCCTATTTTCCGTTCACGGAGCCCTCCGCCGAAGTCGACATGACTTGCGTGGCCTGCGGCGGGAAGGGGTGTCGCATCTGCCGGCATACCGGCTGGCTCGAAGTCATGGGCTGCGGCATGGTGCACCCGCGGGTGCTTGAGATGTCCGGTGTGGATACGGCCGCGTATAACGGTTTCGCATTCGGCCTCGGCGTGGAAAGGCTCGCGATGTTGCGTTACCAGGTCGGAGACTTGCGCATGTTCTTCGAAAACGACGTGCGCTTTCTCGGGCAGTTCAACTAGACCGGACGGAAGGATAGCTTCGATGATCTTCAGCGAATCCTGGCTCAGGGAATGGGTGGATGTCCCGGTCGACTCCGTCGAACTCGCGGAAAGCCTGACCATGGCGGGCCTCGAAGTAGGAGGGCGCACTCCCGTGGCCGGCGAGTTTTCGGGTGTGGTCGTGGCTGAGGTCGTAGCCGTCGAAACGCATCCCGAGGCGAAATCCCTGTATGTTTGCCAGGTCGATGACGGCGTCTCCAGCCACCAGGTCGTCTGCGGCGCGCCGAACACGAGAATCGGTTTGAAGGCGCCATACGCCAGAGTCGGCGCCGGATTCAGGCAGGCGGGCGACGACGGCGGAGACAGGAAAGTAGGCGCGGTCGATATTCGCGGCGTCGAATCCAGCGGCATGCTTTGCTCGGCGGAAGAACTCGGCATGGCCGAATCTTCCGACGGCCTGCTCGAATTGCCCGCCGATGCGCCGGCCGGCGCCGATATCCGGGACTATCTTGCGCTCGACGACAACAGTATCGAGCTCGATCTAACGCCGAACCGGGGCGACTGCCTGGGCATGCTCGGCCTGGCCCGGGACGTCGGCGCCATGATGCGGCTCGACGTCGCCATGCCGCCGGATTCCAATCCCGCGGTAACCCTCGAAGATGAATTTCCGGTTCGCATCAGCGCCGGGAAGGAATGCCCGCGCTACCTCGGCAGGATCGTCCGGGGGATCGATCTCAATGCGGAAACGCCCATGTGGATGCAGGAAAAATTGCGGCGCGGCGGCCTGCGTTGCATCGACCCCGTCGTCGACGTGACGAATTTCGTTCTGCTCGAACTCGGCCAGCCGCTGCACGCGTTCGATTTCGGCAAATTGCAAAAACATATCGATGTGCGGCTAGCCTGTCCGGGCGAGAAACTGACATTGCTCGACGGCAAGGAACTCGAGTTGCAACCCGATACGCTGGTCATCGCCGACGGCGCCGGAGCGGTGGCCATGGCCGGCATCATGGGCGGCATGAACACGGCGGTGAGCGAACAGACCAGCGATGTTTTTCTCGAATGCGCCTCTTTCGCGCCGTTCGCGGTCGCCGGCAGGGGACGCGCCGTGGGATTGCAGACCGACGCTCAACAACGATACGAACGCGGGGTCGACTATCTCCTGCAGCATCGTGCCATGGCGCGGGCGACGGAATTGCTGCTCGAAATCGCCGGCGGGAAAGCAGGGCCGGTTACCGAAGCGCTGGGCGAGATACCCGAAGCGCACCAGGTGCGGCTGAAATTCGCTTCCATTGCGTGCGTGCTGGGCGTCGAAATACCACGCGAGGGCGTCCTGGACATTCTGACCAGGCTCGGCTTTGCCGTGCTTGAGGAAAACGACGAAGACGTGACGGTTGAAGTGCCCTCTTACCGATACGATGTGGCCATCGAAGCCGACCTGCTCGAGGAACTCGCCCGTATCCACGGATACGACAAGTTGCCCCTGGCCATGGGCCTCAATCGGCAGGAAATGGGTCAGGCGCCGGAAAACGAGATCGCCCTGGAGCGCATACGAGATCATCTCGTGGCGCTGGGATTCCAGGAAGTCGTCACCTACAGTTTCATCGAACCGGTACTGGCCGGCCGCTTCAGCGTTGAAGCCGCGGAAACTGTGGAATTGCGAAATCCGATCTCGCGTGACATGTCGGTCATGCGCGGCAGTCTCATGCCCGGTCTCGTGCAGACCTTGCGATACAACGTGAATCGGCGGCAGGAACATCTGCGCCTGTTCGAGACCGGTCTCGCATTCGGCCGTACAGCGGAAGGATTTCACCAGCAAGCGATGCTGGCGGGCCTGATCGCCGGTGGCAGGGAACCGAAGAACTGGAACAATTCCGGCGAGACCGCGGATTTTTTCGATGCGAAAGGAGACCTGGAGTCGCTATTCGATCTGGGGGGCAGGACTTCCCGTCTTCGATTTGCCGCCGCAGCCCGGCCCGGCCTGCATCCCGGACAATGCGCGGAGATCCTGCTCGATGGAGAACGCGCCGGATATATCGGCGCCTTGCATCCCGCGCTGCAAAGAGAATTCGAACTGCCGGCAGTCTTTCTGTTCGAAGTGGAACTCGATGCCCTGTGCCGGCAGGAAGTGCCGGCGGCGGAGGAGCCGTCGCGCTTTCCCGAGGTCAGCCGGGACCTGGCTATAGTGATCGACGAGGAATTCGAGGCAAGCGATATCGAGCGAACGGTGCGCGACGCGGCGGGTCCGCTGCTGGCGAGCCTGCGCGTACTGGACGTGTATCGCGGCGGCGCGGTGCCGGCGGGCAGCAAAAGCATCGCCTTGGGCTTGACCTGGCAACATCCTTCGCGCACTCTTGGAGATGCCGAGATCGACCAGGTAATTGACAGTACAATCAAGGCGCTACAGACGAGATTTAACGCTTCTTTACGTAACTGAACCGGGGATATCCATGGGCGACAAGGCGCTGACCAAGGCAGATTTGGCGGAACATCTTTTTGAAGAACTGGGCTTGAACAAGCGCGAAGCCAAGGAAATCGTGGAGCTGTTTTTCGAGGAAATCCGTCTTTCCCTGGAAAACAATCAGCCCGTCAAACTGTCGGGCTTCGGCAATTTCGAATTGCGCAACAAGAAGCAGCGGCCCGGCAGGAATCCGAAGACGGGCGAAGAGATTCCAATCGAGGCGCGCCGCGTGGTGACCTTTCGGCCCGGGCAGAAACTGAAGTCCAACGTGGAAGGATACGACGGACTCGATGACTAGCGCAGATCTGCCGCCGATTCCACCCAAACGCTATTTCGCCATCGGCGAAGTCAGCGAGTTGTGCGCGGTCAAACCGCATGTGCTCCGATATTGGGAAAAGGAGTTTCCCAGCCTGCAACCGGACAAGCGGCGGGGGAACCGGCGCTATTATCGAATGCAGGATGTGCTGCTCGTGCGCAATATCAGGACATTGCTGTACGAACAGGGCTTTACCATCGACGGAGCGCGGCGAAAACTGAACGAGGCCGCGAGGAATCCGCCGGCCAACGCGGCCGAGATCGGCGCCCTGGCGCGGGAATTAGAACAAGTCATCGACTTGTTGTAGACTCCCCGCCTTCGGGGCGTAGCGCAGTCTGGTAGCGCACTACACTGGGGGTGTAGTGGTCGTGGGTTCAAATCCCGCCGTCCCGACCAATCTTCAGATTTCCACCACCGGGGTAAAGCCGCCCCAGACCATGCGCTTGCCGTCGAACGGGGGCGGGTATTTTTCCGGATCCCAGCGTTCGTCGTCCTTGGCGTGTTCCTGCATTTTTTTCATGCCGGCGTCGCGCGTCTCCTTGTCGGGCCATTCGATCCAGGCAAAGACCACGATTTCGTCGTCCTTCGCCTTTACGGCCCGCCGGAAATCGGTGACCTCGCCGTCGGGCACGTCGTCGGCCCAGCATTCGACGATGCGGTCGGCGCCGAAATCCTTGATGATCTGGTCGACGAATTCCGCATGTTCGATGAACTCTTGCTTGTTGGCGGCCGGAACCGCAAGCACGAAGCCGTCAATGTACGCCATGTAGTATCTCCTGTAGTTCGATAGTCATTGGAAAATCGCGCTTGAGTGTAACAGGATAATTGGCAAAAATTCCCGCAAACGGCGCATCGTTCCGTTTGGACTTGAATCATTGCCTAGTTCGGATTCCTTTCTTGCCGCGTTGCTATTCTTGACAGCGGGAATGCATGCGGCCGCGCTGGATACGCTGCCAGTGCCGGATATGGGCCCTTCGGTCGCGGTTGACGCGGACGGATTTCGCCTGTCCCAGCATTTCACCGAACCCAGCGTAATCGTCGGCGGCAATGTCACGGTCGACTATGAACTCGAAAACCGGGGCGCCGGCGCGAGGTCGGACATCGCCCTGGAAATCTATTTTCTGCTGGAGAACACCAGCCTGGTTTCCGCGCCGAGCCAGTGCCGCCGGCAGCCAAGCCTTTCTGGGCAGGAGATTCTCTATTGCGAACTTGGCGATTTTTCCGCGGGAAGTCGCAGATCCTTTTCGGTTACGGTGGCAACCTCGGAAAACAGCCGCCCGGCCGTGGTCGCCTCCGCGCTGCTCGGCGACTTGCGGGTAGATTCATCGGCGCCGGTCGTTCACGACACCCTCAGCGACAATGACGGCGACGGGGTCAGCGATTTCATCGAGACGCTGCGCCGCACCGACCCCGGCGACGCTTCTTCGGTGGACGATTCGATTGCCGCAATCGACCTCATGGCCCTGTATACGCCGGCCGCCGCCAGGCTTTATCCGGCGAGCATCGAGAATCGAATAAACGGCTTCATTAACGCAGCTAACAGCGCCTTGTACAACAGCGAAGCGCGAATTCGCCTGCGGCCGGTGCATTTCCAGCTCGTCCCCTATGTCGAAAGCGGAGACGCGAACCGCACGTTGACCGAATTGATGAGCGGATCCCATCCCGCCTTTGCCGGCGTCATGGAGTTGCGGCAGCGCTATGGCGCCGACCTCGTGGTGCTGTTCGACGCTGCCGAAAGCGAAACGAAATGCGGTCTGGCGCCGATAGGCGGATTCGGCATGCAAGGCGACTTCAGCGATCCGGCGGAAATGGCCCTCGGCTACGCCTGGGTCGCCGCCGACTGCGCCCAGGACCTGGTACTCGCCCATGAAATCGGACACAACATGGGTCTGACCCATTCGCACCGGGAAGACGGCTACGGCGGCACTTTCGATTTTGCGACCGGCTATGGAGTAGATGAGGAATTCGCCACGGTCATGGCGACTCCGTCAAAGTTTTCCGTGCCGAACCGAACTTCGATTTTCTCCAACCCCGATCTGCAATGCGGCGAATTCGCCTGCGGCCGTCCGCAAAACGAAGACATGGGCGCCAACGCGACAGCGACTCTCAACATCGTGGCGCCCCAGGTCGAGTCATGGCTGCCCCGGACCATGCCCGACCTGCCTTTCCTGCACGGGCGGAGCCTCATTGCCGGGTCTACGTCCGCGCGACTGGCCCTGGCCGGCCAGATCAACGATGAACTCGGCTACACCGACAGCGCCGGGTCCGGCGATGTGCTGCGCCTGGTGGCGGAAATCGAGGTGGATCCGGAACACATCGGGCTGACGGGGTCGTTCCATATTCTCATCACCGCGGATTCCCGCGAGTTCCATCAACTCGATCGGGAAATCGGCCTCACCTTGTGGGACGGGACCCTGGGCGGACTCAGGTCGGCCACATTCGAACGCGCCCTGCGGCCGATCGAGCGATTCCACATCGTCGACAATTACGAGGTCGCCGCCAATCTGCGCGGCATCGAAATCCAGATCTATCTCGCCTATCAGATCCCGGGCGAAATCATCTATTTGCACCAGCCCCTGCGCCTGCGGTTTACGAACTGACCGCGGCGGTATTGACCGGCCGAAATGGTGTCGCGTGCTATACTCCATGCCCCTTGGCGGCTTCCCCGCGGCCCGGCCCGGTTTGGCGACATGGCGGAATTCACCAGCATTGGCGCGATAGGACGGCCCGGCCACAACGGCGCCGTGGAAACCCTGCAACGGCTGATTTCTTTCCTCGAAGGCAAGGGCCGCAAGATCGTCTTCGACGACGTTACCGCCGGCATGATGCAATTGCCGAAGGCGCGGGCAGTTCCGGTGGAGGAGCTGGCGAGTCATTGCGATCTCGTCATCGTCGTCGGCGGCGACGGCAGCCTCCTGCATGTGGCGAAACATGTCTTCGATACGCCGGTAATCGGCGTCAATCGCGGCCGCCTCGGCTTTCTGACCGATGTGCTGCCGGACGAACTCGAACAACGCATCGGCGAATTCCTGGATGGCAATTTCGTCAGCGAGGACCGGTTTCTGCTCGACGCCGAAGTGGTCCGGGAAGGCAGCAGTCAGGCGGTCGGCCGCGCCCTGAACGATATCGTGCTGCACCCGGGAAAGGCCGCGCAGATGATTTCCTTCGAGTTGTTCATCGACGGGCAATTCGTCTATAGCCAGGAATCCGACGGACTCATCGTGGCGACGCCGACCGGCTCAACGGCTTACGCGCTTTCCGCGGGCGGGCCGATCATGCATCCCCGGCTCGACGCACTCGTGCTCGTACCGATGTATCCGCATTCTCTGAGCAGCCGCCCCCTGGTAGTGGACGGCGGCAGCGAGATCCGCCTGGTGGTCGGGGCGAAGGAAGAACTTGAGCCGCAATTGAGTTGCGACGGGCAGGTGCGCTATACGGCCCGCGCCGGCGACGAAATCTTCGTGCGCAAGAATTCGACTTTTCTCAAGTTGATCCATCCCCTCGACTACACCAGTTACCAGGCCTGCCGCAGCAAGCTCGGCTGGGGCAGTCGCCTGGCCAATTCCAACCGGACAGATGATTAAGGCTGCCAGTCTGCCGATCGATGTCGATCTGCTCGCTTTCAGCCAGGCGCTTACGCACCAGGGCGTGCGGCATCGCATCATCGAGGAATCGGGCCGGCAGGTGATCTGGACGCCGACCGAATCGGAATCGCGCATGGTTCGCGACGCCCTGGCGCAATGGAGCGAACTCGAGCGCGAACAGCAAGCGCCCGAGCCCACAAGACAACCCCTGTTCCGGCCCGGCCGAATGCTGAACGCCTTCGTGCGTGAAGTATGGCTTTGCCCGATCACGATCTCGCTGATGCTCGCCTGCGCGCTGGTCGCGGTTTTAAGCCGGCTCGGCATGCAGGTCTGGCGGGTGGACTTCCTGTTCTATCCACTGTTGGCGCCCGACAGCCTCGGCGCATTGCTCGGCGATATCGTCAATCCGGTGCTGATGGCGCGCACGCTGACGCCGATGTTCCTGCATTTCGGCGAATTGCACCTGGTCTTCAACATGTTGTGGCTATGGTATTTCGGCCGGCAACTCGAGCCGCGGCGGCCGCGCTGGCTCTACCCGGCCGCGATTCTGTTCACGTCGTTCACCGCGAACACGGCGCAATACCTGCTTGGCGGCGGCAACAATTTCGGCGGCATGTCCGGCGTGGTTTACGGCCTGCTCGGCTTCGCCTGGGTAATGCAGAAGATGCTGCCCGGCGGCAGACCGATTCTCAGCGACCAGATGTTCATGGTTTTCGTATTCATGCTCGTGGCGATGGAGTTGCTCGCCTCGTCCTGGATCGCCACCGCGGCGCATATCGGCGGATTGCTCGCGGGACTGTTCCTCGGTATTGTTGTGGCGGCTGCAATGCGCAGACGCGGGAACGCCCGCGGCGGGGGACTCGATAACTGACATGCTCGATCTACAGGACAACGCACTTCGCACCGCGGCCTGCGGCACCATGCGCAAAATGGAAAGCCGCCTCGAAGAACCCGTCGCCTACAGCATGGTGCTTTCCGAAGAACGGGTGCCGCTCAACGCGATGATTGGCCAATCGGTGCAACTCGCCCATACCGGCCGCATCTTCTGCGTCCATTGCGGCCGCAAGACCGCCAAGAGTTTCAACCAGGGCTATTGCTACCCCTGCTTCCGCAAGCTCGCGCAATGTGATTCCTGCATCATCCATCCGGAAAAATGCCATTTCGACCAGGGCACCTGCCGCGAACCCGACTGGGGCGAGCGCGTCTGCATGCGCGACCATATCGTCTATCTCGCCAATTCCTCCGGCCTCAAGGTCGGAATCACGCGCGCCGTGCAAGTGCCGACCCGCTGGATCGACCAGGGGGCGACCCAGGCGCTGGCGATCATCCGCGTCCGCAGCCGCATGCAATCGGGCTATCTCGAAGTGCTTTTCAAGCAGGAAGTGGCCGACAAGACCAACTGGCGCGACATGCTCAAGGGCACCGCCGAGCCGCTCGATCTGCTCGCGGAGAAAGAGCGCCTGATCGAGATCTGCAAGACCGGCATCGACGATCTCTCCGAGCGTTTCGGCTTCTTCGCCATCAGCGTCCTGACCGGCCTCGATCCGGTGGAAATCCGCTATCCGGTGCTCGAATACCCGGCCAGGCTGAATTCCTTCAATTTCGACAAGGAGCCGTTGGTCGGCGGAATCCTGCAAGGCATCAAGGGCCAATACCTGATCTTCGACCAGGGCGTGATCAACCTGCGCCGCTTCGCCGGCTATGAAATCGAACTGAGGCTCCCGTCCTGATCGCATGAGCCGGCGAAGGCAAAGAACTCCAACACAGTTGCAACGGAAAGGAACCAGTTCCTGATGAAAGACGCACAGGCACGCACCACGTATCTGCATGACTATCGGCCGCCGCCGTTCACCATCGAAAGTACGGAACTCGATTTCGACCTGTACGAGACCCATGCGGTAGTGGAGGCGAAACTGCAATTCAGGCGCAACCCGGATTTCAGCGGCGCGGACGAAGACATGCTGGTTCTGCACGGACGCGAACTTCTGCTCGAGGAATTGCGGCTCGACGAGCGGGTGCTGGACGCTTCCGATTTCGCGCTCGAAGAGGAAAGCCTGCGGATACCGAACTTGCGCTCGCTGGCGTCCGGCGGCGCCGACCGCTTCATGCTCTATTGCCGCACCCGGATCGAGCCGCAGAACAATACCGCCCTGGAAGGCCTGTACAAGTCGCGCAAGATGTTCTGCACGCAATGCGAGGCGGAGGGATTTCGCCGCATCACCTGGTACCTCGACCGACCCGACGTGATGTCGAAATTCACCACGACGATCCGGGCCGAGCGCGACAGGTATCCCGTGTTGCTGTCCAACGGCAATTGCGTCGCCGAGGGCGAATGCGAAGATCCGGCACGGCATTGGCGCACCTGGGAGGACCCCTTTCCCAAGCCGAGTTACCTGTTCGCCCTGGTGGCCGGAGATCTCGTCAGTCTCGACGACAGTTTCACCACGGCCTCGGGCCGCGAGGTGCAATTGCGCATCTTCGTCGAGCCCAAGGATCTCGACAAATGCGATCACGCCATGGTCTCGCTGAAAAAGGCGATGCGCTGGGACGAGGAAAAATACGGGCGCGAATACGATCTCGACGTCTTCATGATCGTCGCGGTCGACGATTTCAACATGGGCGCGATGGAAAACAAGGGCCTGAATATCTTCAACACCTCCTGCATCCTGGCCAATTCCGTGACCCAGACCGACTGGGCCTTCCAGCGCGTGGAAGCCGTGGTCGCCCATGAATATTTCCATAACTGGTCGGGCAACCGCGTCACCTGCCGCGACTGGTTCCAGTTGAGCCTCAAGGAAGGGTTTACGGTATTCCGCGACAGCGAATTCAGCGCCGACATGAATTCGCGCACGGTCAAGCGCGTGCAGGACGTGGCCTTTCTGCGCTCGGTGCAATTCGCCGAGGACAGCGGTCCCATGGCGCATTCGGTGCAGCCCGATTCCTACATGGAAATCTCGAATTTCTATACCGTAACGATATACGAGAAAGGCGCCGAAGTCGTGCGCATGATCAGCAATCTGCTCGGCCCCGAGCGCTTCCGCGCCGGCGCCGATCTGTATTTCGAGCGGCACGACGGGCAGGCGGTGACGATCGAGGAATTCGTCGCGGCAATGGAAGAAGCCGGAGGAATCGATTTGCGGCAATTCCGCAACTGGTATCGCCAGGCCGGCACGCCGCTGCTCGAAATCGAAGGCCGTCACGATGCGCAGCGGCAGCGATTCGAATTGCGCGTGCGCCAGTCCTGCCCGCCGACGCCAGGCCAGGAGAGCAAGAACCCGTTTCATATTCCCTTGCGCATGGGCCTGCTCGACCCGGCGGGCGGGGAAGTTCCGTTGCGATTGCAGGATGAGCCCGCGCCAGCCGGGACCGACCGCGTGCTGGCGGTCGCCGAGCCGGAGCAGACATTCGTGTTCGAGGACGTGGCCGAGCCTCCCGTGCCTTCGCTCTTGCGCGGTTTCAGCGCGCCGGTGCGGCTCAGATACGACTACAGGCCCGAAGACCTGCTGTTCCTGATGAGTCACGACAGCGACGGCTTCAATCGCTGGAACGCCGGCCAGGAACTGGCCTTGATGCTCATGCGGGAATTGCAGGACGAATTCCGCGCTGGCGGCAAGCTGCGCTTGCCGGAGATTCTGCGCGAGGCGCATGGGAACATTCTCGGCGAGGCGGTCGCTTCCGGGGCGGAAGCCGACCGTGCCATGCTCGCCGAATTGCTGCGCCTGCCGGCCGAAAGCTATCTGATCGAGCAGGCTGAAACCGCTGACGTCGAGGCGATTCATGCAGTACGGGAATTCCTGCTCGACGGACTCGCCGATTCCCACCGGAAGTTGCTGGCGGGACTGTTCGAAAGCATTCCCGCCACCGGCGATTATCGGGCAGATGCCGAATCGATCGCCGCCCGGTCGCTACGCAATCTCGCCCTGTCGGCCCTCGTCCGGACCGGCGAGCAGGAGTGGCTCGATCGCTGCCAGCGCCAGTTCGAGCAGGCCGACAACATGACCGACCAGTTCGCCGCCTTGCAGATATTGACCCACAGCCGCCCGGGCGAGGGTGTTTTCAAGACGGCGCTGGCCGAATTCCACGAGCGATGGCGCGATGAGCCGTTGGTGGTAGACCAATGGTTCAGCCTGCAGGCGACCCGTCCCCATCCGGGCGCCCTGGCGCAAGTGCAGGGGTTGTTGCGCCATCCCGATTTCGAAATCCGCAATCCGAATAAGGTGCGCGCGGTGATCGGCGCCTTCTGCGGCCAGAACCACATCAATTTCCATGACGCCTCCGGCGCAGGCTACGAATTCCTCGGCGAACAGGCCATGCAACTCGATGCGATCAATCCGCAGATCGCCGCGCGGCTGATCACCCCGCTGACGCGCTGGCGCAAGTTCGACGCAGAACGCCAGCAGATGATGCGCGAACAACTGCGCCGCATCGGCGACCGCGAAGGCGTCTCCAGGGACGTCAGCGAAATTGTGCAGAAAAGCGTCTAGGCGACTTCGGCGATATTGGTCAGCGGGATCGACTTGGCTCGTTCGGCGGCTTCCATGAAGGATTCGATCTCGTTGAAGTTGAGATAGCGGTAGATATTGTCCGCCATGGTGTCGATCGGCTTCATGTGCGCCATGTATTCGTCCATGGTCGGAATCCTGCCTAGCGCCGCGCTGACCGCGGACAGTTCCGAAGAGGCGAGGAATACGTTGGCTCCTTGTCCGAGCCGGTTCGGAAAGTTCCGGGTCGAAGTCGAGACGACCGTCGAATTGGGCGCCACCCGGGCCTGGTTGCCCATGCACAGCGAGCAGCCCGGCAGTTCGGTGCGCGCGCCGGAAACGCCGAAAATGCTGTAAACGCCTTCGCTGATCAACTGGTGTTCGTCCATTCGGGTCGGCGGCGCGATCCAGAGTCGGGTCGGCAAGGGCGGCTCCACCCGTTGCAGCACTTCGCCGGCGGCGCGGAAATGACCGATATTGGTCATGCAGGAACCGATGAAGACCTCGTCGATCTTCGTTCCCGCCACCGCGGACAGCGGCTTGATGTCGTCGGGGTCGTTCGGACAGGCGAGCAGGGGTTCGGTAATCTCGTTGAGATCGATCTCGAGCACCTTGTGGTACTCGGCGTCCGGGTCGGGCTGCAGCAAAACCGGATTCTCCAGCCATTCCTCCATCTGCCGCGTACGCCGTTCGAGCGTGCGCGCGTCGCCGTAATGATTGTCGATCATCCAGCGCAGCAAGGTGACGTTCGACTTGAGATATTCGACGATCGGCTCCTCGTCGAGCAGGATCGTGCAGCCTCCTGCCGAGCGCTCAGCGGAGGCGTCGGATATTTCGAAAGCCTGCTCGACTTTCAATTTGGGCAGGCCTTCGATCTCAAGCACCCGGCCGGAGAAGATGTTCTTCTTGCCTTTCTTGGCGATGGTCAGGTCGCCGGATTGAATCGCCGCGTAGGGAATCGCGTTGACGAGGTCGCGCAAGGTGATGCCCGGCTGCATTTCGCCCTTGAAACGGACGAGTACCGATTCCGGCATGTCGAGCGGCATGACGCCGGTGGCGGCGGCGAAGGCGACGAGGCCCGAGCCTGCCGGAAAGGAAATACCGATGGGGAAACGGGTATGCGAGTCGCCGCCGGTGCCGACGGTGTCCGGCAGCAACATGCGATTCATCCAGCTATGGATGATGCCGTCTCCGGGACGCAGGGAAACGCCGCCCCGGGTCTGGAAAAAACTCGGCAGCGAGTGCTGGGTCTCGATATCCACCGGCTTGGGATAGGCCGCCGTATGGCAGAAGGATTGCATCACCAGGTCGGCGGAAAAGCCGAGACAGGCCAGATCCTTCAATTCGTCCCGGGTCATCGGGCCGGTGGTGTCCTGGCTGCCGACGGTGGTCATGTGCGGCTCGCAATAGCTGCCTGGGCGCACGCCTTCGACGCCGCAGGCCCGGCCGACCATCTTCTGGGCGAGGGTATATCCCTTGTCCGATTCCTGGCCGGTCACGGGTGAGCGAAAGGCGTCACCCGGCGGCAGTTCGAGCGCGGCGCGCGCGCGGCCGGTCAATCCGCGGCCGATGATCAGCGGAATCCTGCCGCCGGCCTGGACTTCGTCGAGCAGGACCTCGGTTTTCAGTTCGAATTCGCTCAGCAATTCGCCGCTGGCGTGGTCGTGAATCGTTCCCGCATAGGCGTCGATGTCGATGACATCGCCGGTATTGAGCCTGTCGACATCGCATTCGAGCGGCAGGGCGCCGGCGTCTTCCATGGTGTTGAAGAAGATCGGCGCCATCTTGCCGCCGATGCAGACGCCCCCCGAGCGCTTGTTGGGAACATGGGGAATATCGTCGCCGATGTGCCAGAGCACCGAATTGGTGGCAGATTTGCGCGACGATCCGGTACCCATGACATCGCCCACGAGCACGACCGGATGGCCGCTCTTTTCCAGTTCGTTAATCTGTTCCACCGCGTTTGTGACGCCTTCGCGGGGATTCTTGTACATCGCCAGCGCGTGCAGCGGAATATCGGGACGCGACCAGGCGTCCTGGGCCGGAGAAAGATCGTCGGTATTGGTTTCGCCGGGCACCTTGAACACGGTCATGGTGAGCTTTTCCGGCAAAGGCGGACGCGAGGTGAACCATTCGGCGTCGGCCCAGCTTTGCAGGACGCGCCGGGCGTGTTCGTTGCCCTTGTTGGCGCGTTCCTCGATATCGTGAAAGGCGTCGAAAATCAGCAGGATGTGGCTCAATTCGTCCGCGGCGGACGCGGCCATTTCGGCATCGTCGAGCAGTTCGACGAGGGTCGAGACGTTATATCCCCCAAGCATCGTGCCGAGCAGTTCCACCGCCTTGCCGCGGTCGATGAGGGGCGATTGCGCCTCGCCGCGGGCGATCGCGGACAGAAAACCCGCCTTCACATAAGCGGCTTCGTCGACGCCGGGCGGAACCCGGTTGGAAATCAGGTCGAGCAGGAATTCTTCTTCTCCGGCAGGCGGTTTCTTTAGCAATTCCACGAGTTCGGCGACTTGCTGCGCGGAAAGGGGAAGGGGAACGATGCCGAGTTCGGCCCGTTCTGCGACATGCTTTCGATACTCTTGCAACAAACTGAATTCCTCCGAATAACCTGCCATTTTAAGTGAACAGACCCCGGCTTGTCTTGCGGCTATGCGGTACAATGTCCGGGTCCAGTCCTTTGCGCCGGCGATGAAAGACGTCAAGACGCCCTGTATAGGTATCTGCTCCACCACTTCCCTGGGGGACCGCGTATGCCGGGGGTGCAAGCGATACGCTGAGGAAGTGATCCACTGGAACGGCTACGACAGCGGCGCGAAGAACGCCGTGCTCGCGCGAATCGAACGCCTGAATATCCAGATTCTAGAAACCCGGTTCAGCATCAGCGCGCCGGATCGCCTGCAGGCGGGCCTGCGCCGCCTGCGCATTCCCTGCAATCCGCAACAGTCGCCCTGGTGCTGGCTGCACAACCTGCTAAAGAAGGGTGTGGAAGAAATCGACGATCTCGACAGTTTCGGCGTACGCCTGCTGCCGGAATACGCCGACCGGGATCTGTTTGAGCTTTCAATCCAGATCGAAGAAGAATTGTTGCAACTGGCCGAAGCCCATTTCGACCGCTACATCGCGCCTGTCCGGCGCAAGGCGGCCGGAGCAGTCCCGTATTAGATCGATGCCCCGCTTTCCAGGGGGAAATTCCGCAATGTGAACCGGGCGCCGTCGATGGCGGCGTACCAGCCCTGGCGGTCCCAGTCGCCGAGGACTACCCGCAGGGCCGGTTCGTCCGGCCTCGGCCCGGCTTCGGGCAGTTCGTGCACCGCCGGGCGATGGGTATGTCCGTGAAGGATCCGATGGCGACCGCTGTCGCGGATCAGATCGAGCACGGCGCCGTGATTGACGTCCATGATTTCGGCCGGTTTGCCCGCGGTGGCGACCTGGCTTTGCTCCCGGGCCCGGTCGGCCCATGCCTGGCGTTCGGCCAGTGGCTGTGAGAGGAATTCGCGCTGCCAGGCCGGATTTCTCACCATGCGGCGGAATTCCATGTAGCCGGTGTCGTCGATGCAAAGCGCGTCCCCGTGCAGCAGGAGCCAGTGTGCGCCATCGACTTCGAGCTCGAACGGTTCGGAAATGAGTTCGCCGCCGCAACGCGCGGCATAATCGTCGCCGATCAGAAAGTCGCGATTGCCGTGCATGAGATGGATTTTCACGCCGCGCGCGGCAAGCGCTTGCAGCGAGGCGGCGACCTCGTCCGCCAGCGCCGATTCGGCATCGTCGCCGATCCATAGTTCGAAAAGGTCGCCGAGAATGAAAAACCGCCGGCAGGCGGCGGACACGGCCGCGACGAAATCTACGAACGCGCGCGTGATGTCGGGCCGCGATTCCTGCAAATGCAGGTCGGAAATGAGGATGACCGGCGAGTCGGGTACGGCTGGCGCCGCCATTCAGTCTGCTCCGGATTCGACCTTGGCCGACTCGATGACGACATCTTCGACGGGCACGTCGCGATGACCCGCCATGGCCGTCGTCGCGCAGCCCTTGATCCGGTTGACCACGTCCATGCCATCGACGACCTTGCCGAATACCGCATAGCCCCAGCCGTTGGGAGTCTGGTTGCGATGGTCGAGAAAGCCGTTGTCGGCGACGTTGATGAAGAACTGCGAGGTCGCCGAATGCGGGTCCGAGGTACGGGCCATGGCGAGCGTGCCGCTCAGGTTCTTCAGGCCGTTATCGGCTTCGTTGCGGATCGGGGCGTTGCCGTGCTTGCCGCTGAGTCCCGAAGTGAAACCGCCGCCCTGGATCATGAAATCGTCGATTACCCGGTGAAACAGGGTGCCGTCGTAGAAGCCCTGTTCGACATAGTCCTGGAAGTTGCGCGCCGAGACGGGCGCCTTGTCGAAGTCGAGCTCGATGCGAATGGTTCCGAAGTTGGTTTGCAGCACTATCACGGAGTTGTCCTTGCTGTGGAAGAAGCGGGAAGGTCGCTATAATAGCCACTTTTGGCTTCCTCCGTCATTCTGCGCGAAGCGAAGCGCAGACGCAGAATCTCGCTGGAATGCTATGAACGACTCGGAAAACAATCCCGCAACGGCGCCCGGCGCTGCCGAACCGTCCGGTTTCATCCGGCAGATGATTGCCCGGGATCTGGCTTCCGGGAAACACGGCGGTCGCGTGCATACGCGCTTCCCGCCGGAGCCGAACGGCTATCTGCACATCGGCCACGCCAAGTCCATCTGCCTCAATTTCACGCTCGCGGAAGAATACGGCGGTCATTGCAATCTGCGTTTCGACGACACGAATCCGCTCAAGGAAAGCCAGGAATTCGTCGAAGCGATCCAGGAGAACATCCGCTGGTTGGGATTCGGCTGGCACGGCGAAGTGCGCTATTCCTCGTCGTACTTCGAGCAGTTGTACGAATTTGCCCGGCAACTGATCCGCAAGGGCCAGGCCTATGTCTGCGCGCTGAGCCCGGAAGAGGCCCGGGAACATCGCGGCACCCTCACCGAGTCGGGACGGAACAGCCCATGGCGCGAACGCGAACCGGAAGAAAGCCTCGATCTCTTCGCGCGCATGCGCGCCGGAGAATTCAGGGACGGAGAATTATCCCTGCGCGCCAGGATCGACATGACCTCGCCCAACATCAACATGCGCGATCCGATCCTGTATCGCATCCGCCATGCCGACCATCATCAGACTGGCTCGCAATGGTGCATCTATCCGACTTACGACTACACCCATTGCATTTCCGACGCCATCGAGAACATCACCCATTCGCTATGCACGCTGGAATTCGAGGATCATCGCCCGCTTTACGACTGGATCCTGCGCAAGCTCGACATCGAGTCCCTGCGCGCGGCCAGCGACCTGCGCGACTCGGACGTCGCCTACGTGCTGCCGGAGCAGACCGAGTTCGCCCCGTTGCGGGTCAGCTACACCATGATGGGCAAACGCTTCCTGCGGGCGATGGTGGATGAGGGCAAGGTCGACGGCTGGGACGACCCGCGCATGCCGACCCTCTCCGGAATGCGGCGGCGGGGCTATACGCCCGCTTCGATCCGCAATTTCTGCGAGGCGGCGGGAGTCGCCCGCAGCGAAAGCCTGGTCGATATCGGCATGCTCGAGCACGCAATCCGCGAGGATCTGGACCGGAACGCTCCCCGCGCCATGTGCGTATTGCGCCCGCTGAAAGTCGTGCTGAGCAATTTCGACGCGGAGCGGGTCGACCGGCTGCAAATGCCGCGTCACCCCAAGCGCGAGGAAGCCGGCAGCCGCGAGGTTCCCCTGACGCGCGAAATATATATCGAACGGGAAGACTTCAGCGAAGATCCGCCGGCAGGTTTCAAACGGTTGGTCCCGGGTGGAGAAGTGCGCCTGCGCGGCGCTTATGTCATTCGCTGCGACGAGCTGGTCCGGGATGCGGAGGGTGGAATCGCGGAACTTCGCTGCAGCGTCGATTTCGACACGCTGGGAAAACGTCCCGAAGGCCGCAAGGTGAAAGGCGTGATTCACTGGGTTTCCGCGGTTGAAGGGAAAGAAATCACCGTCAGGCTGTACGACCGCCTTTTTTTGAGTGAGAATCCCGCGCCGAAAAGCGTGGAGGAAGTGTTCGACGGCATCAACCCCGATTCGCTCGTGCAACTCGACGGCTGCGTGCTTGAACCAGGCGCGTTCCCCGATGCGGCCGGCGATCATTTCCAGTTCGAACGCGTCGGCTATTTTTATCGTGACCGGAAGGCGCCGGCAGGCGCCGCCGCGGTCTTCAATCGCACCATCAGTCTGCGCGACAGTTGGACGGCGGGCGCCGCCGGCAGGTGACAACGGGGCAAGGTTCGGGAATTCAATGCTTTCGATCTACAACACTTTCACCGGCCGCAAGGAAGAATTCAGGCCGATCGAACCCGGCAAGGTGCGCATGTACGTCTGCGGGATCACCACCTACGACTATTGCCATCTCGGCCACGCCCGCTGCCTCGTGGCATTCGACATCATCGTGCGCTATCTGCGCTCGCGTGGCTTCGACGTCAACTACGTCCGCAACATCACCGACATCGACGACAAGATTCTCGCCCGGGCCGAGGAGAACGGAGAACTGTTCTCCGACCTGACCGAGCGTTTCATCGCCGCCATGCACGAGGACGAAAGAGCCCTCGGCATCCGGCCGCCGGACTTGGAGCCTCGGGCCACGGTCTACATGAACGAGATCATCGCCATGATCGAAACCCTTGTGGATAGTGGCCATGCCTATCGGACCGACAATGGCGATGTCTATTTTTCCGTGTTGCGCTTCCCCGAATACGGACGGCTGTCGAACAGGAATCTCGACGAACTCCTCAGCGGCGCCCGGGTCGAGCCGGGGGAACTGAAACGCGACCCGCGCGACTTCGCCTTGTGGAAGGCATCGCCCGACGAAGGCGTCGGCTGGGATTCGCCCTGGGGTTACGGGCGGCCGGGCTGGCATATCGAATGTTCGGCCATGTCCTGCCGCACCCTGGGCGAGCATTTCGATATCCACGGCGGCGGCTCGGACCTGATCTTTCCCCATCACGAGAACGAGATCGCCCAGTCCGTCGCCGCGACAGGCGAGCCCTTCGCGAATGTGTGGATGCATAACGGGCCGCTGCGGACCGATGACGAGAAGATGTCCAAGTCACTGGGCAATTTCTTCACGGTGCGGGACGTGCTTTCGCGCCACAATGCCGAAGTTGTGCGGCAGTTCCTGATATCGAGCCATTACCGCAGCCCGCTGAACTATTCGGAACAGGCGCTTGCCCAGTCCGCGAGCGCGCTCAAGCGTCTTTACACGGCCTTGCAGGGGCTGGATACGGCGCAAGCGAGAGCGCTGGTCAACAGCCGCTTCGAGCGCGCCTTCAACGCCGCCATGGACGACGATTTCAATACCCCGGTGGCATTCCGCGTGCTGTTCGACCTGGCCCGCGAGATCAACCGGCTGAAAGCGGAAGAAGGCCGCTCCGCGGCGCAGCTCGGCCGGCTGCTCGTCAAGCTCGGCGGCGTACTCGGCATCCTGCAATCCGATCCGGAAGTTTTCCTGAAGGGCGCGGATTCGGAGCAGGTCGACACGGCGCGGGTGGAGTCCCTGGTCGCGGCGAGAGAAAAGGCAAGAGCGGAAAAGAACTGGCAGGAAGCGGACCGCATCCGCGACCAGCTCAGCGCCATGAACGTCGCAGTCGAAGACAGCGCGGAAGGTTCGCGCTGGCGCGTCGTCCACGACCAGGCAGTCAGGGATAGTACTCCGGGATGAATTTCTGGCTCGATACCGGGGGACGCTCATAGTCGTCGTCCCCGGGCCGCTCGGGCAGGGATACGGACTCCGGCGTCAGATCCTCATACGGGATCAGGCTCAACAGATGACGAATACAGTTGAGCCGCGCGTGTTCCTTGATCTCCGCGTTCACTACATGCCAGGGCGCCTCGGCGATGTCGCAATGGGCGAACATTTCGTCCTTGGCCCTGGAATAATCGACCCAGCGGGCCCGCGCTTCGAGATCCATCGGGGAGAGTTTCCAGCGTTTGTGGGGATTTCGGACGCGGGAGAGGAAACGCCGTTCCTGCTCTTCCTCGGAAATCGAAAACCAGTATTTGACGAGGACGATGCCGGCTCGCACGAGCATGCGTTCGAAGCGCGGACATTCTTCCAGGAATTCGCCATACTCGGCTTCGCTGCAGAATCCCATCACGCGCTCTACGCCGGCGCGGTTGTACCAGCTCCGGTCCATCAGCACCATCTCCCCGGCCGCCGGCAGGTGAGCCGCATAGCGCTGGAAATACCATTGTGAAGTTTCGCGTTCGCTGGGAGCGGGCAGGGCCACGACCCGGCATATCCGCGGATTGAGATACTCGGTAATGCGCTTGATCACGCCGCCCTTGCCGGCGGCGTCACGGCCTTCGAAAATGACGACGACTTTCAGGCCCTGATGCTTGATCCAGGCCTGCAATTTCACCAGTTCCGTTTGCAGGCGGAAGAGTTCCGCAAGGTATGCCTCGCTATCCATGCGATTCGATTTCCTGTTCTTCTGCGTATCGCTCATGCTCGTTTCCACCCTTCGTTTCCGGCCGCCGCCGATTGACTGGAACAGGGTCGGCAAGTATCATTCCCGCCTTCGACGGCAGGTCCGATAACGTATCTTATCGGGGTATAGCGCAGTCTGGTAGCGCGCTTGCTTTGGGAGCAAGATGTCGGGAGTTCAAATCTCTCTACCCCGACCAAGTCCCGTTCCTTCTTCGTGGTGACCGTAGCTCAGTTGGTAGAGCCCCGGACTGTGACTCCGGTTGTCGTGGGTTCGAGCCCCATCGGTCACCCCATTTCTTTCTTCTGCATCGGCATTGCCCGGCGCAGGCGAATCGTGATGCAATTTCATCGCAAGACTACGCGCCCGTAGCTCAACCGGATAGAGCATCGGCCTTCTAAGCCGAGGGTTGCAGGTTCAAGTCCTGCCGGGCGCGCCAATTCTCAAAATCAGGCAGGGAGTAAAAATGCTGGCGGTAATCGGGGGATCGGGTCTGGGCTCGTTGCGCGGGGAAGTGCGCGCGCTGGAAATGGAAACCATCGAGGCGATCCGGACGCCATACGGCGGGCCGGTGCAGGTCGATATCTGCCGGCTGAAGAATGTCAGGATCGCATTTCTGCCGCGCCATGCCGCTGGCGACCGCGTTCCCGCCCACAAGGTCAACTACAAGGCCAACATCTGGGCGCTGCAAAGCCTCGGCGTCGATCGCATCATCGCGACCAATACCGTCGGCGGCATCAGCGAAGACCTTCCTCCGGGCGCGATGGCGATACCCGAACAATTGATCGACTACACCTGGGGCCGCGAGAGTTCGTATTTCGATGGAGCCGATCAGGAACCCAGGCACATCGATTTCACCTGGCCTTACGACCTGTCGCTGCGCGAGGCATTGCGCGACGCCGCGGCAAGGGTGGAGAAACCGATCAAGTTCGGCGGCGTCTACGGCGTATTGCAGGGACCGCGCCTGGAAACCGCGGCCGAAATCCTGCGCCTGCGCCGGGACGGCTGCGACATGGTAGGCATGACGAGCATGCCCGAGGCAGTCCTGGCCCGCGAACTGGAAATCCCCTACGCCTGCCTCGCCCTTTCCGTAAACTGGGCGGCCGGACTCGGCGATGGCGTGATCGACATGAAGGACATCAAACGGGTCCACGGCTTCGGCACCGTAGAACTGATCGGCATTATCGAAGCCCTTATAGAATCCGAAGCCCTGAAGTAACCTCAGGGTTGACTATCGACGAATTCGAACGGCGGGGGCAGGTCGTAAGGCGTGATCTGCACGACGATGCCGAGGGCGGGGTGGTCGAGATAGTGGAATTCGCCGCTGCGCAATTCGCGTTGCTGGCGCATGGTGTATATGCGACTGATTGCCGGTGCGGCCGCGCTGGCCGGGGTTTCCACGCCCAAGGTTTCAACAAGAGCTTCCGGCAGCGGCGGCAATGACCATTGTTCGCCACCAGACGCGCCGCCGAATTCCGCGAGCCACAGGTCCGCGCTGAAAATCACCCGGTCGCGGCCGGCGTTGAAATTCAATGCAACGGAGCCCTGTAATTCGGCCAGCGAACCGTAACGGTCGCCCCCGGCGACGAATATCGGCGTCGCTGAGCCCGCGTCTCCTATCGACTGGCGCCAGACCGCGTCGTATAGCACCCGATATTGTCCCGCCCGTTCGATCGACTGGTTAGTCTGGCGAAAATCGCTGTACGAGGCCGGCAATTCCAGGAACGGATCCCGTTGCAGGTCGGGAAAGCGGAAGCCGCTTGCCTCGCGGGCGGGGAAAGGGCCCGTGTCGCGTAAACGCGCGAGTTCGGTCTCAGGCGGTTCGGCTTCGAGCGCTTCCGGTTCACCGTCTGCCGTGAACAATTCAAGAAAAAGCAGATCGGTCAATCGCCCCAGGCGGACCATCTCCGGCGGAAAATTCAGATCCAGGGTGTCCGATCGCCAGGTTTCCCGCTCGCGGTCGGCGAAGGATTCGTTGCTGAAAATGGTCAACTCGACCTGGAACCAGCGCTGGAAACCCTGGGCTTCGGCTATGCCGGCATGGCCCCATACGAACAGGCCTGCCAGCAGGGTCGGGAAGCGAATATGTCTCATGGCGTCATGCTGTTTGCGCAACGGCCGGCTCCCTTGCGGCAATGCGTTCGAGCAGGTTCTCGATGTAACCGAGCTTGTCGTCGGCTTCGCGGAAACCGGCCTTGATTCGCAACTGGTTCGTTCCGCCGAGGGCGAAATTCGCCGGTTCGGATTCGATCAGCCGCACGATGGCCGCCGGGTCGATGCGGGCGGAGTCGGCGAAGTCCAGGCGTGCCCCGGAAACATTAGCATCAATCTTGCGGATACCGAAGTCCCGGGCGCGCAATTTCAGTTCGCTCAGGCGGAACATCGATTTAAGCGGCGGCGGCAGCAGTCCGAAGCGGTCGATCATTTCCACCTGCAATTCGTCAAGGTCCTCCTTGCCGCGGCAGGAGGCGATGCGCTTGTACATGATCAGCCGGGTATGCACGTCCGGCAGATAGTCTTCCGGAATCAGCGCCGGAATGCGCAGGCTGATATCCACCGATTCCTCGAGTTCCGGACTGCTGCTCGGCATTCTTCCTTCGCGAATCGCCCGTACCGCGTCCATCAGCAGTTCCATGTAGAGCGTGTATCCGATCTTTTGCATATGGCCGCTTTGTTCCTCTCCGAGCAACTCGCCCGCACCGCGGATTTCGAGATCGTGAGACGCGAGAGTGAAGCCCGCGCCGAGTTCGGTGGCGGTCTCGATCGCTTCGATTCGCTTGCGGGCGTCGGCGCGGAGCGCGCGGCGCTCGGGGATCAGCAGATAGGCGTAAGCCTGGTGGTGCGAGCGGCCGACGCGGCCGCGCAACTGGTGCAATTGCGCGAGGCCGAACTTGTCGGCGCGGCGGATGACGATGGTGTTGGCGCTGGGGATGTCGATGCCCGTTTCGATGATCGTCGAACAGACGAGCACGTTGTAGCGCTTGTGATAGAAGTCGGCCATGACCTTTTCGAGCTGGCGCTCGGGCATCTGCCCGTGGGCCATGGCGAGCCGCGCCTGGGGCACGATGTCGGCCAGATGCAGCATGGCGCGCTCCATGCTGCGCACCTCGTTGTGCAGGTAGAAGACCTGGCCGCCGCGCAGCAATTCGCGGCTGATCGCTTCCTTTACGATGGCGTCCTCGTGTTCGCGAACGAAAGTCCGGATCGACAGGCGTTTTGCCGGCGGCGTGACGATCAGCGACAGGTCGCGCATGTCCGCCAGCGCCATATTGAGCGTGCGGGGAATCGGCGTTGCGGTGAGAGTGAGGATATCGACGCTGGCGCGCAGGGATTTCAGTTTGTCCTTCTGCCGCACGCCGAAGCGATGTTCTTCGTCGATGACGAGCAAGCCGAGCTTGCCGTAGTTGATCCTGGCGCTCAACAGGCTATGGGTGCCGATGAGGATGTCGATGCCGCCGGATTTCACGCGCTGGAGAATCTCCGTCTGCTCGGCCTGGGTCTTGAAGCGGGAAATCACTTCCACCGTATACGGCCAGTCGCTGAAGCGGTCGCGGAAATTCTCGAAATGCTGTTGCGCCAGCAAGGTCGTCGGCACGAGCACGGCGGCCTGGCGGCCGTTCATCACGGCGACGAACGCCGCCCGCATGGCGACTTCGGTCTTGCCGAAGCCGACGTCGCCGCAGACCAGCCGGTCCATCGGCCGTTGCGAACCCATGTCCTTGAGGACCGCGTCGATGGCGGTCTGCTGATCCGCTGTCTCCTCGAAGGGAAATCCGGCGGCGAAGCGGTCGTATTCGGGCAGGTCGCAACGATAGGCAAAGCCCTTTTCCGCTTCGCGGCGGGCATGGATTTCGAGCAGTTCGGCGGCGACGTCGCGGATTTTCTCGGCCGCCTTCCGTTTCTCGCGCCGCCATTGCTCCGTGCCCAGTACGTTCAGCGGCGCCTCGTCCTGGCTCATGCCGCTGTAGCGGCCGACGAGATGGAGGTCGGTCACCGGCACGTACAATTTCGCCTGTTTGGCGTATTCGATCGTCAGGAACTCTGCGTTCTGCCCGTCGCTGGCGATCGTGGTCAGGCCGCGATATCTGCCGACGCCATGCTCGATATGGACGACGGCGTCGTCGAGATGCAATTCGGAGAGATCTTTCAGCACCAGGTCGGGATTTTGCTCCGAGGGCCTTCTGCGCCGCCGCTGCGCGACGCGGTTGCCGAACAGCATCTCTTCGGTGATGAGTACGAGCTTTTCGTCTTCGAGCCAGAGCCCGCGGTCGATGGGCGCCACGGTAATGCCGTGGGGCGCGTCCGCTTCGATGAAGTCCTCCCAATGGTCGAAGGCCACGGGCTGCAGTCCGATCCGGCCGAGCAACTGTTGCAGGTTCTCCCGGCGGCCGGGGCTTTCCGCGCAGAACAGCACGCGCGACTCGCAATCGCCGATGAAGTCGTTCAGGGCCTGCAGGGGCTCGCTTAGCCGGGGATTCATCGCCAGTTCGGGAAGTTGCCGCAGGCGGAAAACCTCTCGTGCGGAAGCTGTCATGCGAATCCGCGGATAGCGCTTGAGCCCCGCCAGCGTCTCGTTCACCGGCAGGAAGACTTCATCGGGTTCGAGGATGGGCCGGCGGCTGTCGAAATTGCGGTCGTGGTGGCGGTTTGCGACCTCGCGCCTGAATTCCTCGCCGGCCTGATGGATATCGCCGACCTGGACCGCGAGTGTCCGTTCCGGAAGATAGTCGGACAGTGAATGCAACTCGTCGAAGAACAGCGGCAGGTAGTATTCGAGGCCGGGGGAAGCGATGCCGTCGCTGACATCGCGGTAAATCGGGCATTGGCGGGGATTTACGTCGAAACGGTCGCGGAAACGGCCCCGGAAGCCGCTGATCGCGTTTGCGTCGAGCGGGTATTCGCGCCCCGGCAGCAGGCGTATTTCCCGGATCCGCTCCCGGGTCCGCTGGGTTTCAGGGTCGAAGCTGCGCAAGGATTCGATTTCCTCGTCGAACAGGTCGACGCGGATCGGTTCCGGGCTGCCCATGGGAAACAGGTCGACCACGGATCCGCGCACGGCGAACTCGGCGTGATCGAGCACGGTATTGACCGCGGTGTATCCCGCGGCAATCAACTGCTCGCGAAACTCCTCGATGGCAAGCCGCCGGCCGACTTGCAGATCGAGACTGTTTGCGGCCACATAAGTTCTCGGCGGCAGCCGCAACATCAGTCCGGTAACCGGAAGCACGAGAATGCCATGTTGCAGCAGGGGCAACCGGTGCAAGGTCGTCAGGCGCTGTGAAACGATGTCCTGGTGCGGAGAAAAATTCTCGTAGGGCAGGGTTTCCCAGTCCGGGAAGCCGAGTACGGGCAGATCCTCATGCCGCGACAGGTAGTAGCGCAACTCCCTCAGCAGCCGCTCGGCCGCTTCGGTGTCTTCGCAAACGACGAGCAGGGGACCTTCGGCCCGGCGGGCGGCCGCCGCGAGCGCAAGGCTGTTCGCGGAATCCTGCCGGATGGGCCAATAGCTGGCCCTGCCGGCGCCGGCGGGCAAGGGCGGATTGAAGACTTCAGCCATGAACGTTCAGCATACTGGTTGGCCGCGTACGCGAAGGGCCGCGGATTGTAACCCAGGCGCGGCCCCACATTGAATTCCGGCGGCCAAAAAACGATAATACGCCGCGCCGAATTCCAGTCCTGCGGAGACCGACGTGGATCAGCTCAAAGTAGATGCCGAAACCGAATCAGCGAACGATGCCAAGTCCGCGAAACGGGCAAAATCGAAGGGCCGGAACAAGGTTTCGGCGGCCGTGAAATCCGCGCGGCCCAGGGTTGACGACTACTTCGGCGACTGGAAGCAGCGCGAGGCGCTCGTGCAGGAAATGATTCCCGTCATCGGCCGGCTGTTCAGCCAGCGCAATGTCGGCGTCTACATCTACGGCAGGCCGGTGCATAACCGTTCGGTCACCTTCATCATGAAATCCCACCGTTTCGTGCGGCAGGTCGAACGCAACGAAATGTCCGAGTTCGAGACCCATCCCATTCTCATGGCGATGGCGGAACTCGATCTCTGGCACGCGCGCATCGATCTCGGCAAGCTGACGGTCCGCTTCATGGAACTCGACGCAAAAAATCCCGGCGCCGTCTCTCCCGCCGTTTTCGTGCGTAGGGAACTCAGCTACCTCGACGGCGTGCGCAAACGTCCCTCGGACCATTCCACGGATGTCGTGCTGTACGGTTTCGGCCGCATCGGCCGGCTTTGCGCCCGGTTGCTGCTCGAGCGCACGAGCACCGGCGAGGACATGCGCCTGAAGGCCATCGTCGTGCGGCCCGGAGTCGAAGGCGACCTCGTCAAGCGCGCCAACCTGTTCACCGCCGACTCGGTCCATGGCGCGTTCCAGGGCACCTTGCGCGTCGACGAGGAAAACAACTCCCTGATCGCCAACGGCAACGTCATCAAGGTGATCTATGCGAACTCCCCGGATGAGATCGACTATACCCGGTACGGAATCGACAACGCCCTGGTCATCGACAATACGGGCAAGTGGCGCGACGAAGCGGGCCTTTCCCAGCATCTGCAGTCGAAAGGCGTGAGCAAGGTGCTGCTGACTGCGCCGGGCAAGGGCGAACTGAAGAATATCGTCTATGGCATCAACGACGATCTGATCGAGCCCGGGGACAAGATCGTCACCGCCGCGTCCTGCACCACCAACGCGGTCGTTCCCGTGCTCAAGGTGATCCAGGACGAGTTCGGCATCGAGCGCGGACATATCGAGACCGTGCACGCCTATACCAACGACCAGAACCTGATCGACAACTATCACAAGGGCGCCCGCCGCGGCCGCGGTGCGGCGATGAACATGGTGCTGACCGAGACCGGCGCGGCCAGGGCGGCGGTGAAGGCGATACCCGAACTTTCCGGCAAGTTGACCGCGAACGCCATTCGCGTCCCGGTGCCCAATGTTTCCATGGCGATCATGAACCTGACTCTTGGCAGGGAGACGACCAGGGATGAATTGAACGAATTCCTGCGCGATATCGCGCTGCATTCGAATCTGCAGAACCAGATCAGCTACACCCAGTCGGAAGACGCGGTTTCCAGCGATTTCGTCGGCACCCGGGAAGCCTCCATCGTCGACAGCATCGCCACCGTGGCAGGCGGTAACAATTGCGTACTGTATCTGTGGTACGACAACGAGTTCGGCTATTGCGCCCAGGTCGTGCGCACCGTCTACAAGATGGCCGGCATTCTTTACCGCCATTATCCGCGGGAAGAGGCCGCGGCCTGACGCGGACGGGAATTGCGGGTGTCCAGACGCCTGCTCGCATTCACCGGCATCTGGGGCCTGCTGCTCGCTGTCGGACTGCTCTGGTTCGCCGGCTCGGGCACGATTCGCGAGGCTTCCGGCCTCACCATGGGCACCTCGTGGTCCGCGCAATGGGTCGTCCCGCCCTGGCAAGACCGGCAGCCCGGCCTGGCGGCCGAATTCGCATCCCTGCTCGAACGCCTCGACCGGCAAGTGTTCTCGACCTGGGCCGCCGAATCGGAACTTTCCCGCCTGAACTCGCAGCCTGTCGGAACTGCGATGCCCGTATCCGGCGAATTGCTTGAAGTCCTGCGCCTGTCGCGCGAGATCTCGTCGCTCACCGGTGGCGCCTTCGACGTGACCGCGGGCGCCCTCGTCAATCTCTGGGGTTTCGGGCCGGGCAGCCCGATTGCCGGCGGCCCGCGAATTCCCGGCGAAGAGGAAATCCGCGAAGCGTTGAGCCGCACCGGGGCGGACAAGATCGAACTGGACGAGTCCGCATCGACAGCGACCCGCCTGACCGACGTTTACATCGATCTGAGCGCGGTCGCCAAGGGCTATGCCGTGGACCGCATGGCCGCCTTGCTTGAAGAGCGGGGATTCGACGGCTACTTCCTCGAAATCGGCGGCGAACTCAGGATCGGCGGCCGCAAACCCGGCTTCCGGTACTGGCTGGCCGCGCTCGAAGCGCCCGATTCCGAAGCCTTCGATATCTATGCCGTGGTCGGCAATCGCGGTGAAAACTTCGGCATCGCCGGCTCGGGCAGTTATCGTAACTTTTTCGAACTCGAAGGCGAACGCTGGTCCCACCAGATCGACCCGCGCAACGGCCGCCCGGTGCGGCACGAACTCGCTGCGGCCTACGTCATCGACCCGTCCGCCGCAAGAGCGGACGCCCTGGCCACGGGCCTCATGGTGCTGGGGTTGGCCGAAAGCCGCGCTTTTGCCGAAGGCAATGACCAGCCCGTTTACCTGATCTACGCCGACGAGTCAGGCGAGTGGAGCCACTACGCCAGCGAAGGATTCAATATCTATCTGGCGCGGTAATCGGAATTTTTACCAAAGAATCGTCGAGACCATTTCGGAGTCCAGGAAAGCTTTGCGCCAAAAATGCAAAAGCGACCAAATCGGAACGAAACTTAGAGAAAAAAGCATCAAAAAAGAACCCATCGCCTGAAAGAATTTTCCTAAACTCCTTTTCGATTTTTGTCGGATGTTTTTTGGGGGAAGGAAATCATGCAGAAGCAACTGGAGTCGTCAAGGCCGGACTACTACCCACGGGCTTGCATGAACTTCATCGGGAACGGGCGCCATCCTCCCTCCCTTATCACCGTTTCCCGCTTCGTCGCCCGCCTTGGGCGGGGGTGGCTCGCGACGGCGTGCTTGCTTGGCCTCGCCCTGTCGCTCGCCGGGGCGCCCGCGACTGCCGTTGGCGCCGCGCCGACGGTGACAGTAGACGCAGCGACCGGGAGGGTGGTGACGCTAACTTTCGACAAGAATCTCCGGGCCATGACCACGGAGCAGCTGTCGAACCTGAAGTATGCGATTTACCTTCACGGGGCCTACCACGCGGGTGCCCGCGTTCCCAGCATGGGGCCGGACGGAATAGTGATCTCGGGCCGGAATCTGACCTTGTACTTCCAGTACAGCGCCGCGAAGATTCTCTCCGGGCGGCCAATCACGGTCAGCTACAATGCAAACCTCGCGTCGAAAATCAACGCGCGGCTGATGGACACGAACGGCCTCGCGGTCGCGAATTTCACTACCAGCCCGGTAACCCGGACGACCAGTTCCGGCGGCTCCCCGTCCGGAAGTGGCGACGGCCTCATCCAGCCCCGTGAACTCAGTATCGAGGAAACGCCCGACATCGGCGAGACCGAATACCGGAAGGGAGACCACACGGTAACCGTGCGGCGCGAACCCGGCACGCCCGCGGTGCGCTTCGCCGTGCCGGGGCTGCTTACCGAGGACACGACGATTACCGTCGCCCCGGTGGCCGGGGACGTTCCCCTGGAGCCGGGCGCCTTCGTATTTGGCCCCCCGGTCGAGCGAATTGTGGTGGATATTACGGTGAACCCCATACCTGCGGATGGGCTAATGCTGTGCCTGCCGTTAACGCCGGCCCTGCTTGAGGCAGCGGCGGACCGGCCGCTGACGCTGCTGTATTATGCGGACGGGGAATGGGCCGAGGTTCCGAACGCGGCCCTGGATTCCGGCGAGTCCTTGCTGTGTGTAACGGTCACCGAATTCCCGCCTTTCGCCGTGGGGTACCGGGCGCCTCCGGACGCGCCCGTGGACGGGACGGCGTCCCTTTCGCACCTGTTTCCGCTGTTTGCCGACGGGGACGGCTTCCGCAGCCGTCTGTTCCTGACAAACGTTTCCGGTGCGGACAACCGTTGCGCGCTGGAGTTGCACGGGCTGGGCCTGGATGCCGTCGCTTTCGGGCAGCACCCCGCGTTGACGGCTTCGACTACCGGTATCGACGTCGATCTAGACGAAACCGGCGCGACCGTTACGCTGACGACCGCCGGTGCAGGGAAACTGTCGGTCGGTTACGCGAAACTCGCTTGCGAGCAGCCGGCGGTGGCGCGCATCCTGCTCGTCCAGGAAGTCAGCGGCGCGCCAGCCGCCCTGACGAACCTGGAAAGCGTGAAGGCGATACACACATTCCAGTTTCCGGTATTGCCCCGGCTGGGCCGGCTGGGATTGGCGCTCGCCAACGACAACGCACTGGAAGCCGCCTGCGCCGTGGAGGTCACAACCGCCGAAGGCATGAGCGCCGGCGGAGGCGATTTTGCCGTTCCCGCGCAGTCGGCCGCCGTGGGGTTTCTGGACGAACTGGTTCCGATGGAAGATGGCGCGACCGACAGTGCGGTGAGAGTGACCTGCGACCGGGCGGTCGCGGCCCTGGGTGTGCCACTGCACGGCGGCGACTTTGCCGCGCTGGCGGCGGTGGATTTCAATACCGCCGAATCGGCAGAAAGTGATCCGGCAGATAGCACGTCGCGTTCGCATCGGATTCTGCCCCTGGTGCAGGACGGCGCGGGCTTTCAATCCAACCTGCTGGTGACGAACCTGTCCGACACGGCCAATGCATGCACGATGCACTTCGATCTCCCGGGTGTGCCCTCGGCCAAGTTCCAAAGCACGGCGGACGTGACCTGGGACGATTCGCGCAGGGCGGTGCTGGAACTGGCCGGCCCCGGCAGTCAGATTTTGCTGTCTTCCCTGGACCGCTCGATATTCGTATCGTTTGGCCACGCCGTGATGGATTGCGACGCGCCGGCGGACGTGCGCAATCTGCTGACCGTGCGCACGTCGGATGGCCCGGCCGGCATCGCGTCCATTGCGCCCGTGCAGTCCGCGCGGGAGGTCTGGTTTCCGGTCGCGCCCCGGTTGGAGAGTTTGGCGCTGGTGCTGACCAACGCCGCAGAAGCCGATGCTTCCTGCGAGGCCACGCTGAAGTTGACCGGGCGGGAAGAAACGCTCACGGCCGACTCGCCTGTTCAGATCGAGGGCAAGTCCACAGCGATCCGGTTCCTGGTCGACCTGTTCGAGTTGCCCGGCGATTTCGCGGGCGGCGAGGCAGCCCTGCTATGCGACCGGGAGATCATGGCGGTCTTCCTCCCCGCCACCCCCGGCGCCGCCTTCACCGCCATGCCACCGGTCGTGTTTTAGGGATTTTGCGAAGGAATGCGACTCGTGTAGAATGCCGGCATGTCGCTGATCGCCCAGCACAATTGGATACTGAAGCTCGGGGTAGTCCTGTTCCTCGCCGGGCAGACGATCTCCGTTGTACATGCGAGCGAGTTCGGCTCACTTCCCCACGAGCATAATGGCGTTGCCTGTATCGCGATCCTGGCCGATGAGCAGGAAGGACTCGTGTCGGCCGCGAATCTCACCGCGCCAATGTTCGTCGCCGCGGCCTCTGCCGCAACTCAATCCACGAGACAGGCGCCGCTGAAGCGCCTGCGCCTGATTCGACCTCCGCCCACGGGTCCTCCCTCGATCTAGAACGCTTTGATTTTCGCACTACCACGAGCTTCTGCGCACTCCGCGCAGTTGTCTTTGCAGCATTTCAAACGTTTACGGATTGAGGCAACAAATGACCAAACACACATTCAAGCCGGTGGCGCTCGCATTCGCTGCCGCACTCACGGTTCCATGCGCGCTGCCCGTTGCGGCGCAAACAACACAGACAGGCGACAGCGAGGAAGTCCTGGAGGAGATTTTCGTACTGGGCGAGCGCCGCGCGTATCGGGGAAATTTCGACGATCTGGAAAAACCGTCCGCGGACCAGTTAATCGATGCAGACCTGCTTCGCGAAACCGGCGCGATAAACCTCAATCAAGCGCTGGATCTATCGGCGTCCGTTGCGCGCCAGAACAACTTCGGTGGATTGTGGAACAGCTTTTCGATTCGCGGCTTCTACGGAGACATCAATCTGCCAAGCGGATTTCTGGTCAACGGATTCAATGCGGGCCGCGGGTTCGCCGGTCCACGGGACCTGGTGGGCATCGAGTCCGTGGAAGTGCTCAAAGGGCCGCGCTCGGCGCTGTTTGGACGCGGCGAGCCTGGCGGCACGGTAAATCTTGTGACCAAACGACCGCAATTCGAGACGCTGGGGGACTTCCGAGCCACCTTCGGGAGCTGGAATCAAAGGCGTTTCGAAGGGGATTTCCAAACCACAGCGGGAACCAACGACGAGTTCGGGCTGCGCATCGTGGGATTCCAGGAGGATGCGGAGAGCTTCAGGGAAACGGTTGAAACAGCGCGTACGGGCCTTTATCCGTCGATCGCCTGGGCTATCTCCGATGCAACCAGCTTGACTTACGAACTGGAATACACAAATCAGGAGATTCCCTTCGATCGAGGCGTCGCCTATTCGGAAGAGTACGGTTTCACGCCACGTGAAACTTTTGTCGGCGAGCCCGGCGACGGTCCCATCGAGACCGAAGTGCTGGGTCATCAGTTCGAAGTCCAGCACAACTTCTCCAACAACTGGAGCCTTCTTGCCGGTCTCGGGTACAGGGATACGACTTTTGAAGGCAACGCATCCGAAACGAACTTCGGCGGTCGCCAGACATACTTCCTCGATGGCCGAACCCTGTCGCGATTTTTCCGTTATCGAAAATTCGAGTCGGAGTATTTCGTAGCCCGGGCCGAACTTGCGGGTGAGTTCGAGTCAGGCGCGCTTCGTCACAGACTGCTTGTGGGCGCCGACTTCGACCGTTTCGACCTGAACTGGTTTATCCAGCGTTATCGGCCAGGCTGGTTTCCGGGGAGTACGGATATCGGCACTCTCGACCCGGCGGCCTATCTCTTTCTGGATGTGTTCAATCCGGTCTACGGTCAGTCTCCGCAACCGGTGCCCGGGCCAAACACGAACCGGGACGAAAACCTGGACGGATTCGGCTTTTACATACAGGACCAGATCGACGTCACGGATCGTTTGCAGGTTCGCCTGGGCTTGCGCTGGGATGACTTCGAGCAGGATCTGACCAACCTTCTCAGGACGCCCCCATCTACGAGTACGACATCGGATAGCCGCGTCTCACCGCAGTTTGGCGCGGTCTACTCGATAAACGACGGCGCCAGCCTCTACGCTTCCTACGGCGAAGGCTTCCGCCAACAGCCGGGGTCCGACTATCAAGGCAACCAGTTCAATCCGAACCTCACCGAGTCCGCGGAAGTCGGGCTGAAATTCGATATTGCGCAATTTTCCGAAGAGGTCTCCGGTTCGCTCACGTTTGCGCTGTTCCGTGTGGACCAAAGCAACATTCTGGTGAACGACGATCGGCCGGAAGCCCAGGCACTGGGGTGGTTTTCTCACGATGCAGGCGAAGCGCGCAGCCGCGGGTTTGAAATTGACGCGGACCTTGCCTTCGAGAGCGGCGCCAATCTGTGGTTGTCCTACGCGTACGCCGACGCGGTATTCACCACCACCAGTCTCGAAGCCGACTGGGGCGCGGTCATTGAAGCCGGCGACCCGCTCATCAACTCGCCGGAACAACAGGCGAACGTGCATTTCAGCCAGAATTTCGAGGTGGGAGGCATGCCGGCGCAAGTGGGCGCCGGCGTTCAGTACACCGGCGAGCGGCTTGGGTTTACCGCCTTTGACTTCTACTTGCCCGGTTATACCACCGCGCGAATCTTTGGCCAGATCGCACCCACCGAGCGTTTCATGATTCGCTTTGACCTGGATAACACATTCGACGAGGTGTACTACACCAATTCCTATGCGGACGTCTGGGTCGAGCCGGGCGCACCGCGTCATTTCCATATTACGGTGGCCTATACGTTCTAGCCTCGATTCAGGAGTTCAAATGATTTCCATGCTCGCAGCTCAGTCTCTCAGCGTAATGCGCTCCGGCCAGGAAGTGCTGAAGGACGTCTCCTTCAGCATCAAGCAAGGGGAGATTCATGCCTTGCTGGGAGGTAACGGCGCCGGCAAGTCAACCACCTTGCTGACCTTTCTCGGCTTCCTTGCGCCGGCGTCGGGAAATGTGCATGTTCAGGGGCGCGACGTAAGCGAAAATGTCAGCGCCGCCCGGCAGGCCATCGCCTACCTGCCCGAGGCGGCCACCTTGTATGGACATTTGAGCGCCTACGAAAATCTCCACTATTTCCTTTCGCTGGCGGGCACGGATACCGGCCGGAAAGCGCTGGATGACGCCCTGGACCGGGTGGCATTGCAACCCGAAGCCCGAAACATGCGAATGGAAACCTACTCCAAGGGCATGCGTCAGAAGGTGGCGATCGCCCTGGCAATCCTGCGGGATACGCCGATCCTGCTATTGGACGAGCCGACCTCGGGTCTCGACCCCGTGGCGATCGACGAGTTCAACCGGTTGGCCAGGGATCTGGCCGAGGCCGGCCGAACCATTCTGCTGGTCACCCACGATGTCTACGGCGCCTGCCATGTGGCCGACCGCATCGACCTGTTGCAGAACGGCGTACTTGTCGGCGCCTTCGACCGGCCGGCCGGCATGGACCGGATCGATACCGAGGCGGTCCATGTCGCCTTTGCCCAACACGCGGGAGCATGACGATGAGCAATGTACTTTCGATCGCGCGGGAAGAGTCGCGGCTGTGGCTGAGATCGCGGCTCGCATTATTTGCCTTGCTGATTTTCGCTGTGTTGCTGGCAGCCGTCAGCATCGCAACCTCACTGCGGATGAGCGAAGAACATCGGGAACGCTCCGAACAGCAGGCGCTGGCGGAAGAGACCTTCCTGTCCCAGCCGGACCGCCATCCGCACAGGATGGTGCATTACGGGCATTATGTTTTCCGTACGCCTCCGCCGCTGGCGATGATCGACCCCGGCGTCGACTCGGTCACCGGGCAATCGATTTTTCTGGAAGGCCACCGGCAAAACACGGCAATGTTCGCCGATGCGAGGGCGGGCGCCGACCTCGGCGGCTTCGAGGGGCTGACCGCGGCACTGGTTTATCAATTGTTCGTGCCGCTGCTGCTGATCGCCATCGGCCATGGCGTATTCATTCGCGAGCGCGAAGAGAACACGCTTGCGCCGCTGCTGGCCCAGGGCGTGACCGGGAACGAATTGTACGCAGGCAAATGGATTGCCCTGGCGGGAGTCACGCTGGCGCTGCTGTTGCCGCTGGCGATAGTGTCGGCCGCGGCTGTCGTCAGGGGTGAGACGCTGCTGGCGAGCTTCGGCGTCATTGGTCTTTACGCGCTCTATCTGTTCGTCTGGTGCGGACTGATTCTGCTGGTTTCGGCCATGGTCCGCTCGCGCGCACTCTCGCTCGGCATTCTGGCGCTGTTCTGGCTCGCCTCCGCCCTGATCGTTCCGCGGATGGCGGTTGAATCCGCCGTTTCGGCCATGCCCGCGCCAGGCAAAATCGAGACCGACCTGCGCATGCAGGCGGAATTGCGGGAAGTCGGCGACGGCCACAATGCCGGCGCTCCGCAGTTCATGCAGCTTCGGGCGAATCTGCTTGTCCAATACGATGTGGAGCGCGTGGAAGACCTGCCGGTCAATTTTCGCGGCGTCGTCTCCGAAGTTGCGGAAGCCGATGTGACCGAGGTGATGAACCGGTTTGCCGAAGAACGCATGGAATTTGAAGTGCGCCAGGCGCGATTTGCCGAATCTTTCGGCTGGCTTTCGCCGGTAGTGGCGGTTTCCGCGGGCTCCCGCGCGCTGTCGGGTACCGATCTTGCGACGCACCATCGTTTCCTGCGTGAAGCGGAGGACGTGCGCTTCGATTTCGTGCAGGGCCTTAATCGCGTCCATGCCGAGCAACTCGCCTATAACGACGACATCAATCGCAGTCTTAACGAAGAAGCCAATCGTCGCACGAGAATGTCAGCCGAAAACTGGAACGTCCTCGACGAGTTTTCCTTCCAGCCCGCTGCCGCCGATGAACGCCTGGCTCGCGCCGGCACGCCCCTGGGCATGCTGTCCGCCTGGTTGCTGTTGCTGACGGCCGGCGGCGTCGGCGCTGCGCGAAGAATGCAGCCATGAGCGGACTGGTCCGCGAAATCCGCTTTCTCGCGAGTGACCGGGCGGCTTTGCTCTGGCTGGGAATCGCGCTGCTTGTGGCTTGTGTGTCGGTAGTCCTCGGCCTGCGTGAAATCGCCACGCAACGTGTGGTCCTGAACGAATTGATCGAAATCGATAGCGCGGAACGGGAAGTCCTCGACACGCTGTACCAGGACTGGGGCGATGTGGCGTATTACACATTTCACCTCACCTGGGATTCGCCGTCGGATTTTGCTTTCGCCGCGCTGGGCCAACGCGACACTTCTCCCTGGAAGCACCAGATTCGCGCACTGGCGCTGGAAGGGCAGATTTACGAGACAGACGCGGAAAACCCGGACTTCGCCCTGATCGGCCGCTTCGACTTCGCATTCGCAGCGAATCTGCTCGCCCCGCTGTTGCTGATTCTCCTGTTGCACGACCTGCGCTCCGCCGAGCGCACCGCGGGCCGCTATGAATTGCTCAGCGCGACCGCGGCAAGTCAGGGGAGCCCCTGGTTCGCCCGGGCGGCCTTGCGCGTGGGCGCGTTGACGATATGCCTGATCGGTCCACTCTGGGCCGGCGGTCTGCTTGGCGGGGCCGGCGCATCGACCCTGGTTCCGGCAAGCCTCGTGGTGATATTGCACATCGCGTTCTGGTGGGGCGTGTGTGCGCTGGTCGACCGTTACGGCTGGAGCAGCCCGGTCAATCTCACCGCGCTGGTCGGCGTCTGGCTGGCGTTTGCCGTGATCGTTCCGGCGGCAATCAAGATTTCGGTCGAGTCGATTGTGCCACTGCCGGATGGCGGTGAAATCCTGCTTACCCAGAGAGAGGCGGTCAACGACGCCTGGGATCTGCCCAAAGCCGCAACGATGGAACCATTTATCGAGCGTCATCCGGAATGGGCGGATTACACCGAAGTCAGCCAGCCATTCGAGTGGAAGTGGTATTACGCCTTTCAACAGGTCGGCGACCAGACTGTCGAACCTCTGTCGCAGGCTTATCGTGATGGCCGCATCAGACGGGACAGATTGGCGGGTTCGCTTGCCTGGCTGTCGCCGCCGGCACTGGCCGAGCGCGCAATGCAGGCGCTTGCCGATACCAATGTGGCGGCGACCCTGACCTATGAACAGCGAGTGCGCGCTTTCCACAAGGCGCTGAGAGAGTACTACTACCCGCGCCTGTTTCGCGGGGAGCCTGTCTCAACCGTCAGCCTCCAACAGCGGCCGCAATTCCGAGGAAAAGAATCATGAGCGAACTGCTTCGCGCCAAGGATCTGACCAAGGCGTTCCGGTCAAATACGGCGCTCAATGGCTTGAATCTTTCGGTAAACGAGAAGGAGATCGTCTGCCTGCTCGGCGCCAACGGCGCGGGCAAGACGACGACGATAAACCTTTTTCTCGGGTTTCTCGAACCGACTTCGGGCGCCGCCATCGTTGATGGAACCGAAGTGACCGCCGACCTGAAGCGGGCGCGAAGCAAACTCGGCTATGTGCCCGAGCAGGTGTCGCTGTATCCGACCTTGACGGGCCTGGAGAATCTCGACTATTTCGTCAAGCTCGGCGGCGGGCATCGCGATGAAAGCCATCTCCGCGGACTGCTCGATCAGGTTGGGCTGGATCAGGGCGCCGCGGATCAGAAAGTCGGCGCGTATTCCAAGGGCATGAGGCAGAAGATCGGGCTTGCGATCGCGCTGGCCAAGGGCGCCAGGGCGCTGTTGCTCGACGAACCGCTTTCCGGCCTGGACCCCAGCGCCGCGAACGAATTCTGCCGGCTGCTGCGGCAGCTTGCCGACAACGGCGCGGCGGTGCTGATGGCAACCCATGACCTGTTCCGGGCCAGGGAACTCGCCGACCGCATCGGCATCATGAAATCCGGGACGCTGGTGGAAGTGCTTTCGCCGGAATCCCTGGACCAGGCCGCGCTTGAGCAGATCTACCTCAATCACATGCACGACGACGAAACAGTCGAGGAGGCGTAGTGATGATCGGCGCAATTATCGGTAAAGAGTTGACAGAGATAAGACGCGACGGCCGGGCCCTGGGCTTGCTGGGCATCGTCGGGCTGCTGCTCGTGCTTGGATTGACTACCGGCCTTGCAACCGAGAATGCGAGAGAGCGGGAAGTCCTGCAGGCCCAGGCCGACGATGCCGCGGTGTTCCTGGAGCAGGGTGAGAAAAACCCGCACTCCGCCGCGCATTTCAGCCGCATGGCGCACAAGCCGGTGGCGCCCCTTGCCTCCTTCGATCCTGGAGTAGCCGCCTACATGGGGCAAGTCATCTGGCTCGAAGCGCATTCCCGCAATCCAGCCATGTTCCGTGCCGCTGAAGATGCTCCCGGGCTCAGCAGGCTCGAAAACTTCAGTATCGCGGGTGTCCTGACGCTCATCCTGCCGCTGCTTGTCGTGCTGCTGGGATATGGCAGCATCGCCGGCGAGCGGGAGCGAGGCACCCTGCGGCAACTCGTTGGGTCCGGCGCAAGCCCGACTCGGCTTCTGCTTGGCAAATTTACGGTCATCGCCGGAGTGGGCTTTGCCGTGCTGGCGGCCGCGGTGGCAATTTCGACGACCTTCTCCCTGCTTTCGCTGTCGGAATCCGGCTATTCCGGTGGCGACCTGGCGCTGCGCGGCCTCTCGCTGCTTCTGGTGTACGGGCTTTACATCGTATGCCTGACCGCCCTCACGCTGCTCGTTTCCCTGCTGGTTGCCGAGGCGAGAACAGCCTTGCTGCTCTTGCTCGGGATCTGGGTGGTGACCGTGGTCGGATTGCCGCGCCTTTCTGCGAGCATTGCCGAGCAAGTGTATCCCAGCCCGGATTCGGCAAGTTTCTGGGAAGACACTCGGGCCAGCCTGCAGGCCAATCGGCCTCCGAGCGATAGTGAAGACTACGTCGCCGTGGAGCGGGAAGTCGTTGAACGCGCCCTGGGCAGGGAGTTGCGCGAAGGCGAGCTCGATGACCTGGAGATCAACCGCGGCGCATTGCGTCTGGAAGTGAGCGAAGTGATCGATACGGAAGCCTACAACGCGGCTTACGCTGAACTGTTCGCCAACTATGAGAGGCAGAAGAACCTGCGCCAGATGCTTTCCATTTTCTCGCCGGCGATCGCCTTGCAGCATCTTTCCCGGACGCTCTCGGGAACCGATGTAAGCGCTCACGAACATTTTTCCGTGGAAGCCGAAATCCAGCGCAACAATATCGTGCGGGCGATGAACGAAGACATGCTGCTCAATGGCGCCGGTGAGAGTTTCGGCTACCTGGCGCCTCCGGAATTCTGGGAATCGGTGCCGGAGTTCGACTACCGGCCGCCTTCTGTTGCCCTGGCCTGGAGCGAGGGTATCCGGGACCTGACGATATTGCTGCTTTGGGGACTTGCCGCCGTGGCAGCCATGTTCTGGTTCGGCGGCAATCGAGTCAGGGTGTGAGGTGCTTTAATGCGAATGACGGATCTCATCGCCTGCGAATCGAAGATGCAATTTCAGCGCATCTCTTCACTGCTGTTGCTGCTGGCCTTTGCCGCGGTGCTGGTTTACGGGGGTCTGGCGGGCAAGACCGAGCGCGATGACCGCGCCGCGGCGATTGCCGGCCACCATGCGGAAATCGCAGAAGCGATGGACGAATGGCTGGCGGACCTGCGCGAGTTGGAACGGCTTGGCAGTGCCGCGGAAGTGCCGCCGGCGACTGGCTCGGCCATGGATGTGTCATTTGCTTCGTCGCTGCCCCAGGCGCCGCTGGCGGACTTTGCCGTTGGCCAATCGGATCTGATGCCCTTTCTGGGTGAGATTTCGCTATGGGACCCGGACATCCGCCTGTTCTCGAATTACGAATTCGCCGACCCGGTTTCATTGGCCCTCGGCGGTTTCGACATCAGCAAGGCGGTAATCCTGTTCCTGCCGCTGCTGCTGATCGTATTCTGCTTTGACGTGATCGCCGCGGATCGGGATGCCGGGAGACTCGGCCTCGCCGTGGCCCAGGGCGTGAGCGTGAAACGCCTTTTCTGGCAGCGTTTGCTGTTCCGCGCGGCTGTCGTGCTGCTCGTGACTTTCGCCGCCGCCTTGTACGTGCTGGCCTCCGGACTCTCATCGGGACCTGGCGGGGCAGGTCTTGGCGAGCGTTTACCGGCCTTCGCTTTCTGGTCGCTGCTTGTGCTGGCTTACGGGTTCTTCTGGTTGATGCTCATTGCCTGGGTCGCCAGCGCCAACAAGAGCGGCGAGTTCAATGTGTTGGCGCTGCTCGGCTTGTGGGCCGGGCTCACGCTGGTTGTTCCCGCGGCCACCAGTGCGACGGCGGAGGCGCTGTATCCGACGCCCTCGCGCCTGGCCTATCTGGCCGACGCCAGGGAAGTCGAAAACGAAACCCGGCTTGCCGAGGCCGATGTGGCGAACCAGTTCATGCTTGACCACCCGGAGTTATTGGTCAATCAGGAGTCGGAGATTCCGGCCTTTGTCCAATCCGCTTTTCTGGTGACCTCGACCGTGGACGAGGCGACCCGGCCCATCGTCGATGACTTCGAATCGGCGCTGCAAAGCCGAGAAAGCGCGATCGGGCTTTTCCGCTTTCTTTCGCCCGCAGTTGCCGCCCACGGCCTGTTCAATGAACTCGCCGGAACTTCAGCCCGCAGGCATCAGGACTACCTGACCCAGGCGCGAAATTTCAAGGCCGACTACGCGGAACTCGTCGGCCCGAACATCGTCGCCAAGCAGCCGATCGATTCCGGGTTTTATCAGGCCATCCCGGAATTCCGGTTTGCCGGCGTACCGCTTCGCGCGAGAATGAGTCGCGAGATGGCGCCGATGATTTTCCTGATTTTGCTATCCATCGGTATGATGTCGCTTGCGAACAGACAGTTGCGCTCGGTCAGTCCCATCAATGATTGATTGAATGTCAGGAGTTCAGGAGCCGGATAATGCAGGTGTCGTCGACAAACGCGGACAGGGCAGCCATCGGACTATCGCTGGTTTGCGTAATCCATTGCCTGCTCACGCCTGTGGCCATCGCCATGATTCCGGCGCTGGGAGCGACTTTCCTGGAAGACGAGACTTTCCACTACGCGGTTCTCTTCCTCGTGCTTCCAACCAGCCTGTTTGCCCTGACCCTTGGCTGCCGCAAGCACCGCGGTTTCGATATTCTCGTTATCGGCTTGTCAGGTCTCCTGGTTCTTTTTCTCGTGCCGATACTCGGTGAAGAGGTAACGGGAGAGCTCGGTGAGAAGATTCTGACCGTAGCGGGCGCAACGATCATCGCGTACGCACATGTGCGCAATTTTACGCTGTGTCGACAACGCGATTGCCACGCCGCGGACGAGTCCAGGCAAGACAATTGAAAACTCGACAACTGCACTGCGCCAACTTGACAAGGTGCGGGCTTGTCCGGATACTCGACCGGTTCGCTTCAAATGCACGGTCGGGATAGCGGTTTGCAATGCGAATATCTATAGCAGGCATTGGGAAATCCCTGGCTGGCCATCTCAAATCGATGGCCGTGCTTTCCCTGTTGCTGCTTGTCTCGATCGGCTATGACCTCGCACACAGCCATGGCAGCCACGATAGCCATGACGGCGAGCCCGAAGCGCATCTCGATTGCAATATCTGCCTCAAGTTCGGCCAGGACGAAGATTTCACGCAATCCCGTGAACTCGATTCGGTTCGACTCCCGATTGACCAGACATTCGACCGCGCCTCGCTGACTCCCCAGTCGGTCGAAGTCCCCCTGGCGCGGTCCCGTTCTCCACCCCGCAGTTAACTGACCATTTTCGAACCGGCACGATCGTCCGCATCTTCGATGCGGCGGCGTGCATTCACTTGCGAAAGAACAAGTCAGGTAACTATCTCATGAGTATGAAGCGAAAATACGGTTGGACCATTCCGTTGGCAATCTCCGCCTTTGCAGGCGCGGAACTTGCGATCGCACAAGAACAGGTCGAAGAAATCGTTGTCCAGGTGCAGCGGAAGGAAACCTCCCTCTGGAGCACGCCGGCAAGCCTGGAAGTGCTGGATGAGCAGGATATACAGGAATTGCAGCCGAACAGCCTGGCGGACCTCGTCCGCTACCAGCCGGCAATCAGTATCGACCAGTCCAGCGACCGGCGCGGCAACGGCACCTTCGTCATCCGCGGCCTGTCCGGCAATCGCGTGGTGATGCTGATCGACGGCACGCGGCTGCCCGACGGATTCGGTTCCGCCGGCGTCTCCAATGGCCGCAACAGTTTCGAACCCTATTCGATGAACAACATCCAGTTCCTCAAGGGGCCGTCTTCGGCGCTCTACGGCAGCGACGCGCTCGCCGGCGTGGTGTTGCTGAACACGATTTCGCCGCGGCAGATGCTCGGCGGCGGCGACGATTCGGTATTCGAAGTGGGCGGCGGCTATGACCAGGTCAACGACGGCTTCCGGCAGACCTTCAGCGGCGCCGGCGCGGCACTCGGCGGGGCGTATCTGCTGCAGGTTTCCACGCGGCAATTCTCCGAAACCGAGATCTACGGCGACTACGAGAATCACCCCTTCGACGGCAACCAGGAAAACGTGTTGCTGAAGTGGGAGAATGACGGCAATTCAGACAACGAATACGGCTTCCTGGCGGATTTCTGGCGCCGCAGCGTGGACGTCAACTACAACTCCGCCCTCCCTCCGGGAACGTCGGTTACCGACCACTACGAGCAGGACCAGAGCCACCGCTGGCGCATCGGCTTTTACCAGAACCTGACCGACGTCATGGGGCTGGACCGGCTCGACTGGCAGGTCGATCTGCAGCAGGGTCGCATCGACGAGGACGAATTCGAAGAAAGCGTGTCCCGTGGCGGCGAGAACGTAATCGACATAGAAGAGGTCGACATCGACCAGGATCTGGTTTCGGCCAGCGTGTTGATCGGCGAGGAGTTCTCGAACCACGAACTGCTGGCCGGGGTCGATTTCGTGCGCAAGTCCGCCGCACGCCTCAATTACTACCGGGATTTCTACCCGGACACCGGCGTGGTCGATCCGGCGCGCAATGGCGTCGTCTACCCGCTCAAGAGCTATCCTTCCAGTGATACCGACCTGCTCGGCGTTTTCGTCCAGGACGAATTGAGCCTGGTGGAAGACCGGCTGCGGATCACGCTGGGCCTACGCTACGACTACTTCAAGAACGACCCGCAGCCCGATGAGTTGTACTTCAATTCGAATCCCACCGGAATCAGCGTCGGCGCCTTCAGCAGCGAAAGCGTCTCGCCGAGCCTGGGCGTGACCTGGGAAGCGAACGACAACCTGATCCTGTTCGGCAACTACGTCAGCGGATTCCGCGCGCCGCCGGTGTCTTCGCAATACATCAACACCTTCATCCAGAGCCGCTGGTTCCCGCACGAAGTGCTCGCCAATCCCGATCTGAAGTCGGAAAAGAGCAACGGCATCGAGGTCGGCCTGCGGCTGCGCGGCGAGATCGGCAGATTCGAAATCTCGACTTACAACACCGACTACGAGGACTTCATCGAGAGCACGCGTTCCGGCAGGCGCCCGAACCCGATTCCCGGGTTCCGTTCCGTGACGCAGATCCAGTATCAGAATCTGAGCGAGGTGGAAGTAAGCGGAGCTGAAATCGACGCCGAACTGTATCTGCACAACTGGCTGGACACCGAGGACGAATGGCTGCTGAGCCTGAGTTGGAGCGACATCGAAGGCGAAAATCGCTCGAGCGACGAACCGCTGACCAGCGTCGGCCCGCGGCAGACGATACTCGGACTCGGCTACCGCTCCGCTGCTGCCAATTTCGGCGCCAACCTGCAGGCCCTGCTGGTGGACGAATTTGCCAATGTCGAGCCGGGCAGTTTCGTCGTGCCTGACTACACGCGCGTCGACGCCAGCCTTTTTTACGACTTCTCCGACAGCTTCAGCCTGAATTTCAGGATCGACAACCTGTTCGACGAACAGTACTGGCCGCAATTCGTCGCGGGTTCGGGCATCAGCGACGACCCTGACGGCGCCGCCGCGCCGGGCAGGACCTTCTCCGTCTCGGCCCGCTATCGATTCGGCATGTAGGAGCATCCGTCATGAAAAGATTCGCCGTCCCTGCAGTAATACTCGCGACGCTCGCGCTGGCGCTGTTCTTCTCGTATCAGCGCTATGCGGCGCCGACCCGCGTCGCGCTGGTCAGTTTTGCGGATTTCACCGCCAGCCGCGTCATCAAGGCGGTAGCCGACATGCCGCAGTTCCGTTTCGAGCGCCTCGAAGTCGGGGCGCTCGAACGCGCGCGGGATTTCGACTTCGTGATGATTTTCGGCCGCGGTCTCGCGCTCGACGGCGAACAATTGGCCTGGATCGACGAAGCCGTACAATCCGGCAGCGCCATTTTCATCGACAGCCCCACCAATCCCAACCACGTGCAACTCACGAGCCTCGACCCTGACGCGGGCGAATTGGCGCGGACCTATGTCGATAACGGCGGCGACTACAACTACCGCAATTTCTGGTACTACGTGCGCCGCGAACTCGACGGCAAGTTGTGGCGGTCTCCCGAGGCCGGCGACCCGCTGCTGATCGATACCGACGTGCTGTTCTACCTCGGCGACGAAGTGTTCACCACGGTGGAGGATTACCAGCGATTCTACGAAACCGTGCCGAACTACAATCCCGACGGCTACAAGATCGCGTTGATCACCACGGTGCCGGGCCCGTTCAACGCCAACCGCGATCACCTGAACGCAATGATTGAGGCCTTTGAAGGCGCGGGCATGCGCGTGTATCCCATCAACGGCCAGGCGGAGCGGCTCGCGCTCGTCGCCGAGGTCAATCCCGACGCGGTAGTGCTCATGCCCCACGGGCGTTTCAATTTCGGCCGGGAAAACGCCGTGGCCAACTGGTTCAGCGAAAACCAGGTACCGCTGCTGACGCCGCTGTCGGTGTTCGAGGAACACCAGGAATGGCTCGAAGACCCACAGGGATACGCGGGCGGAATGCTCACCATGAACGTCGTCCTGCCCGAACTCGACGGCGGCGTTGCGCCGCGGGTGGTCAACGCGCAATTCGCCGATGAGCGCGGCTTTCGCATCTTCGAGGCTATTCCCGAGCGGCTCGATGAATACGTCGAAATGGTCGAACGCTGGATCGGGCTCAAGCGCACGGCCAACGCCGAGAAACGCATCGGCATTGTCTATTTCCGCGGTCCGGGCAAGAACGCACTGGTCGCCGGCGGGCTGGAAGTCAGTCCTTCGCTGTTCAATACCTTGCACATGCTCAAGGAACAGGGCTACGACCTCGGCGACCTGCCGGACGATTATGCCGCGTTCCGCGCGCGGCTCGACGTCGAAGGCCCGGTGCTGACGCCTGACGGCATGGGACAGGCGCGGCGTTTCCTCGACGAACAGAATCCCGCGTGGGTATCCGCAGGAGAGTACCGGCAGTGGTGCCGGGAGGAGCTTGCGGCGGGCGTCTGCGCCCGGGTAGATGAGCGCCACGGCGGCAACCTCGGCCGCTTTCTGGTCGATGCGCCACAGGATGGTGAAAGCCGCATCGCCGTGCCGCGGCTCGAATTCGGCAACGTCGCGCTGATGCCGCAACCGCTGGCTGGCTTCGGCGAAGACAATTTCCGCATGGTGCACGGCACCGGCGAGGCGCCGCCGCACAGCTACGTGGCGGCCTATCTGTGGATGCGCCATGGCTTCGGCGCCGACGCCATCGTCCACTACGGCACCCACGGCAGCCTCGAATTCACCCAGGGCAAGCAGGTCGCGCTGTCGGCCAATGACTGGGCCGATGCGCTGATCGGCAATACGCCGCATTTTTACATCTATACGATGAGCAACGTCGGCGAGGCGATCATCGCCAAGCGTCGCTCATACGCTACGATCATCAACCACCTGACGCCGCCCTTCCAGCGCGCCGGCCTGTATTCCGAACTCGCCACGCTCGGACGCTGGCTCGACGACTATCGCCTAACGGAGGGCCAGGTGCGCGAGGAGCAGCGGCGGCAAATCATCGAACTGGCGACGGATATGGAATTGCACGTCGATCTCGAAACCGACCTGGCCGATGCGCCGGGCTGGGACAATGACGTGTTGCCGAAACTCGAGTTGTACCTTGACGATCTCGCCCAGGCGAGCATCAACAAGGGCCTGTACACCTGGGGCGATACCTGGGCCGATGCGGACGCCGCGCTGACGGCCGAGTTGATGCTGATCGATTCGGTGAAAAACCTGCTGCCCGAACCCGTGCGCGCGGCTTCCGGCGCCGAGGTGCTGTTCGCAGAACTGAACGAGGGCGCGACGCCGGGCGGGCTCGTCGATTCGCTGGCTTTCGATTACGAACCCGGCCTGCTTGAGACGCTTTCGCTGTACGACAATTACACGGACCTGCTGCTCGCCGGCGGCGCCGACCAGAAAGTCGCGCTCGGCAACGCCGTCTCCGGCGGATACGTCTCGCCGGCCTCGGGCGGCGACCCGCTGCTCAATCCCGACGCACTGCCGACCGGGCGCAACATGTTTTCGATTGATGCCGAGCAGACGCCTTCCCAGGCTGCGTGGGAAGTCGGCAAGGCACTCGCCGACGACATGCTGCGCGACTACCGGGAACGGCATGGCCGCCTGCCGAACAAGGTAAGTTTCACGCTCTGGCCGAGCGAATTCATCCATTCCCAGGGCGCCACGGTCGCCCAGGTGATGTATCTGCTCGGCATCGCCCCGGTGTGGGCGCCCAACGGGCAGGTACAGTTGCTCGAACTCATTCCCGCCGAAGAACTTGGCCGGCCGCGCATCGACGTCGTGGTGCAAAGCGCGGGCCAGTTGCGCGACCTGGCTGCCTCGCGGCTGGCGCTGATCAACCGCGCGGTGGAAATGGCGGCGCTGGCGGTCGACCAGGACGACAACTTTGTCCGCGATGGCGTGCGCCTCGCCGAACAGCACCTGCTCGATCGGGGCCTGCCGCCCGCGGAGGCGCGGCGATTGTCGACGCGCCGCAGCTTCGGCGGCGTCAACGGATCTTATGGCACGCAGATCATGGGCATGGTGGAGCAGGGCGACACCTGGGAATCGGACGCCGACGTCGCCAGCCAGTATCTCTATAACATGGGCGCGATGTACGGCGAATCCGACGAATGGGGCGAGTTCGTGCCGGAACTGTTCACCGCCGCGCTGCTTAATACCGACGTCGTCATCCAGCCCAGGTCCAGCAACACCTGGGGCGGCCTCAGCCTTGATCACGTCTACGAATTCATGGGCGGGCTGAGCCTGGCGGTGCGTTCGGTCACGGGCAAGGACGCGGAGGCGTATTTCTCCGATTACCGCAATCCCAACCGGGCGAAGATGGAAACGCTGCAAAGCGCGATCGCCCAGGAAGCCAGGACCACGCTGTTTAACCCGCGCTATCTCGAAGGCCTGACGGCCGGAGAGGCGTCGAGCGCCGAAGTAATGGCCGAGACCCTGCGCAACTCCTTCGGCTGGAACACAATGAAACCCGCCGCCATCGCATCGGGATTCTGGAACCAGGTCCACGAAACGCTGATCGACGACAAGCACGCGTTGGGCTTGAATGACTTTTTCGAAACCGAAAATCCCTACGCCCTGCAGGAAGTGACCGGCGTCATGCTCGAAGCCGCCCGCAAGGATTTCTGGACCCCGACCGCCGAACAGATGCAGGCGCTGGTCGATCTGCACGCAGACCTTGTCAGCCGCTTCGAAGCCGGCTGCGGTAGTTTTACCTGCGGCAACGCGGCGTTGCAGGACTTCATCTCCGAGCGACTCGACCCGACCCTGCTCGCCAGCTACCAGCAGCAGATCGAAGCGGCGGAAGTCGGCTCGGTCGAGCAAAGCGCGGAACTCGTGCTGCGAGAACAGGATGTGCAGGCGGAAAACGGCGAACAGGCTACCGAGGCGGAATTAACGACGCGCAATGAGGCGGCGCAGCCGCAACTCGTGGCGGGCCGTAACCTGGCGCTGATCCTGCTCGGCATCGGCCTCGCGCTGACTGCGCTGTTGACATTTGCACGCTGGCGGCGCTCGCGGCCGGCGGCAGCCTAACGGGCATGAGCGAAGCCGCGTCCTGGTGGGCGCTCAGCCTGGGACTCGGCTGCTGCTGCGCCTTGCTCGCCTGGCCGCCGCGGCAACAGTCGTTTTTCGGCCGCAATAAGCTGGTGCAGCGCTATTGCCCGCCGCCTGTGGCGCTGGGATTCGGCCTTGCGCTGATTCCGGCGACGCTCGCTTGCGCGGCGCTGTGGCTGTCGCAGTGGCTAAGCGGCCAGAGCGTGACCGTCTGGCTGGCCACGCTTGAATTCTGGTCAAGACCGATCGGCGTCGTGCTGAGTCTGCAGGCGCTCGGCCTGTTGCTGCACGGGCGGATGTACGGCGCCTTGCTGTTGCTGCTGCCGGCCGCGCTCAGCCTGCAACTGTGGCTGTTCTACCAGGCGCTGGGCATCGAATTCTCGCGGCTCGGCATGCTTTACGCCGCGGCCCTGTTGCTCGCGCTGCCCGGGTTGATTTTCGCGCTGGGGCGGATCGATCTCGCCCGCAGGCTGCCGGCCGCGCGCTTTCTCGCCTGCCTGTTGCTGATCCTGCAATGGCTGTACGCCACCGATACAAGCTGGGCCGGCTACTTCCAGGGCTATGAATGGATCACGCTGGAAAGTGCCGTCCAGGCGCCCGGCATCCTGCTCGTCCTGATTCTGATTGGATATTCGTGGCAAAATCTGCGCGACAGAAGCGCCAGGGCGAGGTTGAGAGCCTGACATGTTGAGTTTTTTCTCCACGCTTACCTGGGTGAGTACGGGCCTGCTCGTTCCCTGCATCGCCCTGCTGCTCTATCTGCTCGTGCGCGCCTTGCTGCTGCTCGGGCAGGACTGGCAGCAACGCCAGCAGGACCTGAGCCTGCTCAAGGCGCTCGATGCCGCGGAAAGCCGGCTCGTCGCCGGAGAATTTGCCGATTACAAGACGCGGCTCGCGGAATGCGCGGGCCGCTACCCTTCGCCGCTGAGCGGACACATGCTCACGGTCATGGAAGACATGACGAAGCGCTCGGTGCGCGAACGCCAACTTGGCGACTTCGCCTTGCACGGCGACAATCAATTGTCCTTTCCGAGACTGCTGATCCGTCTGGGCCCGAGTCTCGGACTGATCGGTACGCTGATACCGATGGGTCCCGCATTGGCGGGCCTCGCGGCGGGAGACATGGCCAGCCTGACCCAGAACATGCAGGTCGCCTTTTCGACCACGGTGCTCGGCATCGTGATCGGCAGCATCGGCTTCGTCCTGCATCAGTCGCGCAAGCGGCGCTTCGCCCAGGGCATGCATCGGCTGGAGTTCGTGCTGCAATACAAGACCGAGTCGGAGGCGGAACGATCATGAAGCGATACGAAACATTTATCGCCGACAGCGACGAACTCGACCCACTGAGTTCGCTCGTCAACCTGTTCGATATCGCCATGGTGTTCTCCGTGGCGCTGATGGCGGCGCTGATCAGCCACCTCGAACTCGGCGAACTGCTGTTCAGCGAAGAGTTCACCCTCGTCAAGAATCCCGGCGAGGAAGACATGGAAATAATCATCAAGGAAGGCGAGGAAATCCGCGCCTACACCGCCGAAGAATCCCGGCAACAGACAGGCGAGCGGGGCCGCCCCGTCGGCACGGCCTACCAACTCGAATCCGGCGAAATCATCTACGTACCGAACTGATCTTTCGGGCGAATCAGCCTCGAATTTGCACACTGTGAGTCGCCGTCGGGTCAGGGCGAGTGCAGCGGGCGTGCGAGGCAGGGATGCCGAGCCCGAAGCCTACAAGGATGTATTTAAGGCGTCCGCTGCACTCGCCCTGACCCGGCGGCGACGGATCGAAGCTCATGTTTGCAACTTGCCTTGAACGGCCGTTCCGTGTACATTCCCGGACCGATTTCGGCGTCGTCATCCATGAGCGAGTTAGCACCTTTTTTCTTTTATGCCGCCGCCGTGCTGGCGGTCGTCGGCCTCATGCTCGGCCTGTCGTATTTTCTGGGGCAGAGCACCTCCCGTAAGTACACCGATACGCCTTTCGAATCGGGCATCGTTTCCGTCGGTTCGGCCCAATTCCGCACGTCGGTGCATTTTTATCTGCCGGCGATCCTGTTCATCATTTTCGATCTGGAGGTCGTTTTCCTTTTCGCCTGGGCGGTTTCCGTGCGTGAAACCGGCTGGGTCGGATTCATCGAGATCTTCGTTTTCGTCGCAATATTGCTTGCCGCCCTGTTCTATCTCTGGCGCGTCGGCGCCCTGGATTGGCGCACCGGCATCCAGCGGCGCGAATTGCGCGAATTGCGCGGTGCCGGCGGCGTGACCAACAAGAAGGCGTTCCACCTGTGAGCTGGCAATTGCAGAAGGCCGAGGAAGCTTCGTCGGGACTGCCCGGCGGCGCGAGCATGGACGAATTCCTGCGCCGCAATGTGGTCATGGCCAGACTGGAGGACATGATCGCCTGGGGCCGCAAGAACTCGATCTGGCCGTTCAATTTCGGCCTTTCCTGCTGTTACGTGGAAATGGCGACCGCCTTTACCGCCCGCCACGACCTGGCGCGTTTCGGCGCCGAAGTCATACGCGGCACGCCGCGGCAGGCGGACATGATCGTCATTGCCGGCACCGTGTTCCGCAAGATGGCGCCCGTGGTGCGATTGCTGTACGACCAGATGCTCGAGCCCAAGTGGGTGATCAGCATGGGTTCCTGCGCCAATTCCGGCGGCATGTACGACATTTATTCCGTAGTGCAGGGAGTCGACAAGTTCCTGCCCGTCGACGTTTACGTTTCCGGCTGTCCACCGCGCCCGGAAGCCCTGCTCCAGGGGCTGATCCTGTTGCAGGAACAGGTCGGTAAACAGCGCAGGCCGCTGAGCTGGGTTATCAACGACCAGGGCGTCATCCAGGAAAAACCGAGGACAGTGCAACGCGAGTTTCGCCAGGCGGAACGGATCGCCGCGACCGAATTGCGCTCTCCCGATCGCGTCTGAAACCAGGAAGGGAAACGGAACAGTCAACGACATGACAGTCGCGACCGCAACCAGCCCGACAGCCGCAGCCAGCCTGATTCCGGCTGAATTGCAGGCGAAATTCGCCGGCCGCATTCTCGCCGAGCAATTCACCTGTGACGGCATTCCGACCGCCTGGGTAGACCGCGGCGACGTGGTGGAGTTCCTGCGCGAATTGCGCAATGGAACTGCAACCGGCGGGCCCCGCTTCGAGATGCTGTTCGACCTGACCGCCATCGACGAGCGCATGCGTACCCATCGCGAATCACAGCCGCCGAGCGAATTCACCGTCGTCTACCACCTGATGTCCTTTTCCGGCAATTGCGATTTCCGCGTCAAGGTCCCGCTGATGGACGCGGACCTGAACATTCCGACCGTGACCGGGCTCTGGCCCGCAGCGAACTGGTACGAGCGCGAAGCCTGGGACATGTTCGCCATCAATTTCGAAGGCCATCCGAACCTCTACCGGCTGATCCTGCCGCCGACCTGGGAAGGCCACCCCCTGCGCAAGGAACATCCGGCCCGGGCGACGGAAATGGACCCGTATTCGCTCGATGACGACCAGGCGGGCTACGAGCAGGATGCCCTGCTGTTCAATCCCGAACAATGGGGCATGAAACGAAAGTCCGAAGATTCGGAATTCATGTTTCTCAATCTCGGTCCCAACCACCCCAGCGTCCATGGCGCTTTTCGCATCGCGCTGCAACTCGACGGGGAGATTCTCTTCGACGCGGTGCCGGATATCGGCTACCACCACCGCGGTGCGGAAAAGATGGCCGAACGGCAGTCCTGGCACACCTTCATTCCCTACACCGACCGCATCGATTACCTCGGCGGCGTGATGAACAACCTGCCTTACGTGATGGCGGTCGAGAAAATGGCGGGCATCGAAGTGCCCGAGCGCGCCAGGGTGATCCGCATCATGCTGGCCGAGATGTTCCGCATCTGCAGCCACTTGCTGTTCTATGGCACATTTGCCCAGGACGTGGGCCAGCTTTCGCCGATCTTCTACATGTTCGTCGAGCGTGAACGCATCTTCAACATCATCGAGTCGATCTGCGGCGCGCGCATGCATCCGGGCTGGTTCCGCATCGGCGGCGTGGCCCAGGACCTGCCCGAAGGATGGGACATGCGCGTGCGCGAACTGCTCGAATTCATGCCGCCGCGGATCGACGAATACGACAGCATGGTGCTCAACAACGGCATCCTCAAGCGGCGCACCCAGGGCGTCGGCGTCTACGATACGCAGGAGGCTTTCGACTGGGGCGTCACCGGCGCCGGCCTGCGCGCCACGGGCCTGGAATGGGACTTCCGCAAGCAGCGGCCCTATGCCGGCTATGACGATTTCGAATTCGACGTGCCCATAGCCGTCAACGGCGATTGCTACGACCGCTGCGCGGTGCGGGTCGAGGAAATGCGGCAGAGCCTGCGCATCATCAAGCAATGCCTCGACAACATGCCCGGCGGCCATTACAAGGCCGACCATCCGCTGACCACGCCGCCGCGCAGGGAAGAAACCCTGCGCGACATCGAAACCCTGATCAACCACTTCCTCAGCGTAAGCTGGGGGCCGGTGATTCCGCCAAACGAAGTCACCGTATCGATAGAAGCGACCAAGGGCATCAACAGCTATTACCTGGTAAGCGACGGCAGCGGCGGTTCCTATCGCACGCGAATACGTACGCCGTCCTTCCCCCATTTGCAGATGATTCCGCATATCAGCAACGGCTTCATGGTCGCCGACCTGATCGCGATCATCGCCAGCATCGATTTCGTCATGGCCGACGTGGACCGCTAGGGCCAGGGGTTGAAACAAGTGAGCGAATTCCGATGAGCAGCATGAGTGAACGATTGATCGCCTCGACGGCCTTGCCGGCGGATTACCTGAATGAAGAGGAAATCGCCGAAATCGAGCACGAGCGCACGCTATATCCGGACACTCGCGCCGTGGGCCTGGAAGCCTTGAAAATCGTGCAGAAGCATCGCGGCTGGGTTTCCGACGAATCGCTGTTCGCCGTCGCCGAATATCTCGGTCTGCCGGTGGCGGAACTCGAAGGCGTGGCGACCTTTTTCAACCTGATCTACCGTCAGCCTGTCGGCAGGAACGTGATTCTGTATTGCAAAAGCGTCAGTTGCTGGATCATGGGTTGCGATGAGGTCAAGGAAAAGATTTCCGGCGAACTCGGCATCGATTACGGCGAAACCAGCGAAGACGGCGAATTCACCTTGATCCCGGTTCCCTGCCTCGGCGACTGCGACCGGGCGCCGGTAATGATGGTGGGGCCGGATCAGCATCGAAATCTGGACGAAAAAAATCTCGGCGAGATTTTCGCGCGCTATCGGAAAGGGCGGGACTGATCGTGGTTGGCAATCCCCTGACCAGGAACATCGACTTCTCGCGTCCGCCGCTGGATCTGGGCGCCTACGAGGCGACCGGCGGTTATCACGGCCTGCACGCGATCGCCCGCGGCCTCGAGCCGGCCGACGTGCTCGACCTGGTCAAGGAATCGGGCCTGAAGGGCCGCGGCGGGGCGGGCTTTCCCACCGGCCTGAAATGGAGTTTCGTGCCCATGGGAGAGAAGGCGCCGAAACAGAAATACTTCGTCGTCAACGCCGACGAAATGGAGCCGGGCACCTTCAAGGACCGCCTGCTGATGGAAGGCGATCCGCATCTGCTCCTGGAAGGCATGATCATCGCCTCCTACGCGATCCAGGCGAGCAAGGCCTATATCTTCCTGCGCGGCGAATACACCGATTCGGAACGCATCCTGCGCAAGGCGCTGGCGGAAGCTTACGAACGAGGCTATCTCGGCCGCAATATCCTCGACACCGGCTTCGATCTCGACATCATCATGCATACCAGCGCCGGCCGTTATATCTGCGGCGAAGAGACCGCGCTGCTCAACGCGCTCGAAGGCAAGCGCGCCAATCCGCGCGCCAAGCCGCCTTTTCCCCAGGTCAGCGGTCTCTGGGGCAAGCCGACAATCGTCAATAACGTGGAGACAATCTGCAATCTGCCCGGCATCCTCGCCTGGGGCATCGACTGGTATCGCAGCCTGACGAAGGGCAACGATCACGGCACCAAGCTGTTCGGCATCAGCGGCAAGGCGCGCACGCCCGGCTGCTGGGAGCTGCCCCTGGGCACGCCGATCCGCGAACTGCTCGAAGTCTATGGCGGCGGGATGCGCGACGGCCTGAAACTGAAAGGTTTCCTGCCCGGCGGCGGCTCCACGGATTTCATGCTGCCGGAGCATCTCGACCTGAATCTCGATTACGACGATATCGCCGGGGCCGGCAGCAGGCTCGCCACCGGCACCTTGATCCTGCTCGACGACAAGACCTGCCCGGTGGGCATGATCGGCAACCTGATGACGTTCTTCTCCCACGAGTCCTGCGGTTATTGCACGCCATGCCGCGACGGATTGCCCTGGGTCGATGAGATCTTCCGCGAATTCGAGCGCGGCAACGGCACGCACCGGGACCTTGCGATACTCGAAGAACACGTGGACTACATGGGCCCCGGCAAGACTTTCTGCGCCCTCGCGCCCGGCGCCACCGCGCCCCTGGGCAGCGGCCTGCGCTACTTCCGCGAGGATTTTGAACGGCATATCACGGAGAAACGGTGTCCGTACAAGAATTAGTGACTGGCAAGAAATGACAGAAAAGGCAAAAGTGGAAATCACGATAGACGGCGTCACCTACGAGGTGAACGCCGGCAGCAACCTGTTGCAGGAATGCCTGACGCTGGGCATGGACCTGCCGTATTTCTGCTGGCATCCCTGCATGGGCTCGGTGGGCGCCTGCCGCCAATGTGCGGTCAAGCAATATCGCGACGCAGAAGACAGCGCCGGCTTGATGACCATGGCGTGCATGACCCCGGTGCAGCCAGGCGCGAGGATTTCCATCGAAGATGCCGAGGCGAAGGCCTTCCGGGCCGGCGTCATCGAAAGCCTGATGATCAGCCATCCTCACGACTGCCCGGTTTGCGAGGAAGGCGGCGAATGCCATCTGCAGGACATGACCCTGATGTCGGGCCACAACTACCGCCGCTACGACAAGAAGAAGGTCACGCACCGCAACCAGTATCTCGGCCCTTTCATCAATCACGAGATGAATCGCTGCATCACCTGTTATCGCTGCGTGCGTTTCTATAACGAATACGCCGGCGGGGAAGATCTCTCAGCCCAGGCCTCGCATCATTTCACCTATTTCGGACGGCACCGCGACGGCACGCTGGAAAGCGAATTCAGCGGCAACCTGGTCGAGGTATGTCCTACCGGGGTCTTCACCGACAAGGTTTTCAGCGAGAACTACACGCGCAAATGGGACCTGCAGACCGCGCCTTCGATCTGTACCGGCTGCGGCGTGGGCTGCAACATCACGCCGGGCGAGCGCTACGGGGAATTGCGCCGCGTCGTCAATCGCTATCACAGCGAGTTGAACGGCTATTTCATTTGCGACCGCGGCCGCTTCGGCACGGGCTATGTGAACGACGCCGCGCGCCTTGCAACTCCGCTCGACGGCGCGGGCAATGAACTCGACGCGGAAGCGGCGGGGCGGCAGTTGCGCGAGATCGCGGGCAACGCTATAGGAATAGGCTCGCCGCGCGCCGGAAACGAAGCCAACTTCGCCTTGCGCAAGCTGGTCGGCGAAGAGAATTTCCATGCCGGCTATTCCGACGCCGAACACGCCTGCATGCAACTGGCCGCAGAACTCGCGGGCGATCCGCGTTTCTACAATCCTTCGATCCGGGAGATCGAGCAGGCCGACGCTGTGCTCGTACTTGGCGAAGACGTCACGAATACAGCGCCGCGCATCGCACTTGCCCTGCGCCAGTCGGTACACAACAAGGCGCTGGAACTGGCCGACGGCGCCAATATTCCACGCTGGCAGGACGCCGCGGTGCGCGAACTTGCCCAACAGGAACGCAGTCCGCTTTGCATATTCGCCTGTGGCGCAACCAGGCTCGACGATGTGGCTTCGGATCGTGTCATCGACACGCCTTCGGGGCTCGTGCGGAACGCTATTGAACTGGCCGGTCGGCTTGACGCATCCGCGCCGCGAACCGCAAAAAGCCACGAAGCGCTGGAGCGGGTCGCCGGACAATTGCTCGCGGCGCGCAGGCCGCTGATCGTCGCCGGGACGAGCAGCGGCAATATCGATCTGATCAAGGCCGCGGCCAACATCGCCGGAGCTTTGCAAAAGCGCCGCGCTGTTCATGAAAACCATGGGGGAACCGCGGCGCCAGTAGACCTCTGCCTGCTGACGGCCGAAGTCAACAGCATGGGCCTGCACCTGCACCTGATGACCCGGCAGGAAAACAGTCTTGGCGAAGCCTTGCGCAAATTGAGTTCCGGCGAGACGGCCAATGTCATCGTGCTCGAGAATGATCTATACCGCCGCGCCCCCCACGCCCAGGTCGACGCAGCCCTGGACGCCGCCCGGAAGACCGCCGTGCTCGATCTGCTGCCCAACCGAACGACGGCGAAAGCGGATCTCGTCCTTCCCGTCACCGCGTTCTCCGAACAGCAGACAAGTTATGTGAATTACGAGGGCAGGGCGCAACTCGCCTACCAGGTGCATCGCAACCATGGCGCGGCGTGCCCGGCCTGGCAGTGGACCGGGGATTTCGAGCATTTCCGCCAGGCGCTGCTCGACTGCGCGGGTTCGGTTGCGGCATTCGCGAAACTGGGCGAAGTATTGCCCGACACATCGAATTTGCCCAGCGGCATCAAGGTGCCGCGCCAGTCCGAACGCTATAGCGGCAGGACCGCGATGAAGGCGAATCTGAACGTGCACGAACCGAAGCAGGCGCAGGATCCCGAGTCCGCGCTGGCGTTTTCGATGGAAGGAATCCCGCCCCGGCGCGATGCGACGATTCTGGCCTCGTCCTGGGCTCCGCAATGGAATTCCAACCAGAGCATCAGCAAGTTTCAGGACGAGATCAACGGCCCCCTGCGCCAGGGCCATGGCGGCACGTTATTGCTGGAGAAGAAATCGGAGGGCGGCGAATTCAAGCCTGTTCCGGCCAACGGAGACGGCGGCGGCCTAGAATTGCTGCCGGCCTTCCAGATATTCGGCAGCGAGGAACTGTCCTCGCGCAGCGAGGCGATACGCGCGCGCATGACCGACGCCTACCTGGCTGTTTCACCGGCGGACGCGGAGCGGCACGGTCTGCAACAGGGTCGGGGCGTAAGGCTGAGCGGTGGAGGCATTGAAGCGATCGCGCTGACATGCATTCGCACGCAAATGAGTCCCGGCGCGGCGGCCTTGCATGTCGGCGACGCGGAAATCGATTATCACGGCCTCGGTAGTCAAGTTGAGTTGGCGCCGGCGGACGCTCCTGAGGGCCGCGGCCTCGGCGAACTGATCGTTTCCGATCTGGTCCGGATGCGAGAGGAGCGATAGGCGATGTTTACTTTCGCGGTCGGATCGGCTTTGAGCATCGCCAGCATTCTGCTGGCGGTGATCGTGCTCGCCGCCTTGCTGATCTGGGTCGAGCGGCGGATGCTGAGTTTCTGGCAGGAACGCCTCGGGCCGAACCGCGTGGGCTGGTTCGGCATCATGCAGGTCGTCGCCGACATGATCAAGATCTTCACCAAGGAAGATTGGGTGCCGCCGTTCGCCGACCGGCTCACCTTCGTGCTCGCGCCGGCGATCATCATGATCGTCGTATTGATGAGTTTCGCGGTGATCCCTTTCACGCCCGAAGTCGGCGTCATCGATTCGAACGTCGGCGTGCTGTTCGTGCTGGCGATGGCCTCGCTCGGCGCTTATAGCGTGATGTTGGGCGGCCTTTCGTCGAACAACAAGTACGCCTTGCTCGGCAGTCTGCGCGCGGCGGCGCAGATGGTCAGCTACGAAGTCTTCATGGGCATCTCGCTGCTTGGCGTGGTAGTGCTGGCGGGCAGCTTCAATTTGCGCGAGATCGTCGAAACCCAGGCCGACGGCTGGTACATCGTTCCACAGTTCATCGGTTTTCTCATCTTCCTGATCGCCGGCGTCGCCGAGAGCCACCGGCTGCCTTTCGACATTCCCGAGGCCGAACAGGAAATCTGCGCGGGCTATCACACCGAATATTCCGGCATGAAGTTCGGCATGTTTTTCGTCGGCGAATATCTTGGCCTGGTGCTCATATCCTCGCTGATCACCGTGCTGTTTTTCGGCGGCTGGCTGGGACCGGCGTTTCTGCCGCCGATCGTCTGGTTCTCGCTCAAGGCCGGATTCTTCATCATGTTTTTCATCCTGATGCGCGCGGCGCTGCCGCGGCCGCGTTATGACCAGCTCATGAGCTACGGCTGGCTTTTCCTGCTGCCGCTGTCGCTGCTGAACCTGCTGGTCACCGGCGCGGTAGTCCTGGTTTCAACAACAGCCACGATGTAGGGGGAGGGGAAGGCGCATGTTCAGATTGATTAAGGACACGCTGCTCAGTCAGGCGGTCACCTTGTGGGGCGTATTCCGCAAGTTGTTCGTCAAGGCGGACACCGTGCAATACCCCGACGAGCAGCCATACATGTTTCCGCGCTGGCGCGGCCGCATCATTCTCAGCCGCGACCCCGACGGCGAGGAACGTTGCGTGGCCTGCAATCTCTGCGCGGTGGCCTGTCCGGTAGACTGCATCGCCTTGCAGAAGGCGGAAACCGAGGACGGCCGCTGGTACCCGGAGTTCTTTCGCATCAATTTTTCCCGCTGCATCATGTGCGGATTCTGCGAAGAGGCCTGTCCCACCAACGCCATTCAATTGACGCCGGATTTCGAAATGGCCGAATACGTGCGCCAGGACATGGTCTGGGAGAAGGAAGATCTGCTGATCGACGGCGTCGGCAAATATCACGACTACAATTTCTATCGCGTGGCGGGCAAGCAGGTCGCCGGCAAGGACAAGGGCGAAGCGCTCAACGAAGCGGAACCCGTGGACGTCAGGAGCCTGCTGCCATGATGCTGCTGTTCTATCTCGCCGCTGCCGTCGCCGTGATCGCCACCATCGGCGTCATCGTGCAGACCAATATCGTCCACGCGCTGATTTATCTGATTCTTTCGCTGCTTGCGGTGGCGGTGATCTTCTATGTGCTCGGCGCGCCGCTGGCGGCCATGCTCGAGGCCATCGTCTATGCCGGCGCCATCATGGTGCTGTTCCTGTTCGTGATCATGATGCTCAACCTCGGCCAGAGTACGCGGCAGCAGGAACGGGCTTGGCTTGCGGGCCGCGGCTGGATTGTGCCGGCCTTGCTCGCGGCCGTGCTGCTGGGGCAATTGCTTTACGTGCTGAGCGGGGTCGAAGGCATGTCGGCAGCGGAACAGGTCGGCGTCATGGCGGTCGGTACGCGGCTCTTCGGGCCTTATGTGCTGGCGGTGGAACTGGCCTCGATCCTGCTGCTGGCGGGACTGATTACCGCCTACCACCTGGCGCGGAAACCGAAGGCGGGAGACGAATGATGGGAGCGATTCCGGTCGAACACGGACTGATCCTGGCGGGAATCCTGTTCTCGCTGGGTCTGATCGGCGTTCTCACCCGGCGCAATATCGTATTCGTGCTGATGTCGCTGGAAGTCATGCTCAACGCCTGCGGGCTGGCCTTCATCGTCGCCGGCTCGCGCTGGGAACAGGCGGACGGACAGATCATGTTCCTGCTGATCCTGACCCTGGCCGCGGCCGAGGTCGCCGTCGGCCTCAGCCTGATCATTCAGATGTACCGGCGCTTCCAGACCGTCGACATCAATGTGCTCAGCGAGTTGAAAGGATAAGGACTGTGCTTGATCTGATCTGGCTGTTGCCGACATTTCCGCTGCTCGGATTTCTGATCCTGGCCCTGACCGAGGGCAAGCTTGCCAGGGGTCCGGCGGGCTGGATCGGCGCCGGCAGCGTCGGCCTGTCCTTTGCCGTGGCGGCGCTGGTGGCCGTGAGCTTCCTGCAATCGGGAATCGAAAGCCATACCGTCCCCATCTGGACCTGGATGTCCGTGGCCGGCTTTGACCCCGGCGTCAATCTCTATCTCGACGGCCTCTCGCTGGTGATGATTTTGGTCATTACCGGGGTTGGCTTCCTGATCCACGTCTATTCCACCGGCTACATGGCCGACGACCCGGACTTCAGCCGCTTTTTCTGCTACATGAACCTGTTCGTCTTCGCCATGCTGCTGCTCGTGCTCGGCGATAATCTGCTCTTGCTGTATCTGGGCTGGGAAGGCGTCGGACTGTGCAGCTACCTGCTGATCGGGTTCTGGTACGACGATCCGTACAACGGTTATGCCGCGCGCAAGGCCTTCGTCGTTACCAGGGTCGGCGATACGGCCATGGCCATCGGCCTGTTCCTGCTGTTCGCCCAACTCGGCACCCTGAACATCCAGGAAATGTTGCATGCGGCCGAGGCGGAATGGCCGATCGGCTCGACTCTGCCCGCCATTACCGCGCTGTTGCTGCTTGGCGGCGCGGTCGGCAAATCGGCCCAGTTGCCCTTGCAGACCTGGCTTCCCGACGCCATGGCGGGCCCGACTCCGATCAGCGCCCTGATCCACGCGGCCACCATGGTCACGGCGGGCGTTTACCTGATCGCCCGCACCCATACGCTGTTCGAACTCGCGCCCGACATTCAGTTGCTCGTCGCCTGGGTCGGGCTGATCACCTTGCTGATGGCGGGATTCACCGCCATGACCCAGAACGACATCAAGCGGATTCTCGCGTATTCGACGGTATCCCAGATCGGCTACATGTTTCTCGGCCTTGGCGTCGGCGCCTGGTCGGGAGCGATTTTCCACCTGATGACCCACGCCTTTTTCAAGGCGCTGCTCTTCCTCGGCGCCGGCGCGGTCATTCTCAGCCTGCATCACGAACAGGACATCTTCCGCATGGGGGCGAAGCGCAAACAGCTTCCGGTCGGATTCCTGTGTTTTCTCATCGGCGGCCTCGCGCTGACGGCCTTCCCCTACACTTCCGGCTATTTCAGCAAGGACGAGATCCTGATCGCCGCGCTCGAAGTCGAAGGACAGGGGCTGTGGCTTTGGCTCGGCGGGGTCATCGGCGCCTTTTTCACGGGGATTTACACCTTCCGCCTGTTCTTCGTGGTGTTTTTCGGCGAAAGCAGGGGGCATCACGACGCCATCGAAGTGAAAGGCCTGAATATCGCAGTGCCGCTGTTCATCCTGATGGCGCTGTCCCTTTTCGGCGGCTGGATTCCGGTGCCGCTGGACGCCGTCTTCAGTCATGGCGCTGAACATGAGGAGCATCACATCAGCGCCTTCATGCATGGCGTCATGATCGCGCTGCCGCTGATCGGCATCGGGATCAGTTACCTGTTTTACGGTTCGGGCACATTCTCGGTCGAGAAACTCATGTCGCTGCCGGCTTCCCGCGCCTTGCACCGTTTCTGGGACAGCGGCTGGGGCATGGACCGGCTGTACGACTTGCTGTTCGTCAATCCCTTTCTGTATCTGGCCCGGGTCAACGCGAAAGACATCGTTGACGCCTTCTACGACATGCTGGCGGCTATCAGCCGGGCGGGTCATCTGCTGATCGTGCGCACCCAGACCGGTTATCTGCGCTGGTACGCGCTGTCGATGGCCGCCGGGCTCGTGGCCCTGATCGCGGTGGGAGTGCTGCTGTGATCCTGACCTGGCTCATCGCGCTCCTGTTCGTCGGCGGACTGCTGGCCTGGTTCAGCGAGCGGATCGATCCCGCGTGGCCGCGCTGGGTTGCGCTGGCGGTGCTGACGCTCGAATTGCTAATGATGCTCAGTCTGCTCGGCGCCGCTCCCGAGGACGGCTGGCTGGCCGCATACAATCACGCCTGGCTGCCGCGCTTCGGCATCGCCCTGCATTTCGCGGCCGACGGCTTTGCCTTGCTGCTGCTTCTGCTGACGGCCTTCCTCGGCATCGTCGCGGTAGGCTCGGCCTGGTCGGAAATCAACTATCGCAGCGGTTTCTTCTATTTCAACCTGCTCTGGACGCTGGCCGGGGTGGTCGGCGTATTCACCGCGCTCGATCTGTTCCTGTTCTTTTTCTTCTGGGAAGTGATGCTGATCCCGATGTATTTCATCATCGCGATCTGGGGGCACGAGAACAAGTTCTACGCGGCGAAGAAGTTCTTCATATTCACCCAGGTGAGCGGCCTGATCATGCTGGTCTCCATCGTCGTGCTGGCCTGGTTCCACTATCTGCAATTCGGCTTTTTCAGTTTCGCGTACCAGGACCTGCTCAACGTGGGCATGAACCGAAGCATGGAAATGTGGGTCATGCTCGGATTCTTCATCGGTTTCGCCACCAAGTTGCCGAGCGTGCCTTTCCACAACTGGCTGCCGGACGCTCATAGCCAGGCGCCGAGCGCGGGCAGCATCATCCTCGCCGGCGTCCTGCTCAAGACCGGAGCCTATGGCCTGGTGCGTTTCGCCGTGCCCCTGTTTCCGACGGCCGCCGCGGAGTTTGCGCCCGTCGCCATGACGCTGGCCGCCGTCAGCATCCTGTATTGCGCCAAGGTCGCTTTCGCCCAGGCGGACTTCAAGCGGCTGATCGCCTATACCAGCGTCAGCCATATGGGTTTCGTCACGCTCGGGGTCTACGCCTGGAATGAACTGGCGCTGCAGGGCGCGGTGATGACGATGCTCGCCCACGGGCTCAGCTCGGCCGCCTTGTTCATGCTCGCCGGCGCGCTGCAACATCGCATCCATACCCGCAACATGCTCGAAATGGGCGGTTTCTGGGGCCGCGTGCCGCGCATGTCGGCCGTGGCGCTGTTCTTTTCCATCGCCGCGCTCGGCATGCCGGGTCTGGGCAATTTCGTCGGCGAATTCCTCGCCTTGCTGGGCGCCTTCCAGGCCAACCAGGTGCTGACCATCGTTTCCGCTTTCGGCCTGATCTTCGCCTCTGTGTATTCGCTTTGGGTGATCCAGAAGGTATTTCACGGCAAGTATTCGGACAAGGCATTCGACGGCAGCCATCTGCTCGATCTGGACAACCGGGAAATGGTTTATTACGCCGCGATGATGGCGGGCCTGGTCTGGATGGGTGTATATCCGCAGTCGTTTCTCGATCTCTCCGCGCCGGCCCTGCAGTCGCTGCTTGAGGGACAGGCCGGCAATGTCGTGATTGGAGCGCTGCGGCCATGACGCCACTTGAATACGCCGGCTACACGATGAGCGCGGGGGACCTGATCCCCCTGTTGCCGTTGCTTGCCGTTACCGCGTCGTCGATCTGGGTCATGATGGCGATCGGCGTGAAGCGAAATTATCCGTTTATCCTCGGCTCGACGGTCGGCGGCCTGTTGATCGCCGGCTTGCTCGCCATGAACCTGCTGCCCGGCCCGGCGCCGGATTCGATGCCATTGCTGACGATGGACCCGTACGCCCAGTTCTTTACCGTGCTGATCTGCGCACTCGCCATCGGCGTCAGCCTCGTCGGTCACAATTACTGGGCCGAATTCGACGACCAGCGCGAGGAATTCCTGCTGTTGCTGCTGTTGGCTACGCTCGGGGCGGTAGTGCTCGCCGGCGCCAATCATTTCGCCAGCCTGTTGCTGGGCCTGGAAACCTTGAGCATGTCGCTTTACGGCATGTTGGCCTATCCCGTGCAAAGCGAGCGTGCGCCGAACGGTCACGCGCTCGAATCGGCGGTCAAGTACCTGATCCTTTCAGCGGTTTCCACTGCCATGATCCTCTTTGGCGTGGCCCTGGTCTATGCCGAGACCGGCAGTCTCAGCTTTGCCGGGCTGGAAGGATTGCCGGCGGGGCCGGGTATCGGAATTTCCGTGGTCGCGCTGCTGCTGATTTCCGCGGGCGTGGCTTTCAAGTTATCCCTGTTCCCATTCCATATCTGGACTCCGGACGTCTACCAGGGCGCGCCGGCGCCGGCGACCGCCTATCTGGCGACGATCGGCAAGATTGCCGTATTCATCGTGCTGTTGCGCGTGGTGGTGGAAACCAGGACTCTCGGCATCGCCCCGGTGGCAGTCGTATTCTCCCTGCTGGCGCTGCTTTCCATCGTCGCCGGCAACCTGCTCGCGTTGTTGCAGGACAATCTGAAGCGAATACTCGCCTATTCCTCGATCGCCCACATGGGTTACCTGCTGATCGCGATCATCGCCGCTTTTTACGCCGAAGGCCCGATCAGCGTCGAAGCGGTGAGCTTCTATCTGTTCGCCTATGTGATCATGACCCTCGGCGCCTTCGGCGTCGTCTCGTTGTTGTCGTCGGACGCGCAGGAAAGAGACAGCATCAGCGACTACCAGGGCATGTTCTGGCGGCGGCCCTGGCTGGCGGCCGCGTTCACCGGCATGTTGCTCTCGCTGGCGGGGATTCCCTTGACCGCGGGCTTCATCGGCAAGTTCTACCTGGTGCTGGCGGGGGTGGAATCGGGATTGTGGCTGTTGCTCGCCGCCCTGGTCGTCGGCAGCGGCATAGGTCTGTATTACTACCTGCGCATCGTCTATCGTATGTTGTTGCCGGAACCGGCGGACGCGCCGGAGTTGCGTGAGGGAAATGCCGCTTTTTCGGTCGTGCTCGTGCTGTTCATGCTGCTTGTCCTGTTCGGCGTGTATCCGGCTTCGCTGATGAACCTCATTCAGGCCATAGCACTTTGACGGGTTGAGTCCGTGGATTCGATCCGTCGCCGCCGGCTGGCTCCGGGTGCAGCGGACGCTGTGAATACATCCCTGTACGCTTCGGCCTCGACATCCATGTCGAGGACGCCCGCTGAACCCGGAGCCAGCCGACGGCGACTCGCATTGTGCAGACCCGATGTGTCGTCATTCTGCGCGCAGGATGACGTGCAAGCATGGTGCATCGATTTCGATATAGGTCGCATAACGGCTATCATGAGTGCGGAGCAGAGGGGATGCCGTGAACCAAATTGACAAGGTCGCGGTGATCGGAGGTGGCAGTTTCGGCACCGTTATCGCCAACATCACAGCGAAAAACGGCTGTGAAGTCGGCTTCTGGATGCGCAGCGACGAACTGGCGCGCGACGTCAACGATCTGCGTGAAAACCCGCAATATCTCCCCGGCTACGAAATCGACTCGCGGGTGGTGGCGGTGGAGGACATGTCCGCCGCGGTCGACGGCGCGGGATTGATCTTCATTGCCGTTCCGAGCGACGGCTTTCGTGCTGTCCTGCGCGAAATGGTTCCTCACGTCTCGCCGGACGCCATGCTGGTCAGCGGCACCAAGGGCATCGAGGCGGGGAGCTTCATGCTCATGAGCCAGATCTTGCGGCAGGAGGCTCCCCGGGCGCGAGTCGGCGTGCTCAGCGGTCCCAATCTGGCCCGGGAGATCGCCGCGGGTCACCTGACCGGAACCGTCATCGCCAGCGACGACGAGGAGGTGCGTGAGAATGTGCGCACCTTGCTGCGGTCGGAGTCCTTCCGGGTCTATACCAACGACGACATGCTCGGCGTGGAACTCGGCGGCTCGTTGAAGAACATCTACGCCATTATCGCCGGCATCGCCGCCGCCCTGGGCATGGGCCACAATACCAACAGCATGCTGGTGACCCGGGCGCTGACGGAAATGGCCCGGTTCGGACGCGAGCTCGGCGCCGACCCGATGACCTTTCTCGGCCTGTCCGGGGTCGGCGACCTGGTAGTGACGAGTTCCACGCCGTTGAGCCGCAACTACCGGATCGGATTCGCCCTCGGCCAGGGCAAGAACATCGAAGCGGCCGCGGAGGAAGTGGGACAGGTTGCGGAAGGCGTCAACACGGTTAAACTGGTAGCCCGGAAGGCCGAGGAACTCGGTGTTTACATGCCGCTGGCAAACGGCCTGTATCGAATCATCTTCGAGCGGGAATCCATCAAGAACATCCTGTCCTCGCTGATGCTCAGCGAACAGGCGCTCGACGTGGAGTTCGCCGCCATTGAGGACAAGACCCTGCGGTGCAACAATACGGATTGAGTCGTTCCGGCGATTGGGACGAGATTATCGGTTTGAGGCGAGGATATGTCGGAAAATTCGAATGCAAGTCCGTGGAAAGACCCGGCGATCTGGGGCCGGGTCGTATTTGTCGTCCTGTTCCTGCTCATTTTTGCGCTGATTGTCGGGCCGCTGGCGATCATACTTGGAGTTGTCCAGGCCGTATTCACGATTTTTACCGGCGAGGAAAACCGCAATCTGCGCGGTCTGGCGGCGGCCCTGGCCGAATACGTTCGCGAGATACTGCTGTTCGCAAGCTGGAACAGGGAACAGAGGCCGTTCCCATTCTCCGAGTTTCCCCGTGTCGCGGAACTCGAAGACACGGTAGCGGCCGACGAGGAAGAAACCGCGTCCGGGCCGGAAACCGTTACTGAAGAAGCGCCCGCCGAGGAAGAGGCGCCGAAAGCGCCGCCGAAGAAAGCCACTCGCAAGAAGACTTCGTCAAGCAAGGCCGCAGCGGACAAATCCAAGAGCTGATATGCAAGATATGGGGTAACCGCCATGCAGGCCCGATACCTTGTACCGACAATCCTGTTGACATTGTTGGCCGGCAGCGCCGGCGCCCAGCAGGGCGGCCCTGCCGATCATGCGCTGTTCAGCGGCTTTCCCGATTCCGGAATCATCGAGTTCGAGAATGTCGGGGACGTCAACTATCGGGTAGTGCTCGGCAGCCTGCAAAGCACGCGCGGACAGGTGGCGCCGGAAGCCTCGGAAAGGGTGCGGGGCAATCTGACCCGGATACTCTACGAGGTCGCAAGCGGCTTCTCCGGTCAGGACGTGTACGAGTTTCTCATCGAACAGATGCGATCGCGCGGCTATCGCGAATTGTTCACCTGTGCCGGGCGCGCCTGCGGCAGCAGTGAATATTGGGCCAATGACATATTCGGCAACCGCATTCTGTACGGGCCGGTGCGAAACCAGTATTACCTGGCGATGGGGTCGGAGCCTCCCGGACGGTTTTTTGTCTCGGCCTATGTGATTACCCGCATAAACCGCCAGTTGCTGGCATATCTGGAAATCATCGAACTCGAAGGCGGCGCCGCGAACCCCGCCGAAGCCGGTCCGGCGTTCATGCTCGAACAACTGCGCGATGCCGGCGGCGTCGTCGCGCCGGGGCTGGCGTTCGGCGCCGGCGACCGGCTGGAGGAGGACGCCGGTCTGGATGCCGTCGCGGAATTGTTGCGGCTGGATTCGGCACTGCGCCTGTACATTGTCGCCCATCTGCAAGGGGAGGGCGATCTCGAACAATTGCTGGCCCGCAGCGAGGCCCGCGCCAGCGCGGTGCGGCAATCGCTGGTGGAGCAAGGAATCGACGCCGAACGTCTCACGGCCCGGGGCATGGGACCGTTGGCGCCCTTGTGCGCGGCGGAGAATTGCGGCGAGAGAGTCGAACTGGTCGTGCAATCAGCCGAGCAATGACAGAAATTCCGTCCGCGTCGATACTCGCGCGCGGAAAGCGCCGAGCATGCAGGACGTCGTCATTACCGAATTCTGCTTTTCCACTCCGCGCATCATCATGCACATGTGTTGCGCTTCGACGATTACGCCCACGCCCTTGGCGCCGGTGATTTCCTGGATGCAGTTGGCGATCTCCTGGGTGAGATTTTCCTGGATCTGCAAACGGCGGGCGAAAACATCGACGATGCGGGCAATCTTCGACAGGCCGAGCACCTTGCCGTCGGGCACGTAAGCCACATGGCACTTGCCGATGAAAGGCAACAGATGATGCTCGCACATGCTGTACATCTCGATGTTCTTGACGATGACCATCTCGTCGGTGGTGGATGGATATAGCGCCTCGTTGACTACATCGGCAACGTTCTGGCCATAGCCGCGCGTCAGAAACTTCAGCGCTTCCGCGGCGCGCCGAGGGGTTTTCCGCAATCCGTCGCGATCGGGATCTTCGCCGATCGCGTTCAAAATCGAGGCATAAGCCTTTTCCAGTTCCTGCATGTCCGCCAACACCGTAAGTACTTTTCGCTGGCCGCGAGCCAGCGCGCAATCATATCATCATGCCGCATGCGCCTTCAGTCCTGTATCGAACAACTCGCCGACCGCCTAGCGGGCGCCGGCGTCCATTGCGGTCATGGCGTCGACAACGTCCATGACGAGGCCGTATTCCTGGTTTTCGGCGCATTGGATCTCGATTTCCGTCAGTCGATCGCACAACAGGACCGGAAACTTGAACAGGATGAAATCGAAAGGCTTGAGAAACTCGTCCGGGCGCGCATCGGCCAGCGCGTCCCCACCGCCTATCTGCTCGGCAAGACCTGGTTCGCCGGACACGAATTAATCTGCGACGCCCGCGCTCTCGTTCCCCGGTCGCCGATAGCAGAATTGATCGACAACGGCTTCGAACCTTTTTTTGAACCCGGGTTTACCGGCGAATCCGCCGCCGTGCTCGATCTGTGCTGCGGCGGCGGCTGCATCGGCATCGCCTGCGCATTGCGCTTCCCCGCCTGCCGCGTCGATCTTGCCGACATATCCCCGGAAGCGCTCGATCTGGCGCAGGAAAACGTTCGTCTGCACGACCTGGAAGAGCGCGTATCGGCAGTGCAGGCGAACCTGTTCGAAGGATTGAGCGGCCGCTACGACCTGATCCTGGCCAATCCCCCCTATGTATCCCCCGAAGAACTGGCGCAACTACCGAAAGAATATAGCCACGAGCCCGCCCTCGGACTCGATGGCGGCACAAACGGCATCGACATCGCCGAGCGCCTGCTCAAACAGGCGGCAATGCGGCTCAATCCCGGCGGCCTGCTCATCCTTGAGACCGGATACAGCGCAACAGAATTGGAAAACCGCTTCCCGAACACAAATTTCCTCTGGCTCGAATTCGACCACGGAGGCGCCGGCGTCTGCGCCCTGACCGCCGAACAGCTCCAAGAGATTCCGCGACTACGCTCCGCTTCGCGCGGAATGACGAGAGGTGCTTTGCCGTAATCAAAATAAGAAATGGTCGGTTACGCACAACGTGAGTCGCCGGTGGTTGGCGTGGGGTTTAGCGG
>VYCF01000069.1 GCA_009844085.1 Gammaproteobacteria bacterium | reverse complement strand
GTTGTCGCAACCCATTGATTCTATTGGAATACGATTTTCAGCGGGAATCGCTGCACCCAGCGGAACCTGGCCTCAGAGAACGTCCTTGCCGCCGTCGTCCATTTTTTCCGGGCGGGTCCAGTATGCGTACTGGGGCGTCCAGTCGTCGAAGCCGAGGCCCGCCATGGCGAGCAGGTTCCAGGTCGAGCAATAGAGGTCGCCGGGGCCGAATATGCTGGAGTTCAGGCGAACGATCTTGTCGCCTTCGCGCTTGTAGGTGGCTACGCCCGGATAGTTGTCGCTGCCTTCCCTGACGGATTGCTCCTTGATGTAGTCACCACCGCCATGGGAGGCGAGCCGGAAGCGCCAGCCGCGGCTGTTCGCCATGCGCCTCTGCAATTCCGGCGCATCTTTCGATACCAGCGCGACCGCCATGGCTGATTCGAGATGCGACAGGATGCCGTTCAGGCCGTCCGCCCACATCGTGCAATAGCGGCAGCCCTGCCCCATGTTATGGATCAGCAGCAATTTGTCCCGCCCCCCGAACAGTTCGAGCAAGGAGACTTCGCCATGTTCGGTGGAAAAGCTGTAATTGGGAACCTCGTCCCCGGAGTTGCTTCGCTGCAGACTTTCAAGTTCTCCGATGAGATCGAAAATCTGCTTCTGAAGTTCTTCGATGCGTTCGCTTGACATGGTTTGCGTCTCCCCCGCATATGAGCTGTCGTGGGCTGCGATTATGGTTGTGTTGGGAATCAGTCGTCAACCGGGCACTTGCCATAATTTAGTGAATGGAAGCTATTTTTATCCAATATTCACTAAATATATCCATTTTATAGTGAACGGGTTAGTATGCACGGATGGCTACAGATAAACGAGTAAGAGACCGGATCCATGACCTGAAACGGGAATGCGACTCGTTGCGGTCGGGCAAGGAGTCGCTTCTGTCCATGATCGACGAAGTGGAAGTCTCGGAGAGCGTGTACAACTCGAACGCTATCGAGAACTCCACGCTCACACTGGAAGAGACCGAGCGAATACTCCTGGAACAGGAACTGTCCCGGAACGTGTCCGTGCGGGAAATGTTCGAAGCGAAGAATCTGTCCAGAGTCATGGAATACAAGCGGTCGAGGGCGCGGGACAGCGAACTGGACAGGGACCTGATTCTGCTGCTGCATCAGATGCTCATCGGCGGCATCAACGACGACATCGCCGGCCGCTACCGCAGGGAGGGAGAATATGTGCGCGTAGGCGCCCATATCGCTCCGGCACCCGAGCACGTGGAGTCGATGATGGAACAGATCGTCGTTGTCTACTCAAGCGATCTGGAAACATGGTTTCTCGACAAGATCGCGCGCTTCCACCTTGAGTTCGAAACCATTCATCCGTTTTGCGATGGCAACGGACGCATGGGCCGCGTATTGATCAACTTCCAACTGCTCCAACTGGCGCTGCCGCGCATAATCGTTCGAAATTCGGAAAAGCAGCGTTACTACAGGGCTTTTGTCGAATACGAGCAACGCGAGTCAACGAAGGAGATGGAGAAAATCCTGGCGCTGGCGCTACAGGAATCCTTGCACAAGCGCGTCACCTACCTGCGGGGGGATTCAATCGTCAGGCTTTCCGACTACATCCGCAACCACGGCTATTCCGCCCCCGCCGTCACCAACGCCGCCCGCCGCCAGAACATTCCCGCCTTTCGCGAGAAGGGTGTCTGGAAGATTGGGGAGAGTTTTCAGCTTCGACACGCGGGCGCGTAACGTTCAACCGCTATTTCATCAGCCTTCTAGCGCATACGAACGACATCGTGCCATGCCTGCATTTTCAACAAGAGGTCCATGCGCACACCGAATCCCTTTTCGAGGCGCAGTTCTCCAATCACCTCGTCACGAATGAAGCATCCGGGATGGGAAGGAGTCATTACCACTTTCAGGGGTTTACCGCTCATCAGTGGTAGTCCTCAAGGTTCAACCGTTCAATCGTCCCCGCCTGAAACTATTTTTGCTGATTTCTAGGCTGTTTCGGGAAACTGTGTCTAGACTGTAACCGCGAGAGATCACTACATACAAGGAATCACGACATGGAAACCATTTTTACGCTGCTGAAGGACAACGCGCTCGTCGCAGTCATGTTTTTGATCACCGCGCTGTACCTGGGCGGGGACAACCAGGTCATTCGCTCCGATATGGCCGCGATTCGCACCGAAATGGCCGCGATTCGCACCGATGTAACCGCGACTCGCACCGACATCGCCGCGGTCCGCGCCGAGATGGCCGCGAATAACCAGGCGATCCGGACCGAAATGGCCGAAGAATTCAAGGCGGTGCGTGCGGAAATCGCCAACACCAACGAACGGCTGGCACGGGTGGAAACCCGGCTGGACAGCATTGAAGACAGACTCTACATGGACACCGCCCGTCCACCCATGTAATCCGCGTGTTTGAGTTTGGTGCCGAAGGCCGGACTTGAACCGGCACGGCCGTGGGCCACTACCCCCTCAAGATAGCGTGTCTACCAATTCCACCACTTCGGCACTTGAAACTCAGTTGTCGCTCCCCGGAACTTGCGGCACATCGTCCGGGGCGGGTTCGTCGATCTGCGGCAGCGCGTCGTCGTTGAGATTCGCGTCGATTTGCGGCAACTCGTCGGCTCCCAGGGACTGTTCGAGCACGGACTGCTCAAGCAACTCCGGGTTGGCGATCGGCAGGCCCGAAGGGTCGGCGAGTTGCGACTGGCCGCGGGCGTAGATTGCGAGTACCAGGCTGGTACCGTAGAACGCCACCGCCGCTACCGTGGTCGCCCGCACGAGGAAGCTGCCGCTGCCGGACGAACCGAATACGGTTTGCGACGCGCCGGCCCCGAACGAGGCGCCGGCGTCCGCCCCCTTGCCTTGCTGCAGCATCACGAGGCCGACGATGGCCACGGCCACGACGACGTGAAGGACGACTACCAATGTTTCCATGATCAGCTACCTGCGCTGGTACAGATGGTTATGAACTCTTCCGCTTTCAGCGAAGCGCCTCCGACCAGACCACCATCGATATCCGGCCGGGCAAACAACTCCGCCGCATTGGCGGCATTGATACTGCCACCGTAAAGGATGCAGACCCCGCCCGCAATCTCTTCGTCCCGGCCCGCCAGCCGCTCGCGTAACATCGCATGCACCGCCTGTGCCTGCTCCGGCGTCGCCGGCGTGCCGCTGCCGATGGCCCAGACCGGCTCATAGGCGATCACAGCGCCGCGCATGGCTTCCATTCCTGTCTTGTCCGTCACGGCGTCGAGTTGACGCGACACGACTTCGCCGGTTGCGCCGGCATCGCGTTCGGCCCGCGTTTCCCCGACGCAAAGTATGGGGATCAGCCCGCTTTCCCTGGCCGCGGCGAACTTGTCCGCGACCTCGGCGTCCGTCTCTCCCAGGTGACCCCGGCGCTCCGAATGTCCGAGAATTACGAACTCGGCGCCGCAGTCCACCAGCATCGAGGCGGAAGTCTCTCCCGTCATCGCGCCTTCCGCCAGCCCGTACAGATTCTGCGCTCCGGGCCGGATATTGCTGCCGGCCAGGGCCGCGACCGTCTCGCCCAGATGCAGATGCGCCGGGCAAACGGCGATGTCGACCCGGCCCTCGAGACCTAGCAGGGGTGGCTTGATGGCATCAAGCAATTGCCTGTTTCGCGCCCGGGAGCCATGCATCTTCCAGTTGGCGACTACGAGTTTGCGGCGCATGTTCCCTGCTTTCCGGAGTACTGAATCTGGGCCGTGGAAAAAGGGCGCTAATGTTAGCCGAGAGCAAGGGTGGACGCAAGAAAGGCGCCGTGTTGCCAGGAGATTCTGCGCCTCCGCTTCGCTCCGCGCAGAATGACAGAGAGGGCTTCACTACGCCTGTTGGGCGACGAGTTCGGACAACTCGTTGGCGAGCGCTTCGACGCGCTCGGCGTTCTCGCCTTCGACCATGACGCGAACGACGGGTTCGGTACCCGATGGGCGCAGCAGCACCCGCCCGTTGCCGCCGAGTTTGCGCTCGACTTTCGATACCGCGTCCCGCACCGCCGGGCTCGCGGTCGGATCGGCGCCGTTGGCGACCTGGACATTGACCATCGACTGCGGAAATTTCCGCATGCCGCGGCACAGTTCGGCCAGCGACTGATCGAAGCCGACGATCGCGGCAAGCGTCTGCAGGGCCGATACGATGCCGTCGCCGGTCGTATTGAGATCGGTGATGATGATATGGCCCGAGGATTCACCGCCCAGGCCCCAGCCGCGTTCGGCCAGTTCCTGCATGACGTAGCGGTCGCCCACGGGGCTGCGGGCGAACGGGATTTTCAGATCGCCAAGCGCGAGTTCGAGTCCTAGATTGGTCATCTGCGTGCCGACGACGCCGCCGAACGCCAAGCCTTCGCGTTGCCGGTTGCGAGCGATCGCGTAGAGAATCTCGTCGCCGTCGACGATGCGGCCGCCATGGTCGACCATGATGACGCGGTCGCCGTCGCCGTCGAAGGCGATGCCGAGATCCGCGCCGGACTCCAGCACCTGGCGCACCAGGTTCTCCGGCATGGTCGAACCGCCTTCCTTGTTGATGTTCAATCCGTTGGGAGATACGCCGATGGCGCTGACTTCCGCGCCGAGCTCCTCGAAAACGTCCGGCGCGATGTGGTAAGTCGATCCATGAGCGCAATCGACGACGATCTTCAGACCGGTCAGTTTCAGGCTCGGGCCGATCGTGCTCTTGCAGAACTCGATATAGCGCCCGGCGGCGTCGCTGACCCTGGACGCCTTGCCGATGGTTTCCGAAGGAACCGTGGTCATCTCCTTTTCGAGTTCGGCCTCGATGGCGAGTTCGATCGAGTCGGGCAATTTGGCGCCTTGCCCGGAAAAGAACTTGATGCCGTTATCGTGGAAGGAGTTGTGCGAGGCGCTGATGACGATGCCCGCCTGGGCGCGCAAGGTGCGGGTCAGATAGGCGATGGCCGGAGTCGGCATGGGTCCGAGCAGGCTGATGTCGACGCCGGCGGCGGTTACGCCGGCTTCCAGCGCCGCTTCGAACATGTAGCCCGATATGCGGGTGTCCTTGCCGATCAGAATCCTGTTGCGGCCGTTGCCGATGCCACCGAACACCTTGCCCGCTGCCCAGCCGAGTTTCAGCATGAAATCCGGCGTGATCGGCGCCGTGCCCACCCTGCCGCGAATGCCGTCGGTTCCGAAATAGCGTTTGCCGTTGCCGCCCATGTCCGTATCCGCCAAATCAGGATTCTTCCAAAAGCATTGAGTGTACTCCAATCGCATCCACCGTGGCAGCCACATCGTGGCTGCGGATGATGCGCGCGCCGCCGTGCAAGGCGAGCATGACGGCGGCGATGGAGCCCGGCAGCCGCTGTTCGGGCACGCGGCCAGTGGCCGCGCCGATCATCGATTTGCGCGAGAGCCCGGCGAGCACGGGATAGCCGAATTCGGTGAATTGCCGCAGCTCGCGCAACAATGTGAAGTTGTGTTGCGTGTTCTTGCCGAAGCCGAAGCCGGGGTCGATGACGATGCGTTGCGGATCGATTCCCGCGGCGATGGCGGCGTCCGCCCGCCGGCGCAGGAATTCCGCGACTTCAGCAACCACGTCCTCATATTCCGGCTCTTCCTGCATCGTGCCCGGTTCGCCGCGCATGTGCATGAGACAGACAGCCATGTCCGTCCCTGCCGCCGCCTCGACGGCGCCGGGCCGGCGCAAGGCCCGCACGTCGTTGATCATGCCGGCGCCGGCCGCGGCAACAGCCTGCATAACCTCGGGCGAACTCGTATCGACGGAGACGATCGCATCCAGGCGCGCGAGCAATGCTTCCACCACGGGCAACACCCGGTCCAGCTCTTCCTGGAGCGGCACTTCCCGCGCACCGGGTCGGGTCGATTCGCCGCCGACATCGATCAGCCTGGCGCCTTCGGCAAGCATGCCGTCCGCCCGCCGCAGGGCCTTGTCGACATCTATCCTGAACTTTCCGTCACGGGCTGCGCCGAGGCTTGCGCCGTCGTAGAAGGAATCGGGGGTCAGATTGAGAACGCCCATGCAAACCGGGCGCGACAGGTCGAGGCTGCCTTGCGCGGTGCGCAGCGTTGCAGCCCCGGGGTCAGGAGAGTAATCGGGAACGATCAATGCTCCGCTGCGGGATCGCCTATCTTGCCCGATTGCCCGGACTTGCCACGGGTTTTCTTCGGTGCGGGTTCGGCGCTCTCGTCCGCATCGTCGTCATCGGACCAGTCCGCCGGCGGCCGCGGTTTCTTGCGCGCCATGATGTCGTCGATCTGGTCAGTGTCGATGGTCTCGTATTCCATCAGCGCGTCTTTCATCAATTCCATGATGTCGCGGTTCCCTTCCAGGATCTCCTTGGCTCTGGCATAGCATTCATCGACGATTCTGCGCACTTCACGGTCGATGGCGATGGCGGTGTCGACCGAAACCGTCTTCGCCTGGTGCGCCGCCGAACGGCCGAGAAAGACCTCGCCTTCGTCCTCGGAATAGAGCAGCGGGCCGAGTTCTTCGGTCAGCCCCCACTTGGTCACCATGTTGCGGGCCATTTCTGTGGCGCGCTGGATGTCGTTGGACGCGCCGGTGGTGACGCCTTCCTTGCCGAGGGTCATCTCCTCGGCGATGCGGCCGCCGTACAGGCTGCAGATCTGGCTGAGAATCGCGCGCTTGCTGATGCTGTAGCGGTCTTCCTCGGGCAGGAACATGGTCACGCCGAGGGCGCGGCCGCGGGGAATGATGCTTACCTTGTAGACCGGATCGTGTTCGGGCATGAGCCTGCCGACGATCGCGTGGCCGGCTTCGTGATACGCGGTATTGATGCGTTCCTTTTCGGACATGACCATGGACTTGCGCTCGGCGCCCATCATGATCTTGTCCTTGGCCTTCTCGAATTCTTCCATGGTCACGAGACGGCGGTTGGCGCGGGCGGCGAACAGGGCCGCCTCGTTCACGAGATTGGCCAGGTCGGCGCCGGAGAAGCCCGGCGTGCCGCGGGCGATGACAGAAGCCTCGACGCGTTCGTCGATGGGCACGTTTCGCATGTGCACCTTGAGGATCTGTTCCCGGCCGCGAATGTCGGGCAGGCCGACGACGACCTGGCGGTCGAAACGGCCGGGGCGCAGCAGCGCCGGGTCGAGCACGTCGGGACGGTTGGTCGCGGCCATGACGATGACGCCGTCATTGCCTTCGAATCCGTCCATCTCGACGAGCAACTGGTTCAGGGTCTGCTCGCGTTCGTCATGACCGCCGCCGAGTCCGGCGCCGCGATGGCGGCCCACCGCGTCGATCTCGTCGATGAAGATGATGCAGGGCGATTGTTTCTTGGCCTGGTCGAACATGTCGCGTACCCGCGAGGCGCCGACGCCGACGAACATTTCGACGAAGTCGGAACCGGAAATCGAAAAGAAGGGCACCTTGGCCTCGCCGGCGATCGCCTTGGCCAGCAGGGTCTTGCCGGTGCCGGGCTGACCCACCATGAGCACGCCGCGGGGAATGCGCCCGCCGAGGCGCTGGAATTTGTCGGGCTCGCGCAGAAAGTCGACGAGTTCTTTCACGTCTTCCTTGGCTTCGTCGACGCCGGCGACATCGGCGAAGGTCACCTTGATCTGATCCTCGCCGAGCAATTTCGCCTTGCTCTTGCCGAAGGACATCGGCCCGCCCTTGCCGCCGACGCCGCCGCCCTGCATCTGCCGCATGAAAAAGAAGAACAGCGCGATGATGATCAGCACCGGGAATCCGGCGACCAGCAATTGCGCCCAGATGCTTTGCCGTTCGGGTTCGCGGCCGACCACTTCGACGCCGTTTTCGAGCAGGTCGTCGAGCAGGCGGTCATCTCCGATCGATGGCAGGGTGGTGCGGAATCGGGAGTTATCGTTACGAATGCCGGTCAGATTGATGCCGGAGAACTCGACCGATTGAACACGCCCGGAGTTCACCTCGCGGATGAATTCCGAATAGACGACGGTCTCTTCGCTCGTTCCCTGATTGATATTGTTGAACACCGTCAGCAATACGCCGGCGATGATCATCCAGAGAATCAGGTTCTTTGCCATATCGTTCAAGGCTGTGCCTCCTCCGGGTCAGACCCGGCCCGCATCCCTGCCGTTGTCCGTCAAGTGCTGCGGAATCTCAATTCTGCCCGTGAAAACCACTTGCGAGCAAGTACATTTCGCTCGAACGCGCCCGGGAAGCATCCGGTTTGCGGGTCTTCACGACCGCGAATCCGGACTTGAGGGCCGCCCGGAACCGTTCGCAGCCGGCGCCCTGGAAGACCTTGACCAGCAGGCTTCCGCGCGGTGCGAGTATACGTTGCGCGAGGTCGAGCGCAAGCTCCGCGAGATCCATGGCGCGGGGCTGGTCGACTTCCTTCATACCACTCATATTGGGGGCCATGTCGGAGATTACAAGATCGGCCGCCGCGCCCCCGAGCCGTTCCAGAACCCGGTCCAGCACTTCCCCTTCGCTGAAATCTCCCTGGACGAATTCGACTCCGGCGATCGGCGCCATTGACAGCAGATCGACGGCGATCACCTTGCCGCCGGCGCCGACCGCCTCGCGCGCGACCTGTGACCAGCCGCCGGGCGCCGCGCCGAGATCGACTACGGTCATTCCCGGCCGGATCAGGCGGTCCCTGCGCTGAATCTCAAGCAGCTTGGCGCTCGCCCGGGAGCGATAGCCCTGTTCTCTGCTGCGCTTCACATGCGGGTCGGAAAGATGCTCCTGCAGCCAACGCTTGCTGGACTTCGACGCGTTCATGGCGATTGCCGATAAATACGCGACCGGCGCACTTACAGATGCTTTACGGTATCGATTTCGTATTCGATACTGCCCGCCGGGGCCTCCACCACGATCTCATCGCCTTCGAACTTGCCCATCAGCGCCCGGGCGATGGGCGAAACCACGGAGATCTTGCCGGAAGCCACGTCGGCTTCGTCCTCGCCGACGATCTGATAGGTCACGCTTTCCTCGGTGTTCAGGTTGAACAGCGTAATGGTGGAACCGAAGATGACCTTGCCCGAATGCTGGATTCGGGTGACGTCGATAACCTCGGATTCGGCCAGCTTGCGTTCGATCTCGGTGATGCGCCCCTCACAGAAACTCTGCTGCTCGCGGGCGGCGTGATACTCGGCGTTCTCCCGCAGGTCGCCATGTTCCCGCGCCTCGGCAATGGCGGCGGAAATCGACGGACGGACGACGGTCTTGAGACGTTGCAGTTCTTCCCGCAACTTCTTTTCGCCCGAAACTGTCATTGGCACTCTGCGCATGAGTGATCCCTGCCGGCATGGCCTGTTGGAAATTCAGGAGAGTTTCGCGTGCAACTGCTGAATCGTGTAGACGGACATGTTGTCACCGAACTGCAAGGCGTCGCAGACCGCGAAAGCTCCGGCGATCGTCGTCGTACAGAAGACGTCGTGGCGGAGCGCCGTACTTCGGATCGTGGACGAATCCGCTATTGCCTGCCTGCCCTCGGTGGTGTTGAAAACCAGTTCGATTTCGTCGTTTTTTAGCATATCGACGATATGGGGTCTACCTTCGGCGACCTTGTTGACCCGCTTCACCGGTATGCCGACGTTTTCCAGCACCCTGGCGGTGCCCCGGGTCGCGGCCAGTTTGTAGCCTAGATCGAGCAACCGGTTGGCGACTTCCTCGACGTAAACCTTGTCCGGATCCCGCACGCTAATGAAGGCCGTGCCCGATTTTTCGATTACGGCGCCGGCGGCGAGTTGCGCCTTGCCGTAAGCTTCGGCGAAAGTGGCGCCAACGCCCATGACTTCGCCGGTGGACTTCATCTCGGGGCCTAGGATCGGATCCACGCCTGGAAACTTGTTGAACGGAAATATCGCTTCCTTCACGGCGAAGGTGGAGGGAATGATTTCCTTCGTGAAACCCTGCTCGGCGAGGCTCTTGCCGATCATGCAGCGGGCCGCCACCTTGGCCAGGGACGCGCCGATGCACTTGGAAACGAAAGGCACCGTGCGCGACGCCCGCGGGTTGACCTCAATCAGGTAGACCTCACCGTCCTGGTAGGCGAGCTGGGTGTTCATCAGCCCCACGACGCCGAGTTCCAGCGCCAGGGCGGAAACCTGTTCGCGGATTTTTTGCTGCACGTCGTCGGGCAGATTGTATGGCGGCAGCGAGCAGGCGGAATCGCCGGAGTGGATGCCCGCCTGCTCGATATGCTGCATGATGGCGCCGACGATGACTTTCTCACCGTCGCTCACCACGTCGACATCGATCTCGATCGCGGCGCTGAGAAAATAGTCGAGCAGCACCGGGCTTTCGTTGGAGACCTTGACGGCGTCGCGCATGTAGCGCTTCAGCTCGGCTTCGTTGTAGACGATTTCCATCGCCCTGCCGCCCAGCACCCAGGACGGCCGCACCACCAGCGGATAGGAAATGTCCCGTGCCTCCTTCAGCGCCTCCTCGACGCTGCGCACCGTGCGATTGGGCGGCTGCGTCAGCTTCAGCTTGCGGATCAGTTGCTGGAAGCGTTCGCGGTCCTCGGCGCGGTCGATGGCGTCGGGCGGCGTGCCGATGATCGGCGCGCCGATGCCTTCGAGTTGCTTGACGAGGTTGAGCGGCGTCTGCCCGCCGAATTGCACGATGACGCCTTCGGGCTTTTCGAGTTCGATGATTTCGGCCACGTCCTCGAAGGTGAGCGGCTCGAAGAAGAGCCGGTCGGAAATGTTGTAATCCGTGGAGACGGTTTCGGGATTGCAATTGACCATGATGGTCTCGTAACCGTCTTCGCGCATCGCCAGCGCGGCATGCACACAGCAATAGTCGAACTCGATGCCCTGGCCGATGCGGTTCGGCCCGCCGCCGAGGACCATGATCTTCCGGCGCGACGAGGGATTGGCCTCGCATTCTTCCTCGTATGTGGAATACATGTACGCCGTAGTGGAATCGAACTCGGCCGCGCAGGTGTCGACTCGCTTGAATACCGGTCGTACGCCCAGTTCGTGGCGCCGCGCCTGGACTTCTTCTTCGTTCCCGCTTTCACGAGAGCCGAGCAATTGCGCCAGGCGGCGGTCGGAGAATCCGTCGCGCTTGAGCCGGAACAGTTCCCGCGCGGAAATTTCTTCGAGTTTCCTGCCGGCCAGCGCCTGTTCCTGTTTGACCAGATCCTCGATCTGGACGAGGAACCACGGATCGATGCCGGAAAGTCCGGCGACTTTCTTGAGCGACCAGCCGTAGCGGAAGGCTTCGGCGACGTACCAGAGCCTTTGCGCTCCGGCCTCGGTCAATTCCCGGGTCAACTTGACCTTGATGTTGTTGGCGCCGTGATCGAGTATCGGCTCAAGGCCGCAAACTCCCACTTCCAGCCCGCGCAGCGCCTTTTGCAGGGACTCCTTGAAAGTGCGGCCGATCGCCATGACTTCGCCCACCGACTTCATCTGGGTCGTAATGCGGTCGTTGGCCTCGGGAAATTTCTCGAAAGTGAAACGCGGGATCTTGGTCACCACGTAGTCGATGCTCGGCTCGAAGGAAGCCGGCGTGACGCCGCCGGTAATCTCGTTGCGCAATTCGTCGAGGGTGTAGCCGACCGCCAGTTTCGCCGCCACCCGGGCAATGGGGAATCCGGTCGCCTTGGAGGCTAGCGCCGAGGAGCGCGACACGCGCGGATTCATTTCGATGACGACCAGCCGGCCGTCTTCCGGATTCACCGCGAATTGCACGTTCGAGCCGCCGGTTTCCACGCCGATCTCGCGCAGCACGGCGATCGCCGCGTTGCGCATGATCTGGTATTCCTTGTCGGTAAGGGTCTGGGCGGGCGCGACGGTGATCGAATCCCCGGTGTGGACGCCCATGGCGTCGAGATTTTCGATGGGACAGACGATGATGCAATTGTCGTTGCGGTCCCGCACGACTTCGAGTTCAAACTCCTTCCAGCCGATCAGCGACTCGTCGATCAGCAATTCATTGGTGGGAGACAGTTCCAGGCCGCGCGAGCAGATTTCCTCGAATTCCTCGCGGTTGTAGGCAATGCCGCCGCCGGTTCCGCCGAGCGTGAACGAGGGCCGGATGATGCAGGGGAAGCCGATCTGCTCGAGCGCCTCGAACGCCTGTTTCATGTCATGGGCCATGCCGTGGCGCGGGGTCTCGAGGCCGATGGCCTTCATCGCCTTGTCGAACAGTTCCCGGTCTTCCGCCTTGTCGATGGCTTCGCGGCTGGCGCCGATCAGTTCCACGCCGTATTTCTTCAATACGCCCATGCGGTTGAGATCGAGCGCGCAATTGAGCGAGGTCTGTCCGCCCATGGTCGGCAACAGCGCGTCCGGGCGTTCGCACTCGATGATCTTTTCGACGATGGACCAGGTGATGGGTTCGATATAGGTAGCATCCGCCATGGCCGGGTCGGTCATGATGGTGGCGGGATTCGAATTCACGAGAATGACGCGAAAGCCCTCTTCCTTGAGCGCGCGGCAGGCCTGTACGCCGGAATAGTCGAACTCGCATGCCTGCCCGATGATTATGGGCCCGGCGCCGATGATCAGAATGCTCTTGATGTCAGTGCGCTTGGGCATGGCCGCTCATCAGCTCGATGAAATGGTCGAACAGGGGCGAGGCGTCGTGGGGGCCGGGACTCGCCTCGGGATGTCCCTGGAACCCGAATGCGGGTTTTTCCCGATGGGCTATACCTTGCAGGCTGCCGTCGAACAGCGAGCGGTGCGTACAGCGCAGATGCTCCGGCAGGCTTTCCTCATCGACGGCGAAGCCGTGATTCTGGCTGGTGATCAGCACCGTGCCGTCATCCAGGTTGCGCACGGGATGATTGGCGCCGTGATGTCCGTGGGGCATTTTCACCGTGTGCGCGCCGCCGGCGAGTCCGAGCAACTGATGTCCGAGGCAGATGCCGAACAGCGGAATGCCGGTCTCGAGAAATTCCCTCACGGCGGCGATGGCGTAATCGCAAGGCTCGGGGTCGCCGGGCCCGTTGGAAAGAAAGACGCCGTCGGGCTGCATGGCCAGCACTTCCGCGGCCGGCGTCATCGCCGGCACGACGGTCACCGCGCAGCCGCGCGACGCCAGCAGACGCAGGATGTTCCGCTTTACGCCGAAATCATAGGCGACGACTCGGTGGCGGCTTTCTCCAGCGGGCCGGTAACCGGCGTCGAGCGCCCAGTGCCCTTGGTCCCATTCAAAACTTTCCGCAACGCTGACTTCCCGGGCCAAGTCCATTCCCTTCAGGCCGGGGAAGGCGCGGGCTTCGGCGAGCGCCCGCTCCGCACCTGCTTTCGCACCACCTTTATCAAGTTCCGGGCCTGACAGCAGGCAACCGTTCAACGAGCCCTTTTCGCGCAAGATGCGCGTCAGCCGGCGCGTATCGATGTCGGCGATCGCGACCACACCCTGGGCACGGAGGAAATCCTCAAGCGTCTGCTGGCAACGGAAATTGCTCGCGAGCAACGGCAGATCGCGAATGACAAGCCCGGCGGCCCAGGCCCTGGCCGACTCGTCATCCTCGGAATTGGCGCCGGTATTGCCGATGTGGGGATAGGTAAGGGTGACGATCTGGCGCGCGTAGGACGGATCGGTCAGAATTTCCTGGTAGCCCGTCATCGCGGTATTGAAAACGACTTCGCCACTGCTGCATCCTTGTGCGCCGATGGCGACGCCCTCGAACAGATTCCCGTCTTCAAGGGCCAGAATCGCGGATTTTTCCAACTTTCGCTCCAGTCAGAAACGCGGAATGCGGGCACAAAAAAGCGGAATGGAGATTGCTCCGTTCCGCATTCAGAAAAAGCCTCCGAAGAGGCTGTCCGCACAGGTTTCAGCATTCCACATACTGAGAGGGCATTCTAGGAAGAATCGCCGCGCCTGTCTACTTTAAAAGTTGTGGCTTCGATCCGTCGCCGTTGGCTGGCGTGGGGTTCAGCGGACGCCGTAAATACAGTCCAGCCGCCAAGCATAGCTTGGCGTCGCTTCGGCTGCGCATGAAGCTGCGCTTCATTAACGCTTGCCTACGCCCCTGTAGGCTTCGGCCCCGACATCCATGTCGGGGACGCCCGCTGAACCCCACGCCAGCCAACGGCGACTCACGGTGTGGCCGTTTACTTCAAAACGTCGCGCATGGTGTAGAGAGCGGGGGGTTGGGGGGCGAGCCAGCGAGCGGCGCGGAGGGCGCCCTGAGCGAAAGTCATGCGGCTGGAGGCCTTGTGGCTGATTTCGAGCCGTTCGCCCGGTCCGGCGAAGATTACCGTGTGCTCGCCGACGATGTCGCCGCCGCGTATGGTGGCGAAACCGATGGTTTCGCGCGAGCGTTCGTCGCCGATTCCTTCGCGGCCGTACACGGCGCAGGCTTCGAGGTCGCGGCCGAGCGATTCGGCGACGGCCCGGCCCATGGCGAGCGCCGTGCCGGAGGGGGCGTCCTTCTTGTGGCGATGATGGGCTTCGACGATTTCGACGTCGAAATCATCGCCGAGCGCCGCGGCCGCCTGCTTGAGCAGACTTAGGCTCAGGTTGACGCCGACACTCATGTTGGGCGCGTGCAGGACAGCGATGTTTTCGGCGGCGGCGGCGAGCAGTTGGTGATGCCCGGGGCCGAGGCCAGTGGTGCCGACCACGAGTGCGGCGCCTCTTTCGCGACAGTGGGCCGCATGGCCGGCGAGTGCTTGGGGGCTGGTGAAATCGATCAACACGTCGAATTCCGCTTCGCATCGCGCGAGCGAATCCGTGGCGAGTACGCCCGCTTCCCGGCCAGCGGCCGGCAAACCCACGTCCGTTCCGAGCACCGGGTCTCCGGCTTCGACGGTTGCCGCGCTCAGGCAAATGTCCGGACCGCCTTCGATGACCGCCCTGACCAGGTTCCTGCCCATGCGTCCCGCTGCGCCCGCGATGACGATCCTTAACATGAGAGACTGATTACCGGGGAGAAGAATTGGGGTGGTATGCTAACTCCCCTTGCCGCCGCGCTTCAATATTCCATTGGTTGACATCCGCAGCGATTGATTCAATTTCATATATTGAAATTGACGGGAAAAGCGGGCACACTTCGATTGTCTAGCAAATCGCCCTAATTATCCAGGGAAGGGAGTTCGTCCGGAATGCCGCAAGAACACCGCAGGGATCTGGACTGGGATGCCTTGCTTGCTCATCTGTACGACGACGTCTTTTACCTCGCACTCAAGTTGTGCCGGTCCAGGCCGCAGGCGGAAGACCTGGCGCAGGAGACCCTGCTCCGCGCCTGGCGTTACCATCACACCTTGCGCGACGCCAATTCCGCCAGGTCATGGCTGTTCACCATTCTCAGGAACGAGAATAGCCGACGATTCGAACAGTATCGAGTCGAGTTCCAGGATATCGATTACGTCGTCGCCAAGGCCGGACGGGACTCCGAACCCGACCGGGGCGCCGAATCTCACCTCTTGCACAGGGCCATCGCCGAACTTGGCGAGCGTTATCGCGAACCTTTGATGATGCAGGTCTTCGGCGGCTATACGGGCAAGGAAATTGCCGCCAGGCTCAAACTGAACGGCAATACCGTCATGACGCGGCTGTTCAGGGCCAGGGCCGAACTCTCCCGGAAGCTTGAGCTTGAATCCTGAACGCGGGGTCCGGAATCAACTGCCGACCCTGTGTCTGGTTTGCCGCCGTACGGTGCGGGGAGCCTACAGCCTCTGCCGGGATTGCGAAGCGGAACTGCCATGGCTGGGAAAAGTCTGCGGCCGCTGCGGCGAGGAACTGAACGAATCCGGCGCCGACTTCTGTTCCCGCTGCCGGCTGAATCCGCCCGAGTTCGACTCCTGCCACGCGCCGTTCGCATACCGTCCGCCGGTGGACAAATTGATCGTCGACTACAAGTTCAATGCGGACTTTGCCAGTGGATACGCGTTGAGCCGAATCCTGGCCGGGTTCATGACCCGGCGCTGGCGCGAGGGCAAGGTTCCGGACCTGCTGCTGCCGGTGCCCCTGCACGCATCGAGGCTGCGTCGGCGGGGCTTCAATCAGGCGCTGGAAATCGCCAGGGTGCTGGCGGCCGAGAGCGGAACGCCGCTCTGCCCCCGTGGCCTGCGCAAGCTGCGGCCCTCGCCGCCGCAAACCAAAATGCAAGACGCCCGCGAGCGCGGCGCGAATATCCGGGCTTCTTTCGGGGTTGCGCGCAATCCGGCGATTCGCGATGCGCGCCGTGTCGCGCTCGTCGACGACGTGGTGACCACCATGAGTACGGCGATGGAACTCACCCGCGTGCTGAAGCAAGCGGGAGTGGAAGAAGTCGAGGTTTGCTGCCTGGCTCGCGCCGCGCTTTGACAGTGCCGGAGGTTAGAACTGATACTTCAGTCGGCCGTAGGCGACGCGTCCGTTCTGATCGAGGACGCGGGTCGCGGAATTGAGGATCTGCATGGTCTTGCGATCGAATACGTTCTGGATGCCGAAGGAAATTACCGCACGGTCGTTCGACCCGGCCGCCATGCGATAGCCGTATTCGAGGTCCACCGTTGTGATGTTGTCGACCAGATCGTTGATTTCCTCCATGCCCAGCTCGGACAGATCCCGGGAAGAATCAAAATAGCGCGTGATCGCGGTCGCGGTGTGATTGCCGAACTCCCAGCTCAGCTTCAGGTTGCTGCGCAGGTCCGGCGTGGTCAGTTTCGCCGACGGCAGATTGCTGTTCACCGCTTCCAGCAGGCCTTCGGTGTTATAGAAATCCTGTACGTAGCTCGCCCTGGTGCTCAAGGTGAACTGGCCGAACCGGTTTGTATTCCAGGCGTAGGCCGCGCCCACGTCGAATCCGCTGCTGCGCAGATTGGGTTGCGGCACGGAGGAGTTCTGCAACGGCGCCGCGTCGAACTGGCTGCGCCACAAATTGGCGTCGAGCTTGAGGCCTTCCACCGGCGAGGTTTGCAGTCCGAGGCTGTAATTGAGGGCGTCTTCCACGAGGCCGTTGCGCAAATCCTGCGTTTCGGCCGTCCTGACCACCTTTATCAGGCCGCCGGCTTCGTCCGGCATGCTGGCGGGGGCGATGCTGAAACTGATCAGCGCGCGCTCGGCGTCCGCGGTAGTTTCCTGTCCGTGAACGGAAAGCGCAGGCGCAAGCAGGCCGAGTGCAAGCACCCGGAGCCAGCGTAACGGTAGCCTGTCAGACCCAGCAAACATCGCTTTATTCAAATCTCACCCATGACAAGGCCGACGCCCTCGGGGCACCGACTGACATATAGGGCCATATACCGGAAGTTTTTGCAAGAGATTCCTGCAAACTCATGTCGGGGAGCTTCGGCCTCCGATAATTTCAACTTCAGCGGCTTCCGGCAGCGCTTCGAGCAGTCCGGCTACTGAGCGTGACTGGCCCGGCGGAATCCAGTCCGGCGCCAGTTCGGCCAGGGGCGCGAGCACGAATTCGCGCTCGGCCAGGCGCGGATGTGGCAATTCCAGAGTGGGGCCGCGTACGGTCCTCTCGCCCCAGGCTATGAAGTCGAGATCGAGCGTTCGCGGCGCGTTGCGCGCTTCGCCGCGCCGGCGTCCGAATTCGGCTTCGATTTTCAGCAATTCCTCAAGCAGCGCTTCAGGCGTCAACCCAGGAGGCGGCCAAAGCGCCGCCGCCGCATTGACGAAATCCGGTGTGCCTGGCGGGCAGTCCTTCGGGCTTGTGCGATAGAGGGAAGAACACAGGGGCTGCCGCACGCTGAGACGGCGCAACTCAGCCAGCGCCTGCTGCACAATCTGTCGCGGCGGGCCGAAACGGCCGGGCAGATTCGAACCTACCGCGACGATCGCGGCTTCTGCGAATTCCCTGCTATCGGTGGCTGGCGGCTGAGTATTCATGCACGGCTTCCACGAAAACCGCCACATGCTCCGGATCGACCCCGGGCGTGATGCCATGACCGAGATTGAAGACATGGCCGGGGCCGGAACCGAAGGAACGTAAAACGGCAGCGACTTCCCGGCGAATGACCTCGGGCGCGGCGTAGAGCACGGAGGGATCCATGTTCCCCTGCAAGGCTGTCTTGTGTCCGATGCGCGAACGTGCGTGACCGATATCCACCGTCCAGTCCAGGCCCACGCAATGGCAGCCGCTGGCGGCGATTTCTTCGAGCCAGAGCCCGCCCTGCTTGGTAAACAGGATGCAGGGCACGGTCCGCCCTTCCCGTTCGCCGATCAGGCCGTCGACAATCCGCTGCATGTAGGCGAGGGAGAACTCGAGATAGGCCGAAGTCGAAAGTATGCCGCCCCAGGTATCGAAGATCTGCACCGCCTGGGCGCCGGCGCGAATCTGCGCGTTGAGGTAGTCCGTTACCGCGTCCGCGAGTTTGCCGAGTAGCAGGTGGCCCGCTTCGGGATGGTCGTACATGAATTGCTTGGCGCGCCGGAAGTCCTTGCTGCCGCTGCCTTCGATCATGTAGGTCGCGAGCGTCCACGGGCTGCCGGAAAAGCCGATCAGCGGCGCCCTGCCGTTCAGTTCGCGCCGGATCAGGGACACGGCGTCCATCACGTAGCCGAGGTCGTCGCGCGCATCGATGGCCGGCAGCGCTTCCACGTCCGCCACGCTGCGGACCGGCTTCCGGAATCGCGGCCCTTCGCCCTCGGTGAAATGGAGCCCGAGTCCCATGGCATCGGGAATGGTCAGGATGTCGGAGAAAAGTATCGCCGCGTCGAAGGCGTAGCGCTCCAGCGGCTGCAAGGCGACTTCACAGGCGAGTTGCGGGTTCCGGCACAGGCTCATGAAGTCGCCGGCGCGTTTGCGGGAGGCGCGATATTCGGGCAGGTAACGGCCCGCCTGCCGCATCATCCACACGGGCGTGACGTCGACGGACTTTCTTTCCAGCGCCCGCAAGAAGCGATCGTTTCCGGTAGTCAAGGACTAGGGCTCTCCCTGCTTTCCCGCCAGTTCAATTTCCGAATGCACGTTGCTGATACGCCGGATCCACGGCTCCAGATCGTCGAGCTTCCCGGCCCATTGCGCCCGCGCTTCCATGGCGGTTTCCCAGTCGGGATACATTCCGTCGACGACAACGAACCACGGTCCACGCCGGCGCCGCGTCTCATAATATCCGTGGATTTCGCCGAGTTGCGAGGCGGCGATAAATCCGCGCACGCCTTCCTCCGAAGTCGAAGCGATGATCTGCACGGTGAAGCTGTCGGGGGGCGTGTCAAGCAACATTCGTTCGAATTCGCTCAATCCCGGCGATTCGCCGGCGGTGGGCGGCGCCTCCGACGGCGAAACCGCTCCGGCGTCTTCGGTCGAACCGGAGGCGTCTTCCTGCGCGGTTCCGGCCGATTCGGGCCCGACAGGCACGCGCAATGAAATCTGCCGGGGCTCGACGCCGACGGCTTCGGGGGACGCCGACGACTCCGGTTCGATTACGGGCCAAAAAACGACTACCGCCAGCGCCAGACTCAAGGCGAACGCTTGCCACAAATAGCGGAATTCCGGGCGCTCGGGTTTTTCGCCGTTTTCTTCGCTCGATTCGCGGCCGCGGCGCCGGACGAACAAGCCTGCGACCGCGGGCACTTCGTCGGAAATCAGCATCGCGGCCGTCAAGGCGTTGATTTTGCCGGGCAGACCGGCGGACTGCTGCAGAAGATCGAGTCCGGCCTGAGAAGACAGTGGCAGTTTTTCGCCATAGCCGGCCCGGGCAAGTTTGAGATGGATGTATTCCGCTGTTTCGACTCGATTGAGCGTCGGCAGATCGTGTATGGCCAGCTTGGCGCGATAGCGTTCGCGCAACCGGGCCTGCAGCATTTCCTTTAATTGCTCCTCGCCGAGCAGGACCAGGCGAATCGCCGACAAGCGGCTGGCGAGCAGTCTTTCGACGAGTTTCATGCAGTCCGAACCCAGTTCGTGGGCATTGTCGATGACCAGCAGGATCGATTTGCCCGAACGCGCGAGTTCGATGGCGCGTTCGCTGAGCGCATCGAGGCTTTTATTGAGGTCGCCGGGCGGGTCGAGTTCCAGTTTCAGCAACAGGGCGCGCAACAGGTATTGCGCTGTCGTGAAGAGATCGACCGAAATCAGCGCCGGCCGGAAATCGTTCCCGGAGAGTTCGCAGAAGCGATAGGCGAGCCGGGTCTTGCCGCTTCCTTCCGGTCCGATGACGGCGTCGAGCGAGACCTGCCTGTCTGCGCCGGCGAGTACATTGTGCAGCAGGTTCTCGCGGCCGCCGCCGCCGAAAAAGTCATTCCGCTGACACTCGCCGTCGAACGGATCGTGCTTCAGCCGCAACTTTTCGACATATGGTTTCATGATTTAACGGCAGAGTCCGGCTTGCGCCGTCAATGTCTGCACAAGCAGCGACTCTTCCACTTCGTCCGCGATTACCGCCCTCCCTATGCCCTTCAGCAGCACGAAGCGGATTCGGCCCTGCTCGGCCTTCTTGTCGGAAGACATCAATTCAATGTATCTGCTTATGCTTATATCGGCAGGCGGAATAACAGGCATACCGAAATCGTCCTCGAGAACCGCCCGGATCCGCCGCGCCGCCGCGGGATCCAGCCAGCCCAGGCGGCTTGACAGATCGGCCGCCATAACCATGCCGGCGGCGACGGCCTCGCCGTGCAGCCAGGCGCCGTAGCCGGTGGCGGCTTCGATTGCGTGGCCGAACGTATGGCCGAGATTGAGCAGGGCGCGCATGCCCGCTTCGCGCTCGTCCCTGGCGACCATATCGGCCTTCGCCCGGCAACAACGTGCCACGGCCTCGGCGAGCAGGTCCGGCTCCAGCGCCAGCAAGCCCGCGGCGTGACTCGCCAACCAATCGAAGAATTCGCTGTCGTTGATGAGTCCGTATTTGACCGCTTCCGCCAGGCCCGCCTTTATCTCGCGCTCGGGCAGCGTCTTCAGCACCGTCATGTCGGCCAGCACGCAGGCGGGCTGATGAAAGGCGCCGATCATGTTCTTGCCCAGCGGGTGGTTGACGCCGGTCTTGCCGCCCACGGACGAGTCGACCTGGGCAAGCAGGGTCGTCGGCGCCTGGATGTAGCGCACGCCTCGCAGCCAGGTGGCGGCGGCGAAGCCCGTGATATCGCCGATCACGCCGCCGCCCAGGGCGATCAGTGTGGACTTGCGATCGAGTTTCGCCGCCATGAGCTTGTCGTAGATTCCGTCGAGCGTAGCCAGATTCTTGTGCTGCTCTCCGTCCGGGAGAACGATGGTGGTTACCGGCACGCCTTGCAGGGCTTCGAGCATCCGGTCCAGGTAAAGCGGCGCGACGACATCGTTGGTGATCAACGCGGCCTGGCCCCCGCCCAGGGCCTGCCGCAGGAGTTCGCCGTCGGCCAGCAGTCCTTCTCCGATATGTATCGGATAACTTCTCTCGCCCAGGTCCACGTTCAACGTCTGCATGTCGATGTCTCAATCCGCGGCGGCGCTTCCCGTCCGATACCGGTTCAATTCCCGCTTGACGGCCCTGCTGACCAGATGCGGATGCTTGCGTTTGGCTTCGACCCGAATGTCCGCCAGTTCGCAATAGATCGGATGGCGGGCCTCGTACAACTCGCGGATGCGCTGCTCGCGATCCCCGGTGCGCAGCAAGGGCCTGTTTTCGTCTTTCAGCTTTCGGCTCAATTGCGCTTCGAGCGAAACGTAGAGGTAGACCACGATGCCCCGGTCTTTCAGCAGGTTCCGGTTCCCGGGATCCAGCACGGCGCCGCCTCCGGTCGCCAGCAGAACTTCCTGCCGTTCCGTCAGCCTGGCGATCATGCGCGTTTCCCGGCGCCGGAAACCGGCTTCTCCTTCCATGTCGAAAATCCAGGAAATGCTGGCGTTCGCGGCTTTCTCGATCTCGTGATCGGAATCGAGAAACTCCAGCCCCAGATCCCGCGCCAGCAAGCGTCCCACGGTAGTCTTGCCCGCGCCCATCGGGCCAATGAGAAATACGTTCTCGGTCTCTTTCATCAGCGCGCAATGGTAAACAATTTCCCCGGCCCGCGCATCGCGCCAGCAAGCGGGCGGAGATGGATTCAAAGGGTGGCGGGGACGATTCCTGGTGTGATGAAGATCAGCAATTCGGTGCGCCTGGTATCGGCGACGGTTCGCTTGAACAGCCACTCCAGCCCGGGAATATCGCCCAGTATCGGCGTCTTTGATTCGGTGGCGGTCGCCTCTTCGCGAAAGACGCCGCCGAGAACGATGGTTTCGCCATCATCGACCAGCGCGCTGGTCAGGACTTCATTGGTGTTGATCGAAGGCACGCCGGAAGCCGTGGGCGAAATCGAGTCCTGCCGGATTTCGAGTTGCATGTTGATCTGTCCGTTCGGCGTGATTCTGGGCGTTACCCGCAAGAGCAGGACTGCGTCTTCGAACTGGGTGACCGAACCGCCCGCCGCGCCCCCGGCCTGGGACTGGTAGGGGATTCTCACGCCGGAACGGATTTCCGCGGTGACCTTGTCCTGGGTGGTCACTTTCGGCCTGGCGATGATTTCGCCGTTGCCGCTGCTCTCGATGGCGGCCAGTTCGAGTTCGATCAGTTCGCTGTTGCCGGTATAGCCGATATTGAATGTAGTCCTGGACGCCATACCCAGATCGAGCGCCAGTTCGTTCTGCGCTTGAGCCGGCGCAAGTCCCCGGGCAAATCCGTAGCGGAATCGGCTTCCCGGTTCCGGCAAGCCCGCGGCGCCCCAGCGAACGCCGAATTCGCGGGAGTAATCGGTGGAAACGTTGACGATCCGGGCTTCGATCAGCACCTGCCGCACCGGGACATCGAGACTTGCGAGCAAATCCCGGATCGCGGCCAGATTCCGCTCCATATCCTGGACGATGATGGTGTTGGTTCTGACATCGACCGAAGCCGAACCGCGGGGGGAAAGCAGCCCCCGATTGCCGGCCTGGACAATCCCGGCGGAGGGGGCGGCGGATGCGTCGGGATCGGTGGTCGACGCACCGGGGTCGGCGGCCGCGCCGGAACCGAGTATGAGATCGAGCAGTACCGCCGCGTCGGCATAATTTACCTGCAGCAATTCCGTGACCAGCGGCGTCAGATTCAATGCCTGCCGCTCGGCCTCGAGTTCCTGTTCCCGCTGCAAGGCCATTTCCTCGGCAGTAGTCACAAACAGGACATTGCCTTCCAGGCGGTACGCGAGATTGCCGGCCTGCAATACGAGTTCGAGCGCCTGTTCCCAGGGCACGCCATCGAGTTGCAAGGTGATATTGCCCGTGACAGTCTCTCCCGCCACCAGATTGAAGTCCTGCTCATCGGCCAGAATCTGCAGGGCGAAGCGGATGGGAACGTCCTGAAACGAGAGACCGGCAACTTCCCCCGACGGCACGCCGTCCTGTTGCGCCCTTGCGAAATGGGCAGGTAAAAGGACCAGCAGAAGCGCCAGGCAAAAGCGCAACAACCGCCGGCCGGAATTTCCCGATGCGCCGCTCATTGGCCGTTCTCCCATGGCAGCAGCGTTTCCTGTTGCGCGTATGCGCCGGTTTCGTCCGTCTTCCATTCGATCAACTCCACGCCAAGATCCGTAATTCGTTGAACCCGGCCCTGATCGGGACCGAGATAATCGCCTCGCTCTACTCGATGCACCGTGCCCGAAGGATCCTGCAACAAGCCGACGTTGCCTTCTTCGTACTTGAGCAGCCCTACCAGGCGCAGTTCGTGCAAGGCGTATTTCTCAAGCGGGTTCAGTCCGGGCCGCGCCGCTTCCGGGCCGGTCGCCCCGGGAAGGGCAAGCGGCGCGAACGGATTCGGGCGGGCGCCGACCGCATAGTTGAACTGCTCCGCGTGCCCCTGTTCAAGTTGAATAGGCGATTGCCGGACGGCCTGCGCCGTCTCCGGGCCGGTGGATGCTTCGGGCAATGGCCGGTAGCGATAGGTCCGGGCCAGTAATTCGAGTTCCAGTTCCTCGGCGGACAACTCGCGCAGCGAGAAATCGTGCATGGTGACGATGCGGCCGAGCGCCGCGACGCCGCTGAAAAATGCGCCGATTTCGTGATACCCGCCGCTGACGCGGATAACGATTGGCTGCTCGACATAATGCGGCCGGTCAAGTTCCGCGGCCAGTTCGATCGAATCGAAATTCAGACCGAAACTCAGGCCGAGCGAGGTGATTTCGTCGATCAGGGCCGGAATTTCACTCTCGTACGGCAACTGCCGCAGCATCCGCATGTAGGGCTCCTCGATCTCCCGCGCCCGTTGCCGGTAGTCGTCCAGGCTCGCGACGCGGGTGCGCAAGACATCGAGTTCCGCCGCCAGTTCCGCCTCTTCCAGCGCCAGTCGCGCGTTGCGTTCCTGCAAGTCGCGCAAGCGCAACAGATATCCTCCGGCAAGCAGTGAGGATGTAAGCAGCAATACGACGCTGGTCCTGACCGCGGCCGGCCAGCCGCCGCTGCCTTGCGGCGAGGCGAGTTCGCGCCAGTCGAATTCGTGCAGATCGCGAATGATTCCCGCAAGCAACGACTTCACTTTCAATCCCCCATCCCGTCAAGCCGCAAGACCAGGCTGAATTCAAACAGTCCCGGTGCGGCTTCGGTTACGCCGGCAAGTCGCGCCTCGAGGAATCGCGGCGATGCGGAGAGCTCGCGCATCAGTTCGGCGACCGCGGCATGGGACTCCGCAAGTCCTTCGATTCGCACTTCGCCGCCGCCGTGCGACAAGCGGCGATACCAGGCGGCGTCGGGCAGATGAGCGGATAGTTCGGAAAGCACTTGCGCCAGCAGGGGCCGGCTGCGCTGCAGGCCGCTCAACACCTGCATGTGCAATGCGGCGTCTTCCTGTTCCTGGCGCAGACGTTCGGCTTCGGCGCCGCGCGCGCCGAGCAGGCCGATCTCGGCCCGCAGCCGCCGGTTCTCGGCGGCGCCGGCCATGATGCTCCCATCGAGACTTCGCTCGAGAACGATCAGAAGCGCCAGGCCGAGCAACATCGAAATCGCCAGATTTCCATGGAATCGCCGCCGGCTCCTGCGCCGCCCGCGTTCCCTCCAGGGCAGCAGATCAATCATGGCGCGCACCCGCGATCGCCAGCCCCGCAGCGAGCAGCAAGGCCGGCGCATCTTTCGCGACCGGACCGGCGCTTGCGCCCGAAAACGGATTTGCCGACGCCACCGGAATCGCCAGGATGCGTTGCGCCTGCTCGGCAAGTCCCTCCGCGGCGGCAGCGGCGCCGCACAGATACAGGCTCGCAACTCGACCATGACGAGAGGAAGAATGGAACAATTGCAGCGCCTGTCCGAGTTGCCCTGCCGAATCAACCGCGAAGGATTCGGGCTCGCGCCTGGATTGCGCGCTGTCGCTGAACGGTCTTTCTGCATTGTAGATGGACCGGCCATCCGACAGCACGTACAGGCGAATGGCGCCGGCGCCGATGTCCGCGACCGCGGTCAGTTTCGCCTCGTCCGGGGCTGGCGCCAGCAAGCGCCAGACGCGTTCGAAAGCGTGGTGTTCCGCGTCTACGGCGGCGGCCCGCAGCCCCGCACTCTCTATGGCCCGTTCCCTCGAGTCGACATGTTCCTTCCGGCAAACCGACAGCAGGATCGATCCCGCGGCATGTTCCGGACCGTCGAGACGGCAAATATCCATGCGCACCTCGTCGATGGGCCAGGGAATGTAGCGGTCCGCCTCCACCGTGATCTGCGCTTCCAGTTCGGCGTCGGACATTTCCGGTTCCATCGCCAGGGTTTTCTGCATTACCAGTGACGAAGGCACGGCCGTTACGGCAAGTCTGCCCGGCGACCGCAGCGTTCCGGCCGCTTCGGCGATGCACCGGCCCACCGCTTCCGCATCGCGGATGTTCCGCTCCTCGACCGCACCCGCGGGCAGCGGCGTGATCGCGTATTCGGGCGGCCTCCCGGACTTCCGGGGCCAGCGCAGCAGTTTCACCGCCCGAGTCCCGATATCGACCCCAAGCGGTCCCCCACCGCCGCCGAGGAACGGCGTTCTTGCCAGAATTTCACACAGTCGCACAAACATCGACGCACCACCCTCGATCAGATTCTCGCCAAAAGGTGTAGTGCCAAATCGTCGATTTAGCCCAATTTCCGGCGCAAAAAAAATTTTTCGTTCCCTCGGGATGTATAATCTTCGGTAGTTGTGCCGATTCGCCGGAGCGGCACGGGATATCGCGTGGACGCCAGACTGGAACCGTATGTGAAGTGGGGTGGCCTGTTTTCGCTCGCCTGCCTGGCGGGCGCCTGCATGGTCGCAGCCGCGGCTTACCTGTACCTGGCGCCCTTGCTCCCCTCAGCGGAAACCTATCGCGATGTGCAATTGGAAACCCCCTTGCGCATCTATACTTCCGACCTGCGCCTGATCGACGAAATCGGCAACCGCCGCGACCCGGTGGACTACGAGGATCTGCCCGCGGTGCTCATCGACGCGCTGATAGCCACCGAGGACGTGCGCTTCTATTCCCATCCCGGCGTCGATATCCAGAGTCTCCTGCGCGGCTTCTACGGCTTCGTTACCGGTAACCGGCTCGGCGGCGGCAGCACCATCACGATGCAACTGGCGAACAATCTTTCCTTCGAAAGCGACAATGTCTACTTTCGCAAGTTCAAGGAGATCCTGTTTGCGCTGCAGATTCAGCGGGAATTGACCAGGGAGGAAATCCTCACGCTGTATCTGAACACGATCTATTTCGGCTCGGGCGCCGACGGCATAGGCGCCGCGGCTTCGGTCTACTACGGCAAGGAAGCCAGCGAGTTGACCCTGGCCGAATCGGCCATGATGATTTCCCTGCTGCCCTGCCCCTCGGCGTGCAACCCGCTGGCGAATCCGGAGCGCGCCCTGGTCCGCCGCGAGACCCGGCTCGCCAACATGCTCAGGGAAGACATGATCAGCGGCCAGGAATTCGCCATCGCCAACGCCATGCCGGTTACCGCCGACAGGCGCGGCCGCGAAATCGAGACACCGGCGCCCTATGTCGCGGAAATGGTGCGCCAGGAGTTGTTCGAACAATACGGCGAAGACGCCTACACCCAGGGTTTCGAGGTCATCACCAGCATCGACGGCGACAGGCAGACGATGGCCAATTCGGCTCTCATCAACGGGCTGGAAAACTACTACGACAGGCGCCACGGTTATCGGGGGCCATCCGCCAACTATCCGCCCGACCCGCTGGAGCCCGAGCGGCAATGGCTACTGGAACTCGAAGGCGTTCCGACGTACGGCAACCAGCGCCCCGCCATAGTCACTTCGGTGCAATCCCGAACCTTTACCGCCCTCATGCAATCGGGAGAGATCGTCACCGTGCCCTGGGAAGGCATCCGCTGGGCTTACCGGTTCCGCAATCGCAACGAAGCCTGGCCGCCGCCACAGGCCGCCGGCGACGTCGTGACGGTCGGCGACCTTGTACGGGTGCGGGAGTCGGACGGGGAATGGCAACTTGGACAGGTGCCTGACATTCAGGGCGCGCTGGTGTCGGTTTCACCTGATGACGGGTCCATACTGGCTCTCGTCGGCGGTTACGATTTTCGCCTCAGCCAGGTGAACCGCGTGACCACTCCGCGGCCGCCTGGTTCGAATTTCAAACCCTTCCTCTACGCTGCGGCGCTGGCCAACGGCTATTCGCCTTCAAGCACGATCAACGACGCGCCCATCACTCGCGGCGACTACCGGCCCAGCAACTACGAAAACAATTTTCTCGGTCCGATTACCTTGCGTCATGCCTTGCGGGAGTCCCGCAACGTTCCCGCGGTGCGCCTGTACGACCAGCTCGGCTCCGCCACCGTCCTGCCCTACATCGGCAGATTCGGATTTCCGACGCCGAACTTTCCCGCCAACGATCTCACCGTGGCGCTCGGCAGCCAGGACACCGCACCGCTCGAAATCGTCGCGGGCTATGCCTCCATCGCCAATGGCGGTTTCGAAGTGAGCCCCTGGCTGGTGCTGCAGATTTCGAATATTGCCGACGGAATCGTTTACCGCGCCGCGTCTTTGCCGGCCTGTGAGGACTGCGCGACCGAAATCGGATCCCCATTCCCGGAAGCCGGGCCCACGCGCGTCATCGACGAGCGCGTCGCCTTCATTCTCGGCTCGATGTTGCGGTCCGTCATCGAAGACGGCAGCGGCGCCCGCGTGCAACGCGAGATCGGCCGGTCGGATCTCATGGGCAAGACCGGCACGACCAACGGCCCGCAGGAGTTGTGGTTCTCGGGATTCAACCGCAACATGGCGACCACGGTTTTCGTCGGCTTCGACCAGCCGGAACCTCTCGGCGAAAGGGAACAGGGGGCGACGGTCGCGGTGCCAATCTGGATCGACTACATGAAGCAGGCGCTGGAAGGCGAAGAGGAAGTCACGTTGGGCCGTCCGGACGGAATCGTCGACCGCCTGGTCGACCGCGACAGCGGCGCCCCGGCCATGCCCGGCGATCCGAATGCGGTATTCGAGTATTTCCTGGCGGAGAACGCGCCGGAAATCGGCGCCGATCAGGCGATCGGATCGGAAACGCCTGACGACGAACAGCAGCCGCTCAGCACCGAAACGATTTTCTGAATCTTCAGACCCGGCGGTCGCCGAATCGCCGCTTGAACCGGTCCACCCTGCCGCGGGAATCGAGAATCTTCTGCTTGCCGGTATAGAACGGGTGGCATTGCGAACAGACTTCTATGAGGATGTCCTTGCACAGCGTGGATCGGGTCTCGATCACGTTGCCGCAACTGCAGGTCGCCTTGATCTGCGCGTATTCCGGATGGATGTCAGGCTTCATGGAACCAGGTCTCTAACGGGAGATTCCCGCGTCAGCGACTGACCGCTACCCACGGGGGCGAGCATTCTACCAGACCCACGCCCGTAAGCAAGGAGAGACAAGCCAACGTCAGCTTCTCCCGGTAACTCGGCTGGCGATTGCCTGAAGCCGGACCGGGCCGCT
>VYCF01000031.1 GCA_009844085.1 Gammaproteobacteria bacterium | reverse complement strand
GGTTGTCGCAACCCATTGATTCTATTGGAATACGATTTTCAGCGGGAATCGCTGTCTGTAGTAACATTGATCGGGACATGAATCCCGGGATTCCACTAAAAGCGATTGTTGCCGCCGCCGGCCTCGCCCTGCTGTCGCTTCCTGCCGCGGGCGATTACGAAGACGGCGTGAACGCCGCGCTTTCAGGGGACTTCGAAACCGCCTTTCGCGAGTTCACGATCGCGGCCGAAGAGGGTCTCGATCTGGCGCAATACAATCTCGGCATCTTGTATTTCACCGGCCAGGGCGTCGAGCAGGATTACGAGCAGGCATTTCGTTGGACCGAAGCCGCCGCCTTGCAGGGCCATGCCGCCGCCCAGCTCAATCTCGGCAGCCTGTATTACTTCGGCAACGGCGTACCGGAGGATCGGGGCCAGGCCGTGGAATGGTATGGAAATTCGGCCAGGGCGGGAAATGCCACGGCGGCTTACACCCTGGCCGAGATGTACCGGGACGGCGATCATGTCGACCGCGACCCGGTGCTTGCCCACGCATGGGCGGCCTGGGCCGCGCGCTACGACCACCCGGAAGCCGGCGCCTTGATGGAAGAGCTGGAAAACCGCATGCGGCCCGAACAGATCAGCGAGGCGCGTCGAACCTTCGCCCGCTGGCAAATCCAGTAGGCAGCCTACGAGCCGTCTTCTTCCTTTCTGGCCCGCGCGCTGCCTGCGGTCTCGCCATCCGTCGGCGGATATCGGCCTGCCTGCTGCAGGGCGCGGCGCAGGATGAACTCGATCTGCGCGTTGACGCTGCGCAACTCGTCGGCCGCCCAGCGGTTCAGCGCCGCATGCAATTCAGGCTCTACCCGCAGCAGGAAGTTCTTGCGCTTCATCGTCCCGGTTCCGGTGCCGGAATCCGCTTATTGATATAGCGATCCGGTATTGAGCACCGGCTGGGTGCCCTTCTCTCCGCATAGCACCACGAGCAGATTGCTCACCATCGCCGCCTTGCGCTCCTCGTCGAGTTCGACGACGCCGCGGTCCGACAGGCCGTCCAGCGCCTTTTGCACGATGCTGACAGCGCCTTCGACGATCTGCTCCCGCGCCTCGATGATCGCGCCCGCCTGCTGCCGCTGGAGCATCGCCGAGGCGATTTCCGGCGCATAGGCCAGATGCGTGATGCGGGCTTCTAGCACTTCGAGTCCGGCCTTGTTCAGGCGGCCCTGGATTTCGGTTTTCAGTTGTTCGGCGATGTCCTCGGTATTGCCGCGCAGCGAGATCACCTTTTCGTCGCGTGAATCGTAGGGATATTGGGTGGCGAGATTGCGCACGGCGGAATCGCTTTGCACGCGCATGAAATTCTCGTAGTCATCGACTTCGAAAGTCGCTTCGGCGGTATCGACGACCTTCCACACCACGACTACGGCGATTTCGATGGGATTGCCGTCGGCGTCGTTAACCTTCGAGCGCTCGGTCTCGAAATTGCGCACGCGAATCGAGATTTTTCCTTTCCAAAAGAACGGATTCGCCCAGCGCAATCCTTCTTCGTGCACGGTGCCCACGTAGCGCCCGAACAATTGCAGCACCCTGGCCTCGTTCGGGTTGACCATGAACAGGCCGACCAGCAGAAAAATCACGATCGGAATCGATATGAAAGCAAGGACAATCATCAGCGCGAGTTCGACAATGAAGCCCAGCACCACTAACGCAATCGCGGTCAACAGAGCGGCCAGCAACACGATTAGTACAGGTATGCCCTGCAATGACTTGTGGGGTATTTCCTTGATCATGGCTTGATCCTCTAAAGTGATATCACTTGGATATTATAAGGATATCCTTACGATATGCAAACAAGAATCAGCGCATGCCTCCGAATCAGTTTGCGGCGGTCCCGGCGTCGAGGCGGGTCTGGGCGTCGCGGCGCAGCAATTCGAGCCAGGCGAACCAGCTTTCCGGGTCGACGAAGGGATGGGGGTCGCCGTCCCGGCGCTCCTGCAACATCTCGTACCTGGCGAACACATCGCCCGCCTCGGGATGGTTGGCGACATTCACTTCGACGCCGGGAACGGCCAGGAGCCGGTCGACGCTGTCGATGAACGTCCGCAGGCGGTCCGGGTCCGCGAAATCGAGTTCGGCGCCGCCGAACAGGACCGCGGTATGGGGATAGCCGCTGTCGTAGACCGTGAAAATCGTGCTGAGGACGCCTGGAGTCGTACCGGGGGTCTGCAGGAATTGCAGGCGGGTACGGCCGAGGTTCAAGGTGTCGCCGTTGCCCAGCGAGAGATGCCGCATCGGGCGCGGATACTCGCGCAGTTCCGCCTCGCCTTCGCTCATCTGCCAGTCGGCTTCGGTCATCAGCACCACCGCGCCGAACTCCTGCTGAAAGCGCCGGGCGCCGCCGACATGGTCGTAACGGGCATGACTGACGATGACGTAGCGAATGTCGTCCGGGTCGAAACCGAGTTCGAGGATGCCGTCAACGGCGATGTCGACCAGGTCTCCGTACAGCGAATCGAACAGGATCAGGCCCTGATCGGTTTCCAGCAGCCAGGCCGAAACCCAGCGGGCGCCGACGTAATAGAGATTGTCGAAGACTTGGAACGGGGCGACTCGCTGCAACTCGGGGTCGTCCTGCCCGGCAGCGTCCTGGGCCAGCCCCTGGTGCATGCCGAGCAGGCACGCCAGCAGCAGCGCAGACCAGATGGCCGCCTTCTGTCTCATTTTCATTCCCCGTTCAAGGATTTATAATCCGCTTCCGCGGCAATCGCCGTTATATACGATATAACCGGCATAAGGAACCGCCGTCCCATACTTGTTCGGATCCGGACGTCATCGATTCCTGGGGGGGAAATCAAAATGCGTATTGGAGCGCCAAGGGAAAGCAAGAATCACGAATACCGGGTCGGGCTCGATGTCGAATCCGTCGCGGCCCTGACAGCCGACGGCCATGAAGTCTGGATCGAAACCGGCGCGGGAGCAGGCATCGGCGAAAGCGACGCGGATTACGAACAGGCCGGCGCGCGAATCGCCGCCGATGCGGCCGAACTTTTCGATGCCGTCGACCTGATCGTCAAGGTAAAGGAACCGAACGGCGCCGAACGCGCTCTTCTGCAGCCGCGGCATACGCTGTTCGGCTACCTGCATCTGGCCTCGGACCCCGAACAGACCGACGATCTGCAGGCAAGCGGCGCGCTTTGCATCGCCTTCGAAACAGTTACCGACGATCAGGGCGCCCTGCCGCTGCTGATACCGATGTCGGAGATCGCCGGGCGCATGTCGGTACAGGCGGCGGCAAGCTTTCTGCAAAAACGCCAGGGCGGCATGGGCCTGTTGCTCAGCGGCGCCACCGGCGTCGAACCGGGCAAGGTCGTCGTCATCGGCGGCGGCACGGTGGGCAGCAACGCTGCACGCATCGCGCTCGGACTCGGCGCCCGGGTCGCCATCGTCGAGAAGTTTCCCGCACGGCGGGAACAGTTACGGGAAATGCTCGGGCCGGAACTGGAATGCGTCGATTCGACGTCGGAAAACATCGAGCGGCTGGTAGTCGAAGCCGACCTGGTCGTCGGCGCACTGCTCGTGCCGGGTGGAAAGCTGCAACCGCTCGTTTCCGAATCCCTCGTCATGAAGATGAAACCGGGCGCCGTGATCGCCGACGTCTGCATCGATCAGGGAGGCTGCGTGGAAACCTCGCGGCCGACGACCCACGACGAGCCGACCTTCGTCAAGCATGGCGTCGTGCATTATTGCGTCGCCAATATCCCCGGCAGCGTGCCGGTCACGTCGACCAAGGCGCTTTGCCGGGCCACCCTGCCCTATGTGCGCAAGCTGGCGAACGAGGGCGTCAGGCAGGCGCTCGAGGCGGACGTGCATCTGCGCCGGGGCATGAACGTCTGCCGCGGCCACATTACCTACGAAGCCGTGGCGACCGCCCTGGGAAGAAGTTTCATCGCGCCGGAACAGGCGCTGAAGAAACTCCGGGGTTAGGCTCTTTCCCGGAAACCGTACAGCCGTTCGGGATTGTCGACGAGAATCTTCCGTTGCAAACCGGCATCGTCGGTCCAGTTGCAAAACAGGTCCAGCAGCTTTGCCGGATCGGGCTCGTTGCCGTCCATGCGAATGAATGGCCAGTCGGAACCCCAGACGAGCTGATCCGGATTCGCTTCCACCAGTGCGTCATGGAACGGCCGCAGATCCTCGTATTCCGGCGCTTCGGTCGAGCAGCGGCAAACCGAGAGCTTGACGTGAATTCGTCCTTCCCGAACCAGTCCGAGCATCGTCTGGAAATGCCTGTCGGTCACTCCCGAGCGAACGTCCAGCATTCCCATGTGTTCGAAAATGACAGGAATGTCGTTTTGCATGATCACGTCCAGGCTGGCGATGAGCCGCGGCAGCGGCGCCCATACGTCGACAGCCCAGTTACAGGCCGCGAGGCGTGAGGCGAGCCCCGGTATCTCGGCGAACTCCACCGCGCCGGGGCGGGGAGAACCGTCCGGGAGCGGCGCTTCGACGAAACGAAGCGCCCTGACCCCGGCCCGGTCCAACTTGCCGAAGGTCTCGTCGGTCGCTCCGGAGCGCAAGCCGCCTACCGCCCGCAGCCGATCTCCCGCCAAGTCCAGTGCATGGAGCAAGTCCGTATTGTCGCAACCCTGCTGCGTCGGCTGCACGAGCACGCCGCGCCCCGGGCCGGTCCTGTCCAGCACTTCCAGGTATGTCTCGATGGTCGCCAGGGGCATCGGGAACTCGGGCGGATGTTGCAGCGGAAACCGGTCGAAGGGACCGAACACGTGATTGTGGGTGTCGCAAATATTCTCGATTTGCGTCTGCGCGCGATGCGCGGGAAGTACGGCGGGGACGTGGTCCATATCTCATTCAGCCTTGTTCGTCATCTACGATCTCCGTCGCCTTGCTGGAAGGGCGTGCGCTGAAGATCTTGTGCCAATGGCGCAGATTCGGATTGGAATCACGCCAGTCAATTTCGGGAAACCGGAAATCCAGGTAATCGAGAACGATGCCTGATGTGATCTGGCCGATCCCGTAATCCTCATCCCTGAAATCCCCGGCTCGCCGATCGAGCCAGGCCAGGGAATGCTTAACCTTGGCGGCGGAACTCTCGCAGAATGCTCGCCAGCGTTGCGCTTCCGGCTTCGTTTTCTCGTAGCGCCAATTCAGCAGGATATCCAGCGTTCCATCGGTTACACCGTGCAATTCCAGTTCGCGCCATCTCGATTCGCCGCGGGGCGGAATCAACTTCCGTCCGTTGTGCCTCGAATCAAGGTAATCGCAAATGGCGAACGAACCCGTAAGAACGATGCCATCGTCAAGCGCCAATACCGGAATGCGCCCGACCGGCGAATCTTCGACAACGTCGGGGTTGACGATCGTGCGGCCCACGACGGACCTGACGGTTGTGATCTCGTCGGCCTGGCCGGTCTCATGCGCGACAATCATGACCTTGCGGACGAATGGGGACCTGGAAGACCAATGCAGTTTCACTTCAATCGGGATCAACCTGTCATGGCAATGGTGAAATCGCCTGCAAAGCCTTCGCCTTCTTCCTCCATGGAGATGGTCAATTCATCGACGATCTCCTGATTTCCCTTGACGACGAGATCCCTCTCGATTGTCCATGGATTTTGACCGTGGCTGGCATAGGCGCCCGAAGCAAACACGCGGCGCTCGATATCCCTGGGGATGAAAAGTTGGGTATCGAGTGCGGTCCACTCCCGCGCCGCGACGGTTCGCACATGAATATGAGGAAGGCGTCCCGCATACCAGCCGGGGATGTTGGTCAGAAATTCAACTTCGCCGTTAGCGTCGGTGAATTGATGGCCTCTCAGAAAATCCGTTCCTCTCGTGTCCTCGGCAAATCCACTTCGTTCGGTGGTTTCATAATCGAAAATAATGTTCTGGACGTTCGAGTAGATTCCCTGGGCATCGCAGCTCCAGATTTCAACCAGAACACCTTCGACGGGAGAGCAATAGTAATGGTCGAGTACCTGGAGCCTAAGCCGCAAGGGGACGCCTTCCCGGCCGCCCCTGACATCGGAGCGAAGCGGGCTCTCGGTAAGATATGGTCCCTGGGTAAGGCGCAGTGTTTCCTTGCATGATTGCGGAGGGACAAAGAGTCCGTCATTGCTTGCCGCGTACAACCTGCCGAATTTTCCCGCCAAAATCGCCCCCAGCGAACCTGCAATCATCTGTCTTCTTTTCACGGGTCTGTACCTTCGGTTTGTATATTGAATTCATGCATCCGATTTTGCCGAGGCGGACGCAATCGCACAAGATCGCTTTTGGCAAAACCACATGGGCTTACAGGGCCGGGCCGGGTCAGGCAGGCTGCAAGCTGGGGGTCTGCTGCGCTTTCAACAGCAGCACGGCGGCCATCGCGATCAGCAGGGGAATGCCGAAAGCGTAAAAACACTGGGCGCCGGTCCATCCCTGGGCGAGCAGGAAACCCGCGGCCGACGGCCCGATGATCCCGCCGAAGCGGCCGACGCCGATCGCCCATCCCATGCCGGTGTTGCGCACGATCGTGCTGTAGATGTTCGGAGCAATGCTGTAGACGCCGATGATCGAACCGAAGATGAAATAGCCGATCACGAATCCGAGTACGAGCATTACGCCGAGATTGCCGTCCAGCAGGCCGAACAGGGCCATGAAAACCGCGCATAGCACCATGTAGAGGGCGGTCAGGCGGTGACGGGAAAATCGTGCGGTCAGGTAGCCCAGCGTCACTCCACCGACGACGCCGCCGATGTTCATCAACACGCCGCCGGAAATGCCCTGTTCGGCGCGCAAACCCGCTTCGGTCAGCAAGGTCGGGGTCCAGCTCAGGACGAAATAGAAACTGAGCATTACCATGAAAAACGCGCACCACAGCAGTAAGGTTGAAGTCCGCAGCGGGGCGGAAACGAGTTCGAGCACGCCGACTCCGGCGGCATTGCCGGTGCGCTGCGATGCCGGCAATTCGGCAATCTGGTCCATACCCAGTTTCTTGAGCAGCTGATTTACCTTTTCGAGCGCGTTGCGAGGCTTGCGCTCTATTAGGTATTCGAGCGATTCGGGCAGGTATTTGAGCACCAGCGGAATCATCACGACCGTACACGCCGCCCCGAATACGTAAACCGAACGCCAGCCGTAAGCGACGATCAGAAACGCCGCGATGGTTCCGCCGATGGTGGCGCCCACCGGATAGCCCGACTGCACCATGCTGATGGCGAAACCCTGCCGCTTGTGGGACGAGTATTCCGCCGTGATTGTGGTAATGCTCGCCAGCATGCCGCCGATGCCGATTCCGGTCACGACCCGGGCACTGGCGAGGCTCGACATCGACCAGGTGAACGCCGAAGCGAGCATGCCGCCGCTGATGATTATCAGGCAAACAAGAATCGTGTTGCGGCGGCCGATCTTGTCCGCAATCGGCGCCAGGAAAAGCGACCCCGCGGCCATCCCGAACAGACCCGAACTGAGCAGAATCCCCACGGATTGAGGTTGAAGCGACCATTCGGCGGCGATCGACGACGCAGTAAAAGCCATGACGAGCACGTCGAATCCATCGATCATGTTGATGGCCACGCAGATCGTCACGGCGAGAACTTGCACCGGCCGCATGGGGCCTTCCTTCATGCTCGCAACGATGTCTGTGGTCACTTTCGTTCCTTCGTTTACGCGCTAGTAACTGCGCGGCAAGCCTAACACATGCTCGGCGACGTAGTTCAGGATCATTTCCTGGGTGATGGGCGCGAGTTTCATGAGCCGGGCCTCGCGCCAGTAACGCTCGACATGATATTCCCGGGCGTAGCCGAAGCCGCCATGGGTTTGCAGCGCCACATCGGCCGCGTTGAATCCGGCTTCGGCCGCCAGCCATTTCGCCATGTTCGCTTCCTTGCCGCAGGGCCGGTCGTGATCGATCAGCCAGGCCGCCTTCGCCACCATCAGCGCGGCGGCTTCAAGCTGGGTGCGCGCCTGGGCTAACGGGAAGGCGATGCCCTGGTTCTTGCCGATGGGGCGGTCGAATACCGTTCGCTCGTTGGCGTAATCCACCGCCCTGCGCAGCGCGGCGCGGCCGATGCCGACGGCTTCCGAGGCTACGAGAATGCGTTCGGCGTTGAGCCCGTCGAGCAGGTGATAGAAGCCCTTGCCCTCTTCGCCGATACGGTCGGAAACCGCCACGGGCAGATCTTCGTATACGACCTCGCAGGTCGTGACGGCATTGCGGCCGAGCTTGGGAATCGGCGAAACGCTGACCTCGGGCCGCTGCAACTCCGCGAAAAGCAGGGTCATGCCGTCGGTCTTGCGCTCGACTTCTTCCCTGGGCGTGGTGCGCACGAGCAGCACTACACGTTCGCAATGCGTGGCCTTGGTCGTCCAGACCTTGCGTCCGCGCACGATGTATTCATCGCCTTCGCGGCGGGCGAAAGTGCGGATAGAGGTGGTGTCGGTGCCGGCATCGGGCTCGGTGACGCCGAAGGCCACATGCAACGAGCCGCTGGCGACATCGGGCAGATACTTCTCGCGCATTGCGTCGGAACCGTGCTTGACCAGCGGATGAATGCCGAACATCGACAGATGCACCGGCGAGGCGCCGTTCATGGCCGCTCCCGAAGCGGCGATTTCTTCGAGCAGGATGGCGGCGTCGCGAATGCCGCGGCCGGCGCCGCCCCAGCGTTCGGGAATCGCGGTGCCGATCCAGCCCGCCTCGGCGACGAGATCGTAGAACTCCTGCGGAAACTCGCCGAGCCGGTCGCGTTCTTCCCAATATTCGTCCGGAAAGCGGCTGCAAAGGTTTGCGACCGACTCGCGGATCATGCGTTGTTCTTCGCTTTCGATGAAATCCACGGTCAATCTTCCGTCTGTCCGCCAGTGCGCGCCAGGATTCGGCGCGCGCGTTTCAAGTGCGGCACATCGACCATCTGCCCCTTGAAACGAAAGGCGATGCGACCCTGGCGTATGTGTTCGTCGGCGGCGGCCAGCAGTTCCTCGGCTTCGGCAACTTCTGCCGGACTCGGCGTGAACATCTCGTTGACGATATCAATCTGATCGGGATGGATAGTCAATTTGCCGGTGAATCCCATCGCCGCCGCACGCCGGCATTCTTCCCTCAGACCTTTCAGGTCGCGGACATCGGCGTAGATCGTGTCGATCGGCTGCTTGCCGGCCGCTGCCGCCGCCAGCAAGGCAAGCGAGCGCACGAGGCTGAATACTTCGAGGTATTCGCCGGACGCGTCCCGGATCGCGCTGGCGCCGAGTTCGGCTGAGAGATCTTCCGAGCCCCAGGTCAAACCGTCTACGCGCGGATGAGCGGCCAATTCCGGCAGATGAAAGGCCGAACCGGGCGTCTCGGTCCCGATCAGCAACAGCTTGACCGAGCCCGTTGCCAGTCCGGTGCGCCGTTCCTGTTCCGCGACCAGGCCATCTACGGATTCGACATCGCTTGCCCGGGTCACTTTCGGCACGACAAGGCCATCGGGCGAACCGGCGATGACGGCGGCAATGTCGGCTTCGCCCCAGGGCGAATCGAGCGGATTGATGCGGACCAGCTTTTGTCGGCCGCCGAAGTCCGCCTGCCGCAACCAGTCGCAAACGGCATCCCGCGCGGCGGCCTTGCCTTCAGGCGTCACAGAGTCCTCGAGATCGAGAATCAGCGCGTCGGCCGCAAGGCCGAGGGATTTTTCGAACATGCGTTCATTGCCGCCGGGCACGAAATGAACGCTGCGCCGGAGGATCAACTCTGCGGAGTCCGCATCGGTAGCCATTGCCGTCAGTCTTCCGCCGGCAGGCGCAGCATAATGCCCTTGCGCAGGCACTGGCAGACGATTTCGTCGCGCTGGTTGCGGCCGATGTGTTCGAACCAGACTATGCCGCGGTCGGGCCTGGTCTTCGACTCGCGCTTGTCGGTGATGCGCGTCTGCACGCGGATCGTATCGCCGATGAAAACGGGGCTGGGGAATTCGACCTGTTCCATGCCGAGATTGCCGATTGTGGTGCCCAGCGTGGTGTCGCCTACGGAAAGCCCGATCACCAGGCCGAGAGTGAACAGGCTGTTGACCAGGCGCTGGCCATGCTGCGAGGAAGCAGCGAACTCGGCATCGATGTGCAGCGGCTGGGGATTGTGGGTCATGGCGGAAAACAGCAGGTTGTCCGCCTCGGTAATCGTGCGATGCGGCAGGTGATCGAACGCCATGCCGATTTCCAGTTCTTCGAAATACTTGCCGGACATAGATCGGGAATCCTGCTATTTTCCGGGCGGTTACCCGTCCGACCGAAGGCATTATGACAGATACCGCTGGCAAATTTGACGCATGGCTCGGCAAGACCGAATCATGCACCGAGGTCATCGGCCCGAATCCGCTGCGCGGCTTTGCCGCCCTGCTCGACCGTCCGCAAACGCCGGCCGGTGCAGGCTCGCCCCTGCCGCCGCTCTGGCACTGGTGTTATTTCCTTGAAATGACGCCGCAAAGCGAGATCGCTGAGGACGGACATGCCAGGAAAGGCGGTTTCCTGCCGCCCATCGAACTGCCGCGGCGCATGTGGGCCGGCAGCAGGTTTCGTTTCCATCACCCGTTGTACATAGGCGAAACCGTCACCAGGCGTTCGCGTATCGACGGCATCGAGTTCAAGCAGGGCCGCAGCGGCCGGCTCGCTTTTGTCGAAGTAGCCCACGAATACGACAGTCCGGCGGGCCTTGCTTTCAGCGAACGGCACGATATCGTCTATCGCGAAGCACGCGCCGCCGATGCTCCGGCCCACGCGCCAGGGCCTGTGCCGGCCGATGCCGATTTCGAGCGTGAAACCCGGGCCGACGCCATCGTCCTGTTTCGCTATTCCGCCCTGACATTCAACGCGCATCGGATTCATTACGACCGCGACTACGTGCGCGACGTCGAAGACTATCCCGGCCTGCTCGTGCATGGACCCTTGCTGGCGACTCTGCTGATAGACGAGTTGCTGCTGCGTTTTCCCGGCAGGCCGTTGCTCGAATATTCGTTTCGCATGACAAATCCCGTTTTCGATACGCAATCGTTCAGCTTGTGCGGCCGGGAACCTGACGCGACGGGCCGCGCCGATCTCTGGATTGCCAACGAAGAAGGCGCGGAGTGCCTGCGTGGCGAAGCGCGGATGGCGCCACCTGCATGAACCAGCCTCCGCTTACCGGCATCACCGTTCTCTCGCTCGAACACGCCATCGCGGCGCCGCTTTGCACCCGGCAACTCGCCGAACTCGGCGCCAGGGTCATCAAGGTCGAACGGCGCGAAACCGGAGACTTTGCGCGCTACTACGACGACCGGGTCGAGGGACTGTGTTCGCATTTCGTCTGGACCAACCGCTCGAAGGAAAGCCTCACCCTCGACATAAAGCAGCCCGCGGCGGCGGAAATCCTCAAGCGCCTGCTGGCCCAAATCGACGTCCTCGTGCAGAACCTCGCCCCCGCCGCGGCCGAACGAATCGGGCTTTCATATGCAAAGCTGTCGCTTGACTATCCCCGATTGATCGTCTGCGACATCAGTGGTTACGGCGACGACGGCCCCTGGCGCGAAAAGAAGGCCTATGACCTGCTCATGCAGGCGGAAGCGGGCTTTCTCTCGGTCACCGGCGACGGCGAAGACATGGTCAAGAGCGGCATTTCCATCGCCGACATCGCCGCCGCCAGCCAGGCCCACGCCGCCATCCTCGCGGCGCTGATCCAGCGCGGCAGAACCGGCAAGGGTTCGCATATCGCCATTTCGCTGCTCGAAGCCATGACCGAATGGATGGGATTCCCGCTCTATTACGCCTACGCGGGCAATCCCCCACCGCCGCGCGGCGGGGCCGACCACGCGAGCATCTACCCTTATGGCGTATTTCCCGCCGGCGACGGCAAGACGCTGCTGCTCGGCATCCAGAACGAACGCGAATGGAAGGCTTTCTGCGCGGATATCCTGGGACACCCATCATTGGCGGAAGACGCCAGATTCGCCGGTAACGCCGCCCGCTCGCAAAATCGCGGCGAATTGCGCGAACTGATCGTGCAAGCCTTCGAGAAACTGGACTCCGCCGCGCTAACCGCCAGTCTCGACGCTGCAGGCATCGCCTGGGCCGACGTCAACGACATGGCCGCCGTATGGGAACATCCGCAACTCAAGGCATTGGGCCGCTTCATCGAAGTCGAAAGCCCCGCGGGCCCGATCAGAGCCCTGAAGCCACCCGGCAACGACAGTTCATACGAGCCGCAGATCGGCCCGATCCCCGCGGTCGGCGAGCACACCGAATCCATCCTGCGCGAACTCGGCTATGCCGAATCCGAAATCAGGAAATTGAGCCAAAACAAGGTGATTTAATCCGCGGGCGAGGTAATCGGGTAGACCGTGCCCTCGAAAACGGTTCCCCAGATTTCGATGTCGCGCAAGGTCGAGGCCGGAACCTCGAAGGGGTCGGCTTCCAGGATCGTGAAATCCGCTTTCTTGCCGGCGACGATGCTGCCGATCTCGTCTTCGAGTCCCATGGCGAAGGCCGCATCGATCGTCACCGCGCGCAGGGCCTCCTCGACGCTGATGCGCTCCTCCGGCGCCATGAGCGTCCCATCGGCCGTAATCCGGTTCGCGGCTACCCATGCCAGCCACAAGGGCGAAGCCGGCGCCATCGTGAAATCCGAATGCAGGGAGGTGGGAATACCGTTGCGCACCATCGCCCCGATGCGCGACATCTGCGACGCACGGTCGTAGCCCAGCCCGCTTTCCGCGTACTTGTCGCCGAGCGCCCACAGGTAATTCGGCTGCGCCGAAATCACCACGCCGAGCGCCGCTGCCCTGCGAAGCTGCTCGTTGGTGGATATGCCGATGTGATGCAAGGTGAAACGATGATCGAACCTGGGCCTCTCCTGGAGCATCCTGTCGAGGATATCGAGCACCACGTCGAGGCCTTCGTCGCCGTTGACGTGCACATGGACCTGGTAGCCGTCGTTCCAGTAGGGGCGAATCGCCGTCTCCAGCGCTTCAGGGGCCATCATCCACCTGCCTTCGTGCCCGTCCGTATAGCCGGGGTACTTCATCCGCATGTTGAGCGCGAAGAAACCACCGTCGGCGAAAAATTTCACGTGCCGGCCCGAAAAGACCTTCGGAAAACTGACGCCGGCGAATTCATCGACATCGGACTTGGGCGGCGGCGTCAGCATCAGTCCCGGCGAAGCGACCATGAACATCCTGAAGGGCGTTCGCGAGTCGCCGAAGTGGTCCTGGTAAACCTGGGCTTCCTGTTGCAATCTGAGGTAACCGCCGACGCCCATATCGCCGATTGTCGTTATGCCGCCCGCGTGAACCGTGTCTCTCAGGGCGTCGAGCCCGGCCCGCAATCGTTCGGGATCGAAGAAATACGGCACCAGCCGCTCGAGCGCGACATCGACGCCGCTTTCGGAAAAGAAACCCTCGCCCAGTTCGATGTCCGGATGGACTCCGATATCGTCGGTGTTGAGCCCAAGCCAGTCCAGCGCCGCGGTGTTCATGACGATTTCGTGGAACGAGCGCTGGATCAGGACGATCGGCTTGCCCAAGGAGATTTCATCGAGTTCCGGCCGCATGACCTCTTCATGCCAGGACGCGTGATAGCCCCAACTGAGCAGCGGTGAGGCAGGGTCTGAACTCGCCGCGAGTTCCTCCTCAAGGCGCCGGACAAAGCCTTCATGGGTGCGCGTGGCCGGCACCCGCATATCGCCCACCTGCCATTCCTGCGGCGTTATCCAGACCGTGTTGAGTACGATCGACGCCAGGAACGGATGCAGGTGATTGTCGATCAGGCCGGGCACGATCACCTTGTCCGCGAACCGTTCGTCGACGTTGACTTCGCGCCCCGCCGCCCAGACATCGAAATCCCCGACGTCTCCAACCGCCACGATCCGCCCCTCGCTCACCGCAACCGCCGAAGCGCGGGGCAGTGATGGATCCATGGTGATGACCGTCCCGGCCGGATAGATCGTCAGCGGCTCAAGCTGGGCGCCGGCCGTCGGCGAAAGAATCGACAAGGCCAATACCATAGCCGCCCCATTCAGTATCATTTTCATGCCAGACCTCGGGCGCCGCCCTGCTTCGCACACCCAATCAATGGTCGCACACGCCCGCACTGAATCACAGACACCTTCATTCAAAGCACCGGACCGCCTGTGATACCATTCCCCGCCCCACGGAGAGATGGCCGAGCGGCTGAAGGCGCGCCCCTGCTAAGGGCACATGGGTTAAGCCCTATCGAAGGTCTCTCTCCGCAAACTTTTTTGAACAAATTAGGGAAACACATCGGTCTGTTACTTGTATGCGTGGCGCGAACTCGTCAATTCCTGTAGCTCAATCCACTGAGGTGGCAGCCCGAGGACCGAAATGAGACCAGTTGACAACCAAATCAAGGAACAGTTGACCCGCCAATTGGAAGAAATTGGCGACCAACTAGACGCCGATGTAGTTGCAATCTTCAGTCCAATTCTGCCAGGACTCGAACTGAGCCTTCGTTCCGCAATCGAAGCCCTTTCTGAGAGGAAAGATTCTGTTGCGATAATTCTTGACACTCCGGGCGGAGTTGCGGAAGTAGTTGAGCGAATGGTAACTGCAATACGATTCAACTACGAAGAAGTCATTGTGATCGTCCCAAATACGGCCATGTCTGCGGGGACAATTCTGGCATTAAGCGCTGACAGGATTATGATGGATCATTTTTCGTGCCTGGGACCCATTGACCCTCAAATCGAGAAGGATGGAAAGCTTGTGCCGGCGCTATCCTATCTCGACCAGTTTGAGCGCCTTAACCAGAAAGCCCAAACGGGCCAGCTTACAACCGCGGAATATGCATTACTGAACAAGCTGGACCTCGGTGAACTGTATCAATTCGAGCAAGCGCGAGAACTATCCATAGACCTTCTGATCAAGTGGCTGACCCAGTACAAATTCAGAACCTGGCAAAAAACGGAAACTCAAGGTATTCCCGTCGATGAAGATATGAAAATGGAGCGAGCTCGACAAATCGCAGCACTGTTGAATGACCCAACAAGATGGCGATCTCATGGCCGAGCGATTGATATGGACACTCTTCGGGGCGAAGAGATCAAACTGAAGATTGAAAATTTTCAGGATGATCCGTCCCTGTACAAGAAAGTACGGGAGTACTTTGGGCTCTTGAAGGACTACATGAATCGGGAACAGCATCTGTCGTTCGTTCACTCAAAAGAGTATTTCTAGCATGCCTGAAGCAAAACGATATTCCAGATATGAGCGATCAAGAATCCTGAGCAAGAACAAGGGAATAAATAAAGGTACGGTAGCTGCTCACGAAAGGCTTGAATTAGAACTCAAGCAGCTGGGAGTAGAAATCAAACCACGCTTTAACCTGGAGCCTCCCCTGGGAGCCAGCAGAAGCGGCTGCTTCAATCAGAACGTCAAATCCTGACGACCGATGTACAAGGGCGAGAACGCCCCGAGCTTGCGGCGACGCAAGCTCACAGTTTCAACGTCTCCAAGCGCCTGTGATACCATTTCGCACCCCACGGAGAGATGGCCGAGCGGCTGAAGGCGCGCCCCTGCTAAGGGCGTATAGGTTAAACCCTATCGAGGGTTCGAATCCCTCTCTCTCCGCCAGAACCGTTCGGAAGTTTGGCGGGTTCCTGCCCTAACAGGGGCAAAAAAGGGAATGCTGCAGCATACGCGTAAGCTTACCCATAAGTGATACAAGCTGAAATTGGAGTTTGCGCATGCGGGCTTTTTCGGAGGGTTGGGGCGGTCCATTCAAAAGTTCCGAGAAATTTAAGAAGAAATTGAATTGGAAATCCCATCTTCCCGTCGATCTTCCAGAGTTTGACTACTTGGTCAGGTAGGCGATGCGCCCCATCTTCGGCATTCACTACTCGGGAAGTCCGCCGAACGGGGCCAAGCACATTTCGGGCGACCAGCTCTCGATTGACTTCAAGGCAGGATGCGCTACTGTCAGTTTCGTCGTGCGATTTCCGAGCAACTCCACATTGCAGAGATGAACGATGGCCATCAATGAGAATCGCCACGGTGAAATCCCGATGCTGGGGGTTGCCGGCGCACATTGCGCTTGGATGCCAAGTAATTTTCTCCAATTCGCGCTATCTCTCCACGGACATTGGGGTCGGTGTGCGCCCGGGCGATTGCCATCGCGGACAGCCACGCGATGTGCTCTGCCATGTTGAGGAAGGATGTCTGTAGGGTTTCCGTGTAGTACCCCTTCGCACGTAGGGCACCATTCACCATTCTGATTCCGGTTTGCGCCTGTAGGTGACCGCCATGCACGAAGTCGTGGAGGAAGTCCTTGACAGCATAGTCGGTCGGCGCGTCGTCGTAACCCTGAAGTTTGAGGTCAAGGAAGGCGGAGTAACTCTCAATAAATTCCTTGTTAGGTTGGTTTGTCGTCAGCTTGGCGATAATCGTTTGCCAGGCCCAAGCTTTTCGGTAGTCTTTTCTGCTCAGCATATTGCCCTGCTGTCCGGCTTTGACTTGGGCGGGATCCTGGCCCGCACCCTCAAGCGGGGGTGATACGAATGCCTCGATGTTCCGCATGTTGTCACTTTTGTCGGGGTCGCTGATTTCACCGAGGGCGCACTTGATCCACCAACTGCCCCGTAGGTGGCATTCAAACATGGGGCGAATGAGCGCACCTGCGGCCCCCGCCATGGGAGGTTCCGGCCTCAGCAGCGCAATCACGCCCCGATGCATTTCCAGCGCCTTTTTGTTCAGGTTTTCCCCTATGATGCGCATATGGCCTTCGGAGCCTTCTAGCGGCGCCAGGTCTCCCCGTATGGCCCCTTTGAGCCTGTCGTTGAACTCTCCACTTTTTATGAGTGTCTTCTTGTCCTTCATGCATTTGTGCCTTTGGTGGTTGCGCTTCGGCTGCGGCTCGGAGACATCCGGCAGAGATTGACCTGTATTCCCCGCACTTCGCCGACGGGTCAACCGCAAAGGGAACGCGCGGCTTGTCGGCCATGGGATCCCTTCCGCAAAATCTCAGCCCCGTACGGAAATGGGCGACCTGAGTGGAGGGTATTGGTGTGCTGTTTTGGACCAAAAGAGACATTTTAACGTACCGTTTTGTGACACATAACCCATTGTCCCATAAAAGAAATGGGGAAATGCCCGCCAATATTACGAACGCCTAGGTTCTCGGGTGCTAAAATGATGGCTGATGCGTCAACTGAGGATGATCTATGCTGAGAATGTTTCTCATAGCGCTTAGCCTTTGCTTGACTGTGTTGTTGCTGTTCTTTCTCGCAGCCTCCCTCGTGGGCTTCATGGGATTAAACTTGCCCGCAGACGAATCTAACGTGTCTGCTGAGGAAGACCCTTCTCGCACAATGCCGCCTGATCGTGATGTATTCGTGCCGGTTCCGGCTCCGCCTCACCTCACAACGGCACCTGATGACGCTCTAACGTCTGCAGCAGATCCAAATGAAGTGGAAGATTTAGAGGATGAAAATTTCGTTGCTGTGGTTCAGGCATCTGCGGTATCCAGCAGGTCCAGGGAAGGCAATGGTCCGCCGCTTGGCGTTCTCGCGAGCATATGGCTGTTCTTGGTCATAATCGTCGCTGTCCTCATGGCAAAATACAACCGAAACTAAATGCTCGACTGCGAAACTTCTCGCCGCCGGCAACTCAGGAAGAGGCCACCGCAGCCGTAAATTCAAATGCGATCTTGGTGCCATTCCGTGCGGTCTTGCCGAGATGGACTATTCTGTCGGTCGTGCCGTGAATCCAAGCTGCCAGAAGCCGCTACACTTGGGGTTCTTCATGGCTTTCTTGTGGGACGGAGACGACCGCATCAAGAATGGCCTCCAGCATATAGACGATGAACGGCGTGCTTGTTCCTTCTGCAGTGCTTTGTTGAATCGCTCCGTAGTATCTGCTTTGTCGAGCGTGGACGTGGCTTTCCACCGGCACATAAGCGAACAAGGGATTCCAGTGGGTCAGGATCAAAGTCTGCCAGAGCCGGCCCATTCTTCCATTGCCGTCCGCAAAAGGATGAATGAACTCGAACTCGTAGTGGAAGACCGAACTGGTAATCAACGGATGCTCCTGCGTTCCGGCAAGCCATGTCAGCAAATTCGACATAAGTAGCGGCACACGGTTTGCCGAAGGACCTATGTGATGGATTTCGCCACCGCCGACTACGGCAACTCCCCCGCGCCTGTAGCTACCAGGAGTGTCGAGCAATCCGGCCATTAGCACTCCGTGCGAGGTAAGCAAGTCGGCTTCGCTGGCGGGTTCCCACCGCGTGTATTCCTCATAAGCCTTGACGGCGGAGCGGACTTCCTGAATTTCGCGCAAGGGTGCGATCACATGCTCGCCGTCGAGGATTGCTGAAATTTGTTCTTCGCTGAGCCTGTTGCCTTCTATCGCCAGCGAGCCTTGAATGGCCCTTATGCGGTTGGCCCTCCGTAGTCGCGGATTCGCCCAAACAACGGCCTGGTCAACACGACCAATGGCTTCGACGATCTGTGCGACCAGATCGAGAATTGGCGGAGTAATCGCATATGGGGGCGTGTTCTGATCCAACTGATTCGCCGGAATAGACCGGTTTCCTTGTCGTCTCTAGGTATGTGTCATATCCTCGCTACCGGTGACGAAAAGGATTGAACCAACGTCTCCAGCGCGGTGTAGGGTCAATTCCCACACACCGCCATTTTCCGTGGATACCATCATGAAAGCCACTAAACGCAGAAAATTGGAAGCCGCTGGCTGGAAATTCGGGGGTACGGTGGAGTTTCTGCAACTCACCCCCAAAGAAGCGGCAGATGTCGAATGTGCGCTGAAGCGGCTAAGGATCGCACGCGAGTCGTGCGACACATCCAAGTCTTGTTCGCAAAAACCCGGAGCGAACTAATTGTCCTTGCAACGCCTTACCATAGAATACTGCATCAACACTGACTGCCCGTGGTCCGGCAAGCCGGTCCAGGCCGACTCCCTCACCGAGTACAAGGGCCAGGTCGTTGGCTTCTGCAACACCGGCTGTCGCGACAAATTTGAGCAGGCAGTGAGCAAGTTCGAAGAGTTGCTGGCTAAAAAAGAAATATCTCCTGCCGATTGATGATCAACGCGGACAAGCAGATCCTGTTCGATGCCGGGGACGAGGTATGGTTCTCAGTCGCCGACAAAGGCAGACTGCATGGTTCGGTTCAGAATCTGAATCCGACGCGAGCCAAGGTGCGTTGCGGCGCCGAATTCTGGAATGTGCCATATGGCGGACTCAATCACGTTTGCGCACTCAAGGCGGAAGAGCGCAAGAAGCGCATAGTGCGGTTCATGGAAGTTGCCGCCGAGGCGCGTGATCTCATGGACCGGCATGGTCTTGCCGATTGGTCGTTCCGATTCAATGACGCCGAGAAGAAACTCGGCGTATGCCGCTACCGGGAAAAACGGATTCTTATAAGCCGCAGGCACGCGGTGAATGGAGCGCGCGACCAGGTTACCGACACCATACTGCACGAGATAGCACATGCGCTGGCGGGTCCGAGGGCCGCTCACGGGCCGGACTGGAAGACGATCGCCCGACAACTGGGCGCCACACCGAAATCCTGTGCGCCCGAAACCGAGCAGACGCGCGACCAACGGGAAATCGCAAAGGCCAAGTTCAAGACTGGCGACTCTGTAAGTTTCAATATCCGGGGAGAAGCGCGCTCGGGTGTGGTCGAAAGGATGAACCCGAAGCGCGCCAAGGTTCGTTGCCTTGACACCACGTGGTCGGTACCGTACGCGAGACTCGAACTTCGGGAATCGCTATGATTCAGCTTTCTTTTTCTGACGCGTGGCCCGCTATCAGGTTGTTTTCTTTCCTTCGCCTGTTGTTCGCTCTGGGAAGTCTGGGCCTTCTTGCTGGCGCCGGGGCGAACGCCGCCGAACTTTACGCGGGTATGTCCATCGGCGGCAATGCCTCGCCGGACGTTACTGTCATCAGCCGCAGCAACGACCGGGCGAGTACTTGCGATGAATACATCAATCCAGGCGCGCTCGCCATCCCGGACTGCACCGCGCCCAACCGCGGCACCGGAGACGGCTGGCTTGCGCCTTTCAGCGGCGGTAGCGGATTCTCCGCAGAAGCGGAACTCGGTTACCGCTTTTCCCCGACTGTCCGGGCCGCCGTGGTCTATGCCTACAACGAGACCCGCTTCGACCAGACGGTATCTTCCACGGATGCCTCAGGCGCCGATTTCGACAAGATCAGCAACGAACTCTCGGTCGGCGAGGAAACCCTCGGTACGGCGAGTTCGCACGAACTGTTCCTTACCGCTTACCGCGATTGGCCAAACGCTTCGCGCTGGACTCCCTGGATCGGCGCCGGCGTGGGAGTCGCCTGGGCGCGCAAGGACTTTTCATGGGTTTGGGCGCGCAGCGCGAATCCGGCTGACATCTCAACCGGCGCCAACCAGCCCAACGTGGATGAAATCCGCGGAAATCTCGCGGGAACAGTCAGCACCGGCCGCGCCGTGCTCAAGGATCGAATGACGGGATACCTTGCCGCGGCGGGCATCGACCGCGCACTGACCGAGTTCCTGACGCTGGGACTCAAGCTGCAATGGAAGAGCTTCGGCGATTTCGAATCCGACGCCTACCAGGGCACCCTGCTTCGCAGCCACGCGCCCAACCTGCGCCTCGACGGCAGCGAGCCCGTTTATGCCTGGTCCAGGACGGATGACACCACACGCGCCTCGCTGATGCTCTCGCTGCGTTACGCCTTGCGGTGATGCGGCCAAAGTTTGAACCATCTGCGTTCGACTGCTGCTACAATCGCTCGCGATTCCTGAGGAGCTTTTCATGCATCTTGAAACCTATCTGACGTTTGACGGCAATTGCCGTGAAGTATTCGAGTTTTATCGCGAGGTCTTCGGCGGCGAATTCAGTTTCGTACTCACATTCGCCGAGGGGCCACCGGATCTGAACATTCCCGAAGACGAGAAGGACCGCATCATGCACATGTCGCTGCCGATCGGCGCCAGCGTGCTGATGGGCAGCGATACGTCACGCGCTTTCGGCCCGCTGCCGAAGGTGGGCGACAACTTTTCGCTTTCGGTCTCGGCGGACAGCAGGGAGCAATGCGATGAGTTGTTTGCGAAGCTCTCCGACGGCGGCAGCGATCTCATTCCCATGCAGGACCAGTTCTGGGGCTCGTATTTCGGCCGCCTTACGGACAAGTACGGGATCGGATGGATGATCGGCTTCGATACGGCGGAACAGGTACAGGCTTGACGCCGCCTTGACGTTTCGCCGGCGGACGCCCGGCTTGAGGACAGGGCATCGGCATGATTGATCGCGTCTTCCGCCTCGACGAGCATGGAACGACGGCCTCAAGAGAGATTGCCGCCGGCGTCACGACCTATCTGGCGATGGCATACATCGCCATCGTCAATCCGCAGATACTGGCCGATGCCGGCATGGACCAGGGGGCGGTCTTCGTCGCCACCTGCCTGGCCACGGCGATCGCCTGCGCGGCGATGGGGCTTTATGCGAACTATCCGATCGCCCTTGCGCCGGGCATGGGAATCAACGCGTTCTTCACCTATGGCGTCGTGCTGGGGATGGGACACCCCTGGCAGACGGCGCTCGGCGCGCTGTTCATCTCTGGCGTCTGCTTCGTGCTCATCTCGGTGCTGCCGATCCGGACCTGGATCATCAATGCCTTTCCGCGTTCGCTCAAGCTGGCGACCGCCGCGGGAATCGGCTTCTTCCTCGCGATTATCGCGATGCGTAACGCCGGAATCGTCGTCGGCGACGAGACCACATTGGTCTCGCTCGGCGATGTGAGTTCCTGGAGCGTCGTACTGGCCGTCGTCGGCCTGATTCTGATCGCGGCGCTCGACGCCTTGAAAAAGACCGGCGCCATATTGATCGGCATGCTTGCGGTGACTGCCGCCGGTCTGCTGGTCGGGGAAGTGAACTGGCAGGGAACGGTGTCGGCGGTTCCCTCGCTGGCGCCGACCTTTCTGCAACTCGACATCGGCGCCGCTTTCGACATGGTCTTTTTCGGCGTGATTTTCGCCTTTCTGTTCACCGACCTGTTCGATACCTCGGGGACCCTGATCGCCGTCGCCAGGCAAGGCGAACTGCTCGATGAAGAAGGCAATCTGCCACGGCTGAAGCAGGCGGTGATCGTCGATTCAGGCGCCTCGATGCTCGGTTCGCTGCTCGGCACTTCGTCGGTTACGAGTTACGTCGAAAGCGCGGCGGGCGTGAAAGCCGGCGGGCGCACGGGATTGAGCGCGGTGACCGTCGCGGTGCTGTTCCTGCTGACGCTATTCCTGTCGCCGCTGGCGGCGACGATTCCACCGTTCGCGACCGCGGCGGCCCTGCTTTTCGTCGCCTGCGTGATGATCCGCAACATGACCGGGATCGACTGGGACGATGCGACCGAATACGTGCCGGCGGTCGTGCTGGCGATGACGATTCCCTTCAGCTTCTCGATCGCCAACGGCATCGCCGCCGGTTTCATCACTTATGCGGCGATCAAGCTGGTTTCCGGGCGATTCAGGCAGTTGAAGCCCGCGGTCGGCACCCTGGCCGTGCTGTTCGTGGCCAAGATCGCTTTTCTCGGGGCCTGAAACGCGCCGGCGAAATTCTTCTCCGCTACAAACTGCCGACGATGTCGATGAAGAAGCCGCGCTTGTCGTATTCGGCGTCGCGCAGGTCGTCGCTGAAATCGCTGAAGTTGTAGCCTGCGCCGATCTGGAAGTTCTCGCTCAGGCTGCGGTAGGCGCCGACGAGGACGCCGTCGCGGGCATTGCCCGCGCTGCGATCCTCGAGCACGCGGTACTCGGCGAGCACGTCCCATTCGCTCACGACGTTGTAACGCGCCCTCGCCACCGCCAGGCTGACTTCGTAGTCGTGCCATTCGCCGATGCCGAGAGCAGCTCTGGCCTCGCCGTTTTTCCAGGCGATCTTGCCGCCGATTTCCCAACGCGTATTGAACTGGTACAGCGCTTCGGCGGAGACGATGTGGACCTTCTGGTCCGGGCCGCCCCCGATCTGGTAGGCGCCCGCCGCGTCGTACAGATAGCTGTAGCGGGTCAGCGTGGTCCAGCGTTCGAGAGCGGCCGGGCGCCAGGCGTGGCCGATATCGAACTCGGTGAACCTGGCATGTTCCGCTGCACCCCGGGAGTCGTCGTCTGTTCGCAACAGGTTCAGGCGGCCAAGCACGCGGCTGCTTTCGCTAAGAACGCGCGTATAGCTCGAAGCGAACAATTGCTGCTCGATTTCGAAAGCCGATCCCTTGTCGGTGCGGTATTCCGTCCTGGCGCTGAACTTGTAGTCCTCGCGGTCGACCGAAGCGCCGAACGAGACCGCCTCGCGCTCGAGTTCGTTGGCGAACATGTCGTCGTTGGCCGTGGTGACGACGCCGCTGAGAATCCAGTCGCTTTCGGTGGCGTAGTCGATGCCGAAGGAATGATTGGCGCCGGCGTAGTAGTCGTTTTCGCCGAAATGCGATTCGGTGTAGACCCCGAAGCGGTTGCCGAAATCCCGGCGTTGGCCGAGGGTGAACATGTCACCGTCGCCGAAGGTGCGGTCGGGGTCGGAAATATAGCTGGCGTATAGTTCGTGGCCGTTTTCGAGCTGGTAGTTGCCGCCGAATTCGCTTACCGCGCCGGCGCCGACTCCGCTGAGGACGTCGAAGGAGAAATTTTGCACCGGGGCGTAACTGACACCGCCTGACAGGGCGTTGCCGAAATCGCCGTCGCTGGCTTCGACGAGCACGGACAGGTCCTCGCTGATGCGCGTTTCCAGTCCTGCTGCGATGCGGTCGTTGTTGACATGCTGTCCGCTTTCGTCAAGTCCGGTCTGTACCGAGGCATACAGGGTCTGGTCTTCGTTGAGCGCGTAGCCCGCCCTGGCGCCGGCCATGAGCGCGTCGCCCCGCACCGCGGGACGGACTCCGCCGAACCCGGCTGTTGCAAAGCTGCGAGTGAGGTCTTCGTAGCGGACCTCGCCCCCGATCGTGAGCCGGTCGCGGCTGATGTCGCCCTGTAATCTGGCTACGTTGGCGCTGCCGCCGTCCGCGGTCTCCAGTTCGGAAACGCTTGCCTGCACGAGCATGCCCTCGTCGTCGCGGACCACGGCGTCGACTCCCGCTTCCCGCACGATCTGATTGCGCATGATATTGCCCGAGGAAAAGCCGGGGTCGCGGTCCTTCCACCAGGCGCGCACATTGCCTGCAAACATCTCGCTGATGTCGGCAATGTCGATCCGTCCTTCGACAGCGATTGCGTCGCCCCTGGAGATCTGTCCGGAATTATCGTAATCCATCGAACTGAAGCGCAGGCCGCCATCGAAGGATTCGAAGCCGGCCGCGTTCTGGGCGGCCTCGCTACTGGCGACCTCGACATTGAAGTAAGTCCCGGGGCTCGTCTTCAGGCTGATGTCGAAACCTTGCAACCGGTAATCCTCGCCGGTGCTGTCGTCGGTGATGCCGGTGGCGCCGATGCCGAAGTTCTCGGTCAGCCAGACCTTGCCGCGGCCGCCGGCGATCCAGTTGTCGCCGGAAAAGCCGACCGGCACATATTCGTAGTCGACAAGCAGATAGACCGCGTCGCCGTCGATGCCGCGGCGGATGATCGCGCTGTTATAGTCGTTGCTCACCGGTTGCAGCGGCTGACGCAGGATGATGCGGCCTTGCAGGGCGTCGATCTCGTAGTCCAGCCCTTCGACGTATTCCCGGCGCTCGATGACCTGGCGCGTGTCACGCTGGCGCACTTCCATCCAGACCTTTTCCGATCCCTGCACCACGTCGGTGTGCCGGAGGTAGTAGACCGATCCGCCGGTGGCGCGGAAGCTGACGTGAGCGGCCGCGGATTCCGATTCGGAAGCGAACGCCGTGGCGCTGTAGCGCGGGTCGCCGTGGGCGGTGTGCCGTTCGCTTTCGAACTGTGCCCTGGCGCCGTAAAGCGAACGATTGTAGGCCAGGTTTTCGGTTCCGGTCAGACCGGTGTTGTAATTGCCGAACAGCAATTGATTGCGGTCCCAGTCGAGACGTACGTAGAGCGCCCCCTGGGTGTCGACATCGCTGACCGTAGTCGAATCGTCGCCGTAGACCGGATAGTAGCGGTCGGGGTCGAGTTGGCGGAACATGCGGCGGGGGTCGCGGCGGCGCAGATTGTCGCCGAAGTTGCTGAGCTCGTCTTCGGTGCTGTCCATCTGGGCCGTGAGCAGGTATTTGCCCTGAATCCTGGCCTTGGCGTAGAAGGCGAGTCGGCCGTCGAGCCAGAGCGATTCATCGAACTCATCGGCATCGGACAGGGCCTCGAATGCGCCTCCGAAACTGTCCTGACCGAGCGTGAGACTGGCGATGCCGACGATGAAGCTGTAGTTCTCGTCGATTTCAGGCCGCAGCACTTCGCGCCAGCGACTGCCCTCGCCGCCGCCATTGACTTCGATTTCCGCATTGCCGGGAGGCAGGAAGAGTTCGGTGACAAATTTGCCGTTGACATCGGCCTGAACGTCCATGCCTGCCACTTCCAACCGTTCTCCCGGCTCGAAATCGGCGCCATGGATGCGAACTTTGCTGCCTTCAAGCGTAATCCGGCGCCCTTCGAGAATCGACTTGCCGATAACGTTCTCGGGCGCCGCCGCGGCGGGCTGGCCATCGGCGACGACATTGACGAGTTGAGCCGTGGTGTAATCCTGATTGCCGCTGCCGTCGATGACGCGCAGCACATAAGCGAGTTGTTCGCCCGGTTCAAGCGTGAGCTGCCGGTCGAACAGGCTGAAGGCTTGCGGCCAGGCGAGCCCGCTTGCAGTCACACTGGCGATGGGGCGTGACAGATCGACATCGGTGGCGCGGTACAGGTCGAGCCGGTAGCTCTCGGCGACGCCTTCGTAATTGCCGTGGGCGGCGAAGGCGGTCGGCGCGGTCATGCGGCCGTTGTCGTTTACGCTGATCGGCTGCAAGGCGAGTACGGCGAGCTGGGCCTCACGGCTGAAGGCGTCTTCCGTCATCCAGATGCGGCCGGCGCCCTCGACCACGGTGGTCCGCCCGAGTTGCGCGGGCTGCAGGAAGATAGTCCGGCTGCTGATTTGTTCGGCGACGCTCAGGTAGCTCACTTCGACCTCGACCCGGCGGTTCAGGCTCTGGCCGAATTCGGTATCGTCGGCGGCGAGAAGCTCGGTGGTGGCGCCGGCTTCGACCACGAGTTGACTCTCGTCGAGACCGAGCAGCCCGGCGACCGCTTCTCCCACGTTCACGGCGCGTTGTCTGGCCTGCTCGAGGGCCTCGTCGTCGCCGCTTCCCGGAGCGACGTAGGAAACGCCGCTCAAGCGCACCGATTCGATGTTTTCTCCGGAATAGGCGTCGAGGCTGTTTTCGAGCGCGTCAAGTTGCTCGCCGGTCAGCGCCACGATGTCCGGCCCGAAGCGTACCGGTTCGATGACATCGGTCATGGTTATGTAACTGACCTCGGTCTCCGGCTCGGTGGCTACGGCGGATGGATCCTCCGGTTCGAATTCTTCCGAGGTTTCCGTGATCACCTCATCGAACACGACCTCGATTTCCACGCGGCGGTTCAGCGCCCTGCCCCCTTCGGTGAGGTTGCTCGCGACGGGCTGGCGGAAGGCTCGGCCTTCAATCTCGACCATGACCGGATCGAGCTCGAGTTGGCCGCTGAAGAATTCGGCCACTTCCCGCGCCCTGGCTTCCGACAGGCCCTGGTTGTCGCCGAATTCGGGCTGGATGCGGACGCTCAGCGGCACGTCGTCGGTGTGGCCGACGAAGCGCACGCGAAGATTGTCGCGATCTGCGTATTCATCGAGCAATTGCTGCAACTGTTCGACGTATTCGGGCGGGATGTCGGTCAGCCCCGATTCGAATCGCACCGGCTGCAGCCGGTCGGTGTTGTAACGGGTCAACGTCCGCTCGACGACGGCCCGGGCCGGAACCTCCTCGTACAGTTCGCGGACGTGATTCTCGTCGTATTGCACGGCGAAATCGATTCGCGACATCAGCGATTGAGTGATTCGCAGCACGCGAGGATTCGGGCCGGCAACCTCGGCGCCCTCGGGCAGGGTTTCCGGATCGAGCTTGAGAATGAAGTTCGTCCCCCTGTCGGCGTTGTCGACCTCGACTGCGGCAACGTGGTAGCGGCCGTTCTGATCGGTTTCGATCAGCAGTCCGTCGACGGTTGCGAGCCTGACCCCCGGAATGCCGGGCTCGTCGATCCCGCGTACGCCGTCGCCGTCGCGGTCGAGGAAGACCTGGCCAAGCACCGTCGTCTGCTCGAACAGGGGATCGCTGGAGATATTTACCGTCGCTTCGGCGACATTGCCGATGATGCGCGGAGGCGCCACCGGCATTGCGGTATTCAGATAACTGCCCTGCCGCGCCCGGGTGCTTGGCCGGGTGACATAGCGAATCACAACGCTGCTTTCGGCCTCGAGGTCGAACGGCCCGAAAACGACCGGATCGTTGCCCCTGGTGGCAAGAGGAATCGCCGGTTGATTGGCGAATAAAGGCGGATTGCCGGCGGGTGAGTTTTCGACTGGCTGGATGCTGGCGCTGTCGGCAATGAAATTGAAGGCGTTGGGCAGGTCGTCGTGCAGTTCGACGCCGCGCAGGCGTCCCCGGGTGGTATTGGTAAGGCGGATTTCGTAACCGACCGGTTCGCCAACCGAAGCAAAACGCGTCAGCGCCTGCTTGCTGACGCTGATCAGGCCACCATAGACCGAACTTTCGACCGGGTCCAGCGGAATATGGTTGTGAAAGGCGGCTTCCGCTCCTGCCGCCAATGTCCAGCGGCGGAAATGCTTCGCATCTTCGGCGCCTGCGGGGGCCTGATGCTGTGCCTGCACCACGCAGGCCGTGCTGCCGACGGCGCAGGCCGCAACGTCGAGGACGCCGGGCTCAGGCGGCAGCAGCAGCGATTCGCCGGCAAGCCAGGCATCGGGAACCTCGCCGATTTCGATGCCGTAGTCGGTCGCGGCGACGGGACAATCGGCATGGGCGCCGGGTTGCAGGTCGAAGCGATAGGCGCCGTCGGCGCCGACGGTCTGGCCCTGTTGCCCCGGAAGCAGGCATTGCGCCGCGATCGGCGAGCCCTGGCTCCCGCTCAGATGCAGGCGTACGCCGGGAATGGGCGTACGTTCGATACTGTCGTAGATCACCCCGCCTACCGCCAGGGGAAAGTCTACTCTGGACGCCATATCGGCAACCGGCGCAATAGGCCGCTCGGCCCAGACCATGTTGCTGTCGGGGTGGCGGACCCGGACTGCGCCGACATCGTCGGCCAATTCGGCGAAGAAATAGTCGCCCTGGTCGTCGCTTCTCGCGCTGCCCGCGATTTCTCCGGCTTCGGTGACAAGTTCGGCCAGCCAGCCCGAGCGGCCCTGCTCGGCTTCGCCGCGCATGCCGTCGGCGTTGTCGTCCGCGAAGATCGTGCCGAGCGCCGTCGCGGGTCCCGGAATCTCCGGTTCTTCCGGCTCTTCGGGATCTTCCGGCTCCTGCGGTTCCGCCGGGACGGGATCGACGGGAATATGATTGTGCAGTGCCGTCACCGCGTCCTCGCCAAGAATCCAGTCGAGATGATATAGCGCGGTTTCGCCTTGTCGCGGCGGCTGGTGGCTGTCCTGCACGAGACAGGCCATTGTGCCGGCGCCGCAGGCGGCCACGTCAAGCGGCTCCGCCGCCGGCGAGACTGCTCCGGAAACAGCGGCAAAATGTGTTTCCGGCGCACCCACTATTTCGATCTTGTATCGGCTTGTCGCGACCGGACAGTCTGCGGCCGCGCCCGGCTGCAGATCGAAGCGATAGGCGCCGTCGCCGGCGGTAGCCTGATCCTGCTGCCCGGGCAGCAGGCATTGTCCGGCCAGAGGCGTCCCGTCGCCGCCGGTCAAACGCAAACGAACGCCGGAAACCGGATTCCGGGAGGCGCTGTCATAGACGATACCGCTTGCCGTCACTGGAAAATCCAGCGTACTGGTGGCCCCGCGGCTTACGGAAATCGTCTGCCTGCTCCAGACCACGTTGCTGCTCGGATGGTGGAAGACGATGCCGTATTCTCCGGGGGGCACCTGCTGGAACTGGTAGAAGCCCTGGCGATCGGCGGATTGCCGGTCGATGGCGACATCGAACGCGCCAAGCAAGCGCACTCTCCACCACAGCCGGCCCCGCTCGAACAGATGCTTCTCGCCGTTGGCGTCGTTGTCGGCGAAGACAACGCCGGAAATCGAACCGGTCGTTTCGGTGGGAGTGGGGTCATCGTCGGTTACGCCCACCCGAGCCGAGAACTCGCTCTCGTGGAGTACATAGCCCGGGCCGGCGACGACGCTTGCCGCGAAGCCGCCATCGATCTCGTCGTCATTGTCGTCGGCGGTGGCAATATTAAGCTGGGTGATACCAGTCGGCCCGATGACCACGGTTCTCGCGCCCGCCTGGCCGACGCGGGCGAATATGCCTTCCTGTCTGATCCAGACATTGACCGTGATTCTGTCCGTTGGCGGCGGCTCCGCGCTGAGTATGAAACTGGCCGTTCCACCTTCGCTGACGGTTCCACTACCCGAAATGCTCACTACCGGGGTGGTTTCTGATGGATTGTCCGCGCCGCCCTCCTGGGCAAAAACGCTGGTTGCGAAAATAGCCGACAGCAGCCATGCCATCCTGAATCCGTTCGATATCCCAATCATTGGTTGTGGTTCTCCCAGTGCAAAATCAAATCCTGCCCGTCCCCGCATCGCGAGGCGGGGAGAGACTTTGAACACTCAGTGAGTTCTGAAGCGTGGTTGCGCTGATGGCGCGACTGGAGGGAGATTATACAATATGCGCGCAAGGAGAATCGCAATGGAAATAACGGACTCCGGCCCCACACTGGTCTTCAGCTTCGACGGCACGGGCAACGAGCCCTGCGATACCGGGAAGTTCGAACGTGACGAAAGCACCAGCATGGCGGATCTGGTGAACAGCGCGCTGGCGCCGAAATGGGGCGACGCCAGAAGGATTCTGAACG
>VYCF01000055.1 GCA_009844085.1 Gammaproteobacteria bacterium | reverse complement strand
TTATATATATTTCAATATTCCCCCCCCCCCCCCCGGAAAACAACAAGTCAAAAAATCGAATTCGGAGCAGACTGTTTCTTGCGGCAAGCGTAGATGAATTTCTTAAGGTCTTCCGGGCTGTCGATTACCTGCTCGTTTTGATACAAATCGGGGTGCATCTCATCCTGTTCATATCCCGTCGGCCGATGTGTCGATGCGGACACAACCCAGGAAGAAGCCGGGCGCTTCGGCCCGAGAATGCGCCCGAGGTCATTGCGCTGGATTCCGAGCAGGCCCGCCACGGCGCCGTCCGTACATCGCGTTTTCTTCATCTCCAGGCAGGCGAGCACTTCCCTGGGCCTGAACTGGCCCGACATGGGCCGTTCCGCGCCGAGTTTGCTCACCAGCAAGGTCGACCCGGCGAAAATGGCCGCAACCACGGTAATGCTGAGGACAAAGGTGAGGCGATAGAACATGGCGACCTGGACGTTGGCGAAATAGTCCATTGCCTCCGCCAGCGCGTTGACCACGACCAGTGCAACGAAGAAGGAAATCCAGACGGCTTTTCTCACGGCTTTCACGGCGCTTTCCCCGCGGAGCTAGAACAATTCGATTTGATTTGCCCCCCTGGGGCGATCCGCTTCGGGCAATAGTTCAGCAATTGCAGCTGCCGGGACATTGCCCAGTTCCTTCGGTTCCAGTTTGTGCAAGCCGCCTCCATAGACACGGCTTTCCCCAAGCATTGCCCGCGGACAGATTTCGTTAAGGTATTCCCAAACGCGCCGTTTGAGTTCTGGTCGATCCTGCATGATTCGGGCAATGGGCTCCTGTGGATACAACATCAGATAGACATTGGCTGCTGTCGCGCGGGAATCGTTGAGGATAAAGCGAAACGGACGACCACTCTTTTTGTCACCGCGACCGAGGTACGTACAGACAAAAGGAGCCGGCGGACGGCGCTCCTGTCTGTACCATGGAGCTCGATGCCGGCAGATATAGCGTGCGGCTATGCCGGTCTTTTTTCCTTGTTCCAGATATGCCCACAACTTGGGGTGATCCTTTTCGATCTCGGCTTCTGTCCAAGGTGGATCAAGAAGAAACAATCTCGTATCCAACAGAGGATTACCGTCCCGATCACCCCTGATTTCATCGCCAAGAAGGTAGCGTGGGCTCGGCAAAATTGGCTTGAATGCTTCCAGCGGCAGTCTTTTTTGCTCGATTTCCCGGGCCGTCAGAATAAAGAAGCCATTGTTGCCTGTCGCCAGTCCTCTCTTGATTTTGAAAAAGTCGCTCAGAATCGGTCCCTTGATGACCTCGGCCTCATCCTTTGCCGGGTACCGGGCCCACTTGGACTCGCGGCGCAGGGTTTCGCTGGAAACTGACTTTTCCATCTTGGGCGCATCAAGCGTTCCGCCATAAGTGAATCGCACTCGATGTTCATCGGGAGGAGGCTCGTTCTTGATCCAGACCACTGCCGAAGACACCAGCGCGTCGCGGAATTGCGCGTCCATGGGGTCGAATCTATGGATATGCAGCAGCGTTACTTCATCTAGCAGGTAGCGTTTTACCGACTTGCCGTAATTGACGTCCATGAATTCGCTCGGAATCAACCAGCCAGCCAGACCGCCTCCCGTCATCCAGTTATGGCTCAAGCCGAGGAAATAGCAATACAGGCCGGCAAGTCCGCTGATTTCGGCGCCGCACACCTCCCTGACGCGCAATTGCAGCCGCCGCTTGTCGCCGCTATCGATGTGGTGATGTCTTACATAGGGCGGATTGCAAATTAGCAAGTTAGACTTTTCCGATCCCTCCGGTTCCGCGCTGCGCGTAAAATCCTCCAGCCGAACTTCAAGTCCCGTCTCGCTCCATAATTCGGCTGCGGGAACGCCGTAATGACGATCGATCTCGAAACCCGCGGCCGAATGGATGTTGGTTGCAGGAAAGTTTGCACACAAGGCCGAATAGAATGATCCGGTTCCGAGCGCGGGATCAAGAAATCGTACTGTAGCATCAGGACCGAGGATTGTTCGCGCATAACCGAGCATTTCCACTGCGAGTTTTGTCGGGGTTGCGAACTGGCCCATCCGATTGCGCTCAAGCGTACCCTTTTCGGCATCTAGCCGATCCTGAAGCTCCAGTCGCCGTGTTTCCAGTTCCGTTACCTTTTTTCCCATGCGCTATAGCCCAAATTCCCTGAAATCTTCAATACGATGCTCCCATACCCAATCTATACCTTCGGCCGCTTCATACCCGAGATAACCGCTATCGAAATATCCACAAAGGAAAAGGACATAGCGCACCCCTTCGCCGTAATTGGCGCGTAATTGTTTCATCTTGGTGGCCTCCTCCTTGCGCCTCTTGTTCACGTTCGTGAAATCGCCGGCCGATTTGGCTTCGATCAGCAATGGAAAATCCCCTTCCCTGGCCATCTTCGGCATTACTGCGGCGTCCACTGGCAACTTTATGGGCTTGCCCGCATCCTGCTGAAATATGGGCACATTCAGCTGGAAAGTAAAAGTGCCAGGCGTCATTTCGGCAATTCCTGTGACTTCCCCGGAGGACACATACCGATAATTCGCTCCGGACAGCCAATCCCCTACAGCGGCAAGCTGACGTTTTTCTTGCGCGTTTCTGATAATTGGATTGGCTTCGGCTCCGCACAGGCGATCCGCCACGATCGTCGCGGCCCGATACAGTTCCTTTTCGGTTGGTCCCTTCTTGCGCCCCAACCAGACAAATAGACCGGGATCGGCCAATCGCACGATGATTTCGCCAATTTTCCTCAAGTCGCGGTCGAGATCTTTTCGCGCCATGCGAGGCGGCAGGCAATTGTCTTTCTCCATTTTATCGACGAGATTGCCGGAAACGCCGGCAAGTCCGATGAGTCGGTCCCTCGCCAGCGGCGGACATGTGGACATCCGAAGCACAGGCAAAACGGACGGCTTCGCCCTCAATAGCTCCACTCCCACATCGTCGAGGTTCCGGGTCGCCGCGAACGTCTCCTGGATCTCCTTCGCGGTCTGCTCTCGAGTTGCCCGGAATGCCTCCGGCGCGAACCGCATGAACCAATCGTTATACATGTCCACCGAAAGCGCAGTATCCTCTTTCCACCGATCCGGCTTGTTGTAGTTAACCGCCATTGCCAGTCGCTTTACGTTGTTTGCTTGCCGCCACCGAGGGGGCAGACAAAATACTAGTCCACCGCCGCATGATACGCCAAAGTTCGGAGCAAGCCGTGAATCAGAGTCGGTTCGCCGTTGCGAACCGCGAGAGGAACATCATACCCTTTATCTGGCCGGCATCGTCGCGCGCGAGCACCAGAACGTCCGCGACATCGTCGCCGTCCAGGTTGGCCGTAAGCACTTCGCCTTCATCAAGCGATGCGCCCAGATCGATGCTCAAATCCGCGCTCCGTCCTTCCACCTCGCGCAGATGGCGATTTTCGCCTATGGCGATGTCGTCGATCATCGCGCGCAGGTCGATGCGGTAGTCGTCCCGCCCGCGGCTGTAGTCCAGCGCACCGAGGAACTCGGTCTCTGGAGGCTCAGGCCGAATGCCGTCGAAAAAGACCTGTAATTGCCGGTCCATCAGCACGAGCAGATCGAGATTGTCGAGTTCGCTGTCGAGTTGCGCGGTTGCCGTGGAGACGATATCCGCACTGCGGGTCGCATCGGCGGCTTCGGTAAGATCGCGAAAATCTCCGGCCAATCCGACCAGGGAAGGAATCTGCAGCGAGACCGTGATCCTGCGGCTCGGACGGCGGGCGAAACGTTCGCCGTCGTTCGGATAGACCAGGGCTTCCACCGCGATATCGCTCGACAGCACGAGCCAGAGGAAAACATCGCCGAGAGAAATCGATTCCACCCGCCACAGCCACAGGTCCTTCAGGCCGTCCTCGTTCTCGTCGTGCAGGAAACTGCCCAGCACATTGCCCCCGGAACGCAGCACCTGGCGCGGATTTTCCAGGTCCATGCCATTCCCGGACCCGGCAAACAGGGAGATCTTGCCGCCTTCGCGCAATACGAGGTCTTCGATGCCGTCGGCATCGACGTCTTCGAGTATTTCCTCGTGGGTCAAGGCGAGCACGCCGGTCAGGTTGGAGAAATCGAGATTATCGACATCGAACTCGCCCAGGCGCTCTTCGATCTCGGCGATATCGACGCTGTAACTGGCGCTGGAAGGGAAATATCCGGGCGCTTGCGGGTCCGCAAGGAACACGGCAAGCAATTCGTCGGTTTCCGAAATCAGGTCGGGATGGCCGTCGGAATTGAGGTCGCGCAGGCGCAAGGCGGGAATCGTCACCGCATGGCCCGAGCGCCAGAACAGGCCGCGCGCATTCAGATTGGTGCGCACGCGCATGTCCGATTCCACCGGCAGCGCTGCTCGAAATCCGCCGTCATCGAGGCGCAGATGAATGTTCAGGGCGCCGGGAGCGGGAGTGACGAGATCCATCAGGCCATCGGCGTTGACATCGCGGACGAAATGCAGCCGGTTGATGCCGCGGCTGAGAAATCCGCCGAGGTTCGAGAGCAATGTCTCGGGCTCGCTGAGTGCGCCGTCGCGCAGTCGCCAGGCCTGCACGCGGTCTCCGTCGAGCAAGGCGACGATCGAAGCATGGCCATTGGAAGAAAAGCCCGAGGCGATATCCCAGCCGACCGCACGCGCCTGAAATTCAAGACGGATGAAGCCGTGTTCGAAATCGAATCCCGCAGACCCCTGCGGATAGATGCGCAATTCATCTTCGAATACGGCGATGATTTCGCGCCGTTCGTCGCCGTCCAGGTCGGCCAGCACCAGATTTTCAGTTTCAGCGGGCAGGCTGAGTGGCTGGGACTCGTAGCTCCAGCCGTTTGCCCCGGCGCCCAAAGGCAGAAAGGCGAGTAAAGCAAGCAGCCAGCGATTCATGGCGTCGACACCAACACTGTCGTCGCCGTTCCATGGCGAAGGATGAGATCCGGCGCGGAATCCTCGTTCAGCCGCTCCACATCGACCTGGAATACGGATCGCGGCGAGACGTATTCCCAGAAATCCCCGCTTTCGATCTGCAAGCGGTCGTTCACGCGCCGGGCCGCCAGCGTGCCTTCATCGGTCACGTAAAGCGCGTCTGAAAGTCCATCTCCGTCTAGGTCGTGGCCGAGTGTGATCGGCTCGGCGAGGCCGCGAACGTTGTCGACCGAAAAAGTCTCCTCAAGTCGCATTGCGGGGCGGCGCGCGAACAACTGCCCGGCCTCGGCGGCGCCAGCGTTCTGGCCGCTGTACAGCATGGTTACCCGTTGAATTCCCGTATTGCGGATCGCTTCCAGGGCGGGCACGGCATAGTAGGTAACCGCCAGCGCGGGCTTGCCATGCAGGGATACGGCCTCGACTCTCAGGTCGTAGCCGCCGAAACGCATGACCTGGGCCGGGCTGTCCAGATCGAAACCGCCGCCCTCGTTCGGATAGAGACGGGCGTCCCAGCCATCGCCCTGTTCGACCAATTGCAAGAGGTCGACGCGGCCGTCGCCGTCGAGTTGCGCCAGTTGCCAGTCGCCTCTCGCGTCGAGAGGGCCGGTCCAGTCGGCCTGCTCGTGAAACCTGTTGCCGGGTTGCTGATAGTGAATGTTGAGCTGGCCGAGTCCATCGATGCCCTGGTTTACGTAGAGCAGGTCCGGCAGCGAATCGCCGTCGAGCGGTGCGAACAATACGCCCGGCATCCAGCGTTCCGCCTGGAACAGCGCCCGGCGCGGCAGTCCGTCCCATTCCTCGATGAAGTCGCCGAACCGGGTCGGAGTCTCGGCGCGAAATTCGAGCACGATGCCCCGCTCCGCATCGATGCTCACCTGCGCTTCGAGATCGGTTTCGAAGTTATCCCGCACCGCCGCCGGCACATCGGGATTCTCCGTCCGGATTACCGCCGCCAATTCGAATTGCTCCTCGCCGAGTCCGCGGAAATAGCCGTAACCTTCGGAACCAGGCACCAGGAGGTCGACATTGCCGTCGCCGTCGAGATCGGCGATGTCGCGCACGAATTGCACATTCTCCCGATCGGGCAAGGCGGCGATCAGTTCCCAGGCGAACAATTGGCGGATGTTGCCGGCATATCCAGCCACTCCGGCCGCCAGACTGTAAACGCCGTCGCCGGCGTAAAGCAGCAATTCCTTGCCGGGTTCGGGCCGCAGGTCGGCGAAACCGATGGCGATGATCTCGCTCTTGATTTCGATCCGCGCGGGTTCGGATTCGAAACCGCCGCCCGGCAGTTGATGGTGGACAAGCAGTTCCCGGCCGATTCCCGGCCGGAATTCCGCGTGCAGCAGGTCGGCCAGGCCATCGCCGTTCAGGTCTTCGGCGATCAGATCTTCCCAGTCCTCCTCGCGCTGCAATTCGAACGCGATGTAGTTCTGGGCCGCGGCCGCGCCGCAGATTCCGGCCGCCGCGGCGAATAGCACGACCTTGAGCATGCCACCCCGCTTCATTGCGCTTCCTCCGTCAACTCGCCGTAACCGGTGGTGAAATTCAAAAGACCCAGGATCGAATGGGACTGCTCTCCATTGCTGCGGTCGTACGAGTACACCGAAAACAGCCAGAAATCCAGCACGTCCAGGCTGGCGGCGTCAGGGCTCAGGCTCGAACGGTATTGCAGGAGCGGACCTAACGCGATGCGGCTGATGCGCCGGCCCGGATCCCATAATTCCACCTCGACCCGGCGCAAGGATCGACCGTCGTATACATCGAACGTCACCTCGCTGCCGAGTTCGTGTTCGCGATTGAGACGGCTGACGAGTTCCTGGGCCGATCCGAAACCGGTCCCGTCCAGTGCGAGAATCCATTGTCCCCCGCGGATGCCCGCGGCCGGCAGCGGACTGCCGGGAAACAACTCGACCACGAGGGCCCCCGCCCGGGATGGCTCGCCCGCCACATCGATCATTTCGGTGCGATAACCGGCCCGCGTAGCGACCGGATCGACCCGGTACAACTCCCGGAGACCTGCATTCGCCGCGATCTCGCGGCCGTTGACGCTGGCGGACAATACCGTCGTATCGCGCCGCAAGTTGAACTCGTACGGCGCCTCCTGGTGCGGCATTCGCTGGATAGCGAGCATGGCGTCGGGGCTGTTGGTTTCCATTTCGTCGATGGCGAGAATGACGTCGCCCGCCTGAATCCCCGCTGAATCCGCCGGGCCGTTGGCAGCCACTTCCATCACGCGCACCCCGGGCAATACTTCCACCGCGGCAAGCGAATCGCTTTCGTTGACCGTGACCTCAAGACCGAAATCCACAAGCAGGCCCGCGTCGTCCTGCCGGACCGCGAGTTGCTCCGGCGAGAGATTGATCGCGGGAACGAGCCGTGCCGGCTCGTATACCGTACAAGCGCAAGTCAGAATCGCGAGTATGATCGGAAATAAGCGCATGACTCCCCTACAAACTGCGCCGCTGCGCTACAAACAGGGCGGCAAGCGCGAATATCAACAGCGAGACCGCCGGCGCCCATTCATTGAAAACGAAGAATCTGTCTTCCACCAGCACATCGGAAAATCCCCGCACCAGCCTCGACACTTCCCTCAGATACGACTGATCGAGCAGGGACGGATGAAAAGTCGCATACAGATACCAGGCGCGCTCGCCGAGCAGGGCCTTGAAGATGTCCATGGCCAGCGTCGCGCCCAGCGCCAGCGTCACCGCCTGGGTCGCCGACTGGGCCGCCACCGACACCAACATGCCGAAGGCGATTACCGCCGGCAGCGGGATCACCGCCATAAGCAGGCCCAGGTGAATCTCGTAAAGTATCTCGTCCTCGCCGATCAGTTCGAAACCGTCTTCGACCACCGGCCCGAAGTCCCAGAAAAAGGCGCTGCCGGCCCAGGCTGCCAGGCCAAGCAGGACAAGCGACAGCAGGCCCAGAATATGCAATTGCAGCAATTTCGCCAGCACGATGCTTGAGCGTCCGGCACGCCGGATCAGCACATGCCGGATCGTTCCGGTATCGCGCTCGCTGCTGAAATCGTACGCGGCCAGGGCAACCAGAAACAGGGCCAGAATCGTGAGGCCGGTATTCATGCCGTCGACGAAATGCCCGTAGGCGTTCTGCGCCTGGGCGAGTTCGAAGGAATCGGCGCCGATGAGTCCGGCGCGGGCCTGCTGGCCGGCCTGGTTCAGCCAGACCAGCAGAAATCGCGCCAGACACACGAGCGCCGGCGCCAGCAATACGATTTTCGCCGCCAGACTGTAGCGCGACAGAAACAACTCGAGCCGCAGGGCCGCCAGCAGATTGCTCACGAATCGCCTCCGGCGGTCAGCTCGCGGAAGAAATTGTCAAGCGAGGCGCGTTGCCGGATCAGTTCGCAGACCGGCACCTTGTGCTCCACCAGAAATGACACGAGTTGTTCGCTGTTCCATTCGCGCAGGCGCATTTTCAGATGAGTAGACGACAATCGCTCAAGATCCGTTACGCGGCTGTCGTTTTCGAGCAGCTGCATGGCGAGCCCGCTTTGCGTGCTATGCAGGACGATGCGAGAACCCGAATCCGCCAGCAGGTCGCGCAATCCGCCCGAAGCGGCGATGCGGCCTTCGTGCAGGACGGCGACATGACTGCAAACACGTTCCAGGTATGGCAACTGGTGGCTGGACAAAAGGAAACTTGCGCCCGTTTCCCGGTTCAGTTCCGCGATCAGATCGAGCACCTGGTCGACTCCGCCGGCATCGAGACCGTTGAACGGCTCGTCGAGCAAAATCAGCCGCGGTTCGCCAAGCAGGGCCTGGGCGATCGAAACGCGCCGTCGATTGCCGAGCGACAATTGCCGGATGCGATAACGCGTATAGTTTTCGATGCCGAGCAGACGCTCGACTTCGGCGCAAGCGCGCCGCGGCCGCGGTGAAAGCAGCCGCGCGTGTTCGAGACATTGCCGCACCGTCAGATGCGGCGGCACGCTGGGGCTGTCGAAGATCGCCACGACATCGCCTTGCAGGCGAAAAAGCTCGGCGGGGCCGCGCCCGAGCACCGACACTTCCCCTTCCTGGAAGCCTTGCAGCCCGAGCGTGCATTCGATGGTCGTGGTCTTGCCCGAGCCGTTCAGCCCGACGAGACCGAACACCGCCTCGGCGGGCAATTCAAGGTCGACGCCGTGCAATACGGCCACGTCGCCATAACGCTTGCGCAGCCCGCGCACGCGCAATGCGGGTTCACTTGCATTCACGAGACTCAGTCTACGAACAGATCTTCCACCTGGACCTCTTGGACCCGGCCGAACTGTTCAAGTTCCGCCACATCGATGACGGAAAGGTCGCCGACGATGGAAATCAGCTTGTCCCGGTCCCTGACATGCTCCCGCTGGAATTCCAGCAGGTCGCCCATGCCTGCCTGCTGCAATTCCGCATAGCGCTGACGCCGCGGATCGCCTTCGAGGCCGAGCCGCTCCCAGGCGCGCACGGCCCCGATCACTTCCCGGAAACTGAGCTTGGAAGTGCGATAGCGGTTGAGCGTGGAGTTTACCGCCTCATCGAGGCGCTCTTCGGCGACGGGCATGTTGTCGATCAAGTCGATGAAGGCGGTCAATGCTTCAGCGGTCTTGTCGGTCTGGGTGCCGATCGCGCCGAGCATGAGGTTCTGGTCGTTCAGGCGGCCGCCCTGGGCGTAACGCGCCGAGGCCGAGTACGCCAACGCCCGCGCTTCGCGCAATTCCTGGAACACCACGCTGGACATGCCGCTGCCGAAATAGCTCGTATACAGCGAAGACAGTACGCTGTCGCTTTCGTCGTAGACGCCGTCGGCGAACTCGATCCGCACCTGGGCCTGGGCAGTTTGCTGATCGACCACGTAGAGTTCGGTCTCCTCGATTTCGCGCACCTGTCGGAAACGATACTCCGGCGGCTCCTGCAAATCAGCGTCGGGTTGCAAGTGGCGGCGCACGATTTCGGCCACGTCCTCCAGCGGCAGCGAACCGGTATAGGCAATGGTCTGCTCGTAGTCCAGCAAGTCCGCGGGCAGGGCCAGCAATTCCTCGAGACCGGACTGCATGATCTCCTCGCTGGTGAGCGATTCGAGCATGGGCGATTCCTCGCCATAGCGGTTGTACAGGTACAGCGCCCGGGCGATGGCCGGCGGCGACTGCTTCTGGTCCTCCCGTGATTTCAGGATGATGCCTTTCAGTTGCGCCAGCGTGTTCTCGTCGGAAACCGGCGTGCGCACGAGTTCCAGCATCAGCGCCAGGCTGTCCTCGAATTGATCGTCGAGCCCGGTCAATCTGAAACTCGAGGAATTCTCGCCCACCCGGAAGCCGAACTCGCTGCCCATTCGATACCATTCCTTCTGCAGATCCTCATTGCTCATGGAAGCGCTGCCGGCCACGTCCATCAACGCCGCAGCCAGGCTCAACCTGCCGTTTTCCTCCGAACCCGCATCGACGCTGACCGAGAAGGCGAACAGGTCATTGAGCGGATTCGGCGCGTAATACAATTGCACGCCTTCAGTGAGATCGAGGATGCGGTAATCCCGGTCCTGCTCGACGAATACCGGCTCGATCGGGGCGGCTTCCATCGCCAGGATTCGGGAAGCGAAATCCGACTGGCGGGTGGGATCGATCTCAACCGGATCGATGACGGGTTTTTCCACCGGCGGCACTTCGTGTTGCGCGTTGACCTGGTGTACGGCAACGAATTCGCCGCCGAAATAGCGGTTGGCGACTTCGACCACGTCAGTGCGGGTCAAGCCGCTCATGCGATCGAGTTCGGCGACTCGGTAGTCCCAGTCGACTCCGCGAATGAAGGAATCGCGCATGCGCACGACCCGGGCGTTGTTGGACTCAAGGCCGGCTTTTTCGTTCTTCGCGAAATCGTTGACGATGGCGGCGATGATCCAGTCCTCGAACTCGCCGGACTTGATGATTTCGATTTGATCGATCAGCAATCGCTCGACCTCTTCCAGGGTCTGGTCCTGCTTGGGCACGCCCCACAATAACTGATAACCGGCATCGTTCAGAAAAGCCGGCGACGAGCCCGCCTGGGCCACCTGTTGCTGCTGGTTCAGATTGAGGTTGATGAGTCCGGCGGTGCGATTGTCGAGAATCATGTCGACGAGAATCAGGGCCTCCATGTCGGGATCGCCGTACGGCGCCGTTGGAAAGGCGATCTGGACCTGCTCCTCGCCGGGATATTGCACCGTGCCCCGGCGCTCGCCGTCGAGCGGCGGATCGTTCCAGGGTCCCGTTTCGGGCAGTTCGCGCGGCTCCCAATGGCCAAACTTTTCGGCGATCAGTTCGATCGTCGAGGGAATGTCGATATCGCCGCTGATGAAGATGCCCATGTTGTTCGGCACGTACCAGGTGTCGAAATAATCCTGAATATAGACCAGGGAAGGATTCTTCAGATGATCGACGGTGCCGATGGTGGGCTGCTGGCCGTAAGGATGAACCGGAAACAGCAACTCGTTCAGGGCGGTATAGATGATGAACCCGCGATTGTCCAGAGAGCGGTTTTTCTCCTCGTAGACGATTTCGAGTTCGGTGTGGAACAGTCGGAACACCGGATTGACGAAGCGATCCGATTCGATTTCCGCCCATTGCCGCAGCCGGTTGGAAGGCAGACCGACCCGATAGACGGTTTCCTCGTTGGAAGTATGAGCATTGAGGCCGGTGGCGCCCATGCTGTTGTAGAGCTTGTCGATTTCATTGGGAACCGCGTATTGCGCCGCCTCCTGGGCCGTGGCGTTTATCTCCGCATAGATGGCGGCGCGCTGCTGCGGATCCTCGGTCGCGAAATGTTCTTCGTACAACTCGACGATGCGCTGGAGATGGGGCGCCTCGGCTTCGTAGTCGAGCGAGCCCAGATTGCGATTGCCCTTGAATAGCAGATGCTCGAGGTAATGCGCCAGGCCGGTGGCGTCGGCCGGGTCGTGCTTGCTGCCCGCCCGCACCGCGATCTCGGCATAGAAGCGAGGTTCTTCGTGATTCTCGGTCAGATAAACGAGCAGTCCGTTGTCGAGCCGAAAGATGTGCGTGTCCATCTGATCGAGCGGATTGGGCTCGTTGACGCGGGTATAGCCCAGCGAGGCGGCGCCGGCTTCCGTGTCCGTAGCGGAAGATTCCGGCGCCGAGGCCGGATCGCCGCAGGCGGCCAGCGCCAGCAGTCCGAGACCAAACAGGAGATACCGCGAGCTATGGGACAAGACAGTCATTGAGTTACTCCGGTGACGCATTTGCGATTCGGGTTCGAATCTTAGCAGTTTTTGGGGGCGCTTTGGCCCGTTCGAATTTGAAGGTCCGCAGTTAGCGCCCTCGCACACCCCATCGTGAATGTCGTGATACCATCCGTCCACATATTCATTCACACAATACTCGGGGTAGGAGCATTGCGCCACAATGACGAAAAGGCCAAATCTATTTGATTACGCAACAAGTGAACTGTCGCAAGACGCTTTCTTGTGCTGGCTTATCCAGTGGGCCGATCACAAATATGCAACAGTGGATCCCGCTTTGGATCCCGCTTTGCATCGAACTGCAACGGAGTTTCTCAAGAGCATTGGTAGGAAGTTTGACAATAACCCTTTCAAGGAAGCGACCGCCCTTCAAGTCGAGATTGAACAGCAATACAAGTATATTGATGTTTTAGTGCGAATCAAGATTGGGGATCAGAAATACGCGCTCGTTATCGAAGATAAGACTGATTCTACTGCGCGTAAAGGACAGTTAGAACAGTACCGTGAAACCATTAAAAAGGAATACCCTGAATCTAATCTTTTGCTCGTGTATTTGAAGACAGGAGAAATATTACCTGAAGCCAAACGCGAAGCTAGAATTAGTAAATATGTCGTCTATTCGCGGAATGACCTTCTCCGGGTGCTGGAGACAGGTGCGAATGAGACCAATGATTCAATCTTGAGTGATTTTTATCAGCGCTTGAAGTCAAGAGATGATCTCTATCAAAAATACCTAACTCCTCTAAAAGATTGGAAAGATTCTAAGCTTGCCTGGGAGGGTTTCTATAGCGAATTGCATAAGAATATGGAAAAAATAATTGTAGAGGAAAAAGAAAAAATCTACTGGGATTTTGTAAACAATCGAGGTGGCGGCGAATCCAGATTTGGCATCTGGCATACAGTCGGGTTATTCAGTGTACATCTTCTATTAGTTAAGAAGTGGGACAAAACAGGAAGGCATTTTCTTGCCTTAAAGGTTGGCGAGGTTCGCAAAAATCGGAGTAAAGTTCGAAACAAGTTCCACCAATCACTTATGGAGCACGCGAAAACTAGCAGATGGAGCGGTAAGTTGGAGAGACCAGCCAGATGGGGCAATGGCGCTTGGATGGTAATCGCGGAATCTAAAGAAAAAGACTATTGGTTGCCAATGGATGATGATGGCAAGGTAAATATGGATGAGACGGTAGAAAAGCTCAATGAAGCGTATAAACTGCTTTGTGAATTTGAATGCGAATAACCGTATAACAGCGCTAATTTACTTTACTTGAATATCTTGAGGTTCCCAGCGTCCGTCCTTGACGCTAAACATTGCCAGCGGTTGTTTCCGACGGCCTGTTTTGCGAGCCTGCGCTCGTGAATTTGATTGGCATTCTTCGCCACTGATGCCAACCCGGTCTAGGAATCTCTGACCTTTATCGAAATTTCGTTGACTATTTCGATTCCTTTCGCTCAAGCATGTCTGCGGTAGTCCCTGATTTCGATGGGTCAGGACACCTAATCTTCAATGCAGGCATGGAATCGGCCAACACCGCAAGTATCTGTTCGCTGAGCGAGCCCGGCGAAGATGAACCTGAATTGCGCTCACATATCAAAATTTTGATAGAGGACCCAAGATGAATCACCGAACGAACCAAGATTACCAGAGTCAATTTCTGCTTCAACCGCAGCGGAATCAGTGATGAAATTGAATAGGCTGGATTCCGTGAATTTGCCAGAAGAAATCAAATCGTCGATTATCTGACCGGATTCTTCAGGGGAAATTCCGTATACCACATTCACTTGATGTTGCAATAGCTTTTTGACATTGCCGCCATAAAGAATATTTGCTACCTCAACATGAACGTCGTGCGTGTTTTTCAGTAAAGAAACAGTTTGACCTATCAAGGCCACCGTTTCAGATTCCGGAGACCCAACATTTTCCAGAAGATTAGGATTGATTGTGTAAATTATCTCTATTGCATCTTCTATAACGGGATCGTTTTCATGCTTAAGTACCAAATTTCCTGGCAGATGAACTTCTCCGTCAAAATTAAGCACCCACAATCTTTTCGCTTGTATTTCGATTTCAAATGAATTTGAATCTCTATTTATGTCTTCTACCGAGAAAGATACAATAGGCTCGTTTTCATCTACAACCAAATTAACGTATTGGTCCCTATGATCGTGGGCAGCATTAAAAACCGTAGTGCTACCGCTAGAAAGTGTTATTGTTTCTACAACAGGTAGTGGCGCATCAACCTCAAAACTTGCTGAACTTTTTAGCAATTCAATAACTTGTTTGTAATCTCCTTCAAAATCGTATTTTCCTTCATCTCTCAATTTTTGAATTATCAAGGCAACCGCACCGGCAAGATAGGGGGCGGCTAAAGAAGTCCCAGATACGTTCTTTTCATATTCCCCGGATGGGAAGTAAGCATTGCTGTAATCTTCCACTATTGCAAAATGGTTATGCTCCAAGTCACCGGCATTGTTGCTAAAGCCATATAACTCTAATGGATGATTTGGCGTTAAAGCTGAAACGATAATGATATTGTCAAATTCTTTTGCAAAGTCCAAAGTATTATTGCCCTGTCTTCTTGCATCCATTCCCAAGCCATTATTTCCAGCTGCAATAACAACAATAATTCCGTTTTCGTGTGCAATTTTTAGCGCATTGTAATGATCTTCATTAGTGATGGATCGTTGAGTGCCAGACCAATTAATTACATCAATACCATTGTCAGCAAACCATTGAAATTGTGGAGCAGTTAAATCATCATCATGAACGCCTATCAAGTGCAAATCTGCTGCTGCTACATATAACTCTGAATCAAAAGCAACGCCTGTTACGTCTCTCTGTGTATCCGAGCCAATTTCAGACTTCTCACCACTCCCACCAAGAGATTCAGGAAGATGATTTTTGGCAACTATATATTGCGCAACTACAAATCCATGATCTCCATCATCTACCAATTCTGGGGAGAATAAGTCAACATTTGAAAATTCATGACTTAATGCATCCGAATCAAAGCCAGAATCTGTATCAAAAATTCCGATCTTCACGCCTTTTCCAGTATAACCAGCTTTCCACGCTTCCAATGCGTTCAGGGCATTCAAGGAAACGTTGTTGTTGTATTCAGATTCCTTCAGCTTTTGCAGATCGTCTCGATTGATATTCAAACCCAACGCCTTATTCAAATCCGGTATTCCGTATCCATACAAATTTGAATATCCATCTGGAGTGACCGTGTGGTCAAAATCCGACATTCCAAGCACCTCGTTATTCTTGGGACAGACAGAAATTATCGGGCGGTTGCGCGCCGGATTGCAAGCAAGAAAAAATTTCAGTTTACAATCGAACACCCAGGCTATTGATTCTTGGCTATGCGCAGAATGACCGTCATCGGCAACTATCGCCAAAATGAGAATTGCTGATAAATGGTGACAATTCTGGATGTCTCATCTAGAATCTGATTTTGTGCTTATGCGCTTATACACAAAAGAGGGCCGACATGACACGCTGGAATCTCGTCATTTCCGATGATACGGATCGTTCCGTAAGGAGCTACCTTGCCAGAACCGGCGGCAAGAAGGGAGATTTGTCGCGATTCGTCGACCGCGCGGTACGGCAGGCGATATTTTGGGAGACACTCGAATCGGTCTGGGAACGAAACAAGGGGCTTTCTCCAGACGAGGCCCAGACTCTCGTCGATGAGGCGGTGGCACAAGTACGCGCGGGTCATTCTTAATGCAAATTTCTGACCGACGCCTAAATATAGGAAAACCCAAACCCGGAAGTTCCAGTGCGAGTCGTCCTCGATACCAATGTCCTTGTTAGCGCTCTAATCTCAAGCTCCGGCCCGCCCGGACAACTTCTCTCCGCGGTCAAGCGCGGCGACATGGCGCTTGTGACGTCCGAATATCAGCTTGACGAGCTGCGGAATGTTCTATCACGCGAAAGACTGCGGCCATACATCACGCCCGAGGAAGCGCAGGATCTGATCGACAACCTGGAGACGGTCGGAACGTCGGTCTCCGAGTTGCCCGAATGCGAGCTTTCGCCTGACCCCGCCGACAATCCGATACTTGCGTCCGCGATAGCCGGAAATGCGAATCTGATCGTGTCGGGAGACAAGTCGGACATGCTCGCCCTGGGCCATGTGGACGATATCCGGATTGTCTCTCCGGCCGCGGCTTTGGCGGAACTCGATCGCGTAAGCGGTTAGCCCTGGATTTATCAGTTCGGCAGGTTCTCGGCGGCTACGCGTTCGTTGCGCAGACGCAGGCCGCCATCTTCGACGCTGGCTTCTAGCACTACGTCCACGCCGTTGCGGCGGGAGTCGAGAAAGCGGTCGAGCTGGTTCATCTGTTCCGGGTTCAGTTCGCCCTGCAATTGCTGCCGGGCGCGGTCGTAGGCCTCGAGCTGGTTGTTGTACGCGGTCCGCATGCTGCCGTCGGGGCCCACCAGGGCGCCGTAGTTGTTCGCTTCCGAATAGAGTTGATCGAGCAGGGTCTGCAAGGCGAGTTGCTGCGCATCGCCGCTCAATGCGGCGCCCATGCGCGACAGCGTCTCGCCGTAGATCAGGCGCGCCGAGTCGCGATTGAGAAAATTGTTGTATTGCTGCAATTCGGCCAGTTGATCGCCGCCGAGCAGATTGGCCAGGTTCCTGCTCAGGGCATCGGCGCCGAAGAGGTCCAGCGCCTGTTGCGGGGTCAGGTTGCCGGCGAGCAGGTCGGCGCGCAATTGTGAGCGCATTGACTCGAAATCCACCAGGGCGGACATCACCTGTTCCTGCTCGTCGGGGTCGAGTCCGAGTTCGGACATGAATTCGCCGTACAACTCCGGCACCCGGGCAGCCGCGACCGCGCGCGCGGTTTCGGGGTCCACCGACATCGCCCGCGCCGCGCCGGTGGTTTGCGCCGCCTGTTGCTCCCTGGCGGCCTCTTCCCGCGCCCGCCGCAACAGACGCTCGTAATCCGGGTTGATCATCTCGCGGGTTTCCGCCAGTTCGTCGCCCAGGCTGACCAACTGGTTTCTGGCTTCCGCGAGTTGTTGTTGCAGTTCGCCCGCACGCTGCGACAATTCCCGCCTGCGCTCGTCGGCGATCCCGGTCTGTTCGCGCAATTGCCGCTGATAGTCGGAAACATCCGCCTCAAGCCGCGCATTTTCGTCGCGCAACTCCAGGAAGGCGTAGGAGATGGAGCTGAAAACCGCCAGTAATGCGATAATGAGCAAGCTGTTTTTCATGACCCCAAACAGGGCAAGAACCAAGCGCACAGGCTAGCACGAGCGTACAATGCTGTCAGCATGCGGGCTGGCCCCGGAACGGAATCGGACCCAAGATCCAGAACCCAGAACAATGCACCTTGATCCCAACTCAATCCGCCGGACGATTACCGGCTGGAAATTTCGCGACGAAGGCAAGATGGTGGAGCATCTGCTGCGTCTCGCGCCTTACTCCGCCGACGACGCGAAACGAATTGAATCGCATGCGGCCGAGCTCGTGCGTGCAGCGCGGGCCGATGCGGCCAATCATTCGCTGCTAGATACTTTTCTCGTCGAATACGGACTCAGCAGCAAGGAAGGCATAGCCCTGATGTGCCTGGCCGAAAGTCTGCTGCGGATTCCGGATCATGCCACCGCCGAGCGGCTGATCGCGGATCGTATCGGGCTGGCGGACTGGGCCGCCCATGCCGGCAAATCGGGCTCGCTGCTGGTAAACGCTTCCACCTGGGCGCTGATGCTCGGCAGCAAGCTGGTCGAACCGGAGCGCGAATTCAGTCGCGACCCGAAATCCTGGCTCAGCGGCCTGGGTCATCGCCTCGGCGAACCCGTCGTGGAAACCGCCATGCGCGCGGCCATGGGCATCCTCGGCCGGGAGTTCGTAGTGGGCTCGACCATCGAAAAGGCCTTGCGGCGCAGCCGGCCCGGGAAAAGGCATTCCTGGGACATGCTCGGCGAGGCGGCCAGGGACACCGCGACCGCGAATCGTTACCGGGGGGCGTACCGGCACGCCATCGACAGCGTCGCGAAACTCGGCAAGGAAGTCGGAGTGGTCGATCCTTCCATATCGATCAAATTGTCGGCCTTGCATCCGCGATACGAACACAGCCAACTCGGGCGGGTCATAGATGAACTCGTTCCCGCGGCGGCGGACCTGTGCCGGGCTGCCGCGGCGGGCGGGGTAGCTATTACCATCGACGCGGAAGAGGCCGACCGGCTGGAACTGTCGCTGGAGGTATTTGAACGGCTGCTTGAGAATGCCGGCGCCGACGGGCCGCAAATCGGATTCGTCGTGCAAGCTTACGGCAAGCGCGCCCTGCCCTTGCTCGACTGGCTGTCGGCGCAGGCCCGCGCCCATGGCCACCGCATTCCCGTGCGACTGGTCAAGGGCGCGTATTGGGACGCGGAAATCAAGCACGCCCAGGAGCATGGCTATCCGGGATTTCCGGTCTACACCCGCAAATGCGCAACCGATCTCTCCTGGCTGGCATGCGCATCGAGGATATTGCAGCGATCCGACACGCTTCACGGGCAATTCGCCACTCATAACGCCCACAGTATCGCGGCAGTCATGCATCTTGCCGGCGACAATCGCGATTTCGAGTTCCAGCGGCTGTACGGTATGGGCACGGCGCTCTACGCCGCGGCGGAACGCGAATTCGAAGATTTTCCCGCGCTTCGCACCTATGCCCCCGTCGGGAATTACGACGACCTGTTGCCCTACCTCGTGCGCCGACTGCTCGAGAACGGCGCCAACAGTTCTTTCGTGCATCGACTGCTCGATGATCGGCTCGATGCCGGGGACCTGGTGCGCGACCCCATCGCCGCGGTCCGCAAGGCGAGTCCCGCGGCGCATCCGCGTATTTCCCCGCCGGCAAGTGTTTTTGCGCCCAGACGCAACTCGAGTGGCGCCGATCTGACCAACGACGCCATAGTGGCTGGATTTCGAAATGCCTGGGAGAAGTCGCGCAAGCGGCGCTATACGGCGACTTCGCTTCCCGTTTCGGAAGACAAACGAGTGGCGCCCGCAGTCGTATCGAGTCCCGCCGATCGAAGCGATGTCATCGGCGAAGTCCTGCCGAGTTCCGAAGCCCAGATCGAGGCCGCCTTCCGGCGCGCCGCCGGAGCGCAGTCGGACTGGGACAAGGTCGGAGGCGACGCGCGCGCCAACCTGCTCGAACGATTTGCCGGCAACCTGGAGGCGCTGCGGCCCGAACTGGTCGCGATTCTCTGCCGCGAGGCGGGCAAGACGATTCCGGACGCTGTGGATGAAGTGCGCGAGGCCGTGGATTTCTGCCGCTACTACGCCGCCCAGGCGCGGGAAAGATTCGGAGCGGGCACCGCCCTTCCCGGTCCCACCGGAGAAACAAATGAATTGAAACTCGGCGGCCGCGGCGTTTTCGTCTGCATCAGCCCGTGGAATTTCCCGCTGGCGATTTTCTGCGGCCAGGTCTGCGCCGCTCTCGCGGCCGGCAACGCCGTTGTCGCCAAGCCGGCCGAGGAAACGCCGATCATCGCCTGTGAGGCCGTTCGCTTGTTGCATGCGGCGGGAGTGCCGGGCGAAGTCTGCAATCTGCTGATCGGCGATGGCTCGGTGGGGGAGCGCATGGTTAGGCATCCGCTGAGCGCCGGCGTCGCGTTCACCGGCAGTACCGGAACCGCGCGCAGGATCAATCAGGCCATGGCGGAAAAAGCAGGCCCGATCGCCCCGCTGATCGCCGAAACCGGGGGGCAGAACGCCATGATCGTCGATTCGACGGCCTTGCTCGAACAGGTAACCGACGACGTGATCCGCTCGGCTTTTCTCAGCGCCGGCCAGCGCTGTTCGGCACTGCGCGCCTTGTACCTGCAGGAAGAAATCGCCGATCAGGCCATCGTCCTGATTCGCGGCGCGATGGACGAACTTCGCATCGGCGACCCGTCCCGAATCGAAACCGATCTGGGTCCGATCATTTCGGAATCCGCCGCCGGGGCCTTGCAAGCGCATATCGGCAGTCTGCGGAAGCGGAAGCGGCTGTTGCATCAGGCGGCGCTTTCCGCGGAATGCGAAAACGGCAGTTTCGTCGCGCCGACCCTGGCGCGGATTCACAAGATCGGAGAACTGGAGCAGGAACATTTCGGCCCGATTCTCCATGTCATTCGTTTCAAGGAGCGGGATTTCACGAGCGTGTTGCTCGAGATCGACCGATCCGGATATGGCCTGACATTCGGCATCCACACCCGCATCCAGTCGCGCGTCGATCAGGCCGCCGCCGCGGTGGGGGCGGGCAATGTCTACGCCAACCGCAACATGATCGGCGCCGTGGTGGGTTCCCAACCTTTCGGTGGCCGCGGGCTGTCGGGCACGGGGCCGAAAGCCGGCGGACCGAACTACCTCCCGCGCTTCGCCACGGAACGGGTCGTCACGATCAATACGGTCGCCACCGGCGGCAATGCGGAATTGCTCTCGCTCGACGACGACGCCTGAAACCGGCGGCGTGATTCGCATTTGCGCGGCGACTGCAAGTTGATACGATGAACCGCCTTGCGGGAATCAATTCTTGCGGCTGCCGGGCGGAGGAGCGAAAGTCATGTTCAACAAGAGATGCATTCGTTGCGGAATCAGACGGTCTGGCGTAGCGCGCTGGCTTGCAGTCGCGGCGCTGGCAACGGCCATGCCCGCGTTTGCGCAGTTGACCGGCGTCGAAGGCGGGGAATGGCGCTATCTTGGCGGTGACGCCGGGCACACGCGATCTTCGCCTCATCTGACGCAGATCAACGCCGGGAACTTTTCCGAGCTTGAAGTCGCGTGGTCCTGGCGCGGCGACAATTTCGGACCGCGGGTCGAATACACCTCTCGCTCGACTCCGGTTTATGCCGATGGCGTACTGTACACCGTGGTCGGCCAACGCCGGCAGGTCGTGGCCATCGACGCCGCTACCGGCGAGACGCTGTGGACTTTCCGCGAACCGGAAACCATGCGCTATCTGCGTTCGCCGCGCACCGACTTCGGCAAGGGCGTCGCCTGGGCCGAACTCGATGGCCGCGGCGTGATTCTCTACACCTCCCCCGCGTTCTTCCTCTGGGCGCTCGACGCCCGGACCGGCCTCCCGCTAGAAGACTGGGGCGCGCCGACCGGCATTCCGGCATTTTCCGAAACCGGCGTCGTTGACCTGATTCCGCCACTTGTGGATGACTGGCAGCGCTGGATCGACTGGCAATTCGAGGGCGGCGTCTACGACCCCGACCATGGCATTCCACGCGAACTCGGCATGGTCACCGCTTCTTCGCCGCCCATCGTCGTCAACGGCGTGGCCGTTGTACTCGTGGGACACGAACCGAGCTACGACCAGACGCGCATCGAGAACGTGCCCGGCGACATCATGGGCTATGACCTGCGTACCGGCGAGAGGCTATGGAAGTTCCACGTCATTCCGCGGCCCGGCGAATACGGCCACGAGACCTGGGAAAACGACGCCTGGCAGTGGTCCGGCGACATGTCGTCCTGGGCGCCCGCGTCCGCCGACCCGGAACTCGGCCTGGTCTACATCGTCACCAACGCTTCCACCGTGCAGTCCTATACCGGGCACCGGCCGGGCGATAACCTGTTCGGCGGCAGCGTGCTCGCGCTCGACGTCGCCACCGGAGAACGCCGCTGGCATTTCCAGATCCATCGCAGCGACCAGTGGAACTACGACATTCCGACCGCGCCGATCCTGCTCGACCTGACCGTGGACGGCGAAGAAGTGCCGGCGCTGATCCAGAACACCAAGCAAGGCCTGATCTTCGCTTTCAATCGCGCCACCGGCGAGCCGATCTGGCCGATCGAGGATCGCCCGGTGATCCAGACCCAGGTGCCGGGCAACTACACCGCCGCGACCCAACCCTATCCGACGCGGCCGGAACCGCTCGACCGGATCGTCATCGACGGCATCACCGAAGAATTCATTATCGACTACACGCCCGAGTTGCGCGAACAGGCGCGGGAAATCCTGTCCGGGTTCAATATCGGCGGACTTTACGTGCCGCCGCTGCCCTGGCCTCACGACAATCCCTTTCGCAACAACGTGGGTTGCGTCGGCGGCCTGAATATCTACCATCCGCCTGTGGCCGACCCCACTACGGGCATCATGTACGCCTCGCACCGTCGCACCTGCAGCGCGCCGCGATTCATGGAGCCGACCAATGGCGTCGACGAGGAACGCGGCCTGCCGGGCTATTCCGAAGAAGCATGGCGCGGGCGCGAGCGGCATACGCCGACCACGGGCACAACGGTCGCCGCCTGGGCGCCGGGCATGGGACGGGAATTCCTGCCCAATATCCGGGGACTCCCGGTGTACAAGCCGCTGTTGATGGGCCTGGCGGCCTATGACATGAATACCGGCGAAAAACTCTGGGACATACCGGTCGGCGAAACGCCGCCGAATATTGCCGAAAACCCGCTACTTGAAGGAGTCGAGACGCCGCAGACCGGCGGCACAGGGCATTCGATCCAGATGGTCATGGGCGACCTGCTCGTGCAGACCACCGAAGACCTGCGCGGCCAGGCGGAATCGGGCCCGAACGGCCTGCCGCTATTGCATGCCAGGGACAAGCGCAGCGGCGAGATTCTGGCCAGCGTCGAAGTCCCCGTCCCCGGCCAGTACGGCATGATGACCTACATGCACGACGGTGTGCAGTACCTGCTCATGCAAGCCGGCAGCGTCCGCCGCGGACTCCCCGGCCAACTCGTGGCGCTCAGGCTGCCCTGAGTACCCGGCAACGGCCTCAGGCGGTTCGTAGTTCTTTCAGGCCGAGTTCGGCGATGCTGATTTCGCGCATGCGGAATTTCTGCACCTTGCCGGTGACGGTCATGGGGAAGTCGTCGCTGAAGCGTATGTAGCGCGGCACCTTGTAGTGGGCGATGCGGCCGCGGCAGAAGTCGCGAATTTCTTCTTTCTGCGCTCTGGCGCCATCCTTGAGTTGCACCCAGGCGATGATTTCCTCGCCGTATTTCGGGTCGGGAACGCCGGTCACCTGCACCGTCTCGACCGCCTCGTGGGTCATAAGGTATTCCTCGATTTCCCTGGGATAGACGTTCTCGCCGCCACGCACGATCATGTCCTTGATGCGGCCGACGATATTGACGTAACCCTCCTCGTCCATGATCCCGGTGTCGCCGGTATGCATCCAGCCGTCGCGGTCGATGGCGGCCCGGGTGGCAGTCTCGTTGTTCCAGTACCCGAGCATCACCGAATAGCCGCGGGTGCATAACTCGCCCATGACGCCGGCGGGCCGAATGGCGCCGGTCTCGGGATCGATGATCTTGACCTCGAGATGGGGATGCACGAGGCCCACGGTGCTTGAGCGCTTGTCGAGCGGCGAATCGACCCGCGTCTGGAAGCTCACCGGGCTCGTCTCGGTCATGCCGTAAGCGATCTCGACTTCGGTCATGTGCATCAGTTCGTTGACCTGTTTCATCGTCTCGACCGGGCAAGGCGAACCGGCCATGATGCCGGTGCGCAGGCTGCTCAGGTCGTATTCGGCGAAGTCCGGCAGCGCGAGTTCGGCGATGAACATGGTCGGCACGCCGAATAAGGCCGTCGCGCCCTCATCCTGCACCGTCCGCAACACCGAAGCCGGCTCGAAGCTTTCGGCGGGATAGATGGCGCAGGCGGCATGGGTGAGACAGCCGAGATTGCCCATCACCATGCCGAAGCAATGGTAGAGCGGCACCGGTATCACCAGCCGGTCGCGTTCGCTGAAATTCATGATCGCGGCGACGAAGCGCGCATTGTTGAGGATGTTGTGATGCGACAAGGTCGCGCCCTTGGGAAAACCCGTGGTGCCGCTGGTGTACTGGATGTTGACCGGATCGTCCATGTCCTGGTCCGCCTGCCGCGCCGCAAGCTCCGCTTCGCTGCAGCCGTCCGCGAGAGCCAGGAATTCCTGCCAGCCGAAGATCCCCTTCGTTTCGGACTCGGTCATTGAAACTACCGTGTCGAGTTCGGGAAATTTCCCCGAACGCAAGGCGCCCGGCGCTGCGCTTTCCAGTTCCGGACAGGCTTCGCGCAACATGGCGACGTAATCCGAAGTTTTGAATCGGTTCTGGATCACCAGCCCCTTGCAGCCCGACTGCTCGAGCACGTAGGCCAGTTCGTGCACACGATAGGCGGGATTGATCGTGACGAAGATGATCCCGGCCTTGGCCGTGGCGTACTGAACCAGCGTCCATTCGACATTGTTCGGCGACCAGATGCCGACCCGGTCGCCCTTGTCGAAACCCGCGGCGATAAAGGCCCGGGCCAGTTCGTTCACACGCTCGGCGAGTTGCGAGTAAGTCAGGCGCACGTTCTGATGCACGCTGACCAGGGCTTCGCGACCGCCGTGTTCGGTGGCGATGCGGTCGAAGAATTGCGGAATGGGCGTACCGAGCAGGGGCTGCTCGCTCGCGCCGCTGGCGTAACTGATCGAATTGCTCATCGCTTGCCCCATTTCGCCGCCAGGATCGAGCCAGTAATGTTGTGCCAGACGCTGAACAGGGCGCCGGGCAGGGCCGCGGTGGCGGAAAAGAACTGCAAGGCCAACGCCACGCCGAGGCCCGAATTCTGCATGCCCACTTCGATGGCTATGGTGCGGCTCTGCTTTCGATCCAGGCCCAGGAGGCGGCTGCACCAATAGCCTCCGCTCAGCCCCAACAGATTGTGCAGGACGACCGCAACCGCGGCAAGCAAGCCAATCTGGGGCAGCCTGCCGGCGTTGAGCGCGACGACGATGGCGATGATGAGCAGAATCGCGGCGATCGCCAGGCTCGGCAAAATGAATTCGATGCGCCGGATCAGCCCCGGCACGAAATGATTGCAGATTCCCCCGAGCAGCACCGGCAACAGCACCATTTGCAGAATGCTGTACAGCAGCCCGAGGGTATCGACCTCCACGGTCTGCGAAAGATAGAAGGAAACCAGCAAGGGCGTGGCGATCACGCCGATCAGCGAGGACGCCAGCGTCATGCTGATCGAAAGCGCCACATCGCCCCGCGCCAGCCAGGCGATGACATTGGACGCCGTACCGCCGGAACAGCAGCCCACGAGCACGAGTCCGGCGGTCAATTGCGGCGACAGCCGCAGCAGGTCCGCAAGCGCGAATGCCGCCAGGGGCATCAGCAGGAATTGCAGCAGGACGCCGATGAACACCGGTACGGGATTGCGCGCGATGCGAGAAAGGTCCGCCCGGTTCAAGGTCAGGCCCATCATGAACATGACCAGGGCCAGCAAGGGAACGATGGCTCCTTCCAGCGCCGCGAACTGCCGGTCGGCGAAGAAGGCGACCGCTGAAAGCAGCACCGCCCAGAGCGGAAACAGGGCGTTGAATCTGCGCATGAATTGCTCGGGTTCCCGTTGGATTTCCGGCGGCGGATTATGGCATGGAAATATGCAGTTGACGGAACGCGGTCATAGACTGAAACAGCGTTTTGGCGCGTATAAGCCTGTAACTCATGGGAGCAAGCGTATCCATGCATAGATCGCGACCAACCTTTTTCGCGCTTATGACGGCGGGATTGCTGCTGGCTGCCTGTTCCGGAACGGCCTATCGCAATAGCGCCGACAACGAGACTTATGCCGCCATCGCCGGCAAGTCCGATCTAGTGCCCGGCATGACCGAAGAAGTCGAGGTGGACGAACAGAGAGTCGTCGATCTCGAAGCATTTCCGGTCAACTCCCTCAGTTTCGAATTCCTCGGCGATAGCGCGGAAAGCGAGATCAACTCCAGCGTCCTGAGCCTGAACGACGCGCTCGACCTTGCCTTCCGCCATAGCAAGGACTATCAGACGCGCAAGGAACGGCTGTATCTCGAAGCCCTGTCGCTGACCCTCGACCGCTATCGCTACGCACCCATCTTTTCGTTCAACAGCGGCGGCGAATATCAATGGGATATGGAAGATGAGTTCGTCACAGACATGGAAAACCTGACCGGCACGGGTTCACAAACGGATACGCCGACCCAGCGCGCCACGGCGTCGTCCTCCGAGATGTACCAGGCGGACACCAGCCTCGGCGTGCGCTATCTGTTGCGCGGCGGCGGCTCGGTGGCGCTGAATCTGACCAACAACCTGCGGCGCTTCCTCAGCGGCGATGTCAGCGAATTGAGCACCGGCGCGCTCATCGGTTCGATCACGCAGCCGCTGTTGCGGGATTTCGGTGCCGCCATCGAAACCGAGGCGCTGCTGCAGGCCGAGCGCGACCTCCTGTACGAATTGAGAAACTTCACCCGCTTCCGCAAGTCTTTCGCCGTGCAAGTAGCTTCGAGTTACTACAACGTGCTGCTCAATCGCGAAACCACGAAGAACAACTACGCGGGCCTGCTCGCGAACAATCTTTCGCTCGAGCGCGAACGCGCCTTCCAGGCCGAAGGCCTGCGCACCTTGCTCGACGTCGGACGGCTGGAACAGGCCACCTTGCAGCAGGACCTGCGCTGGACGACTTCGATCGCGCGCTACCAGCGCAGCCTGGACTCGTTCAAGATCCTGATCGGGCTGAACGCCGAAGATGCGATCATCCTCGACGATAACGAAATGACGCTGATCACCGAAACCGGCATGTCGGCCCCCGAACTCGACCTGGACCGGGCGCTCGACATGTCCGTGCAGACCCGGCTCGACCTGTATACGGAACTGGACCGGGTGCAGGATGCCTCGCGCCGCATCGATGTCGCCGCCAACGCGCTCGAGCCGTCGCTGGGAGTCACCTTGAGCGCTTCGGCGCCGGCCACGGGCAGCGGCGAATTCGGCGACGTCAATTTCGACAACGCGGTCTACGCGGCCGGACTCGACGTGGAAATGCCGCTCGACAGCAAGGCCGAACGCAACACCTACCGCCGCGCCCTGATCGACTATGACGCAGCGACCCGGGCATATACATTGGCGCTGGATAACGTAAAATTGGAAGTAATCGACGCTTGGCGGCGCATGGACGAGGCCGGCAAGGGTTACGACATCAATCTGGCGAGCGTGGAGATCAACGAACGTCGCGTCGAGGAAGCGGAACTGCGGGCGGAACTCGGACTCGGCAATGTGCAGGACACCGTCGATTCCCAGAACGACCTGACCGCCGCGCGCACCGACCTCGTGCGCAGCATCGTGGACTACAATATTTCGAAACTGGAGTTCTGGCGTGATGTGGGATTGCTCTACGTCGACGACTCCGGTCAATGGGAGGAAGGCATAGATGAACCCCGTTGAAGAAAGTCCCGGCGACAAGCTGAGAGCGCTGGCCGGGCGCGCCCAGGCTGCCGCGCTGCCCTGGCTGGCGGCATTGCGCGACCGATATCTGGCGCTGGACCGGAAGTTTCAGATCGGTATCGCAGCCGGCGCCGGCGTGCTGATCCTGGCCCTCGCGCTCACCGGCGGCGGCTCGGGCGGCGACAGCAACAGCCTGACATTTGCCGCGCGCCGGGGCAATCTCGATATCACCGTGCTCGAAGGCGGCGCTCTCGAAGCCCTGCAATCCCAGGAAATCCGCTCGCGCGTTCGCGACCGCAGCGGCGTGAAGATTCTCAGTATCGTCGAGGAAGGCTACAGGGTGACCGAGGCAGACGTGGCCGCGGGCATGATCCTGGTGGAACTCGACACTTCCTCCCTGGTCGACAACCGGCTCAGCCAGGAGATCGCGGTGGAAACCTCCGAGGCTGCCTTCATCGAACGCAGGGCGGCATACGAGATTCAACTGAACACCAATATGACGCAATTGAACGACGCCCGCCAGCAGATGCGTTTTGCGCGGCTGGATTTCGAGAAATTCCTCGGCGCCGATATCGTCAACGACATCATTGCCCGGCTGGAGATCGAAGAACGGCTCGCGGACTCGGAAGCGGCCGACCGCGCGGTGCTGGAGAACGCGGAAACGGCTCGCATGGAAGCGGAGGAACCCGAAGCGGCGCCTTTGGGACTGCCGGAAGGCATTGAAATCGAATCGTTGCCCCCGCCGATGCAGAATCGCATTCGCCAGATGATGGCCGAAAACGGCGGCCAACTGCCGCCGGAAATGGTTGAACGCATGCAGCGCTTTGCCTCCGGCGAGTTCCCGCCCGGCGGCCGTCCGCTCGAAATCGGCGACCGGATCGAGGAAGTCGCCGTACTCGAACTGCCCCCCTCGGATATCGATCCGGTGCCCCCGGAAGTGACCTTGCTCATGGATGAATCCTATATGGAGATTCGCGATCACATCGATTTCACCCAATATGCGGATTTCGATGAACTCGCGGACGGCGAAGCCAAGCAGCGCCTGCGCATCCTGCTCGACGAACTGCAGGTATCGCAGGAGGAATATCTGCTCGCCCAGGACCGAATCGAAGGGCAGCGCAGGCTCGAAGCCCGGGGCTTCATCACGCCGACCGAACTCGAAGCCGAGGAACTCAACCTGAACAAGGCGGCCAACAAGCAACAGGAAAAGGAAACCGCCCTGCGGCTCTATATCCAGTACACCTTCCCCAAGGAAGCCGAGGAGTTCCTTTCCAACTACGAAAACGCCGTCATGGCCTATCAGCGCCAGGTCAAGGAGAACATCGCCAGGGAGGCCCAGGAACTTGCCAACTTCAGTTCCGCGGAACGCAAGTTCAATCTCGAAAAATACAAGCTCGCCGACATCGAGGCCCAGATCGACGCCGCCACCATCGAAGCGGAATTGCCGGGACTCGTGGTCTATGGCGGATCCGACCAGGGATCCAGCCGCTATCGCAGCAGCAGCCAGGAAGCGATCCAGGAAGGCGCCACGGTGCGCGAGCGCCAGCCGATCCTGACCATCCCGGACATGCGCGAAATGGCGGTCAGCGTCGACATCCATGAATCCGCGGTGCAAAGGGTCGCGGCCGGCCAGCCGGCGGTCATTCTGATCGACGCCTACCCCGACGTGCGCCTGACCGGCGAAGTGATCAAGGTCGCGGTAGTCGCGGATTCGGCCAATTCCTTCATGAATCCCGATCTGAAGGTATATCCGTCACAGGTTCGCATCGACGGCACCCACGACTGGCTGCGGCCGGGCATGAGCGCGCAGGTCGAAATCCTGGTGGCAAGCCTTGAAGACATAATCTATGTGCCGGTGCAGGCGGTCAGCTATTTCGGCAGCGACCAGGTGGTCTATGTCAGCCGGGGCGGCTCGGTCGAAAGGCGCGTCATCGAAGTAGGCGATTTCTCCGATTCCTTTATCGAGGTCGTAAGCGGACTCGAAGAAGGCGAGGAAGTGCTGTTGCTGCCGCCGCGTGAGCAACTCGAAAGCTCCGCCGCCTGAACCGCGACCGTCATGCCTGCTCTTCAGGCCAGCACCGAAAACGCGACCCGGCCGCCGGGGCAAAAAACCCGGGTGGCCTCCGTGGCCGATGTCTCCAAGACCTATTACATGGGCACGCTGGCGGTCGAGGTGCTGCACGGCATCTCGCTCGACTTCTACGGCGGCGACTACATCAGCATCATGGGGCCTTCGGGTTGCGGCAAGTCGACCCTGATGAACATTCTCGGCTGCCTCGACCGGCCTACGACCGGAACCTACTATCTCGGCGGCGAGGACACCTCGGAGCTGAAGGACGACGAACTTTCGCTGATCCGCGGCGCCAGGCTCGGATTCATTTTCCAGTCGTACAACCTGATCCAGCAACTCGACGTGCTGGAGAACATCGAAATGCCGCTGTTCTATCAAGGTTTTTCCCAGGCTTACAGCCATCGCGCCGCGTATCAGCTCGCCGAGCGCGTGGGTCTCGCCGACCGCATCCATCACAAGCCTTACGAGCTTTCCGGCGGCCAGCAGCAACGCGTGGCGATCGCCCGGGCGCTGGCGATGGACCCGCTGATCATTCTCGCGGACGAACCCACGGGCAATCTCGATTCACGCTCGGGCATGGAAATCCTCGACCTGTTCGATGAATTGCACGAGGCGGGCAAGACCCTGATCCTGGTGACCCATTCCGACGAACTCGCCGAACGCACGAGCCGGCGCATCCGATTGCTCGACGGCCGGGTGGAACAAGATGAACGAATGGGTGTTTGACTCCCTGCCGCCGGCGCCCGAAAGCCGGCGGCACGACCGGCGGTCCTGGTTCGGCTGGCGCATCAGCCAGATCACGCGGCTCGGCATCAAGAGCATTTTCTCCCACGGTCTGCGCTCCATGCTCACCGTGCTCGGCATCGTCATCGGCGTGGCGGCGGTGATCGCCATGCTCGCGGTAAGCGAAGGCGCCAGCTTCGAGGCGCAACAGCAGTTTCGCGATCTCGGTGCGAACAACATTCTCGTGAAAAGCGTCAAGCCGGTTGAAGTCGAGGAAACTTCCCGCCTGGGCTTCGGTCCGCCCCAGGCCATCGTCTACGGCCTGACCCACGCCGACATCCAGACGATCCGCGACACCATTCCCAGCGTGAGCAATGTGATCTCCTCGCGCATCGTAAAGAAGAATGTCTGGAACCTGGGCAACAGCATGAACGTGGATGTCGTCGGCACTGCCGTCGATTATCCCGTTTCGCGCAACTACGGCCTGCTCGGCGGGCGCTTTTTCAGCGATTCCGAAATGCGCGATCACGAGAACGTCGTCGTATTGAGCCAGGAAGCGGCAGATGCCCTGTTTCCGATCGAAAATCCTCTCGGCCAGTCGATTCGCATCGACAGCGACTATTACGACGTGGTCGGCATCATGGAATCCGAAGGATTTTCCAATCTCGGACAGAACCAGGCAGGCGCGTCCAACTCGGCCCCGGCGCGGGTATTCATCCCGCTGACCTCGTCCCGCAGCCGTTTCGGCGAAACCACGACCCGGCAGACCGCCGGCGGCATGGAATCCGAAACCGTGGAATTGCACGAGGCGGTGATCCAGGTGGATGACCAGGAAAGCGTGATCGGCATCGGCGAAGTAATCGAACAGATTCTCACCCGCCGTCACAGGGACGTGGACTACACCATCGAGATTCCTCTCGCCCTGCTGCGCCAGGCCGAGGAAAGCGCGCTGCGCGACCAGATCGTCGCCGGCGCCATTGCCGGCATTTCCCTGCTCGTCGGGGGCATCGGCATCATGAACATCATGCTCGCCAGCGTGACCGAGCGGACCCGGGAGATCGGCATTCGCCGCGCCCTCGGCGCGCGCAAGGCCGACATCATCACCCAGTTCCTCGTGGAGGCCGTGATTCTTTCCGCGGTGGGCGGATTGATCGGCGTCGTGCTCGGCATCACCATTCCCTTCTTCATCTCGACCTTCTGGGGCATGACCACGATCGTCACCCCGGTGGCGCCGATTCTGGCCTTCTCCATTTCGGCCATGATTGGTGTAATCTTCGGCATATATCCTTCCATGCGAGCCGCCGACATGGATCCGGTCGAGGCTTTGCGGCACGAGTAAGCCGGGCGACATTTGCCATGAATAATTTGAAACTAACCTGTCTGCTGCTTATGGCATGCAGTTTCGTTTCCTGTAATGCGCAGGAGACTTCCGATTCACTGGAGGACTTCGGGGAGGCCGCGGATCTTGCCGTCCTCGCTGAGCTCGAAAACGAAAGAATGCATTACCAGTTACTGCGTTCGCAGTATCAGCGCGGAGCGGCGCTGTGGTCCGATTTCGAGGCGGAACTGGCGGATTTCGGGGAAGCGCAATACGAAGCGCTGAAGCCGCTGATCCTCGGCGCGTCGATCGACCAATTGCAACAGGCTGTGGACAGCGGCGAGTTGAGTTACGAGACCCTGACCAGGTTCTATCTTTATCGCATTCGCGAGACCGAAAACGATCCGGCGCGATATCTGAACGCGGTGATTTCGCTCAACCCCGCGGCCCTCGAACTGGCGCGGGAACGCGACGGCGGCCATGGCGAAAACCACGATCCGATTTTCGGCATGCCGGTTCTGCTCAAGGACAATGTCGGCGCGGCCGGCATGCCGACAACCGCCGGCGCTATCGCCTTGGCGGCCAACGAGACCGATAACGCCTTCATTGCCGAACGTCTGATCGAGCGCGGCGCGATCGTTCTCGGCAAGGCAAATCTCAGCGAATGGGCGTATTTCTTTTGCGGCGATTGCCCATCCGGCTGGAGCGCGATGGGCGGCCAGACGCTCAATCCGTATGGCAGGCTGGTCTTCGGCACCGGCGGTTCGAGTTCGGGCAGCGGCTCTGCGATAGCCGCGGAGTACGCCGTGGCCGCCGTGGGCTCGGAGACTTCCGGCTCGATACTCTCGCCTGCGAGCGCAAATTCCCTGGTCGGATTGAAGCCGACCACGGGCAGCCTGAGCCGTACTGGCGTAGTTCCCATTTCGGCCACGCTCGACACGACAGGTCCCATGGCGCGCTCCGTGGCGGACGCCGTGGCGCTGTTCAACGCCATGACGGGTTATGACGAAGACGATCTGGCCATGCCGCGGATGGCCGAAGACCTGATGCTGGAATACCGTCTCACGGGATTGTCCGGCAAGCGCCTGGGCCTGCTTGAGTCGATGTCCGAGGACGCTTTCTACCAGGAGGCTGCGGACTTGCTGGCGACCAATGGCGCGACAATTGAGCCGGTTTCATTCGCCTGGGATAGCCCGGAATCGTTCAGTGAATTTCTCGGCGCTGAAATGGTGCGCGATCTCGCGGCCTACCTGGCGGACCATGCCGGCGCAGGGGTCGAAATCACGTCGGTGAGCGACTTGCGCGCGTTCAATCTCGAAGATCCGACCAGAATGCCTTACGGACAGGCAGAGGTCGACATGATGGCGGAACTGGACTATGGCGCCGAAGAACTCGAAGCGCTCCGCGCCGAATTGCAGTCCTATGTCCGCCTGCAAATGGAAAACCTGTTCAGCCAGCATGATCTCGATGTGCTGTTGTCGCTGAACAACATGCACGCCGGCGTAGCGGCGCTGGCCAACTTTCCCGCTCTCACCATCCCGGCCGGCTATCGGGAAAACGGCCGCCCGGTGGGCCTGACGCTGATCGCGCCGTCTTTCCAGGAGCAGGTTTTGATCGACATCGGCGCCGAATTCGAACGCCTGACGATGGCGCGGCGTCCAGCGGCGGACTACCAGTAGTTTTCGGTAGTGATATGCCCCGGCGTGCGCCGCCGGTTCTTGGTGAATCCCCGAGCTTTCAACTCTTCGGTGGTATCCCGTACCATGTCGGGATTGCCGCACAGCATGAAATGCGAATTGTCGGGCGTGGCCTGAAAGCCCACCCGGCGTTCGAGTTCGCCATCTATTATCGACGCGGGAATCCTGCCGTGGATCGCCCCCGGCGCCCGTTCCCGGCTTACGAAGGCCTGAAACGCGAAGCGCTCGCCGTATTCGCGCTTGAGCGACTCGATGATCTCGCGGTAGCGCAGATCCCTGTCCCAGCGCACACCCTGAACGAGAACGATTCGCTTGAATCTCTGCCAGGGCTCGTCGGTATTCAGAATCGAAAAGTAGGGAGAAATCCCGGTGCCGGTCGCAAGCATCCACATGTCTTCGCAAGGCGGGATTTCCCGCAGGACGAAAAAACCGTTGGCGGGGGTTTTTATCCAGACTTTTTCCCCCGGCCGCCTATCGATCAGGATACTGGTCAGCGCACCGCCGACGATCCGGTACATGAAGAATTCAAGCGGCCGCTCGCCCGGTGAGTTGAGATAGGAATATGGCCGCGCCACGCGCTGACCGTCGATATCGAGCGCAAGACTCGTGAACTGCCCGGCGATGAATTGCTCGGCGTCGGCCTCGACCTTGATGGAAAACAGGTTTTCGGTCCAGCGCTGATTTGAAACTATCGTGCCTTCAATCCATTGGGCCATGCCGGTCGCCGTGTAAGTACGCAATTGGAAATGGCGTCATGATAATTGAACTGGCCCCGCCGCCCCAAGTCCTATAGTCTTGCCTCAGGTCTTGTTCAGCCGCGCTTCGACATAACTCATGTATGGCAAAAGGTAACGACGGAAATTACCTTCAACATTGTGTTGAGGTCGAGGCAGCGGTGCATCTGATGCGAGCTAGTCCCAATCGCAGACTTCACGTCGCGCTGACGCATGGTATGGCGCCGTTCGAGCAGATTGGCGATCCCAACGGAAATGCCTACGGCCTCCTTTACCGCGCGTTGCGCGAAGCTGCCGGCGAACCCAAATGCAATGAACGGGAGATTGTGAAGGCTTATCGGAAGTCATGGGCATGCCAAGCGTACGACCCCGATATAACGAATCTCTTAGAAGAATTGAAGTCGGAAAAACACTACCCCAACTCTGCGGAACTCCTGCGGACGGTCATTGGAACGCATCACCTGTCCGGCGGCATCACTGAACTGGACGAAGCCAAGCATAGGGAACTCGCGACCGCATGGACCGATCCGGGGATCGATGTCGCGCGATCATCTTGGCGCGAGCGACAGCGACTGAGTCAGGGCGACACGTTGGGCTGCCCGAAACATCTTGATGCTCCCTGGCTGTTTTCGATGGACCCGATGACCTATTCAGAAACAGGCAAAAGCGATGATGCGAATCTGCATCGCTCAGATATGGACCGGCTGGCACGCGCACTCGAAGGATATGTCGACAGCGGACAACCCGGCATTGCGTCCTTGTTCGTGTTCAGCGTGGGCAGCCAGGGCGAGAATAGACAACGTCTGTTCTGGTCATTCATGGACGAACTCGCTGGGCGCTTGAGGGTACCGACATCCTCATACTGGGTGCACCACCAAGGCGGGAACCGTAATCTAGCCGGATTGCTGTTCTCAAAAACCAAATTTCCTGACGATTTTGTTCCGCCTTGCATCAACTCAGGGAGGGGAGTTTAGGTTAAGCAGGCTGGACCGTCTGAGGCGGAAGACAGAAAAAATTTGATCATGGAACGGAGATAGCAGACTAAAGTGGATGCTTCCTGAGGCGTTATTCGCAAGCTGGTTCATTGACACGCAGGTAATCGTTAATAAATTCGTCCATCATTTCGGAAACAGCCTGCATAACCATGCTCCCATTCGTATCTGCTATGCCAGCACGGGCACTCTCCCAAGTTCCCGTGTGCCTGAATTGGCTGGTATATTGATCGGTGAATGGTTTAAGGAACTCGACTTTTGAGGTGGAAACTCTCGTTTTCTCTTGAACCCACACGGCAACATGCAGCAATCCGATGTCCTGCAGAAGTCCGATGTCGGATTCATGCAGGCGAGCCGCCCGCAAGCGGCTTTCGGCGACCGTTCTTACTCGATCTTCCGTCAACCCGGAGACATCAGGCGCGTCCACTTGCACAAATACAGTCAAGTAAACCGGTTGGCAATCTGCGAAAAGCTGAAACAGTTCAAGCTCATCAAGGATGGAAGGCTCTTGCCCGTGAGAACTTGCGGCAACCAGACACAACACGCTTGCCGCCATCAATCGAATCATCTACTCCTATCCTTTAATGCTAACAGGCGGTTAGTTGGATTGAGCTACGCCCTCAGGGGACTCAAGATCGTCACCGTGGATAACTTGCTGAAGCTGCAATTCGATGCGTTGCAGACTAAGCGCGGTTTCAAGCCGAAAATCCGCCAAGTCCGATTGCATTTGCTGAATGCGCAAGTCCATTGCCTCGATCTGTAGGCTGTTTTCCCACACATCGTCCCTAATGCCGGATACGATAGAGTTCGTTATCGTGGTCGTAGCCAAAACCAGCGCGGCTGCCGCGGCAACCGCGCCGAAAGAGACTCCGGCGACTGGTACCCATTCTTTCCATCCGTCATTGCTCATCGCTTAGCGCCTCTGACCCGTGCATCCTTCGGTCCATTCACCAATCTATGCTTGGTAATGGTGCGAATGCTAGCACGTTCGAGCTAGTGCAAACAGTTATTGCGGCATTCCGCCGCCGTCCGCAGGCTGGTCCCTTCGCCCCAAGTCCTATAGTCTTGCCCCAAGTCTTGATATTAGCCGCGCTTCGACTTGCAAGGAGACACTCATGGCCAATGCCCTCGCTGCCTGGTTCAGGATCGCATTGTGGAAGAGAATCGTCGGCGCCATGGTGCTTGGCGTAATCGTCGGCTCGTTCTGGGGACCGGGGGCGGAAAGCATCTTGTGGCTGGGCGATCTGTTCATACGCCTGATCCGCATGCTGATCGTCCCGATCGTGTTCCTCACCGTGATCAGCGGCGTTGCGTCGATGGGCGACCCGTCCAAGCTGGGCTCACTTGGCGTCAAGACCGTGTTACTGTTTCTGGCGACATCCATTGTCGCCATCAGCATCGGCGTGGCGCTGGCGGTCATCATGCAGCCGGGCGCAGGCGCCGACCTGTCGAATGCCGTACCCGGCACGGTGCAGGAAGCCGTACCGATCGCCGAACGACTGATGTCCATCATCCCGGCCAACCCCATTGCCGCCCTGGCTGAAGGCAATGTGCTGGCAACAATCTTCTTCGCCGTGCTGCTCGGCATCGGCCTGATTGCCGTCGGCGAGTCAGCCAGGCCCGTCACGGACTTGCTCGATGTCGGCGTTTCGGTAGTCCTGCGCATTACGGGCTGGGTGCTTGAAGTCGCGCCTTTCGGCGTGTTCGCGCTGATCGCCTGGGTCTCGGGAACGCTTGGCCTTACCGCGTTTCTGGACGTCTTCGCAGTGGCAGCCGCCTTGCTCATCGGCAGCCTGATTCAGATGATCGTGGTTTACGGCGCACTGATCCTGCGCTTCTCTCTGAAGCTGTCCCCGCTCAAGTTCATTCTCGGCATTCGGGAAGCGCTGCTGGTGGCGTTCTCCACTTCATCGAGCACCTCCACCTTGCCGGTCTCCCTGACCGTCGCCGAGAACAATCTCGGCGTTCGCCCGGTCGTGGCTTCGACGGTGCTGCCCGTCGGCGCGACGGTCAATATGGACGGCACCGCGGTCTACGTCGCCATCGTTTCGATTTTCGGCGCCCAGGTATTCGGCTTCGATCTGACCATGGCCGACTACGTAGTGATCGTTCTCACGGGAGCGCTGGTTTCCATCGCGACGCCCACGGTGCCGAGCGGTTCGCTGTTCCTCATGGCCGTGGTCATGGAAACTTTCGGCATGGCGCCGGAGCAGATCGCCGTAGTGGTCGGCTTTATCCTGGCCTTCGACCGCCCGCTGGACATGTGGCGCACGCTGGTAAACGTATGCGGCGATCTGGCGGTTTCCACCATGGTGGCGAAATGGGAGGACGAATTCGACGAGGAAGTCTACGACCAGCTTTCCGTGTCTTAATCATACGCCGAAAAGCGCACCCAAACTGCGGGTACCGCCTACGGCGCGAGTACGTGTGCAAAATTTTCCCGAAATTTTGACCGTCGGCGAAGCCGGTGATAGCGTAATCTCCGATAGTCGGAGAAAGGACTTCCAATCATGCATGAACTCATCTCGCTCGCGAAAGAAAATTCTTTTGTCACCATAGGCTTGCTCGTTTTCGCCTTGTATCTACAATACCGCATCGACACTGGATCGACCACGATTCGTCAAGAAATGTCGACGAATCAGCTTCAAACTATGGAGCAATTAGGTCAAATCGAATCCCTGATCGAACGCCGGTTCGACAAGCTTGAACGCCGATTTGGCGAGTATTGAAGCTGGCCTGCCAGAATCGAAAGCCGATTCGAACAATCTGAAGTCCGATTTTAGTCCAGGAACTCGTTCAGAATCTTTATCAGTTCGATTTCGTCTTTCGTACTACACTCCCAAACCACCAGAACATCCCATCCCAATTCTTCCAGCATTTCCAGTTTCTCTTTGTCTCTCCTTGCATTTCTCTCAAGTTTTGGAAGCCAATATTCTTGATTGGACTTGGGAGTACGAGAAAGCTTGCACCCAATTTTTGAATGCTGGTGCCAGAAACAACCATGGACGAAAATGATTTTCTTTCTGCCCGGGAATACGAGGTCAGGCCGGCCCGGCAAATCATGCCGGTGTAATCTGAATCGGTAACCCAGACGGTGGGCCAGTTTGCGGACCACCATCTCAGGTTTCATTCCAGTGCTTCTTATGGCCCGCATGTTGGCGCTGCGGGCCTCTGGGGAAATCCGGTCGATCATTTCCGTAGATTTTATTTTGTTCTGTTCATCGCTTTCAGTATATGCCCGCAAAACTGATCGCGCGAGGGAGCATCCTTGTACAATACGGCTTGCTGCAGGTTGGCGTGGCTGGTTCCCTCGACTTCGGACAATACAAAGCGTTGGGATCCAGGGGCATTTGGGTCTTCCTCAAACTTGTATGACATGAACACTATATTTATGTTCTTGTCCTCCTTCACGTCCGAAGACCGCATGAAGTCCGCCCATTCCTTTATGTATTCATATACCGCGTCTTGCATAACAGCGACTATTTTCGTCCCCCAGTGGTGATGGAAATAGCCTTTGCGAATCAGTTGCGTAATGTATCGCTTGTAGACGTTACTCCAATTCAGGCCATATGATTTCTTCGATTTCAGTTCCGTTCCCGCCCGCCAGGCCTTGTACGCATCCATCACCGTGCCGGTGATATCGATTGCTTGTAATTCAACGGACAGGAATTGGTCAACTTCTCCATTTTCCAGCATATCGGCAATAACAAAATCCACATTGCCGAATCCCTTCATCTTGACTTCCCTTACAGCCTTGATCCTGGACGGTTTCTCACCGGGCCAGCAATGACGAACCACATCCTTCAGAAAGTTGACTTGTTGAAATCGCTTCGGGCAGACGCATATCTGCATGTCCCGCTTATATATCGAACATACCGGGTAGGGTTCGGAGAGCGAAGTGCTACGCTTCGTACAAGCTCCCCCGACAAAGGGACAATAAAATTCTTCAGCACCCGGATCGAAGCTTTCCAGTGCAGGTCTGCCCAGTACCTCGGCGATATACGAATCGGGCCTATACGGCAAGAGCTAATTCCTTAGTATTTGCACTCGGCGAATATCCGATTTGGGAGTCTGCTGCTTCCATGACCGCTTCGGCAATCTTTGCTCCGACAAGTGGTGGAACGGCATTCCCTACCTGGACAAACTGCTCGGTTCGAGGGCCTGCGAAAACGAACCAGTCTGGAAATGACTGAAGTCTTGCGGCTTCTCGTACAGTTAGCGACCGGTCTTGTTCGGGGTGGATGAAAGCGCCCCAGTGGATATCACACTTTGTTAATACCGTGCTTGAAAGCCCATCGGGATGAAGCCTGCCATAACGTTTAGTGTGATCGCAGCGGCGGGCGCGCTTCATTCCCTGTGGCAGCAGGTCAACTGGCACATCGCGCCAACTCCCCCCCTGCCGTATATGCTTCATTCGTTCCAGATTAATCTGTGCGAGCCTCGGAGCTGCGTGATTGTGAACCAGATTGGATTTCCCTCTTAATTTACTCTGGTACTTTGAGAGAGCATGCGTCCGGTACATCTGGATTCCCGGGTCTTCTCCATTCGCCAATTCCGGCAAGTCGCTTAAAGCCTCTTTCACTGTCACAAATGGCAGCTTGCCAGGGCCATGTGTTGCATATGGCCATAATATGGGAAGTCCCAATCGATTGCCGACAAAGAACATTCGCCGTCTTTCCTGGGGCACTCCGTATTCCTCGGCCCGGAGGATTCGTGTTTCTACTTCATAGCCCAACAAATTCAGCCGGCGCAGAATTTCGCGGACAGCCTGCCCGCCACCTGCGGACGTGATACCGGTCACGTTCTCCATTACTACCCACTTGGGCCTTAGTCCTTCAACGCAGCGCAGATACTCCTTGAAGAGATCGCTACGCTTGTCGTGCAAGCCACGCTGATGGTTATAGACACTGAATGCCTGGCATGGGGGGCCACCGATCAAACAATCCAGATCGCCTACCTGCAATCCTGTGGCGTCAAGGAAATCCCCAACCGATATGTCTTCGATTGGCCCACGCAGAAACTTCGCGCCGTCATGAGACGCCTCAAATGTCTCGCCCGCGTACTCGTTAAAGTCATTGCCGGCCAAGACAGAGAATCCAGCCTGCCGGAAACCCTCTGAAAGACCTCCGGCGCCGCAAAACAGATCAATTACCGTTCTAACCAATCTCACCTCTCCCTGCTCAGTGGTAATGGGAGTTGAATCGGTTCATTCCGATGCCGCTCCACGTAGTCTGAGATGGCCTGCCGGCTTAGCCAAGCCATGGATACTCTATATTTCTCTGCCAAGCCGGCCAGATCCTGATACTCTTGTTTGGTCAGATTCACGCTGACCCTATGGTTCGCTGCCAATTCGTTTAACCCAGTGACGCAAATTGCTGCAATGTGTTCCTCGTTGCACCAGAGTGCCTCATCCGCACCCTGTGGTCAAGCATTCAATGGCTTTCATTAGCGCATCCTTTCAAGCGGTTGACTATCTCAGGTGAGCCCGGCACACTGCCGGGCAGATGGAGCCGCCGGCCTCGGCGGCATTGGGAACACGGTGAGAATCCGTGGCTGTGCCCGCAACTGTAAACCGGGAATTTCCGGCCTGAATGCCACTGGAGCGTGCTCCGGGAAGGCGGTCGCAAGTGCTGATCGGTAAGCCAGGAGACCTGCCATCGCGTCGTTCGCCCGAAGACCGGGATCTGTCTTCCGCAGGCGGAAAGAATGCGCTTCGCAGGCTTTCCCAGTAACGACACCAAAGAGTTTGAGACCGGGTGCGGGAGCCCCGGCTTGAAGAAAATGTCGTTAATGCGCGTCGTGACGGTGTTCGCGGCGCAAGGAGAGCCGGAAATGCGAATTTTCCGTACATCGGTCGGGGCAATAATCGCTCCACTCTTTCATCCACCCGTTTTCGCCCAGGCCGGGACAGCCGGTGCCGGCGAGGCCATCGAAGAGATTGTGGTCGAAGGCACACGCCTCGGCCAACTCGCCGCCGAAAGCGGAACGAGCGTCAGCATAATAGATTCCGGGGAACTGGAAGCGCTCGGTTTCAATTTCGCGGTCGACGCTCTGGCCGCGGCGCCCGGCGTCACGATAAACCAGAACGGGGCTTTCGGCGGACTGGCAAGCGTTCGCATCCGCGGCGCAGCCAGCGAGCAGACTCTCGTACTCGTGGACGGGGTGCCGGTCAACGATCCGTCAAGCCCTGGCGGAGGCTACAATTTCGCCCGCTTCGACAGCGGTTTGATCGAACGCATCGAGATTCTGAAAGGGCCGCAATCTTCGCTTTGGGGCTCGGACGCGATCGGTGGAGTTGTTTCCATCGTTACAAGCCAGCCAGAGCCTGGAACCAGCGGCAGCGTGTACGCGGACTATGGCTCTTTTGCAACGCGCCACGGCGGAGCGTCCGTCGGTCATGCCGGCGAGGCCGGGGATTTTCGGCTGTCGGGAACAGTCATGTCCAGCGACGGTATCTCGAAGGCCGACGAAGCCAACGGCAACAGCGAAAAGGACGGTTTCGAGTCGCGCAGCCTGTCGGCGAAAGGCGGCCTCGATCTCTCCGGAGGAATGCGCTTGCAGGCGAATCTGCTGACCACGACGTCGGATTCGGATTTCGACAGTTTCAGTTTCGGCGCCCAGGGCAGCGTCGCCGACGGCGATGAAAACAGCGAAGCCGAAGAAATCACTGCCAATGTCTCGCTGACTTTGCCCGCCCTCGACGGCAGGCTCGAACACCTGTTCCTGACAGGTTATTCCGCTATCGACCGGCAGAATTTCAGCGCCGGAGCGAGCACGTTCAGCGCCGAAGGCCAGCGCGCGGTCTTTCGCTATCAAGGCACCTGGTCCATTGACGAAAGCAATACGCTGGCGTTCGGCGCCGAGCGCGAGCAACTCGAATCGTCCAACGAGGATCTTTCCATTGACGGCCTGTTCGCGGTGCATGAATTCAAACCCGCGGCCAACGTAACCTTGACCGGCGGATTGCGTTCCGACCGGCATGAACGGTTCGGTTCGGAGTTGACCGCCCGCCTCGGCGCGGCCGTCGACCTGAATCCGAATCTCATCCTGCGGGCAAGCTGGGGCAATGGCTTCAAGGCGCCGACACTGTTCCAGTCGACTTTCTTTTGCTGTGGCGCCACCGAACCGAATTCCGGCCTGAAGCCCGAATCGTCTTCGGCGGTCGATGCCGGCTTCGAATGGACCGCCGACGACGGTCGCGCGCTGTTCGGCCTGACCGCGTTCAGCCAGTCGACCGAGAACATGATCAACTTCTCTTTTGCCGGGGGCGGATACGAGAACATCGCGATGGTCGATTCGACCGGCGTCGAGATACACGGCGGCATCGCAATATCCGCCTCGATGAGACTGAACGCGAATTACGCCTTCATCGACGCTACGGACGGCGCCGGCGACCCGCTGATCAGGATTCCCCGGCATAGCGGCGACCTGAGCCTGGATTTCAATGCGGGAGGCGCCTTTTCGGGCCGGCTGCTGTTGCGCCATAACGGCTCCGAGCCGGACAGGAGCGTCAGCGTCGGTAACTGGACCCGCTTCGACCTGAGCGGACGCTATCGCATTTCCGAGCGGGTGGAGATATTCGCCCGGCTGGAAAATCTGCTGGACGAACACTACCAGCAGATTCTCGGTTATGGCACTCCCGGGCGCTCCGGCAGCATCGGCGCCCGCATGCGGTTTTGAGGAACTCCATGGTCAGAAAGATCCTGGCGTGCTTGCCATTCTTGCTGGCCGCCTGTGACGAAGGACTTCGAACGGTTCCGCAGGCGGGTGAATTTCGGCCCATGCGAATCGTGAGCCTGGACTATTGCGCCGACCAGTACGTGCTCAAACTCGTCGAACCCGAGCGCATACTCGCTCTTTCCCGGGACGCCGCGAGAGAGTTCTCCTATCTGCGCGATTTGGCCGCCGGCATGCCGACGGTGCGGCCGGTCGCCGAGGACGTGCTCGTGCTGGGACCGGACCTGGTGGTTCGCTCGTATGGCGGCGGCCCGAACGCGGCGGCCTTTTATGCCCGGGCCGGCGTCGCCGTACTCAATGTCGGCAACGCGAACACGATTGACGAGGTGATGTCCGTAATGGCAGATGTCGCAGCAGGCCTCGACGAGCCCGAGCGGGGTCAGGCGGTGATCGAAGAAACCCGGCAGCGGCTCGCAAGCCTGCCCGAATCAGGGCCGGAATCGCGGACCTTATACATGACGCCCGGCGGCGTCACTACGGGACCCGGATCGTTGGTACATGAAATGCTTATCGCCGCGGGACTGCAAAACTTCCAGCAGACCCCCGGCTGGCGCCCCATCCCCCTGGAATTGCTTGCCTTTGAAGCGCCCGAACTGGTCGCATTCGCAACCTTCGGCGCCAGCGCCGCGCATCAGGATGCCTGGAGCGCCATGCGGCATCCCATCGCCCGCACCCAACTTGCGGATCGTGAAGTAGTGCCCTTGCAAGGCGCCTGGACCGCCTGCGGGGGATGGTTCCTGCTCGATGCCGTCGAAGCTTTGGCCCGGGGCGCCACGCAATGACGGTGCGAGCGCTGTTGATCCCGGCATTGGCCCTGGCCAGTCTGCTGGCGATTTTCGGCGCTTTGCTGCTGGGCTCGACACCGATGGAACTGCCGCGGGTGCTGGCTGCGCTGGCCGGCATGGCGGACGCCGCCGACCGCACGGTCGTCTGGCAGATTCGCCTGCCTCGCGCACTTGCGGCCTTCGTTGTCGGACTGGCGCTGGGCGGAAGCGGCGCGGCGTTGCAGGGCCTGTTGCGCAACCCGCTGGCTGAACCCGGCGTACTGGGCGTCTCCGCGTCCGCCGCCCTCGGCGCGACTTTTACCTTGTATTATGGCCTCGTAGCGCTCAGCGCATGGCTGGTGCCGCTTGCCGCAGTAGCGGGCGCGCTGCTTGCCACCATGCTGATCGCGGCTGCCGCTATCCGGACTTCTTCCATCGTTACCCTGATTCTGATCGGCGTCGGCCTGTCGAGTTTCGCCGGCGCGGCCATGAGCCTGTTGATGAACCTCGCCCCGAATCCTTTTTCGCTGGCCGACATGATCAACTGGATGCTGGGTTCGGTAGCCAATCGGAGTTTCCCCGATATTGCATTCTCCGCACCGTTCATTGCAGTGGGCCTGTTCATTTTGTATGCAGTGCGCAAGGGATTGACGGCGCTGACCCTGGGTGACGAAGCGGCAGCCGGCGTCGGTCTCGATCTGCGACGGCAGCGGCTACTGGTGGTGGCCGGTACGGGCCTTGCCACCGGCGGCGCCGTGGCGCTTGCCGGAACGATCGGCTTCGTCGGTATCGTTACGCCCCATATCGTGCGGCCGCTGGTCAATTACGATCCGGCCCGCTCCCTCATTCCTTCGGCCTTGCTTGCCGGACTGATCCTGGTGCTGGCCGATATCGGCGTACGTTTGCTGCCAACCGATATCGAACTGAAACTCGGCGTGGTCGCGGCTCTTTTTGGCGCACCGGCCTTCGTCTGGATCGCCATGCAGCGCCGGACGATCAGCGCGGATCAGAATTGAACGCAAGGAGTTCACAGAGCATGAGCGACAGTGAACAAAGGTTTGAACTGACTGTTGAGAACCTGTGTGTGCGCGCGGGCGGCAAGTTGCTGGTGGAAAACGCTTCCTTCAGTTTGCGGTCCGGCGAATTCACGGCGCTGCTCGGTCCCAACGGCGCCGGAAAGACCAGCCTGCTGCGCGGAATTCTGGGTCTCGCGGATAACGCCTCGGGAAACGTGCGACTGCAAGGACAGGCACTGGCCGAACTCGATCCGATGCAGCGGGCGCGAAAGCTCTCCTACCTTCCCCAGCGGCGTCCGCTGGCCTGGCCGAGTCCGGTGCGCGATGTGGTCAGTCTCGGTCGCTACGCCTGGGGCTGCGCTCCCGGCCGGCTTGACGACAGGGACGCCAGGGCAGTGCGTTCGGCGCTGGCCTCCTGCGACTTGCTGGAACTGGCCGGGAGACGTGCCGACACCTTGTCCGGCGGCGAACTGGCGCGGATGCATTGCGCACGAGCCTTTGCCACCGAGGCGCCCTTGCTGTTCGCGGACGAACCGGTGGCCTCGCTCGATCCCCGGCACAAGTTCAGAATCATGGAGTTGATCCGCGACCATGTACTGTCGGGCGCGGGCGCATTGGTCGTCCTGCACGATGTCTCGCTTGCCGCACGCTTTGCCGACCGGCTCATCTGGATGAAGGACGGCCGCGTCGTCGCAGACGGAACGCGTGCCGCGACGCTTGACGCTTCCCGGCTGGGCGAGATCTATGGCGTTCGCGGGCGCGTCGAAGGGGATCGCGTGGATCTTGAGGGGCCGCTATGAGCATCTGCCGGCCCGTGGCAGCCTAGTCGTTGACTTCGGCAATGGCAGCCAAAGCGCTGATGATCCAGGGTACGGGCTCCGATGTCGGAAAGTCCGTGGTCGTTGCAGCGCTATGCCGTATCGCGCGCCGGCGGGGACTGAAAGTAGCTCCCTTCAAACCCCAGAACATGTCGAATAACGCAGCGGCCTGTGCCGGAGGCGAAATCGGCCGCGCCCAGGCGCTGCAAGCCCAGGCCGCAGGACTTGCGCCGAAAGTGGACTTCAATCCGGTTCTGCTGAAGCCGGAGACGGACCGCGGGGCGCAGGTCGTCGTCCGGGGCAAGGTCTTCGATACCTTGAGCGCGGCGGACTACATGAAAAGGCGCAGCGAAATCATGGATGAAGTGCTGCTGAGCTTCAAACGGCTGACGCAATCCCACGAACTCATATTCGTCGAAGGCGCCGGAAGCCCGGCGGAAATAAATCTGCGCGATGGCGATATCGCCAACATGGGTTTCGCCTGCGCAGCAGAGGTTCCGGCAGTCTTGATCGGCGACATCGACAAGGGCGGCGTGATTGCCGGCATTGTCGGCACGCAAGCCGTGTTGTCGCCAGAAGACGCCGGCATGATTCGGGGTTTCCTGGTCAACAAATTCCGCGGCGACCCCAGCCTGTTCGATGCGGGCGTCGCCGCTATCGAATCGCGCACGGGATGGCGGTGTTTCGGCGTAATCCCCTGGCTGACGTGCGTCGCGAGTCTGCCTGCGGAAGACGCAGTCGTATTGCAAGGCGGCCGGCGCGATGCCGGGGACGGCTTGCGGGTCGTGGCGCCCATGTTGTCCAGAATCGCGAACTTCGACGATGCCGACCCGCTGCGAATGGAGCCGGGAGTGGATTTCCGCTGGGCGCCTCCGGGGAGACCGCTGCCCAGGGACTCCGACGTAATAGTCCTGTTCGGTTCCAAGTCAACCCAGGGCGACTTGTCTTTCCTGCGCGCCCAGGGATGGGACCACGACATCCTCGCACATGCGCGCGCAGGCGGACGCGTACTTGGGCTTTGCGGCGGTTTCCAGATGCTGGGCACAAGCATTGTCGACCGCGAAGGAATCGACGGTCCACCCGGCGAATGCCCCGGACTCGGTCTGCTCGATGTGCGCACGGAGATGACCGCGAACAAGACCGTGCGCTCCGTTGAGGGAAACTGCGTTCGAACGGGACTCCCGGTGAGCGGATACGAGATCCATGTCGGCCGAACCCGCGGCAGTGATACCGCACGTCCGATGTTCGATATCAATGGGCGTGCGGATGGCGCGATTTCCGCGGACGGCCTGGTTCAGGGCAGCTATCTGCATGGCGTCTTCGCGAACAATGAGTTTCGACGCGCGTGGCTGCGCCGGTGCGGCGCCGAGGCGAGCGCTACGCTCGACTACGCGGCAGCGGTTGAGCGCTCGCTCGACGAATTGGCCGACGGAGTGGAAAGGGCTCTTGACGTTGAAGCCTTGCTGGGATGCGCAACACGGCCCGGTTTGCGAAAGAGCTCCCCGGCATGAACGGTTTTCCGGGCGGGGCGGATCTCATGCTCGCGGCCTGGGCGGTTGAAATCCTGTTCGGGTACCCGGATTGGCTTTACCGGCGAATCAGGCATCCGGTGGTCTGGCTGGGCAAAGCCATCGGTGGCCTGGAAATGCGATTGAACAAAGCGGAATTCGGCCAGGTCCTTCGCTACGGCTCGGGTATGACGACCACGATTTTGATTGTTGCGCTTGCCGGCGTAACCGGGTTGTGCGTGTCCCTGCTCATGCCTGCGTCTCTCGCGGGCTTTTGGGTCGAGGCGGCGATCGCTTCGAGCCTGATCAGCAGCCGCAGTCTCCACGAGCATGTCGCCGCGGTACGCGATTCTCTTGTCGCGAAAGAACTGGACGCAGCGCGAACCGCAGCGGGGAAAATCGTGGGCCGCGAAACGCAACGGCTTCCGCAGGAGACGATTTCGAGCGCCTCCATCGAAAGTCTGTTCGAAAACGCCTCCGATGGCGTGGTCGCGCCCTTGTTCTGGGGCGCGCTTCTCGGCCTTCCCGGCATCGCGGCCTACAAGGCGATCAACACTCTGGATTCGATGCTCGGCCATCGCAATGCGCGGTTTGCGGCATTCGGCGGATTCGCGGCTCGCCTGGATGATGTGGCAAATTTCGTACCGGCGCGGCTGACGGCGTTGCTTGTTGCCGCGGCGAGCCTTGGGGCCGCGGCCTTTCGCGTAATGTGGCGCGATGCGAGCCGGCATCGATCGCCCAATGCCGGCTGGCCTGAAAGCGCGGCGGCAGGAGCGCTCGACATCAGGTTGTCGGGACCGCGCGCCTACGGCGAAACCATCGCAGACGAGCCCTGGCTCAATGCAGGCGCCAAATTGCCGGACCCTGCCGATTTGCGCCACGCATTGGCGCTGTACCGCAAGACTATGTTGCTGGGATGCGCGCTCTTGTGCGCTGCCGCGCTGCCGGAACTGATGCGATGACCATCACCGACAGGCATGGGGGGGAATTAAGTTCGATGCGCCGCCGCTTCCCTGATGCGCCCGAGCCCTGGATTGACCTTTCAACGGGAATCAATCCATGGCCCTGGCCCGCTCGGGAAACCCACTTCAGGGGTCTGGACCGGCTTCCCGCAACAATGGATCTCGCCGCTTGCACCGCGGCTATGGCGGCGGCTTTCGGCGCCCGGCAGGAGACCGTGCTGGCTGCGCCCGGCAGCGAACTGCTGATCCGGCTGTTGCCGAGTGTTATGAAACCATGGCTCAAACCTCGGCGCGTCGTCATCCTCGCGCCAAGCTACGGCGATCACGCGGATGTCTGGAAGCAAGCGGGTTGCGAGCTGGTCGAAACCGGCGACCCGCTCACTGAGGCGGCTGCGGCGGATGCCGTGGTGATCTGCAATCCGAACAATCCCGACGGCAGGCGCTTCGAACGAGCTGAACTGACCGGAGCGCTGAACCGTTTGAACAGGCGCGGCGGCTGGCTGATCGTCGATGAGGCTTTCGCCGATCTCGAACCGGAACTGAGCCTTGCCCCGATGGCCGGCAGCGGCAACTTGCTCGTGCTTCGATCCATCGGCAAGTTCTTCGGTTTGGCCGGACTGCGTCTTGGCGCCCTGCTAGCCCCTGCCGGACTGCGCCAGGCGATGGCTGAAAGGCTGGGATTTTGGTGCGTATCGGCGCCGGCGCTATCCATCGGCGCTGCCGCCTATTCGGATAGCTCCTGGCAAACCCAGACACGCACTCGGCTTGCCGCGGCCGCGCGAAGGTTGCGAAACTTGCTGGAACAAGGCCATTGTCGCGTAGTGGGCGGCACGGACCTGTTTCAATACGTGGAAACCGAAGACGCCCACCAGGTCTGGACACATTTGGCCGACCGCGGCATTTACGTACGCCGTTTCTCCTGGTCACGGCGTCATCTGCGAATCGGCATTCCCCCCGATGCCTGCGCCGAAGAGCGGCTCGCGGAAGCCTTGGCCTCGAAGCGGTCGCCGGTAACCACTACCTCAGAATGAGAAACTGATCGTGGCGCCGAGGCGCACGTCTTCGTCGAAGAACACCATCGGCGAAGGTATCTTGCCGCTGATGGCGACGATCTGGCTGCTGATCGACCAATTATCGTCGATCGTGTAATCGACTCCGAATTGCCCGAGCAGGGAATCCCCTTCCAGGTCGCCGAAGATCGTCGAAGAAAGCACCAGGTCGCCATCGAGCAGACTGTTGCTGTAACGCACCAGCCAATTGCCGAAGAAGTCGTCGTTCTGCATTAGTGGACCCGCGGGCAATCCCTCGTTCAGATCGAGCAGTTTCTGCGCCGCGACGCCGAAACTGACGTTCTGTTCGTTGCTGATGCTGTATTCAAGGCCGAAGGAAGTGCCGATCTGGTTCTTTTCCAGATCGACCGGCGCCGAAAGACCTGTTGTGCCCGGCAGGCTGAAACTGTTGGCCAGGATACCGTGGCTGTACGCCAGGTCGAAATTGAGCAACATGTCGCCGATGGCGCGATTGGCGCTGAAGCCGAGCAGCACGAAGTCGTTCTTCTTCGCCAGGGAGTCGCGAGTGCCGGGCCGCGGCGGCTCCCAGCGCAACTGGTTCTCGATCAGGTATGCCGCCATCACGGCGAAATCGCTGCGCTCGATCGAGTAACGCCACTGGCTGCCCACCTCGAACAGGATGTCCCCGTTTCGTTCGAAATCCGGCAGGTGGTAGCCGGGATCGAAAAACAGCGGACTGCCTCTTACCGGCGCCGGGTTGAATTCAGGATATAGCGTGAGGAAGGTGGAAAAGCTGCCCGAGTTTTCCGAGAAGTAGTCCCAGACCAGCATGGGCTGGTTCAGGCGGGCGTCTTCGATGTCGATGATCGTGAAATCGCGGAATTCGGCAATGTTGATCACATCGAGCACCGAATTGCCGACCGTTTCACCCCAGACCACGGTCTGGTTGCCCAGCTTGATGCTATGCGCGCCGAAACTGCGCTGGACGAAAAATTCGTTGATCCGCGATTCTTCTTCGATCCTGTCGCCGTTGGCGATGTATTCGTAGTCCTCGTTCCAGTAGATTCGCGACTGGCCGCTGGCCTGCAGCAGCCAGCCATTGGCAAACAGATTCTGATAGCGGATATTCACCCCGAGCCGGTTGCTCTCGATCGTCGGCTCGCGCGGAAAACTGAAACCTGGCAGCAGTTCGAGCGTGTGCCGGTTTACCTGTCCGAAAACCTGCTGGCTGATGCGAATCGTGAAATCGTCGAGCCAGGACTCTTCCCGCTCGTCTTCGTCTTCCTCGAAAGCATCGGCGAACAGTTCATCGTCAAAACCGAGATCGAGCTCAAACTCGTCGGCAGGCGCCGGATCGTCGGCGGGTTGAGCCAATGCTGACAATGGCAACAGACCCGCGGCTCCGATCGAAGCCAGAAGACTCAGCTTATTCAACCTGGTCGCGGATTTCTTGCAGTTGGGTTTCCCGGAAGGCGGCATCGGTAAGCGTTCGCTGCGTGAGAACTTCGTCATCGACATTGATGCCGGTATAAATCTCGAGAACCGCCATATTCGACAGCCGGTTGGTGATCAGGTTCATCATCGTCACCGACCTCGCCATCCAGATGCCGTCGAACAATTCCACCCGGGACGCAAGCATCCGCTTGATTTCATTGCCGTAGTGATCGTACAGGTCGGTCCGCAAGGCGACATGACGTTCCTTGTCGATGTAATTGACGATACGGCCGTAACGGGTTTCCCTGGCGCGTTCCTCGTTGGGTACGAGTTCGATCACCCAGACTTCCCGGCCGCCCTCGGTGGACTCTTCAAGCACATTGATCTCGTATTGATCGAGCTTGCCGGTGTCCATGTCCTCGGTCGTGAACTCGGAGCCGAACAGCGAAGCGGCTTCGGATTCCTCGTCGGAATTGCCGCTGGCGATGCGCTTGACGCGTCCGAGCGCGGAAAGATAGATCCAGGACTCGTTTTGCCGGTCGGCGTCGTCATAGACGTAACTGAGCAGACCGATGCCACGCTCGTCGGCGGGTTCGAGCACGATGGTGACGGCGCGGCTGTCGAGACCCTCGGGCCCGTAATTCTTGCCGACCGATTCCAGCGCCTTGACCCGGGGGCGTTCCGCGCAGGTAATGCGGTTTTCGCTGACGCCGAAACGGCAAGTCGAAAGCTGCATGCGGTTGAATGCCGAATCGGAAGTCGCCCGCTGGTATTCCTCTACCTGTTCCATGATTTCGCGGCCATCGGGAAAAGCCGTTGCAGGCGCTGTAGCGGACGATTCCGGCTGGGCGAGGGCCGCCAGCGGCCAGGCCGCGGCGAGCAGGGCGAACAATGCGATGACACGGGCATTCATGCCGGGCTCTCCAGGAAAGTGATCCGCCGGTCGGCGTTCTTGACGCCGAAAGTCGGCTTGAAAATCATGATCAACGCCGGAATCAGAAACAGGTCGCAAGCCAGGGCCATGATGATCGCGAGCGAGCCGAAAAATCCCATTCTCGCCATGCCGAGATAGTCGGAAAAACTGAGCAGCATGAAACCGAGCCCGAGCACCATCGTGGTGAACATCACCGCCTGGCCCACGTGACTGATCGTCAGGCGCAGGGATTCGCTGATACTGCCGGTCTTGATCAATTGCACCCGGTAGTGCGTCATGAAATGGATCGTGTCGTCCACCGCGATGCCGATGATGACCGGGGCGACGAGCAAGGTGTCGGCGTCGAGCGGGATGCCGGCAAGTCCCATCAGGCCGAATCCCAGAAATGCCGGAATCAGATTGGGCACCATGGCGATGAGGCCGCCTTGCAGGGAACCGAGGGTGACGATCAGCATTACGCTGATGACCGCGAGAGCGATGGCGAAACTCTCGACCTGGGATCTCGATATTTCATCCGACATGCGCCACAGCAGGGCCATGCTGCCGGTCAGATTGATTTCCATCTCGGGAAAATCGTTGCGTAAATGCGCGAAGCTGGCCTCGATTTCGTCGCCGATATTATCGAAAAAACCCTGGTACTCGTTGGTGCTCGAATTTCGGATATTGAGCGTGACCTGGGCCTTGCTGTAGTCGTCCGAGACCAGCGCGCGGCGGTCTTCGGGATTGGCGCTGTTGAACAGGTAGAGCAACTGGGAAACCATCTGCCGCGTTTCCGGCACGCGATAAAAATCCGGGTCGCCGTCGTTCATTACCTCGTTGGTGTCCTTGACGATATTCACCAGCGAATACGTGCGGGTCAGGTGTTCGGCCTGGGATTCGAGAATGCGGCCCTCAAGGTCATCCACTGCCTGCAAAATGCGCGGGTCGAGCATGCCTTCGTCGACATTGGTATCGATCACGATGACCATGCTCTGGGAACCGGCCATGTTCGCGTCGACGACCTCGTAAGCCTGGCGCAGCGGATGATCTTCCTTGACCAGTTCGGAAATATTGGTGTCGATTTCCACACGGGTCGCGCCATACACGCAAATTCCGAAAATGCCTGCGAACACAATCACTATCTGCCAGGGCCGGCGCGCGACGATATAGGGAACGACTTGCAGAATCTGCTGATGCCAGTTCACAACGGCATAAGTGAGAAAGCTGATGAACAGGATGTAACTGCCCACGCCGAAGCCAAGGCCTGCGTATAGCAGAACCGCATAGATAGCGATGAGCGCGATCTTCCGGTCGCGTTTGATTCCGTTCCAAACACGTGCGAGACGGTCGGGAATCGACAGCTTTTCGTGCCCCGGAAAGCCCGGGTGCCATATGTCGAGCAAGATCGGCAGCAATATCACGGTAAAGAGAAAGGCCAGCACGACGCCGGCGGCGGACATGAAGCCGAACACCTGCATCGGCAGAAGTTCCGACGTGGTAAGCGCCAGCACTCCCGCCGAAGTGGTCAAGGTCGTGACCAGCAGCGCGAGTCCCGTGCGCCCGAAGGAGCGGGAAATCGCGCGATAGTGCTCTTCCCCCTCGCGGCGGTAGGAGAAATACGCGTTCATCACGTGCACGCAGTCGGCGATGCCCACCGCGAATATCAGCAGAACCGTGAGCGAGATGAATGTCGAAACCTCTATGCCCAGCCAGACCGTCACTCCCCAGGTCCAGGCCACGCTGAGGGCGATCGTGAGTATGGGCCAGAGCACGGCGCTGAACGATCGAAACAGGATCCATAACAGCATGATGAAGATCAGCACCATGAGTATGCCGAGCACGTACAACTGATTGATCGTGTCGAGCATGAAGGCCATGGTCGGCGGGGCGCCGACGGGGTAATACTCGAGACGGTCTTCGTATTGCTGCCAGATCGCCGTGGTGGCGACGTGAAAGGCGGAATAGGAAAAAACGTCGACCGGTTCGAAATCGACCTCCGTGATCTCGGCTTCCTCGTCGAAATCGAGTTCGAGGAATCCGTCGCCGGAAAAATCGAAGCTCGCGTCGAGCGAGATATCGGGCGCATCGACCGCGGGCACGTAGTCCGCGACCGGCTGCATGCCGAAATCGGTCTGGATCATGAGCATGCCGTACTCGGCGTTCGCCGAATACATCATGCCGAACAGGTCTTCCTGGGCCAGGGCGCGAGCCTTGATTTGCGCCAGTTCCGCATCGGATTCGGGCAGTTCCGCCGGCACCAGCCGTAGCGACAGCAAGGTATCGCCTTCGTTGCGCTGGAAACGGACGTTGGCTACCGACTGCACCCTGCGAATATGGTTGAGTTCGTTGAAATCCACCGGCACATTGCTGATTTCTACCGGAAAGTCGGCCGGGTCGAGATCCTGCCAGTTGCGCAAATCGTCGGTAAGCTGCTGAACCGCAGACAGGGATTCGCGGGAAAACACATCTCCGTCGAGCGCCCGGTAGACGAGCAGGACCGAATCGTCGCTACCGAACTGGCGCCGGTATTCATCGAGCGCCTGAATGGCGGGGTCGGTGTCGTCCAGGTAAGCGTCCGTGCTGAGATCCATCTCGGTGCGGGTGAAAATTCCCCAGATCATCAGGATGGAGATCACTACCACGCCGGTGAGCACGAAACTGCGCGCGCCGAGCACGCGATTCGGAAGGCGCTCGAAAAACTCGCTCAAGCCCAGCAGGAAATTATCCAAGGGAGGTCCACGGTCCGGGAATCAAGCCGATATTTATACCCAATGCGCCTGCCGAATTCCAGTTGGTTTGCGTGTGGCGTGGGTCAGCCAGCGGCGCAAGTAATCGGCGTAACTTCTGGCTGCGATAATGGTGTAGCTGTCTGATTCGCTGTCAGCGGCGAGCAGGATTGTTGTTCTGGCAAGGCCCGTGCGGGCGCAGTGTCCCGGGCGAAATTCCTTTGGGTGCAGATCGAGGGTGCAGCCTTTTGCCAGCACGGTGCGGGATTCGGGGCCGCTGAGCCGCTGGGCCACGTGGCCGCCGCTGACGTTGTTGACCGCGGCGCTCGAACCGGCAAGCGCCTCGGTGAGATCGCCGCCGAGAGCGACAGCGTTCCCGGCGTCAGTCTCGACCAGCCACTCGTCCGGGCCCAGCCAATAGACGCGATGCTTGCCGCTGGAATAGGTATTCGCAGCCAGTGGCAGAGACTGGGCGAGAACCTGCTCCGCGGCCTTTACAGCGTGTTCATCGCGCGGGTCGAGCCGGACATTGAGGAACCCCCTCTCCTGCAACATTCCGATGTCGACTCCAGCGTCCGGCGCGGATTCAGGCATTGCTTCAGACATTTTGGCGCTCTCCCCGGGGGTCGTAAAAGGCCGGTGATACGACTTGCACCGGCAAGGGCTCACGCCCCGGCAAGGCCGCGAACAGGTTTTCGCCCTTGCGCGCCCGCCCCCCGGCCACCAGCGCCAGCGCAACCGGATGGCCGAGGCACGCGCTGTCGTAACTGGAGGTGACATGACCGCACATGGGCACGGGCTCGGTTCGGGCAATGTCCTCGATGAGTTGCGTCCCCTCCGGGAGTACGGTTCGCTGATCGGAAGACAATAATCCGACCAATTGCTTGCGATCTTCCCGCAAGCAGTCCGGCCGCCTGAGCGAACGCTTGCCGAGGAAATCCTTCTCCTTCGAAAGCAGCCAGTTCATGCCCAGGTCCACCGGGGTGACCGAGCCGTCGGTATCCTGGCCGACGATTATGAAGCCCTTTTCGGCGCGCAACACGTGCATGGTTTCGGTCCCGTAAGGCGCGATATCGAATTCCCGTCCGGCTTCCATGACCTTGCGCCACATGTCCGGCGCGAAGTGACTGCCGATGTTGATCTCAAACGCCAGTTCTCCCGAAAAACTGACGCGGAACAGTTGCACGGGCATGCCGGCCAGATTCGCTGTCCTCACCGTCAGGAACGGAAAGCTTTCCTTGTCGAGCGGAATGTCGCAGCCGAGCGCCTCAAGCAGGGCGCGGCTGTTCGGCCCGGCCACCGCGATGGTGGAGTAGTGTTCAGTCAGCGAGGTCAGATAGACATTGAGTTCCGGCCACTCGGTCTGCAGCCACAATTCCAGCCAGTCGAGCACCCTGGCCGCGCCGCCGGTGGTCGTGGTCAGGTAGAAGTGATTTTCGCCCAGGCGCGCCATGACGCCGTCGTCCATGACCATGCCGTCCTCGCCGAGCATGATGCCGTAGGCGCAGCGTCCGAGCTTCATCCGGCCGACGTTGTGGGTGTAGATTCGCTCCAGGAACTCCACGACGTCGGGGCCGCGCGCGTCGATCTTGCCGAGAGTGGAGGCGTCCATGGCGCCGACCGAGTTGCGCACCGCCAGGCATTCCCGCGCCACGGCCGCGTGCAGGTCTTCGCCATCGCGCGGAAAGTACCAGGGCCGATGCCACTGGCCGACGACTTCCATGGGCGCGCCGGCGGCTTCGTGCCAGTCGTGCAGCACGGTCTTGCGCACCGGATCGTAGAGGCCGCCGACGCTTTCGCCGGCGACGGCCCCGAAACGCACCGGCGTATAGACCGGGCGAAAGGTCGTTGTTCCTACTTCGGAAACCGGCTTGCCGAGCGCATCGGCCAGCACCGCCATGCCGTTGATGTTGCCGAGCTTGCCCTGGTCGGTGCCGAAACCCAGCGCCGTGTAGCGTTTGACGTGTTCCACGTCGCGATAGCCTTCGCGCACGGCAAGCCGGATGTCCGCTACGGTAGTGTCGTTCTGGAAGTCGATGAACTGCTTCGGACAGCGATCCGCGTCCTTTTCGGCCGGCACCCGCCACAGGGCCTCGATCGGCGCCTCGCCGGGGCTGTTGGTGGCCGGCGCTTCAATGGCCGCGGCTTCCAGGCCGAGCTTCGCCGCGGCCTCAAGCCCGGCGCGCAGCCCGTCGGCCAGGCACTCGCCCGGGGATTGCCTGCCGTTGCCCGCACCGGCCGAATCGTGGGACTGGCGTGCTTGCCCGGGCAGGAAACAGAATTGCGTTTCGTCCCAGTCCAGCTCGCCGCCGGCCTGGGCGTGCAGGTGGACGGCCGGGCTCCAGCCGCCGGACACCGCGAGCAGGTCGCAGTCGATGCGGACCGTACTCCTGGTGTTTTCCCAACTGTCGCCCTTCCATTCGGCAATGCGGACACTCTTGACCCGGTTTCTGCCGGTCACGTCGCAAACTACGCGCCCGGGCAGCACCGGAATCCCCAGTGATTGCGCCCGGTCTGCGAGTTCGCCGCCGCCTGCGGGTCGGCTGTCGACGATGGCCTCCACCACGGCGCCGGCGCCGGCCAGGTCCAGCGCCGTACGATAGGCCGAATCGTTGTTCGTGAAGACCACGGCGCGGCGGCCCGGCAGGACGGCATATCGATGAACATAGGTCGAGACCGCGGAAGCCAGCATGACGCCGGGACGGTCGTTGTTGCAGAATGCCAGCGGCCGCTCGAAGCCGCCCTGGGCCAATATCACCCGCTTTGCCCTTATGCGCCAGAGCCTCTCTGCCGTTTCTCCCGGGCGTGCGCGATCCCGGCGCTCCGCTGCCTCCCCCAGGTCGCAGCGCTCGGCAACCGTCAGGAAATCGTGATCGTGATAACCGAGCACGGTGGCGCGGGGCAGCAAGATACAATCCTTGAGTTCGCGCAACTCGGTCACGACGCTGGCAACCCAGTCCACGGCGGGCGCGCCATCGATTTGCTCCGCGCCGGACAGCAGGCTGCCGCCGAACTCGCTATCGTCATTGGCGAGAATCACCCGGGCGCCGGAACTGGCCGCCGCCAGCGCCGCCATCAGGCCGGCCGGCCCGCCGCCGGCCACGAGCACGTCGCAATGCGCGTTCATGTGTTCGTAGGTATCGGGATCGGGCGTCTGGGGCGCCTGGCCGAAGCCTGTCGTCCGGCGGATCGCGCGCTCGTAGAACTTCCACCAGGAGCGCGGATACATGAAAGTCTTGTAATAGAAGCCCGCGCCCAGGATTCGCCCGAACGAATCGCTGATTGCGCCGAAATCGAAGCGTATGCTCGGCCAGCCTCTTGCTGTATGCGCAACCAGGCCGTCGCGGAGTTCGACCTGTGTCGCCAGCAGGTTGGGCTGCGCCTCGGCGCCCTCGCCCACCTGCATGATCGCGTTGGGTTCCTCCGCTCCGCTGCCGACGATCCCGCGCGGGCGGCGCAACTTGAAACTGCGGCCGACCAGCATGACGCCGTTGGCGATCAGCGCGGAGGCGAGCGTATCGCCGGCGAATCCCGTATATGCCTTGCCGTCCAGCGAGAACTTCAGGGGGCGGGACCGGTCTATCCGCCCGCCTTCACGCAAACGGTTCGGCTGCGCGGCTGCCATGGTCAGTCGCCCTGCTCCGTGTTTCCGCCGCTGCGGGGCTCGGCCAGATCAAGCTTGAAACTGCCTGTAATGCGATAACTGACCGTATCCCGCTCCACGCCGAACCAGCGCCGGCAACCGTGGGCGTGATTCCAGAGTTCCCGATGCGCGCCGCGCGGATTGGCTCTGTAGAACAGGTAGTCCGCCCATTCCGCGTCGCTCAGCGCATCGGGATCGAGCGGCCGCGTGATACCGGCTTCTCCGCCATAGCTGAACTCGGTCTCGGCCAGGGGCCCGCACCATGGGCATTCGATCAGCAGCATTGTCAGTGCGCCACCGCCGCGGCGCCGTGCTCGTCGACCAGGGCGCCGGTGGCAAACCGCTCCAGGCTGAAGGGAGCGTTGAGTTGGTGGGCCTCGTCATGGGCCATGGTATGCGCGAACACCCAGCCCGAGCCCGGCGTCGCCTTGAACCCGCCTGTGCCCCAGCCGCAGTTGAAATAGAGTCCCTCGACCGGCGTCTTCGACAGTATCGGGCAGGCGTCCGGCGCGACGTCGACGATGCCGCCCCAGAGTCTGAGCATGCGCACGCGGCTGAAAACCGGGAACAGTTCGACGATTGCCTGCAATGCGTGTTCGATGACGGGAAAGCTGCCCCGCTGGCCATAGCCGTTGTATGCGTCGATGCCGGCCCCGATCACCAGTTCGCCCTTGTCGGACTGGCTGATATAGCCATGGACTGCGCCGGACATGACCACGGTGTCGAGCACGGGCCTGATCGGCTCGGAAACGAATGCCTGCAACGGATGGCTTTCGATCGGCAGCCGCAGGCCCGCCATTTTCGCCAGCACGCCGGCGTGGCCCGCCACCACGACGCCGATGCGATCCGATGCGATCGGACCGCGCGTGGTCTGCACGCCAACGGCCTTGCCGCCCCTGACATCGATGTCCGTGACCGCGCATTGCTCGACGATATCGACGCCCAGCGCGTCCGCCGCGCGCGCGAAGCCCCAGGCGACGGCGTCGTGGCGCGCGACGCCCCCACGGCGCTGCAGCGATGCGCCGAGAACGGGATAACGCGAGTCGGACGATACGTTGAGGCATGGAATCGCCTTGGCGAGTTCGGCCGTGCCGACGACTTCGGCGTCGATGCCGTTGAGCCGGTTGGCATTTACGCGCCGCTCGATGTCGCGCATGTCCTGCAGCGAATGGCCGAGGTTGTAGACACCGCGCTGGCTGAACATGACGTTGTAGTTCAGATCCTGGCTCAGCCCCTCCCAGAGTTGCATCGACTTTTCGTATAGCAGCGCCGCTTCGGTCCAGAGATAGTTGGAGCGAACGATGGTGGTGTTGCGGCCGGTGTTGCCCCCGCCGATCCAGCCTTTTTCCAGCACCGCGACATTGCGCATGCCATGGTTTTTCGCGAGGTAATACGCCGTTGCGAGGCCGTGGCCGCCGCCACCGACGACGATCGCGTCGTAGCTCTTTTTCGGTTCCGGGCTGCGCCAGGCCGTGCGCCAATTCCTGTTATGGCTGAGCGCGTTGCGCAACAGGCTGTATGCGGAATACTTCTTCACGTTTAGTGGCCTCGAACCGCCGCTGCCACGATGCGCGTGTGCAGCGGACGCCGTAAATACATCCCTGTAGGCTTCGGGCTCGGCGTCCTGCCTCGCACGCCCGCTGCACACGCGCATCGCGACATCGGCTTGCACTGTGCGGAACCCATTAGGCTCGCAATCTCTCGTTTTTAGGGTCGAACGGCGAGTCCGGGATCACTTTTGCCTTGAATATCCGGTCGAGCAATTCCACTTCGATTTCGACTCCGGGCTTTGCCAGGTTCGGGGGCAGCATGCCGAGGGCCAGGGATTTGTTTGTGCGGAATCCGAAATTTCCGCTCGTGGCGCGGCCGACGGTTTGGCCGTTCTTGAGCAGGGCGTTGTTGCCGAGCACGTCGGCGTCTTCCACGTCGTGCACCTCCAGCGTGACCAGCAGATTATCGAGGCCCGCCTCCCTCGACGCCAGCAAGGCGTCGCGCCCGAGAAAGTCGCCCTTGTCGAGCTTGACGAAACGATCCATGGCCGACTCGAAGGCCGAATACTCGATGGAAAGTTCGGTGCCCACCATGCGATAGGACTTCTCCATGCGCATGGAATCCATGGCGCGAATGCCGAACGGCGCCAGACCCAGATCCTCGCCGGCCTCGAACAGCGCGTCGAAGATGTGATTCTGGTACTCCAGCGGATGATGCAATTCCCAGCCGAGTTCTCCGACGAAGTTTACCCGCATGGCGTTGACCGGCGCGGACCCCACCACGATATCGCGGGCGGTCAACCAGCGGAACGCTTCGTTCGACAGGTCAGCGTCGGACACTCGTGACAACAGCGCCCTGGCTTTCGGACCGGCTAACACCAGTACGCCCATCGCGCCGGTAAGCGGCGTAAACTGCACGGAGCCGTCGCGGGGCATGTACTTGCGCAGATAGTCGTGATCCAGGCGCTGGAATGCGCCCGCCGACACCAGGTAAAAGGAATCGTCCGACTCGCGCCGGATCGTGAACTCCGAATGTACGCCGCCGTTGCGATTGAGGGCATGGGCCAGGCATAGCCGGCCAACCTGTTTCGGCACGCTGTTGGCGACGAACCAATTGAGGAAATCTTCCGCGCCGGGGCCTGAAACCCGGCACTTGGCGAAGGCGGTCATGTCGAGCAGGCCGACATTGCGGGTGGTATTTTCGACTTCCCTGCGAACCGCTTCGAACCAGCGCGAGCGGCGGAACGACCAGTCGTCTTCCTGGGGCATGTCGTCCACGGCGAAGAAATTCGGCCGTTCCCAACCGAACTTCTGCCCGAAAACGGCGCCGCGCGCCTTCATGCGCTCGTAACAGGGCGCGGTGCGCAACGGACGCGCGGCCGGGCGTTCCTCGTCCGGATAATGGATGATGAAGACGTGGGCGTAGGCCTCCTCGTTCTTCCTGATCAGGTAGTCCCTGGTGGCGTAATCCCCGAAGCGGCGCGGTTCGACGCCGAGCATGTCGATGGTGGGTTCGCCCTCGACGATCCATTCGGCCAATTGCCAGCCTGCGCCGCCGGCGGCCGTAATGCCGAAACTGTGTCCCTCGGACAGCCAGAAGTTTTCGAGGTTCCAGGCCGGGCCGATGATCGGATTGCCGTCGGGCGTATAGGCGATGGCGCCGTTGTAAACCGACTTGATTCCCACCTCGGCGAATGCCGGCACCCGCGCCATCGCGGCCTCGATGTGGGGCATCAGGCGGTCGATATCTTCCTGGAACAGTTCGTATTCGGCCGCCGGATCCGGGCCGTCAACGTAACAGCAAGGCGCGTCCTTCTCGTATGGGCCGAGGATAAAGCCGCTGTTTTCCTCGCGCAGATACCAGGAACCGTCCGATTCGCGCAATACGCCGAGTTCCGGCAGTCCTTCGCGTTTGCGCTCTTGCAGCGCGGGATGGGGTTCGGTGACGATGTACTGGTGTTCAACGGGCATCACGGGGATGTCGAGCCCCACCATTTCCCCGGTCTTGCGGGCGTAATTGCCGGTCGCCGACACGACGTGATCGCAGGTGATGTCTCCCTTGTCCGTATGCACGACCCAGCCGCCGGAGGTCGCCCGGGTGATGCCCATGACAGCGGTCTTCCGGTAAATTTCCGCGCCGCGGGCGCGGGCGCCGATGGCCAGCGCCTGGGTCAGATCGGCCGGCTGAATGTAGCCGTCCTCGGGATGATAGATTCCGCCCACGAGACCGTCGATATCGCATAACGGCCAGAGTTTTCCGATCTCGGCCGGCGTGAGGAAGCGTACGTCGACGCCGATGGTCTTCGCGGTCGCCGCGTATTGGTAATACTCGTCCATGCGGTCGCGGTTCATGGCCAGCCGCAGGTTGCCGACCTGGCTGAATCCGACCCGCTGCCCGGTCTCCCGCTCGAGTTCCCGGTAGAGCTTGACCGAGTACTTGTGGATCTGGCCCACCGAGTAACTCATGTTGAACAGGGGCAGCAATCCCGCCGCGTGCCAGGTCGACCCGGAGGTCAACTCACCCTTTTCCACCAGCACGACTTCGTCGCCCCAGCCTTTCCTGGCCAGGTGATACAAGGCGCTGACGCCGACCACTCCGCCGCCGATGACTACAACCCTTGCCCGTTTTTTCATTGTCTGGAGTCCCGTCTCAGAAAAATGGCCTCGGCGTGCGGGCGAAAAGCTCGCGCACCAGCGGCTCGTAGTGTTCCAGTGGATGACTGCGGTACACGGGATCGAAAGACGCCTGGTCCCAGCGGGCGCAAAAATCCACACACGCCTGGTAATGCTCGTGATCGCGATAGCGGTCGCGGGCGTTGCGATCCTCACCGTAATGCTGCAGCCAGTAATAGCCCTGAAACAGGCCGTGATGCTTGACGATCCAGTGATTCTTCTCGTTCACGTACGGGGCCAGCAGCGCGGCGCTCGCCTCGGAATGATTGCGCGGGGAGATCACGTCGCCGATGTCGTGCAATAGCGCGCAGGCGATGGTTTCGTCGTCGGCTCCGTCCCGCTCCGCCCGGGTGGCGGTCTGCAGCGAATGCTCGAGACGGCTGATTCGATACGGAGAGTCGCCGTCCATGCATCGCAGCCAACCGAGAACCCGGTCGGCGAGTTCGGCCGCGTTGCGCGCGTCGTGCGCTTCCACCAGGTCGTAATCCTCGCGCGCGCCATGATCCATGGCCGTGAAAGCCACCTTGCGATTCATGACTTGCCTCCGGCAGACCCTGCCCGCCTGCGCCGGCGCCGGCCCGTATCGGCGGATTCCGGACGGGCGGCCGGACGGTCAATCACCGAGAACAGATGTGGAAAGGCGTCCCGCTTGTGCGGGATCGCCATGGCGTCCACGAAGTACTCCTGGAACTTCGGCTCCACCGCAGTCTCGATCTTCTCGATCTTGCGCACCGCGGCTTCGATTTCCGCCCGGGCAGGCACATGAAGCAAGGCGATCAGCGCCCCCATGCCCGCCGCGTTGCCGGCCGACTCGACCCGGTTGAGGTCACAGTCGGGAATCAGTCCCAGGACCATTGCGTACTTCGGATCAATATGGGAACCGAACGCTCCGGCGAACCGGATGCGGTCGATCCTTTCGATCCCCGCCCGATCCTGGAGCAGCCGAATGCCCGCGTAAAGCGCCGCCTTGGCGAGTTGTATCTGCCGCACGTCGTTCTGGGTGACGAGAATCTGCTGCGCGCCGTCGTGCAGCAGGAAAGACCAGGTGCGGCCATCCGCCACTATGCGTTCGCTGCGGGCCGCCAGCGACCCGTCGACGACGCCGTCCCCGTTGATGATTCCGGCCAGATACATTTCGGCGATGACCTCGATGATTCCGGATCCGCATATGCCCGTGACCCCCGCTGCCTGCGTCGCCTCCTCAAAGCCCGGATCGTCGGACCACAAATCCGAACCGATGACGCTGAAGCGCGGTTCCAGGGTCCGCGGGTCGATGCGCACGCGTTCGATGGCGCCGCGTGAAGCGCGTTGACCGGCGGAAATCTGTGCACCCTCGAACGCGGGACCGGTAGGACTGGAACAGGCCAAAAGCCGGTCGCGGTTGCCGAGCACGATCTCGGCATTGGTGCCCACGTCCACGACCAATGAATTTTCGTCCAGCAAGTGCGGTTCCTCGGCGAGGACCATGCCTGCAGCGTCTGCGCCGACGTGACCGGCGATGCATGGCAGCACGTAAACGTTGCCGCCGGGATGGATTCCGATGCCGATATCCCGCGCCTTCAGGTCCAGCGCGGTATCGACGGCCAGCGCAAATGGGGCGCCGCCGAGCTCGCGCGGATTCAGTCCGAGAAACAGGTGGTGCATGATCGGGTTGCCGACGACCGTCAGTTCGACGATGTCCGCCGGGTCGATGCCGGCCTCGCCGCCAAGCTCGCCGATGAGGTCGTTAACGCCCTCGCGAACGGCATGCGTCAGCTCCGCGGCGCCTTCGGGATGCATCATCACATAGGAAACCCGGCTCATCAGATCCTCGCCGAAACGAATCTGCGGATTCATCATGCCCTTCGTGGCGACCACTTTGCCCGCCGTCAGGTCCACCAGGTGGGCGGCGATGGTCGTCGAACCGATGTCGATCGCAATACCGTGGGCGGCTGGCCGGAAGCCGGGCCAGACCGCCATGATGGTCGACTGCCGATGCACTGCCGCCGTAACCCGCCAATTGCCCTCGCGCAAAGTGTGCTGCAACTCCGGCAAAATGACGGGGTCGCAATCGAGGTCGGCCAGTTTCCACTCCCGGGCCATCGCGTTGCAAAGCCGCTGCAGGTCGCCGGTGGATTCCTGCAAGTCGGCGGGCTGCACTTCGACATGATAGAGCCTCGTGGCGGGATCGAGCTTGATGTCGCGCAACTCGGCCTCCTTGCGCACTACCTGTCGGTGCATCTGGCTCTCGGGGGGCACATCGATGACGAGATCGCCCTGGACGGTCGCCTGACAGCTCAAGCGGTGATTGTGCGCAAGCCGTTGGCGGCGCTCGCTGTAGCGCGCCTCGATTTCGTTAAAGGGAGACAGGTTTTCGGGGCGGGAACGGATTGCATGCTTGGCGAAGTCCCCGTCCATGCAAACAACCCGGCAGCGCCCGCAAAGTCCGCGCCCCCCGCAAACCGAGTCCACGTCAACACCAATACCCCGGGCGGCGTCCAGCAAGCGGACGCCAATAGGAAACTCTCCACGTCGTCCCGATGGCGTGAAAACTATTCTGGCGCTGGTTTCGGCCACATCAGTTGTCCAATCTTTCGAACCCGCACGATGCTCGTGGAAACCATCCTCAGGCTCTGCGTCGGCGGCGGTTGCCGCGCTCGCGCTCCGGCCGCCCGGCCGGAGCCTGGCGGTACTTTCGCAACCAGTTTGCGCAGTCCGGATCGTGGCCCATCATCACATCGGCGCCCAGAGCGGCCTGCAATACTTCGGGATGCAGGGGATTCGTGATCGCCGAGGTCATGCCCGCGCCGATGGCCATGGTGAGAAAGGCGGAATTGATGCCGTTGCGGTTGGGCAATCCGAAACTGACGTTGGATGCGCCGCATGTGGTGTTGACCTTGAGTTCCTCACGCAGCCGCCGCACGATGCGCATAACCTGCGTTCCCGCCGAGTTGATCGCGCCGATGGGCATCACCAGCGGATCCACCACGACGTCTTCACGCGGGATACCGTGATCGGCCGCGCGTTCGACGATCTTCTTCGCCACCGCGAAGCGCACGTCGGGATCTTCGGAGATGCCGGTTTCATCGTTGGATATGGCGACCACGGCCGCGCCGTGCCGCTTGACCAGCGGCAGCACCGATTCCAGGCGCTCTTCCTCCCCGGTCACCGAGTTAACCAGCGCCTTGCCCTCGTAAACGGACAGGCCGGCTTCCAGCGCCGCTACGATGGAAGAGTCGATGGACAGCGGCACGTCCGTGATCGATTGCACCAGCTTGACGATGTCCGCCAGCATGCCGGGCTCGTCGGCAAGCGGCACGCCGGCATTGACGTCGAGCATGTGCGCGCCGGCTTCCACCTGGGCTATGGCGTCCGCCTCGACCCGGCTGTAGTCGCCCCGAGCCATTTCCTCGGCGAGAATCTTGCGTCCCGTGGGATTGATGCGTTCGCCGATGATCACGAACGGCCGGTCGAATCCGATCCGCACTTCCCTGTTGGGGGAGGTCACGACAGTTTCCGTCATGAGACTGACTCCAGTACCTGTCTGTCCGGCGTGTGCGTTGCCACAGGGTGGCCCTGGTCCCATTCGGCGTTCTTCCAGTCGACGGCGGGCCGCCACGGCATGCGGCCGCCGAGCACGCCCGAACGCTCGACGATTTCCGCGACGCGGTGCTCCTGGCGATACGCCATGATGTGAATGCCGTGCACCCCGTGGATTTCCCGGATCTGGTGGATCATTTCGATACAGATATTGACCCCCTCTTGCTGCTGATTCCGCGCGGTCTTCAAACGGCGGATAACGGCGTCGGGAATATGTACTCCGGGCACGTTGCCGCGAATCCACTCGGCGGAGCGGGCCGAGGCCAGCGGACCGACGCCCGCCAGGATGAAGACCTTCTCGTGGGTGCCCGCCTCGCGCACCGCATCCATGTAACGCCGGAAGGCGTCGATATCGAAACAGTACTGGGTCTGCACGAACTGTGCGCCGGCCGCGACCTTTTTCGCCAGGCGGTGCGGACGATAATCCAGTGGCGGCGCGAACGGATTCGCCGCGGCGCCGAGAAACACGCGGGGCGGCTCGGTCAACTCTCGACCGCTCAGGAAGCGCGACTCGTCACGCATGTGACGGATCATGTTCAGCATCGACATGCAATCCAGGTCGAACACCGGCTTCGCCTGGGGATGATCGCCGACATCCACGCCGTCGCCGGTCAGGCAGAGAATGCTGGCCACGCCCATGGCCGCCGCGCCGAGGATGTCGCCCTGGATGGCGATCCGGTTCCGGTCGCGGGCCGAAACCTGCATGACCATGGCGTAGCCGCGCCGGGTCAACAGCGAACACATGCCGACGCTGGACATGTGGCAGTTGGCGCCCGAGCCGTCGGTGGCGTTCATCGCATCCACGTAGCCGTCGAACAATGCGGCCCGCTTGTAAACTTCCGCCGGATTGGCCGAATCTGGCGGCGCGATCTCGGCGGTCACGGCGAAACCGCCGCCGCGCAGCACGCGCTCGAGGCGGCCGAAGGAAGAGTGTCCCGGCCTGATGGGCAACGGATCGCCCGGCGTTACGGGTTCGTCTTCAAATTGCATGTCCGGAACTCCCGACCTTGATGCGCACCTCGCGCAGCCACGCCGACCGGCCGATCAACTGGTGATCGACCGGAGGCTGCACGGCCTGCAGCGGAACCTGCTCATCATCCAGGCGCCGGGCGCCATCCCAGGCAAGCACCCAGACGCATCGCATGCGGGGATCGACCTCGCAGGCGCCGTCGGCGCGTACACCCCCGCAGGGTCCGTTGCGCATTTTCTTCGGGCAGTTCATGGGGCAGGAAAGCCCCGTGAAGCCGACAATGCATTGACCGCAATTCTGCGAATCCAGCAGGAAGCCCTTGGTGAGCGACTCGACCCGAGCGAAAGGCGCGTCGAGACGCCGATAACCGATCCGGCGCAGCAGCGGCTCACAGAAGACTAGCCCCCGCTCAAGAACCGCGTACATCCGTTTCAGGCTGTGCGCGTGGCGTACTGACCAAAGACGCATACGGTACATGTAGGCATTTCCCCAAATACGAGGCCTCGTCCAGTATGTTCATGCCATCCATGGCGCAACGATTTTGGCTTCGCTAACCCCCAGCCTTGCCATCCTTGGCAAGTCGCTCGGCGCTCGAAAAGCGTTGCTTTTCGTCGGCTTCGCCGACCACGCCTCGCCCATGACTCTTGATCAGTGCTTCGAGGCGCTCGTCGCTGAACGCTTCCTCGAATCGGCGCGCCTCGGCGCGGGCGATCTCGCGCAGTTCACCGGCCGCATTCACCGTTGTCGTCTCCCGGCGCCATTCCGCGAGATAGGGTCCGCTGCCGCCCTTGCCCGCGCGCATCGCTGCGCGGTCGATAGCTTGCTGGAACCGGTCGCTCAACATGACTTTTTCGCGCCGCCGGCCGCGCTGCACGATGACCTGGGAAGGTATGTCACGCCAGTAGACGAGAATCTTCTTCAGCATGGCTGGATCCACCAAATCGCTGTATCAGGCTCGTTTCCAGGGCGCCGTAACCGCAGTGGATATGTTCAAAATCGAGTTTCAGGAATCCGGCGGCCTGTGCAGCCGATTCGAGCAATTGCGCATCCACGGTCTGGGATAGATACACGAGCTTGCGGTAGTTGCCGAAATAGGCGTCGCGGAGTTCCGGATGCCGATCGAGCCCAAGGGGCTGCATGACGAAGCGGTTGAAGTGGCGAGCCAGGAAATCGGTCAGATAGAACGTGCCCGGCTCCGCGCCGGCAAGTTCGGCGAAACGCTCGCGGCCGGCGAAGAACTCGTAGCAATGCGCGCCTTCCAGGCGCTCGGCGCCTTCCTCGGCAAGCACCCGGTCGATGCCGCCGGCGGTGCCGCAATCGGCGTAGGCGACAAAAATCTTCCCGTAGGAGGCCCGATGCCTGCGAATCAATTCTCTCAGGCGCCCCGGAATCGCGGCCGGGCGGTTGTGGAGTTTCGCGTCTATGCACTTCAGGTGCAGATGCCGCCAGCCCCAGCGCTGTCTGAGCGCATCGATTTCCCGGGCGAGGGCGCCGCAGGCGATGACCAGGATCGGCTCAGGCATTGACGGCCACCCCCCGGCGGCGCGCGCGCACCATCTGCGGCGCGACGTCCGCGGCCTGCGCCGCGTCGCGGCAGTAGGCGTCGGCGCCGACCGCGCGGCCGAACTCCTCGTTCAGCGGCGCCCCGCCGACGAGTACGATGTAGTCGTCGCGAATGCCCTGCTTGACCATCTCGTCGATGACCACCTTCATGTATGGCATGGTCGTAGTGAGCAGGGCGGACATGCCGAGGATATCCGGCTGGTGCTTTTCCAATGCTTCGAAATAGTCTTCGACGGAGTTGTTGATGCCGATGTCGAAGACTTCGAATCCGGCCCCTTCCAGCATCATCCCCACCAGGTTCTTGCCGATGTCGTGGATATCGCCTTTCACGGTGCCTATCACCATCTTGCCGATCGGCTTGATACCGCTCTCCGAGAGCAGGGGCCGCAGAATTTCCATGCCGCCCTTCATCGCGTTGGCCGCGAGCAATACTTCGGGCACGAACAATATGCCGTCGCGGAAATCCACGCCGACAATGCGCATGCCTTCGACCAGCGCCTCGTTGAGTACCTTGTCCGCCGACCATTTGCGTTCGAGCAGGATGGAGGTGCCCTCGACGATCTCCTCCTTGAGACCGTCGTACAGGTCTTCGTGCATCTGTTCGACGAGTTCGGCGTCGTCCAGTTCCGAAAGCTCGAAATCTTCCTCTTCCTGGATTGTCTCGTTGATAGTCATCAGTAGTCTCGATCCTCAAATTCGGACTTGCGTCGCTGAATGAAATCGACCAGCGCTTCGTCGATCGTCGGGTCCAGCCGCGGCGGCTCGTATTCCCGCAGCATTTGCTTCCAGATGCCGTTGGCGCGCCGGGCTGCATCCAGCGAACCATCCTGTTGCCATTGCTCGAAACTGTTGTTGTCCGCGACCGGGGAGCGGTAAAAGGCGGTCTCGAAGTTGGCCAATGTGTGCGCGGCGCCGAGAAAATGCGAGCCCGGACCGACCTCGCGCAAGGCATCCAGGGCCTGGCCGTTTTCCGACATGTCGACACCTTTCAACAACAGCGCGATCATGTTGGCCTGGTCGGCGTCCATGATGAACTTCTCGTACCCCATGGCCAGACCTCCTTCCAGCCAGCCTGCCGTATGCAACATGAAGTTCACTCCCGCCAACGCGGCCGTCTGCAAGGTGTTGGCCGCTTCATACGCCGCCTGGGCGTCTGGAATCTTCGCCGCGCACAGTCCGCCGCCGCTGCGGAAAGGCACGCCCAGGCGGCGCGCCAGTTGCCCTGCGCCATAGAGAACCAGGCTGGTTTCCGGGGTGCCGAAAGTCGGCGCTCCCGACTGCATCGACACGGCAGCGGCGAAGGAGCCGAACACGACGGGCGCCCCGGGCCGGACGAGCTGGATATAGGCCATGCCCGCCAGCGCCTCGGCAAGAATCTGTGTCAGCGTGCCGGCAACGGTCACCGGCGACATCGCTCCGGCGAGCAGGAATGGCGAAATGACCGTTGCCTGGTTGTTTTCGGCATAGATCGTCGCCGCCCCCAGCATGGTAGCGTCGAAGGTCAGCGGCGAATTTGCATTGATCAGGCTCGTCAGTACCGTTTTTTTCTCGATAAAGTCCTCGCCGAACAGGAGCTTCGCCATTGCCAGCGTGTCCTCGGCGCGGTCGGGGTGGGTGACCGAACCCATGAACGGCTTGTCCGTGTACTTGATATGGCTGTAAACCATGTCGAGGTGACGCTTGTTGACGGGAAGATCGACCGGCTCGCAGACCGTGCCCCCCGAATGATGCAGGCCCGGCGCCATGTAGGTTAGTTTCACGAAGTTGTGAAAGTCCTCGAGGGTCGCGTAGCGGCGCCCCTTGTCAAGGTCATGCACGAAGGGCGGCCCGTAAGCCGGCGCCAGCACGGTCCGCTCGCCTCCGACAATCGTGGACCGCTTGGGATTGCGCGCGTGTTGCGTATATTCCCTCGGCGCGTTGGCCTCGACGAGGGAGCGGCACAGGCCGCGCGGGAAGCGCACGCGTTCGCCGTCCACGTCAGCGCCTGCACTCTTCCAGAGTTCGAGCGCCGACGGGAATTCGCGGAATTCGATGCCGATTTCCTCCAGCACCGTGTCGGCATTGTGTTCGATCAGTTCCAGCGCTTCGGTATCGAGGACTTCGAAATGCGGAATCTTGCGCTCGATCCAGCTTGCGTGGTTATCCGCGGTTGAGCGCCGACGGGCACCGGACGCGCGTCTGCGTCCAGGCCGCGCACGGCGACCGCTGCGATCCGGGTCGCGCCCGAGTTGTGAAATGTTGGTCATACGCAGCCCCCTGTTGCGGAATCGAACGGGCCGTTGACAGACCGCGCCGCTGACAGGCAAACCACTTTGTTCAATTGTGCCAGTTTGGGGCAGAACGTTAATTCGCGCCTCACCGGATGCGACATGGAGCCAATCGCAAGCGACATCACGACGCCGGGCAATATTTCCACGTATACTCAAGTATTTATCGATTATTGATTAGCAGCCGATGAAGGCCTTGTCCCTTTTTGGCACTCGGATGTCGCTTACACGGCATTCAGTGACGCATTGGAGTGCTATTCTGGTCTGGACGTCTGTATGAATTACACTTGTCCAAATAGAACAAGTCATGAACGGAGGCTCAGCATGCAAATTCCGTTGCAAACCAAACGTACTTCAATCTCTGTTGCCGTCGCGGCCGCGCTGGCGGCGCCCCCGGTTTTGGCCCAGCCGCCGGAGAGCGTCCGGGGGCTGGAAGAGATCTTCGTCACTGCAACGCGCGTGGAGCGTGCGATGCAGGACGTTCCCGTCGCGGTGTCCGCCTTGAATCCGGAAGACATAGACGAACTCGGGATCACCAATTTCTCGGACTACGTCCTGCAATTGCCGAGCGTGACCGCCGGCGGCAGCGGTCCGGGACAGAACACCATCTATATCCGCGGCGTAGCGTCAACGACACCGAATCTGACGGTGGCCGGCGTGGCCGGGCTTTCGCCCAACGTGGCCTTTTATCTGGATGAGCAGCCGCTGGCGCAGCCGGGGCGCAATCTCGACGTATACGCGGCTGACCTGGCGCGAATCGAAGTGCTTTCGGGGCCCCAGGGCACCCTTTTCGGAGCGAGTTCCCAGGCCGGTAACGTGCGCCTGATAACGAACAAGCCCGAAACGGGCGAGTTTTACGGCAACGCCAAGCTCGGCGCGAACGCGATCAACGATGGCGACTCCGGTTCGAATTTCGAGTTTGTTGTGAACGTGCCGGTCACCGAAAATTTCGCCGTGCGCGGCGTCGTCTACAAGGACAACCAAGGCGGCTGGATCGACAACGTTCCGGGCAGAAGGGATGCGAGCCAGAGCGCGCGCTTCAGACCGGAAGGGGTGGTCCGCAAGAACGGTGTGCCGGTCGCCTCGTATCGGGCCGGATTTCAGGCCGGCGTGGATCTTTCCAACATCAATTTCCTGGCGGCCGACAACAGCTCCATCGCCCGTAGCGACATCAACGGCGTTTCCTACCTCGGCGGTCGCGTTTCCGCCTTGTGGGACATCAACGAGGATTGGGAACTGCTGGTCGCTCACACGAGCCAGGATACCGATGCCGACGGAGTGTTCTTCGCCGACCCCGATATCGGCGACCTGGAGATCAGCCGCTTCGTCGATGAGGGAATCAAGGACACTTTCGATAACACATCCTGGACGCTCACGGGCCGGGTCGCCGATCTCGAAGTCATCTATACCGGTGCATTTACGGATCGCCAGTCCGATCAGATCGTCGATTACTCCGACTACCTTTTCGTCGGCCAGTACCTGCCGTATTATATTTGCGATTACTACGCGACATACACCTCGTTCAACACGCCTCCGGGAGTGCCGCGCGCGGGCACGACCTGCAACGAGCCGAGAATGTTCGTCGACAGCCTGAACGCGCTGGAAGTCACGACCCACGAAATCCGTTTCGCCACGGACCAGACCAACCGCGTGCGGTTCCAGGGCGGCGTATTCATGAGCGATCTTGAGCTTATCGAGGTCAACGACTTTACCTATCCCGGATCGCTCAATGCCATCTCGTGGAACGGACATCCGGGATTCGCGCCGAACTATCCCCTGACCAACCCGCAGGCAGCCCCCGGGAATCCCGCCGGATCGAGTTTCAACGCCGGCCCGGGCTATTACACCTATCCCGGACCGTTCCCGCCGGACGTCATCTTCCGCAACGACATCAGGCGCACCGATGAACAGATCGGCATTTTCGCCGAGGTCGGCTTCGACCTCAGTGACCAGTTCGCGCTGACGCTTGGCGCACGTAATTACGAGATCGAGGTCGATCTCGAAGGCAGCGCCAACTCGTCCTTCGGCAACTTCGGCGCGAACCGGGAAGACGGACAGCGCTTCGGCACCAACATTTCGCAGCAGTTCAGGCCCGGCAACTCAGTTGGCGCGCCCGACAAGGCGGTGGCGGACGGCACCATTTTCAAGGCAACGCTGGACTGGCGACCGCAGGATGACCGCCTGTATTACGTCACGGTATCGGAGGGATTCCGCCCCGGCCTGCTGAATCGTCCCGGCGGGCGATCAAGTGCGGATGGCAGTGGATTCGTCGTTCCCTGGGAACTTGAAACCGACGAAGTCCTCAATTTCGAAGTGGGCATGAAAGCCGATTTCGACAACTCCCTACGTGTGAACGCGGCGCTGTTCAAAATCGATATCGAAAACCTGCAAACCACGATTTTCGACACCAGCATCGTCAACCTGTTCTTCTCGGACAACGCGGCGGACGCCGAGGTATTCGGCCTGGAGTCGGACTTCACCTGGCTTCCCGAGTGGTCCGACGGACTCACCGTCGCCGGCGCCGTCTCCTGGCTCAACTCCGAAATTACGCGCAAGATCACGCCGACCAACGATGTGCGCGTCGGGGACGCGCTCGCGTTCGCGCCGAGTTTCCAGGGCAATCTGCGGGCGCGCTATGAATGGGACCTGCCGGGGAATGGCTGGACGGCCCACGTCATGCCCATGATTTCCTGGTCTTCGGAGTCGTACAGCGACATCATTACCATCAACCGCGACCTGATCGACGGCTGGACGATGCTCGGCGTGACGGCGGGCGTGGCCGGCGATGGCTGGGCGGTGACATTCTATGCCAGCAACCTGACCGACGAACGCGCCGAGGTGTCGCGCTCTTTCGTCTTCGATACCAATCATGTCACTTATGCGCAACCCAGGACTTTCGGAATACGCACGAGCTTTGACTTTTGATCGAACCCGGGCAAACAACCGGAGCCCAGGCAACAATGGCGGCAACGGCATCCTTTTCCGAGGATGCCGTTGTCGTTTCACGGCGCGAAGACGCGCGGGACAAACCTGAACTTGCTTCGATCCAGGCAAAGATCGTAGCCAAACAATACCGGGAGGCGTTGTCCGATCTCGAACTCATCCTCCGGGACGAGCCGAACAACACCGATGCCCTCTACATGAGCGCGGTCTGCCGCCGTTACCGGCGCGAATTCGACCAGGCGCTGAAGCAACTGAAGCAATTGCAGGCGCTTGCGCCCGAAAACGGGCGGGCGCACCAGGAGGAAGGCCACGCATACCGCGATTTGGGGCGGCCCGATCAAGCGTCGCGGGCCTACGCGCGGGCGTGCCGTTTCAACCCGGCGCTGGTGGCCAGTTGGCGCAGCCAGTTCGACATCCTGACCCGCCTTCGCCGCCACGGGGAGGCGGCACAGGCGAAGGCGCAACTGGACTATCTCGAGCGGTTGCCGCAACCCCTTGTCATCGTTCTCGACCTCGTCAGCCAGGGCAAGCTGCTCAAGGCGGAGGACCTTTGCCGCAAGTTCCTGCGCAAGGTTCCGCACAACGTGGAGGCGATGCGCCTGCTGGCGGACATTGGCGTCCGCTTCGGCGTCCTGACGGACGCCGAATTCCTGCTTGAGTCCGCCCACGAATTCGAGCCGAAAAACGTGCGGGTGCATATGGACTACATCCAGGTGCTGCGCAAACGGCAGAAATTCGCCCAGGCACTCGAGCAGGCCGGACGGCTGCTCGAAACCGCGCCCGATCATCCGCAGTTCCAGTCCATCTATGCCATCGAATGCATGCAGACCGGCGACTACGACACGGCTCTCGGCCTGCTCGACAAGGTGCTGGAGCAGATACCCGGCGATCCGGTCACGCTTACCTCCAAGGGCCACGCGTACAAGACCTGCGGCCAATACGACAAGGCGGTCGCTTCGTACCGGTCGGCGCTCGCGAGCCAGCCGCTGCACGGCGAAGCCTGGTATTCGCTTTCCAACCTGAAAGTCTATTCGTTCAGCGACGGCGAACTCGAAGCGATGAATGCGCAGGCGCGCAATGACGATCTGCCCCATGCCGACCGGGTGCACCTGAGCTTTGCCCTCGGCAAGGCCTATGAAGACCGCAACGACTTCGAGACTTCGTTCGATTACTACGCGCAGGGCAACCGCCTGAAAAAGGCCCTGAGCACTTACGATGCCGACAAAATGACGGATGAGCTTCGCGACCAGCAACGCGTGTGTACCGCGGAGTTGCTGTCTCGCGGCGAACGGGCGGGCCATCCGGCGAACGATCCGATTTTCGTGGTCGGCTTGCCGCGGGCCGGCTCGACATTGCTGGAACAGATCCTGTCGTCCCATTCCCGGGTCGACGGCACGCTCGAGTTGCCGAACATTCCCTCTCTCACACAGCAATTGCGCAGGCGCGGACGCGGCGGGAGCGAGCCCGACTATCCCGATATCCTGGCTGCGTTGTCCGACGAAGAACTGCGCACGTTCGGCCGGCAATTCATCGACGATACCCGGATTCACCGCCAGGGCGCGCCGTTCTTCATCGACAAGATGCCGAACAACTTCCGTCACATCGGCCTCATCCACCTGATCCTGCCGAACGCGAAGATCATCGACGCCAGGCGTCACCCCATGGCCTGCTGTTTCAGCGGCTACAAGCAGCTTTTTGCGGAAGGACAGGAATTCACATACGATCTCGCGGACATCGGGCAATATTACCGGGACTACGTCGAACTCATGGATTACTGGGACGAGGCGCTCCCGGGCAAGGTGCTGCGCGTGCAATACGAGGAAGTCGTGGACGATCTGGAAACGCAGGTGCGGCGGTTGCTCGATTATTGCGGGCTCGATTTCGAACCGGCCTGCCTGAGCTTCCACGATACGGAACGATCGGTTCGCACGCCAAGTTCCGAACAGGTGCGGCGGCCGATCTACCAATCCGGCCTCGACTACTGGCGCAATTACGAATCCTGGCTCGACCCGCTGCGCAAGGCCCTGGGCGAATGCGTATGAACGAAGTCGGCGACGCACACACGGATACCACCCCGAACGAGATCGAGACCCCCGACATCGGTCACGAAATCGGCGAACACAATATCCGGATCTTCAACCTCGACATCCACAACCCCGTCTTCATCGTTTCCGCACTATTGGTTATCACACTAGTGGCGGGCACTTTGCTGTTTCCGCAGCAAGCGGCGACGGTCTTCGCCGACCTGAGGGCCTGGACGACCGGAACTTTCGACTGGTTTTACTTCGCCGCGGCGGATTTCCTTATCCTGTTCTGCCTCGGCATCGCGCTATCCCCGCTGGGAAGGATTCGGCTCGGCGGACGGGATGCGGTGCCGCAATATGGCTATTCCGCGTGGCTGGCCATGCTGTTCGCGGCCGGCGTGGGCATCGGCCTGATGTTTTTCGGGGTCCACGAGCCCGTCACCCATACCTTGTCGCCGCCGCTCGGCATCGATCCCGCCGACACCGACACCGCGCGCGCCATCGGCATGGCGGCCGCGATCATGCACTGGGGCCTGCATGGCTGGGCCATTTACGCGACCGTCGGCCTGTCGCTGGCCTTTTTCTGTTTCAACCGCGGCATGCCGCTGACGCTTCGTTCGGGTTTCTTTCCCCTGATCGGCAAGTCCGTCTGGGGGCCTTTCGGTCACGCGGTGGACATTTCCGCCGTGCTCGCCACCCTGTTTGGGCTCGCGGTATCTCTCGGTTTCGGCGCCGAACAGATTGCAGGCGGATTGCAATACCTGTTCGGCGTTCCCACGACCAACGCCGTCAAGGCCGTCCTGATCGTGGTTATCATCGGCATCGCGCTCGCCTCCGTCGTCGCCGGCCTCGACAAGGGAGTCAAGCGCCTGAGTTGGATCAACATGACGCTGGCGGGCCTGTTATGGCTGTTCGTGCTGATCGCCGGCCCCACGCTGGTCATTCTCGCGACGATAACGGGCGCGGTCGTCGACTATGTCTACTACCTGCCGACGCTGAGCAACTGGATCGGCCGCGAAGACCTCGAATTCCTGTACGAATGGCCGGTCTTTTACTGGGCCTGGTGGATCGCCTGGGCGCCGTTCGTCGGCATGTTCATCGCACGTATCAGTTTCGGCCGCACGGTGCGCGAGTTCATCACCTGGGTGCTGATCGTCCCGACGATCATCGCCATCCTGTGGATGGCGACGTTCGGCGGGGCCGCGCTGGACCAGTACTTTTCAGAGGGCTACAGGGGCGTGGCGGAAGCCGTGCCCGAACTCGCACTGTTCAGGATGCTGGAACTGTTACCGATGACTGGAGTCGTTTCCGCCGTCAGCGTGTTTCTGATCACGATCTTTTTCGTTACTTCGGCGGATTCCGGCTCATTGGTGATGGACACCATTACGGCAGGCGGCAAGATGGACGCTCCGGTGCAGCAACGCGTTTTCTGGTGCCTGCTCGCCGGCCTGGCCTCAATGGCGCTGATGCTCGGCGGCGGGATGGCGTCACTGCAGGCCCTGACGCTTGCGGTGGCCCTGCCTTTCGCCATCGTGCTGCTATGCATGAGCGCGGGTCTCCTCAAGGGACTGCGCGAGGAACTGTCCATCCAGGGCTAGGCGTACAGCGCCGCTAGCGACCCATGTCCTCCGGTGAAAGGAAGATGGGGAATTCCGCCCGCAATTGCGTGTCGATTTCGTCGCTGACGTGCCGCGGCGCGGGAGCGGCGAGAATTTCGCGCTTTTTCGCGATGGCCAGATCGAGCGGCAGCGGCTTGCCGCGTTCCTCCCATTCCGTCGGGCTCGCGCGGTCGCTGAAATCCGGGTAGACGTATTCGCTCTGCATCACCCGCAAGGTATTCGCGGAACCCAGGTAATGCCCTTCTCCGCCGGTGCATACCTGGTTGATTTCGTCGAAACTCAAGGTTTCGGAGTTGACTTCGATGCCCCGGGTCATGCGGCCGACCGCGCCGAGCACGTCGTTGTCGAGCAGCAGGCTTTCGGAACACACGCCCAACAGGCTGGCGTACATCCCGGCGGCCTCGTAGACGATGTTCGCTCCCGAGAGCGCGGCGGACAGCACGGTGGCAGCGCGTTCGGCGCCGGCCTGAAAGTCGGGAAACTTGGCGTCGGTCATGCCACAGGCAGTGCCGAAGGGCAAGTCCAGATGGTTGCCTACCTGCGCGCATGCGGCGGACAGCAAACCCTGCTCCGGCGAGCCGCCGCTCATCGCGCCGGTGCGCAAGTCCGAAACGAAGGGCCAGGCGCCGAGAATCGCCGGCGCGCCGGGTTCGATGGCGTTGACGTAGACCAATCCGCCGAGGCACTCGGCCCAGGCCTGGGAAACCGTGCCGGCGAGAAAGGCGGGCCCTGTAGCTCCGGCCTGACCGGCAGACAGCAGCAGCACCGGCATGCCGCCTTCCACCGCGACGCGAAGGCATTCGAGAGCGTCGGCGGCGAACTTGAGCGGTGGAACGACGAAGCAGTTCGACTGGCTGACGAATGGGCGCGCGCGCCATGCGGCCTCGCCTCCCGCGACCGTGTGCAGCATCGAAAAGCACTGCTCGAGGTGTTCGGGAAGCGTCCAGCTCGAGCCGACGTGCTTGGTTGTCCCCATCAGGCAGCAATACAGCGTGTTGATGTCGAGTTCGCAGTTGTCGACGATGTCCCGCGGCACGCAGGTCCGCTGGAACATGTGAATGTGCTCGCAGGTATCGACGATGCGCGCCATATCGTAGAGATCCTGCGCCCGTGACTCGCGATACAAGTTGTTCTCCGGCTCGGCTGCCTGCACCGCCGCGCCCGCTGTCGAGAAATGCACCCGGGAACCGCTGAGATCGAGATCGAAACGCGGATCCCTGGCGTAAAGCACGAGATTGCGCCTGGCCTTTTGCAGGGTTTGCTCGACGAGGCCGCGCGGCATTCGCAAACGGCCGTCGCCGCCGAGTACGGCGCCGGCGTCGGTGCAGGTCTCAAGACAGTGGGGCGTCGCGTCGGCGAAGCCGATCTCTTCGAGAATTCTGAAGGCGTTTTCGACGATCGCGGCAATGCCCTCGTCGGTCAACGGCTTGTACTGGCCGCCGCTGTGGCCCGACCGAACCGGCCTGGCCGCCTCGGCGAGCGGCGCGGCGCGAGCGGCGCGGCGCGCCTGTCTGCCCCCCATTCTTCTTGTCACGGCAGTTTTCCCCCGATGCAGATCTTTCAATTGTCGCCTAGCCGCGAGTTTCAATCTCCGTGTTGATCCTGTCAATCCGCTTCGTGACAAAATTAGCGCTTATCAGGACGCGCTTACGATAATTCCTGTCGCTGCGGTAGATTGCATGATGGCCCGGGCAAGGTGAAAATCGGACTCAAACATGTCCGCTGCCGGAGAAAGTCATGGAAAGCCAGGCCAGAATCGTCATCGTCGGCGGCGGCATCATGGGTGCCGGGCTGGCGTACCATTTGGCCGAGGAAGGCGCCAAAGACATCCTGCTGATCGAGAAAGGCGAGTTGACTTCGGGCTCGACCTGGCACGCGGCGGGCCAATGCCCGAACCTGGTCGGCAATTACAACCTCGCCAAGATTCACGAATGCAGCATCGCGCTGTACAGCCAGCTCGAACGACTGACCGGTCAGGCGGTCGGGTGGCACGGCTGCGGCAGCATCCGCTTCGCCCTCACCGAGCGCGACCTCGACTGGTTCCGCTATCTGCGCGGAATCGCCGACAACGTCGGCTACCACATGGAAATCATCGACGTCGAGCAGATCCGCAAATTGAACCCCTTTATCAATACCAACGGCGTGCTCGCCGGCGCCTGGACCGCCAACGACGGCCATGCCGACCCGTCGGGCCTGACCCAGGCCATGGCGCGGGGGGCGCGCGAAAACGGCGCGAGAATCGTGCGCAACAACCGCGTGACGGAAATCAATTCGCTACCGGGAGGCGAATGGGAAGTCGTCACCGGGAACGGGACCGTCATCGCCGAAACCGTGGTCAACGCCGCGGGCTGCTTCGCCCGGCAGGTGGCGCAAATGGTGGGAGCCGATTTGCCCATCAGCAATATCCAACACCACTATCTGGTTTCAGGCGACGTGCCCGAACTGATCGAGAGAGAGGTGGAAATTCCCGTGACCCGGGATCCCTGGGCCTCGTCCTACATACGCCAGGAGCAGAAATCCGGCCTGATCGGAATTTACGAGCAGCAAGGCATCACCGAAGCCTGGCAGCCCGATGGATTGCCGCCGTGGCAATCGGACAGCGAACTGTTTTCCGACGATCTCGACCGTCTGATGCCCTGGCTCGGACGCGCCATGGAGCGAATGCCGATTTTCGAGCCCGCGGGGATCAAGCGCATCGTCAACGGCGCCATCTCACACAGTCCCGACGGGCTGCCGTTGCTGGGGCCCGTGGCGGGCTTGCGCAATTTCTGGCTTTGCTGCGGATCGTCGTTCGGCATCGCCCAGGGAGCTGGCTGCGGCAAGTATCTCGCCCAGTGGATCCTCCACGGCGACTCCGAAATCAACATGACCGGATTCGACCCGCGGCGCTTCGGCGTATTTGCCGATGTCGACTACATGCGGGCCAGAGGCCGACAGGACTATGGCATGACTTACGCCACGGTTCCGCCGGGTGAAGAGTTGCCGGCGGCGAGAAAACTGCGGAAGAGCCCGCTTTACGACAAATTGCGCGCCGGGGGCTGCGTCTTCACCGAGACCTTCGGCTGGGAGCGGCCGAAGTGGTTTTCGACCGATGGCCGCGAGGAAGAGTACAGTTTCCGCCACAACAACGTCTTCGAACTCGTGCGGGACGAGTGCCTGGCGGTGCGCGAACGGGTCGGAATCCTGGATCTTTCGGGCTTTGCGAAATACGACGTGACGGGGCCCGATGCGGAAAAGCTGCTGGACAGACTTTGCGCCAATCGGTTGCCGAAGCCCGGACGTATCGCGCTCACGCATCTGCTGTCCGAGAACGGGCGCATCGGCGGCGAGGTGACCGTCACCCGCCTCGGCGACGAATCCTTCTACGTGCTTTCCGCCGCGGGCGCCGAATTGCGCGATCTGGACCACCTGCAACAGGGCGTGCGTCCCGGCGAGCAAGTGCGCATCGACAATGTCACCGACCGTCGCGGCGTGCTGGTGCTGGCCGGACCCCATGCCCGGGACGTGCTGGCGCGCGTAACGGACGCGCCGCTGGACAACCAGGCGTTTCCCTGGCTGAGCGGCATGGAAATCGAGATCGCCGGCGTGCCCGTACGTGCGCTGCGGGTGAACTACGTCGGCGAACTGGGCTGGGAATTGCATCCGCTCATGGAACACATGGAGACGCTCCACGATGCCTTGCTGGAAGCCGGCGCGGAGTATGGTATCCGCAATTTCGGCCTCTATGCGGTTAACAGCCTGAGACTCGAGAAAGCCTATCGCGGCTGGGGCGCGGAACTGACCAACGAGGTCACCCTGATCGACGCCGACATGGAGCGATTCATCAAGTTCGACAAGGGCGATTTCACCGGCCGCGAAGCGACGCTCAATCAGGGCGACCGCGAATTGCAACTCATATATTTCAGTCTCGATTCCGGCGATGCCGATGTGCAGGGCGGAGAGCCGATTTTCGCGGGCGAAAATTACGTGGGAGTGACTACCTCCGGCGGCTATGGCCACTATGTCCGGCAAAGTCTCGGATTCGGTTACGTTCCGCCCGCGCTTGCCGAACCGGGCGCCGCGTTGACGGTGGAAGTGCTTGGGCGAAGGCGGCAAATCAGCCTGCTCGCCGGGCCGGTTCACGATCCTGCCAACGAGCGATTGCGCGCCTGACAGCCGATGACGAGCCGGCCCGGAGCTAAAGCCAAACCAGCCGAACCGCCGCGACGCGCCGGCGTGATCGTGATCGGCGGCGGCGTGATCGGTTGCTCCGTCGCTTATCACCTGGCGCGGGACGGCGTTGCGGACGTCGTGCTGCTGGAACGCAGGCAACTCACCTCGGGCACGACCTGGCACGCGGCAGGCCTCGTGGGTCAGCTGCGGACTTCGGTCAACATGACCGCGCTGGCGCGCTATACCAGCGAACTCTATCTGCGCCTCGAGGAGGAAACCGGCCAGGCGACGGGCTATCGGCGCTGCGGCTCCATCTCCCTCGCCACCAACGAGGAGCGGTTCGAGGAACTCAGGCGCAGCGCGTCCATGGCGAAAGTTTTCGGGCTGAACGTGCAGGTACTCAAGGCCGAAGAGATCAATGCCCGCGTCCCCCTGCTTAATGTCGAAGACGTGCTCGGGGGAATCCATATTCCGTCCGACGGCTATGCAAACGCCGTGGACGTCACCAACGCCCTGGCCAAGGGCGCCACTGCCGCGGGTGCGCGCATCTTCCAGAACACACCGGTAACCGCCATATTGACCGAAGGAGGCCGTATCGCCGGCGTGGCAACCGACCGGGGCGAGATCGACGCCGACTGCGTGGTCCTGTGCGCCGGCATGTGGACGAGAGAACTTGCGGCGTCTATCGGCGTGAACGTGCCCCTGCATGCCTGCGAGCACTATTACGCCCTGTTCGATTCGGTGGCGGGCCTCCATCCGGATTTGCCCGTCGTACGCGACTACGATGCCTGTTCCTACTACAAGTACGACGCGGGCAAATTGCTGGTCGGGGCATTTGAGCCCAATGCCCGTCCCTGGGCGACCGAGGGCATTCCCGAAGACTTTTGTTTCGATGAGATTCCCGGCAGCCTGGAGCATTTCGAGCCGATCCTCGAACAGGCCATGGCGCGCGTTCCGGCGCTGGAAACCGCCGGCCTGGCGAAATTTTTCTGCGGACCCGAGAGCTTCACGCCCGACGTGCGCTACCACATCGGCCAGGCGCCCGAGCAGGACAACTGTTTCGTCGCGGCGGGACTGAACTCCATCGGCCTGCAATCCGCCGGCGGCATCGGCAAGGTGATTTCGGAATGGATTCGGCTCGGACATCCGCCGTCGGATCTCTGGGAAGTGGACGTGCGCCGCAACCTGCCCTTCCAGCGCAACCGTAAGTACCTGCGCGAGCGAGTCTCCGAAAGCCTCGGCCTGCTTTACGCCGCGCACTACCCCTATCGCCAGTACGAGACCGCCCGGGGGGTTCGAAAATCGCCGCTATATGACCGTCTGCACGCCATCGGCGCGTGCCACGGCGAACTCGCCGGCTGGGAGCGGCCCAACTGGTATGCGCCGCAACCTGAGCTGGCTCATTACGAGTACAGTTGGGGACGGCAGAACTGGTTCGAATGCTCGGCGCAGGAGCACCGGGCAGTACGCGAACGGGTGGGTCTGTTCGATCAGTCCTCGTTCGCCAAGTTCCTGGTCCAGGGCCGCGACGCGGTCCGGGTGCTGAATCGCGTTTGCGCGAACGACGTCGACGTGTCCCCGGGACGCATCGTCTATACCCAGTGGCTGAACGAACGTGGCGGCATCGAAGCGGACCTGACCGTTACCCGGCTGAGCGAGGAGCGCTGCCTGGTCGTGACCGCCGCCGCTACTGAAGTTCGCGACTTCAATTGGCTGCAACGGCACGTTCCGGCCGACTGCCATTGCACGTTGACCAATGTGACTTCGGCGATGGGCGTGATTTCGATCATGGGACCGGACTCCCGGGCGCTGCTGCAATCGCTGAGCCCCGACGATCTCTCCCACGAGGCCTTCCCCTTCGCCCACAGCCGGGAAATCGAACTCGGTCACGCGCTGGTGCGCGCCTCCCGCATAACCTACGTCGGCGAACTCGGCTGGGAACTCTACGTCCCCGCCGAGTTTGCCGCCGGCGTTTACGACGCCATTGTCGAGGCCGGCCCGGCTTTCGGCCTGGCCCACGCCGGCTACCATGCGCTCGATTCGCTGCGCATCGAAAAAGCCTATCGGCATTGGGGCCACGACATCACCGACGAGGACACGCCGCTGGAAGCGGGCCTGGGCTTCGCCGTCAGGTTCGACAAGCCCGGCGGATTCATCGGCCGTGAGGCCCTGCTGCAACAGCGGCAAACGGGGCCGGCGAAGCGCCTGCTGCAGTTCCGGCTGCTCGACCCGAAGCCGCTGCTCTATCACGACGAACCCGTCTGGCAGGGCGATACACTGGTCGGGCGCATCACCTCGGGGGCCTACGGTCACACTCTGGGCGGCGCGATCGGTCTGGGCTATGTCGATACAACCAAGGCGCCGGACCCCTCCGCGGGAGAATTCAGCATCGAAGTGGCCGGGGAAAGGATACCGGCGGAAGCGTCATTCAAACCGATGTACGATCCCGCCAACAAGCGTATCCGGTGTTGACGGAATCGGTTTCCCATAACGACAAACACAAAAAAGCCCCGCCGCCGTACCGTTGGGTTCGGCGCAAGTGCGCGGTTGGAAGTCCTGGGGAACGGCGGCAGCAGTCGCCAGTCCTTGATCACGGAGGAAACTTGCCGCAAGGCGCGTCGGCACGAACCCAAAAACATAACCAACCTGTCGAATCACATATCAAGTTATCTTTTTTGCCAAAAAAGATAATGTAACGGTCTATATTGGCGTATAGTTAACTTTTGGGGCGCGAGTGGGTGGCTATCACCATGGAATTGGGAATTCCCGGAAGGGTGCCGATCGAAACGCTAGTAAGGCAAGCGCTGGAGCGGGTAGCACAGGGAGAGCCACCCTCCCGCATTGAAGTGGAACGGGTGGACTTCAAGGAGGAACGAGGCCGGCGAGCACACCATGGGGGCGTATTGTCAGGCGAGACGACCAATGACCCCGCTGCCGAGCATTTGGCCGAGGAGTTGGCATGCATGGCAAATACGCCGGGCGGCGGCGCGGTAATCGTAGGCGTTTCGGACGATGGCGCTCGGATCGGCACGCGGCTCGACGCTGACTGGTTGCGCCATCGTATTTGGGAACTCACGTCGAAGCAGCTAACGGTCGCGGTGCGCGAGGCGAGTTTGGAAGGGTGCCGCATCCTGATACTCACCAGCGTCGAGGCGCTTGCTCCGATCCGCTACCGTGGGAAGCTTCGCTGGCGTGTGGGCGCCAACTGCGTTGAGGTCGACCCCGTCGTCTGGCAGTCTAGAATGCTGGAGCGGATCGGCTTCGACTGGTCCGGGCAGCCCTCCGGTCAGACCCTGGACGACGTGAGCCCCACTGCCATCGAGGTTGCGAGGGACTACTTGCGAGAGGCAAAGGATCCTGAGTCCGATACCAGCCTCGCCCATGCCACGGATGCCGATCTGCTCCGGCGGCTGAATCTGACAAAGGGCTCAAACGAACTCACCAATGCGGGGGCGCTCTTGTTCGTGGCGACTCCCTGGCCCGCCGTGGACTACATCCGCCGGGACATGCCGGGCGGAGACAGCACGTTGCGGATCGAGGGCGCCGGGCCGCTGCTCGTGCAAGTGAGGCAGGTCGAGCAGGCGGCTCATGTCGCCAACCGCGTCACGCACACCGCCGCAGGCTTCGCGCATGGCAGGGTCCGGGCGATCCCGCCGAGGACGCTGCGCGAGGCGGTCGTGAACGGGCTTGTCCATCGAGACTGGCTGGCGACCGGCGCCACAGTAATCGAGCATGTGGGCGACACATTGACGGTGACATCCCCGGGAGGATTCGTCGGCGGCGTGACGCCGGAAAATATCATCACCCACCCAGCAGTTCCCCGCTACCGGAACCTGTCGGAGGCGATGGCCTCGCTGGGTCTCGCCGAACGCGAGGGAATCGGCGTGGACAGAATGGTGCGGGACATGCTGGCCATGGGCCGACCCGCGCCGGTTATCAGCGAGGTGGATGGACCCTACGTGCGCGTCGCGCTGCTGGGCGGCCCTCCCGACACTGCGGTCCTCGATCTGGTCGCTGGACTATCGCCTGGTTGGGCCGACAACGTGGACTCACTTCTGCTGATCGAACACTTGACACGAAATGGCTGGGTGGACGCTCAATCCGCAACGGGCCTGATCCAGCGATCCTCCGCGGAGGAAGCCAACGATGCAATCAGGCGGCTGGCGGATGCGTACGTGGACGCTGCTGGTTCGGCGCCGGTGATTTCGCCAGTGCGGGGAGTGCCCACCAACCAGCCCGTTGCGTATCGTCTCTCGGACACCGTAGGCGCCCGACTCGCCCACCGGCTCGACTCTCTTCGCACACAGGAAGGACGTGAGGCGCTGGCCCTCGATTGGTGCCGGGCTAGGGGACGTGTCTCCTCGACGGAGGTCGCCGACCTGACCGGTCTCAGCAAGGTGTCCGCCAGCAAACTGCTAACTAGGCTGGCTGATGCCGGACAGATACAGGGCGGGCGGGCGAGACGCCGGGGCCGTGGATTCTTCTACGTTCCCTTATAATCCAATGAGTAAAGGCGGAGAGGAACAAAATGAATAAACAAACCCAGGCACATGAAAACGCACCGAACATCTTTACATATGCATCGAAAGAACTTTCACAGGATGCAATGATTTGCTGGCTCGTAGCGTGCGCGAAGGATGCAGATCCCACCAGTGAACTGCACGATTGTGGAATGTCGTTTGTGCGGGCACTGTTGCGCTCCGGTGAGAGTCGCGTCATAAATGCGCGGAGCGACAAGCCCGATTTCTTACCCAAAGGGGATATCACCGAGATTGAAAAAATCTGTCCGCAATATAAGAAAATTGATGTCTTCTTCCAGGTTAAATGGGGCGAAAAGTTTGTGAGTGTCATCGTCGAGGATAAAACTCAGTCAGAGGCACATGGTGGACAACTAGATCGATACAAAGACGCTGTGAAATCCGACAACATAGAAGAGGATTACATTAAACTCATATACTTCAAGTCCGGATATGTATACGGAGACGAGCGCGAAAAGGCCGAAAACGCCGGTTACTGTGTAATTGATGCTTGCAAAATAGTGAACTTCTTTGACAGCGGTAAATGGATATCCACGCACGACTTCGTTAGGGACTTTGCCAACCACGTTGCGGAAAGAGTTGATAAACGGCGAAAATTACTTGAGAATTGGGACTTGAATCAAGGTTTCGTTCAGTGGGAATTGATGACTGCTTTGAAATCTGAACTCGGAATGTCGGAGAAGTGGCCCAGTAAAGATTTCAATAAAGGTGGTGGTGCATCTACGCAGTATCCGCACCATAAGAATCGTAATGTTCTTTACTGGCGCATTGATTCTTGGAAACCGCTTCGATTGATGGTGCATCCTCAAAAAATAGGAAAAGAAATCGCGCTTGCATCGTGGGATGACTGGGAGAGAGCATTCAAAGAGGCTGCGGTACATTGCGGGCTTAAAACGGTAAAGTTTAGAAGAAAAAGAATGCATAAAGGAAGATTGGTGTGGGAAGGAACTATCGGCGCTGTCGATGTGAGAAACTGCCTGAAGTCGGAAGGTCTTGATAACTGCGTGAAAAAAGTGTGTGAGTTGCACAATCGGTTCATTGGTTCGGTTAGCCTTCAACTATGAGCCTATCGGATTTAGGTTGAGGTAAAGTCGATTTCAGATGCGTTTCGGGGTCCGCGGCAAGGACACCCATCCGAAAGAACCCCAAAATCTGGCGTTCTGACAAATCTTGACTATAACTACCTGCGAGAGCTACGCAGAACTTGCAGGCGAAGGATGACCCGGCCCCGTTCGCAAATCGTGTCGCTGGACGACACGCCTTACTACCACTGTGTTTCCCGCTGCGTGCGGCGAGCCTTCCTGTGTGGCGAAGATCGGTATACCGAACGCCCTGGCTGGTGGACCGCCTGACGCTATGACTGTACCCCTGATTAGAACCACTCGCAATGTGGGATTTCCAATTTATGAGGGGTCCCCATTTTCTGGGCCAGATTGTCAGCGAATTTGATTTCGCGCCGCATGGTATGGTCATCCTTTATTTCATCCGCAGTGCTCGGGTTATACCCGCAAATAAGCATTGGCCTTTTGGTTGTGTGATTCAAGTCACGGGTCAACGTGTATCGGAAATTTCTGCAATCTGATAAGCAAGCGCCCATCGGCGCTAAATTCAGCACCTTATCAATAGGATTCATTGCGTCGTATATCCTTTATCAATTAAATATTCTTCGGAAAAAACCGCCGCTTTCTTCGCTGTCCGCGCTTTGTATGTCAGTTCCGCATTGTCGATAAATTTCTTGCACGAAAGCATTAAGGAATGGTTCGTTTCCTGAATATGAAGGATATTGCTCTTTTATGCTTTGCACTTCCTCATTCCATTCTCTGGTTACACGTTCAATTTGATCTTGTTTTGTTCCACCGCCAAAAGTAGAGCTTACCGGTTCCGGGCCTTGATAATTCTGCCAAAAATTTAGATCGCGAATATACCTTTCTTTGCCACCGTCTCCAGTGAGGAACAACAAAGACCAAACCGCAGTCATATCATTGCCGTTAATGTCTGCGACTCTAGCCACAAAATTTTGATTTTCTGAATTTACTGCTCTTAACAATCCTCTGAAAATTTCGTTGGGATTGTCGAAAACAGTAGCGGTATGGTCTTCCGCAGGAGTAAAAGAATTTGTGACGGCACTTTCCAATTCTCCGTTGTCAGTGAGCGCCGCTAGGCACTGAATCCCTGTTCCAGGGTAGCAGTCTGCCTTGACAGCGGCAGCGTGTAGCGTATCAGGTAGTATCAGACTGTATCAAGGAACACGGGTGCCAGACTGTAACCAAAAAACGGGGGGTTACAAGCCGGCCTGCAAGTGATTGATTTATCGTAATGCTTCGCTACGCGCAGAGACGCGATTATGGTCATCCTGTGCGAAGTCGCAGGATCTCGTTGGTACCGGGATTCAGGAGAGTCCGGTGATCGTTCCCTCGGCGTCCACTCGTATGTCATGCGCCGATGGTTTTCGTGGCAATCCCGGCATTGTCATGATGGCTCCGCACACCGGCACTATGAATCCGGCGCCTGTCGCCAACCTTACTTCACGGATCTCGACGACGTGGTCTTTCGGGGCGCCGAGCAACTGGGGGTCGGTTGAGAAACTGAATTGCGTCTTGGCCATGCAAACCGGGAATTTTCCGTAACCGCCGTCCTGCAGCCTGGCGAATTCGTTGCGCACATGGAAAGGGGCGGCGATATCACGGGCTCCATAGATCGTCTGCGCTATGCGGCGGGTTTTCTCCCACAGGTCGAGTTCGTCTTCGTACAGCAATCTGAAATCGGCGATTCCCGAATCGGCCACCCGCGCCACTTCCCCCGCCAGCTCGGTCGCACCGGCGCTTCCCTCGGCCCAGTGCCGGGATTCGATGGCGGTAACGCCGGCCTGCCGGCAATAGTCCGTGATGGCGTGGACTTCGGCATCGGTGTCGGACGGATGGCGATTGATCGCCACCACCGCCGGTACGCCGAACCGGTCGAGGATTGCAAGATGCTGACCCAGATTGACGCAGCCTCTTGCCACCGCGGCGCTGTCTTCGGCAATCAGATCGCTCCTGGCAACCCCGCCGTGCATCTTGAGCGCCTTTACGGTCGCGACCAGAACCGCCGCGTCGGGCGTCAGACCCGCCGCCCGGCACTTGATGTCGAAGAATTTCTCGGCGCCGAGATCCGCTCCGAAACCGGCTTCGGTAACTACGTAATCGGCCAGCTTGAGCGCGGTGCGGGTGGCGATGACCGAGTTGCAGCCGTGGGCGATGTTCGCGAACGGACCGCCATGGATGAACGCCGGGTTGTTTTCCAGCGTCTGTACCAGATTCGGCAGCAAGGCGTCCCGGAGCAAGGCCGTCATTGCGCCGTGCGCACAAAGTTCACGGGCGGTCACGGGCTGCTGGCCGCGGGTATAGCCGACGACGATTGCGCCGAGCCGTTCCTGCAGTTCGGCCAGGTTCTGCGCCAGGCAGAAGACCGCCATGATTTCGGAGGTGCTGGTGATATCGAAGCCCGCCTCCCGGGGCACGCCATGGGCGGTTCCGCCGAGGCCGATGGTGGTCTGGCGCAACGCGCGGTCGTTCATGTCCACCACGCGCCGCCATGTAATTCGGCGCGGGTCCAGATCCGGATTTGCGTTCCAGTGGATGTGGTTGTCGATCAGGGCCGCCAGCAGGTTGTGAGCAGCTGCGATGGCGTGGAAATCGCCGGTGAAATGCAAATTTATGTCGGTCATGGGCGCGACTTGCGCGTAACCGCCGCCTGTCGCTCCACCCTTCATGCCGAAGCATGGGCCGAGACTGGGTTCGCGCAGGCAGATCGCGGCCTTCTTGCCGATGCGGTTCAGCGCGTCGCCAAGACCGATCGTCGTCGTGGTCTTGCCCTCGCCGGCCGGGGTCGGCGATACCGCCGTTACCAGGATCAGCTTGCCGGATGCTTCCGGCCGCGAGGAATCCATGGCGGCGAAGTCGACCTTGGCCTTGGCGCTGCCGAAGGGAATCGTATGATCGGCGAAGCCGAACTTGCCGGCGACCTCGCGTATCGGCAGCAAACTGGCCTTGCCGGCGATTTCAATATCTGATTGCTGCGTCATCGGATTTCATTTACCTGTCGGCGCGGTCGACGCTGGGCGTCTTGCCGTAGAGTTCCCTGTAGGTCGTGCTGAAATGCGAACTGGAGACAAAGCCTGCCTGGGCCGAGATTTCGACGATGCTCATGCTGGTCTGGAAAAGCAGTTCGCGCGCTCGCGCCAGCCGCAGATACAGGTAGTAGCGCGACGGCGAAGTCAGCAGGTATTTCTGGAACAGGCGCTGAAGCTGGCGGCGGGAAAGCCCGACGTAGGACGCCAGTTCAACCTGGCTGAGCGGCTCGCGGATGTTGCTTTCCATCAGTTCCACCGCCGCTACCAGCTTGGCCGATTGTCCCCCGACCTGATGGCGCAGCGGTACATGTTGCAGATCCCTGGTATCGCGTATCCGATCGTGTACGAACTGGTCGGCGACCCCGGCGCTGATCTCGGCGCCGAGTTGCCGTCGGACGAAGTACAGCATCATGTCCATCGGCGCCGTGCCGCCGGAACTGGTAAAGCGGTCCCGATCTATCGTGTAAACGCTTCGGCTGACCGTGACATTCGGGAATTGTTCGGTCAGCGCGGCATATTCCTCCCAGTGGACGCTGCACCGGTACCCGTCCAGTACACCGGAACCGGCAAGGAGATAACTGCCCGTGCAGGTCGAGCCAAGCGTCAGGCCGCGGGCGCTGCACGCGCGCAGCCAGTGCATTACCGGCTTCTCGCAATGGCGCTCGATCCTTTCGCCCCCGCACACCACGACCGCGTCGAGTTCGCCGGTCCGAACATCGTCGCCGATAGCGAAATCGACGCTGATAGAGAGCCCGTCGCTGGCGGAAACCGGGCCGCCGCTCTCGGAAATCATGCGCCAGCGATAGACCTGGGACTCGGCCACCCGATTGGCCATGCGCAATGTCTCGATCGCCGACGAGACGGAGATGAGCGTGAAATCTTCCAGGAGCAGGAAACCGAAACAGGTCGGCAAAATCTGCGGATCGTTACTTTGCATGGCGCGAATAATTTTAGCCGATTCCCGCCGAACGCCGGAAGTTCTCAAGATCGGCGGGCGTGTTGATATTCACGAAACTTTCCGCCATTGCGGACAGGTCCGTTGAAGGTATGGCGTTCGCGTCGAGCCAGCGGTGCACGGCCCGTCCGCCGCCGGCATAGAAATGCGCCAGCGACTCCGCCCTGTCGCGGCCGATGAGCAAGGTGAGATTCTGACGCCGCTCACCGTCATGCGCGACGGCGACGCCGCGCGCCAGCGCGTCCCCGGACAGGGCTTGAACGAGATTGGGCGCGGTCCAGGGTGCATCTCCGGGACAGCTTATGATCCACTCGCCCGAAATATCCGCAAAACAGGAAACCAGACCGCCAAGCGGTCCCTGATCCGGCTCGGCATCGACTAGAAGATCGCAGCCGAATTCCCGCCAGGCCTTCGCGTCCTGGCCGACGCCGAGGCTGAGGACGACGCGGGACGCCTGGGGGCGCAGGCGCTCGATGACGAATTCGACGAGCGCGCGCTCACCGATTCGAACGAGTGGCTTGGCCAAGCCACCGGGGCCGCCCAGACGCCGCCCGCCGCCGCCGCAAAGAATGATCGCCGTGACCTCTTCAGGCTTCAAGGACGCGTCGCTCGTGACAATAGAGGTTGAAGCCGCTTGATTTCAGGAAACCGACGAGCGTGATTCCTTCCTGTTCGGCAAGTTCGATGGCGAGGCTCGATGGCGCGCCGATTGCCGCCACCAGCCCCACGCCGGCCATGGCCGCCTTCTGGATGAGTTCAAAACTCGCGCGGCCGCTCAGGAGGACTCCGAACCCTGACAACCCGCCCTCGCGAAAACAGGACCCCACCAGCTTGTCGAGCGCGTTGTGTCGCCCGATGTCTTCGTGGAGGCGCCGGATCCGGCCTTGCGCGTCGAAACTCGCCGCGGCATGGAGTCCGCCGGTGCGGGTAAATTCGCATTGGCGCTCGCGCAATGCGGCCGGCAGTTGCCGTAGCTTGCTCCCGGAAACCGAAAAACCGCTCCGCTCGCGGGGCGGCGCCTCGTGGGCGATGGCCGCCAGCGAGGCCTTGCCGCAGACGCCGCAGCTCGAACTCGTATAAAAGTGACGCTTGAGTTTTTCCAGGTCCACCCGTACCCAGTCCTCGAGCTCCACCCGCAAGACATTACGCAATCCCTTGTCCAGGCTCGGTGGCCCCGAGTGCTCGACACGCCGGATGTCGGCCGGATTGCCGATGATGGCTTCCCCGGCGAGAAAGCCTGTCGCCAGCGCTTCGTCCGCGCCGGGGGTCCGCATGGTGACGGCGACGCTTTGTTCGCGGCGGGATTGCCCATCATTGAATGAAAGGCGGATTTCGAGCGGCTCCTCGATGCTGACCGCATCGCCCGCGCGTTCCGTTCCCGCCGCGCTCAGGCGCGTGACCTGGCGCTGCAGGCTCCCGGCCGCCCGCGGCCCGGCGGCCATGATGTCGCTCATGGGTTCGCTCATTCCTCGGGCAGGAGTTCGCGCTGCCTCTGTTCCCGATGCCGGAATTCCTGCTGCCAGGCGGATAGATAGTTGGCCGGCCGGACTTCTACCGCGGTCACCTTGTACTCCGGGCAGTTGGTGGCCCAGTCGCTCAAGTCGGTGGTGACCACATTGGTGCCGGTCGCCGGATGATGGAAGGTCGTGTAGACGACGCCCGGCGCGACGCGCGTCGTCACGTCCGCCTTGAGGACGATCTCGCCCATGCGGCTGGAGATGGACACCTGGTCACCCGTGCGCACGCCGCGCATTTCGGCGTCGGCGGGATGAATTTCAAGCCGGTCTTCGTCCAGCCATTCGATGTTTTCCGTTCGCCGGGTCTGCGTGCCTACGTTGTATTGAGTCAGTATGCGTCCGGTGGTCAGCAGCAGCGGATACTTGCGATTGGTGCGCTCGTCGGTCGGTTGATAGTCCGTGAGCATGAATCGGCCCTTGCCGCGCACGAATTGCGCCTCGTGCATGATGGGCGTGCCTTCGGGCGCGGCGTCGTTGCAGGGCCATTGCACGCTCCCCAGACGGTCGAGCTTCTCGAAGCTGACCCCTGCAAAGTCCGGTGTAAGGCTCGCGACCTCGGCCATGATGTCTTCGGCAGTCTCGTAGTGCATGGGATATCCCATTGCCGCGGAGAGATCCTGCACCGCCTCCCATTCCGACTTGCCCGATTTCGGCTGCATCACCTTGCGGACGCGGTTGATGCGCCGCTCGGCGTTGGTGAAGGTGCCATCCTTTTCGAGGAAGGAGGTGCCGGGCAGAAAGATGTGCGCGAACTTTGCAGTCTCGTTCAGGAACAGATCCTGCACGATCACGCAGTCCATATTGCCGAGGGCGGCCTCGACGCCTTGCGTATTGGGGTCGGACTGGGCCAGATCCTCGCCCTGGATGAAAATGCCCTTGAAGCTGCCGCCGCGGGCGGCATCGAGCATGTTCGGAATGCGCATGCCGGGCTCGGGCAGGAGTTCCACCTGCCAGGCGTTTTCGTATTTATCGCGCACCGAGGCATCGACGATCGGCTGATAGCCTGAAAGCTCATGGGGGAAGGATCCCATGTCGCAGGAACCCTGAACGTTGTTCTGGCCGCGCAGCGGGCAGACGCCGACGCCTTCGCGGCCGATGTTTCCGGTCGCCATGGCGAGATTGGCCATGGCCATGACCATGGTCGAGCCCTGGCTGTGCTCGGTGACGCCGAGACCGTAATAGATGGCGGAATTTCTCGCCGATGTATAGAGATGGGCGGCAGCGCGGATGTCCGCCGCGGGAACGCCCGTAATCTCCTGCACGACTTCGGGGGCGTTTTCCGGGCGCGCCGCAAACTCGCGCCATTCCTCGAAGGATTCAGGATCGCAACGTTCACGCACGAAGTCCTCGTCGACGAGTCCCTCGGTCACCACCACATGCGCGGAGGCGTTCATCATCGGCACATTGGTGCCGGGCAGCAACGGCAGGTGCAACTCGGCCTCGATATGCGGAGAACGGACCAGATCTATGCGTCTCGGATCCAGGACGATCAGCCTGGCGCCCTCGCGAAGCCTGCGCTTGAGAAGCGATGCAAAGACCGGATGCCCGTCGGTGGGATTGGCGCCGATGACCACGATGGTATCCGCGTGCAGGACCGAGTCGAAATGCTGGGTGCCGGCCGAGGTTCCGTAGGTCTGCTTGAGTCCGTAGCCTGTGGGGGAATGACAGACCCGCGCGCAGGTGTCGACGTTATTGCTGCCGAAGGCGGTCCGCACCATCTTCTGCACGGTCCAGATCTCTTCGTTGGTGCATCGCGCCGAAGTGACCGCACCGATGGCGTGCAGGCCATGCTCGGCCTGAATCGCCTTCAGGCGCGAGGCTGCCTCGGCGATAGCCTCGTCCCAGGAGACTTCGCGCCAGGGCTCGGTGATCTTGTCGCGAACGAGGGGCTTTACAGCCCGCTCCGGGTGGTTCGCATAGCCCCAGGCGAAGCGCCCCTTGACACAGGAATGGCCGTGATTGGCCTTGCCGAGCTTGTCGGGCACCATGCGCACGACCTGGTCGCCCTTGAGTTCGGCGCGGAACGAGCAGCCGACGCCGCAATACGCGCAGGTCGTTCGAACGCTGCGGTCCGGCACGCCTTCCTCGACCACGGTCTTTTCCATCAGCGTCGCGGTCGGGCAGGCCTGCACGCAGGCGCCGCAGGAAACGCATTCGGAATCGAAGAAATCTTCCGCGCCGGTCTTGACGGTCGAATCGAAGCCGCGCCCGTCGATGGTCAACGCGAACGTGCCTTGCACCTCGCTGCAGGCGCGCACGCAACGCGAGCAGACGATGCACTTGGAAGGATCGAAAACGAAATAGGGATTCGAAACGTCGACCGCGGCGCTCAGGTGATTCTCGCCTTCGTCGTAGCGGACTTCGCGCAAGCCCACGGCGCCCGCCATGTCCTGGAGCTCACAATCCCCGTTCGCGCTGCACGTAAGGCAGTCGAGCGGGTGGTCGGAGATATAGAGTTCCATGACGCCGCGGCGAAGTTTCGCGAGTTTCTCGCTTTGCGTCCGCACCAGCATGCCTTCGCGAACGGGCTCGGTACAGGAAGCGTGTACGCCCCGGCGCCCTTCGACCTCCACCAGGCACAGGCGGCAGGAGCCGAAGGATTCCATGTTGTCCGTCGCGCAAAGTTTCGGCACGGGTATGCCGGCCTCGATGGCGGCGCGCATAATGGAGGTGCCTGCCCGCACCTTGATCTGCGAGCCATCGATGGTAACGGCTACCTGCTCCTCGCTGGCCGAGGCCGGTGTGCCATAATCAGGATCGTCGAGTCTCATACAAGGCCTACCCTAGTTCACTTCCCCCTTTCGGGACAAAGCTTCGCCCAGCGCGCTTCGCACCGGAATCGGGGTCATGCCTCCCATCTGACACAAGCTCGTCTGCTCCATCAGATCGCAAAGCTCGTCGATGACTTCAAGCCTGTCTTCAGTGTACTCGCCTGAAGCCAGCGCCGCTACAGCTTCTTTACCTCGCACCGAGCCGATCCGGCAGGGTGTGCACTTGCCGCAGGATTCGTGCGCGCAAAATGCGAAGGCGTAATGGGCTTGTTGGACGAGATCTATCGTGTCGTCGAACACGACCAATCCGCCATGCCCTATGCCGGCGTCCAGTGCGGCCATGTCTTCGTAGCCGAGCGGAGTATCCAGATGGCGTTCGAACAGATAGGCGCCGAGCGGCCCGCCCACCTGGACCGCCCCGAACGGGCGCCCCGTCCGCGTACCGCCGCCCCAGTCTTCGACAAGTTCGCGCAGACTGATGCCGAAAGGGAGTTCGTAGAGCCCGCCTCGCTTGACATTGCCCGCGAGCTGGAAGGTGCTTGTGCCCGTCGAAGCGCCTGTTCCGATTTCGGCATAGGCCTTGCCGCCCATGTCGAGTATCCCGGGTACCGAGCAAAGTGTAATGACGTTGTGGACGAGAGTCGGCTGGCCGAAAAGTCCGGCGACAGCAGGGACGGGAGGCTTGAAACGGACTTCTCCGCGCTTGCCTTCGAGGCTTTCGAGCATTGAAGTCTCTTCGCCGCAGATGTAGGCGCCGGCGCCGATGAAGAGTTCGATGTCGAATCTTTCCAGCAGGCCGAGCGCCCTCGACTTGTCCATGGCGTTCGCGAAGATTTCAGCCGCCAATGGGTATTCGGATCGCAAATAGACGATCCCCTTGTCGGCTCCGGTGGCATGGCCCGAGATCATCATGCCTTCGATCAGACGGAAGGGATCGCCTTCCATGATGAGCCGGTCGGCGAAAGTGCCCGAATCGCCTTCGTCTGCGTTGACGACGATGTATTTTTGCGGTGCGGGCGTATCGAAAACGGTTTGCCACTTGATGTGCGCCGGGAAGCCTGCGCCGCCACGGCCCCGAAGCCCGCTGGCCTTGATTTCCTCGATAATCTCGCGCGGTTCGCGTTCGAGTTGTTCGAGTAGCCAACCCGGATCGTAATCGAGCGGATCGATATGGCCGCAGCGGTCGAAAACGATGCGCTGTTGGCGCACAAGCTCCGGCAATTCGGCAAGTGGGCCGAGAGCGACGGCGTCCAGGGCGTCGAGGTCCTGCACGGGACCGTAGGCCTTGCCGTCGATCACGAGCATCGGTTCCAGCCAGGCCAGCCCGAAGCCGCCGGTGCGGACGACTTCATGGCCTCTCACCTGCAACTCGCGCGCGAGTTCGTTTGCGCCAAGCGCGTTGGCAAGAGTTTCGTTGGGTACTAATGCGCGTTTCACTTTGGCTCTGCGCACGTCAGCAGTTCCTCCCTGGTGGCGTGTACGAGAGTGCGCTCATTGACCATGGCGCAAGGGCCCGAGGCGCAAAGACCTAGACAGTAGACGCTTTCCAGGCTGACAGCGTGATCGTCGCTGGTCTCGCCGAGTTCAATGCCTAGCGCCGCGGTCATTTCTTTCGTAAGCGCACGCGAACCGACCGATTGGCAGGCTTCGGCCTGGCAAATGCGAATGTGCTTGCGCCCTCGCGGCGAGGTGCGAAAGTCGGTATAGAAGGAGACAATTCCGCGAACGTCAGCGAGGCTCAGGTTGAAGACGTCGGCGACGATGCGGACGTGCTCGTCCTCGATATGGCCATGGGTATCCACGATCTTCCGCAGCGCGGTGACAGGCGCGCCCACTTGCCCGACGCAGGCGGCAACTAGATCGCGAATAACTTCGCTGTTCGGCATGAACCCGCACCTCCCATAGAGGAATCACGGATTATAGCAAGCCGAATGTGCCTGTTTTAACTTAGTGAATTCTGCTGGGCTGTACATGCCGTCCATGGCGCAGAGCTTGTGGCTTCGACTACCCACGGCCTCGCCATCCCTGGCGAGTCGTTCGGCCCTCAAGAAGCTTTGCTTCTTGTCGGCTGCGCCGACCGGGCCTCACCTTATTCAAACGTCCAGGCGACCCGAATCGGTTCGCTGCCGTAAATCAGCAAATCCGGTTCGACTTCGCTGCTATAGGCGACCCAGAACTTCAACCTGACGCCTTCCAGGCCGAGGCGAATCCCGGTCAGCGCTTCGCGATACAGGCTGTAGCCATGGCGGGTGTCGAAAGTCGGCTGCCCGCGCGAAATGCCGTTTCTGCCGAGAATCACCAGTTCCATGGCGTGTTCGAGATTGCCGGGAGGCGTTGCGGCAGGCAACTCGCCGCCGGTCCAGGGATGCCATTCGCCGTCCGCGTTGCGCGCGAAATACTCGCCGCTTTCCGTTTCGGCGATGACATGGAGTTTACCCGGCCGGTAGCGGTGCGCGGGGTCGATCAGCACCGTGGTGTAGATATTGAATTCCTGCCAGGGCCGCAGCATTTCCCGCGCCGTCGCCCCCGCGTCCGCGCTGGAGTAGCCGGAGAAATGCGCCCGCGTCGCAGCACCGTTGCTCGTCACTGCCTCGCCGAGGGCTACCGGGCAGTATTCCCGGTTGCCCGAAATCACCGCGACGCCGCAGATGTCGTCGGGCGACAACCGCATGCGCCATCTTCCCGAACTGTGCGTAGGCCCGTAGGACATGACCGCGGCATCGATATAGCCATGCCCAAGCCCGAGGTTGTGGCCGATCTCGTGCAGGGCCACCGAATAAAAACTGGTTTCGTCGAACACCATCTGTTCGGCGCCGCCTTCGGCGTGTTCGAACGTTTCGTTGAAGTAGACGTCGCCTTCGTCGATTACCCTCGCATCCCCGAACCCACCGAGAAAAGTCTGCGCCCAGCCGGCGGCGTGCAACATCGAACCGCCGCCGCAGTTCGTCTCGCGCCAGGTGGCGGTATTGACCTGGTTGCGAGAAGATCCGTTCGTGCAGTCCTCGTTGTTGCGGGTTGTGGCGCTGAGATCGAACCAGGGAATCTCGGCGTTCCAGTAGCGGACGGAATCGTGAAACAGCGGATCCCAGGCATCGCCATCGTCGGACTCCCCCGGCACCCAGACGTGCCAGGCGAGCCGGTTATCCTCCAGCGGCAGATTGTCGATGTTCTCGTACAGCGGCTTGTAGGAAAACGCCGGGAGACTGGCGCCCGCCAGCGCGGCAGCCGCGATCACTTTGAAAATCTTTCGGTCTATGTCCAATTCCATCCGGACCTGTCCTCCGAGCGGTCTGCTAATCCTCGACGACCCGGGCCCAACGCAATCTCGCGTTGGCGACGATCCGGCACCGCAGTTCGCGCACCAAAGGCTGCGTCACACGGAAGACGATGTTGTCAATGATATACAAGATGGGGATGAGCGCCGAGCGATCCTGGAAGCGGCTGCGCGGCTTCCGGCAACTCGCCCAGGTCATCGAGGGAGTACAGTTCAAGGACGGCAAACAAGTAATCAATGAAAACAGCAGAGAGGCCGCATGACCAACTTGCCGTACACCAGATTTGACGATAGCTCGACCGCCTGCCGTTCGAGATCGACGCTGAAAGTGCCGAAATAGGCGATGTATCCCGCGCCTGCGCCGCCGACGCCGTTGCTGTCGCCCCAGTCTTCCGGCATCAATTGCGCATTCATCAGGCCGGTCGCCTGATAATCGATCCGCCCCGTCGAGTAGGGGCGCCGCACCGTTTCCCCGTCTTCGCCAATCGCATCAAACTGGACCAGGCGCCAACTCCCGATCAATAGCGCTTTGATCGCATCTTCGCTGCTTTCCTGCTGTGCGTCGGCCAATGGGATCAGCAACAGCATGGCTGGCAAGAAAATCGACAGTAATCCGAGTCGTTTCATGATGACTTCCTCTACAAGCCAATCGGGACAACGAATTGCCCACATGATACTTCAATCGCACTTCGAATCTATCTGCCACCTGCTAAATCGATAAAACTACCAGTGACATAAGAGGCCTCTTCACTCAATAGCCATAGAATAGCATCTGCCACTTCTCTTGAATCTCCGCCCCTTTGCATAGGGAGGCTTTTTGCCAATTTTTCAACTCGTTCAGGGTCGCCGCTATTTGCGTGAATATCCGTGAAAATATACCCAGGTCGAACACTGTTGACCCTTATGCCATCCGAAGCCACTTCTTTTGACAATCCGATTGTCAGTGTGTCCATTGCGCCTTTAGAAGCCGCATAATCTATATATTCTCCAGAAGCGCCAAGTCTGGAAGCTGCAGAAGATACATTTACAATATTCCCTCCATTTCCGCCAAAAGAGATTCCCATTCTGCGGACCGCTTCACGGCTACACAATAAACAACTTAAGACATTGGCAGTTAATATGTCGCTGATCCTGTCGCCCGTCATTTCAGAAAGTCGCGCTTTTTCTCTCACTACGCCAACATTGTTAACTAACGCTGTTACAGTTCCAAGTTTCTTGTCGACTTCTTCAAAGAGTCTGATCACCTCTTTTTCTTTACTCATGTCAGCTTTAACAACTATACACTTTCCATGATGGCTTCTAATTCTTTCTGCAACATTTAACGCAGCAGATTCGTTCTTGACAAAATTGATACAAACTTCATACCCAAGCTCGGCTGCCTTAATGGCAGTGGCAGCTCCAATGCCTCTGCTACTGCCTGTTACTACTACAATCCTCTTGTTTTCCGGTTTCATTTGAGAAATTGCTCCTTGTTCAATAATCAACTATCTAACGTGAAACGACGCGCCGGCGCTACCGGATTAGCGCGTCGAGTTCCTGGCGCCTGGCGCCTGCCAATATGTCCTGTACCGCCCGGTTGCCCTCGTGGCAGGCGGATTCGTATAGCAATTGTCCCGGCGCCATTCTGCGGAGCGGGAGTTCCGCGACGATGGGCGCCGTATAGGTCACGGGATCGACAATCGTGTAGGAGTACAGCAGTTCGTTTTCCGACATCGCGGTAATTCTTTCCGTGACTTCAAAAACTTCCGACGTGGCGATCTGGCTGAAACTGTGTTCGAGGCGGAAGCTGTTCGTGTGGATCACCAGCGTCTCGCCTTCCCAGCGGCCGATGGAATCGCCCATCCATTTGCGGATCGGGAAGTCCGGATGTTCCTTGTTCAATCTGACGATCCGCAGTTGAATCGCTTCCTCGCTCAATATCACCACGTAGTCTTCGGTCTGCACGATCTGGATATGCGTGCCGTCGGAGTTGGTCATCGTCGGCAGCGGAGGGCCGAGATGCAGGCAGCGCTCGCCCGGGGGACGGGTTTCGGGGCCATCGAAATTGTTGTTCATGATCGCCCCGTAGCGGCTGCCAAGTTCCTCGCTTTCGGGGCGCAGGGGAAAACGGCCGTTTTCCGGCTCGATGATCAGGGAGGTGCGCGGTTCGCCGTTTATTCGCGCCACGCTCACCGGCAAACCCGGCAGAAAATTCGTGTCCGTGCGAAATTCGATGCTGCCTCCCGCGGGCGGCGGACCCCGGTCTGCGGCCACCGGCGACTCCCGAGTGGCCCGCCGTTCCGTCTGCTCGCGCTCGAACTCCGCGGCTTCGGCTTCGGTATAAGCTCGCCTGTTGCCTAATGCGACCGGGCGCTCGACCGGCGTGGCGAAGCGCTTTTCCCAGTATCCCTGCAAGTCCGGCACGCCATATTCGGTGCGCGGGGCGCGATAAGTCGACGCCTCCTGCGCCACAACGCCGAAGACCGGGAAGGCAATCGCCGTCAGCAGGACAAGCAGGCGGCCGCTCATTGGCGCTTGCGTTCAACGCACCTTGATGTATTTCCGCAGGCGCTGGGGACGAGGCTCTCCCGCGAAAATGCTGCCGTTGCGATCGACCGCGATCGATTCCGCCCCGCTGCCGCCCTGGGTGATGGGTGGGTTGTCGCCCATGTCGAGAATGAAATGCTCGACCCAGCCGGTTTCTACGTCGCCGACCCGAATGCCTTTCTCCCAGCCCGGATTCTGGGTCATGTCGGATTCGGAGTCGGCGACGAAAATCGTGCCATCGGCCGAAATCCAGACGTCGCTCGGCATGCCGAACTGGGTCCAGTGGGAAAGGAAATTGCCTTCCTGGTCGAAGATAGACAGGCGCTTGTTGCCCCGGTCGGCAACGAAAATCCTTCCGTCCGGCGCCATCGCCAGGGCGTGGGGGCCGAGCAATTGCCCGGGGCCATAGCCCGTTTCGGCGAAATCCATGATGAATTCGCCGTCAGCGGAATATTTCACGATGCGATTATTGCCGTCGTTGTTATGACCGTCGGCGACGAAGATGTCCCCGTTCGGCGCGGTCACGATATCGCTGGGGTTGGTGAAATGGTATTGATCGTCACCCGACACGCCGGCCTCGCCCAGCGTCATGAGAACCTCGCCCGACTGCGAGAACTTGAATACCTGGTGGCCGTAAGGCTGCCCGGAAGGCGATTCGCCGCTTCCCGCTTCGGTGACCCAGATGTTGCCGTCGCCGTCGACATGCAATCCATGGGGCCAGGCGAACATGCGGCTGCCGAATTCGGTGACGACATTGCCGTCAGGGTCGAATCGCAGGATGGGATCGAGATCGGACTGGTCGCAATAGGTCTGGCTGCCGCGCGGCGTGCCGTCGTTGCCGCAGCGCACGATCGCCCAGACATGTTCGCCGTCGTTGTCGATATGGACGCCGCCGGGAGAACCCATGTCCCTGTCACCGGGCAGCCTGGCCCAGGGCTGGCCGATCAGGCCGGGACCGGTTCCCGCCTGTAGCCCATCCGCCGGGCGCCAGGGATTGCGCCCGGACTGGGCATTGACCTCCCCGAGCATGAAGGACAGGGCCAGCGCCATGCCGAGCCCCTGTACGACCATTTTTCCGGCTTTGCTGTTCATGGAATGTGTTCCTCTCGATGTCAATGGTCTTCCGCGGCAAGCCGCTCAAGTTCGCGCGCGCCGCGCAGAATGTTCTCCATCGCGTAATTGCCTTCATGGCAGGCGTATTCGTAGATGGGGTCGGGACTGTATTCAAGCAGCAGTTCCTGGGTGTAGGGCGCGGAATAGGTTCCCGGGTCGTCGCTGATGAACTGATAGAGCAGTTGGTTATCGCCGATGCGGGTGAATCGCTCGATGTTGCGCTTCGCGGCGGTATTCGGCCCGTCGTGGCTCTTTTCGGAGAAGTTGCCGGTCTCGACGACCAGGGTGTCGCCGTCCCAATAGCCGCGCGGGTCGCCATGCCAGAGGCGAATCCTGTCGTCGAGCAGTGGCTTTTCGATCAGGGGAATAATCCTGGCGTCGTGAATCATCTCCTGCACGATCACCACGTGATCCTTCGACTGCACGATCTGCCAGTAACTGTTGTATCCGGTGTTGAGATAAGGCGCGCCGTAATTGATGCAACGGTCGTCGACGGACATGTCGAGCCAGGAGGCGATTTCGTTGTTGCGGACGCGTTCCGCGCGCTCCCTGGCCAGGGCGATGGATTCCTCGGTTCGCGGCGGATATCTGCCGTCGGGCGGATCGACGATCTGCGAAGTGCGGTTGTGCACGTCGCGCTCCACCAGCCAGGACTGATCGTAATTTCCCGTGGTCGGGTCGTAAGACGTGACTTCGCCCGAAAACGCCGCGTTGAAAGTCCCGGAACCGAACAGCGCGTCGCCGTCCTGGTCGGCGATTTCCCGCATCCGTTGCTGCAGAAAAGCCATTTCCTCGTCGGTCAGGTATTCGCGGTCGCCGAACATCTCGGGACGCTCGACAGGCGTCATGGTGTTGTTCGCCCACACGCCTTGCAGATCGGGCTGGCCGTCGATCGTGCGGGGGATTTCGTAGTCGCCGCCGTCCTGGGCCTGAACTGCCGATGCCGCAACGAGTCCCAGCAGGCACATGCCCGATTTTGCTATGCCGATTGCGGTCGATGAGATCTTCATATCTTTTCCTGCCCCCGGTTTCGTAGCGAATTTCCGGTCTTGTTCCAGATTCAAGCCAACAGTTTTGTCAATAAATAGTCAATACCGCCCGCTGTCAAGATTGCACGGCTTTTCGGCAATGATCGATAGGCGTAATATTGTTTTCTATTTCGCCGAATTCCGGGCGCTTTTCGCCGCGACGGAAGAGGACCAGAACATGAAGATTTCAGAGCCGATCTTGAAAACCGTTATTGGCGGCTGCCTGTTGGCCCTGGCGGCCTGCGGGCAGCAGGAACAGGAAAGCGCCGCCGTGGCCGAACCTGCGGCCGGGACGCCTCCCGCCGCGGATGTCGCCATCGATCAGGACGATATCGGCGGCGTGGTTACCAGCGCCAACGGACCTGAAGCCGGGGTCTGGGTAATCGCCGAAACCGGCGACCTGCCCACGCTTTTCTCGCGCAGTGTGGTCACCGACGAAAACGGGCGTTACGTGATTCCAGACCTGCCGGCGGCGCAATACGAAGTCTGGGTGCGCGGTTATGGCCTAGTCGATTCGCCCAGGGTCAGCGCGTCTCCGGGTCAATCACTCGATCTGGACGCGGTGATCGCGCCCGACGCCGCCGCAGCCGCGGCGTACTATCCCGCGGGTCACTGGTATTCGCTGCTCGATATTCCAGCGCGGAGCGAGTTCCCGGGCACCGGCCCCGAAGGCAACGGCATATCTCCTGATATCCAGAACCAGGCCGATTACATCCGCCGCGTGACGAATGGCGGCTGCCTGGCCTGCCACCAGATGGGTAACGCCGCCATCCGCAACATGCCAAGCCTGTTCAGCGGCTACGACACCTCGGAGGAAGCCTGGAACCGCCGGATCATGTCAGGCCAGGCGGGTGGTTCGATGGTGCGGGGAATCGCCGCCATGGGCGAGCACGCGATATCAATGTACGCCGACTGGACCGACCGCATTGCCGCGGGTGAATTGCCCCCGGCGCCGGAACGCCCCGCGGGCCTCGAACGCAACGTGGTCATCACGATATGGGACTGGGCCGATCCGACCGCCTATCTGCATGACCTCGTTTCCACCGACCGGCGCGACCCCACGGTGAACGGCTATGGCCGGATTTACGGCGCCCTGGAGGAAAGCGCGAACTACCTGCCGGTGCTAGACCCCGCGACGAACTCGATCTCGCAAGTGCCGGTGTTCCCGGAAGATCCGGAGTACAACCCCCCACCGCCCACTCCCCTGGCGGAATCGCCGTATTGGGGCGATGAGCCGATCTGGGACGCATCGACTTCGGTGCACAATCCGATGCTCGACCACGAAGGCAGGGTCTGGATCACCGCCCGGGTGCGAGCGCCGGACAACGTGCCCGATTTCTGCCAGGAAGGTTCCGATCATCCCTCGGCCCAGGTGTTTCCGACCGGCCGCGCCGGGCGCCATCTCGGCGTTTACGATCCCGAATCCGACATCTATACGCCGATCAACACCTGTTTCAGCACGCATCATCTGATGTTCGCCGAAGACGAGGACCATACCTTGTGGACCAGCGGCGGCGGCAGCGTGATCGGCTGGCTCAATACCCGGGAATATCTTGAAACCGGCAATTCCGTGGCGGCCCAGGGCTGGACGCCTTTCATTCTCGACACCAACGGCAACGGCGTGCGCGACGCGGACTACACCGAACCGGGCGAAGCCGCGGACCCCGCGCGCGACATGCGCATCGACGGCCGCTATTACGGCGTTGCGCCGGCGCCGGACGGCACGATCTGGGGTTCATCCCTCGGCTATCCCGGCGCCGTAGTCCGGCTCGTTCCCGGAGACGACCCGGCCACGACCGCGCTCACCGAAATCTATCAGCCGCCGCTGGACGCCAATGGCGACCCGGTCGAAGGCTTCTCGCCGCGCGGCATGGACATCGACCGCAACGGCGTCGTCTGGGCGGCCATGGCCAGCGGCCACATGGCGAGTTTCGACCGTTCGCTATGCACCGGCCCGCTGAACGGCCCGGAAGCGACCGGGCAACATTGTCCGGAAGGCTGGACTTTCTACACCGAGCCCCTGCCGCAATTCCGGAATCTCGATCTGCCGGGCAGCGCCGAAGGCAGCTATTACACCTGGGTGGACCAGTTCAACACTTTCGGCCTCGGCGAGAACACGCCGATCAATACCGGCAATCAGTCCGGCGCGCTGCTCGTGCTCAACGACGGCGAATGGGTGCGCCTGCGGGTGCCTTATCCGCTCGGTTTCTATACCAAGTGGCTGGACGGCCGCATCGACGATCCCGACGCCGGCTGGAAAGGCCGCGGACTATGGGCGACCTATAGCAGCCGGGCGCCGTTCCACATGGAAACCGGCGCGGGAACCACGAGCAAGGTCTATCATTTCCAGATGCGGCCCGACCCGCTTGCGAGGTAGTTAACTACTGGAGTATTTGCGAAGTCTATCTTGAATTTCTTTCTGGGGCAGTCGGCAACGCGGGTGTTCGGCGATACGCTGAAGTCCCCCGGTCATGGCTTTGGCATCCAGTATTCGATGCTCATGCAGTTGATCGAGCAACCAAAGAACACCGTGGCATTCGACCATTTTTTCGTCAGCCAATGCGCGCAATGAGCGGTCGCCGGAGAGCAGCATCCATGAGCGAGTCCTGGAGAGTGCAAGCGCGAAGCTGTCGGGAAGCGAGAGGCTACGTCGCTCACGACGGTACGCGAGGGCAAGGGCGACTTCGACACCATCAAGTTCTTCAACGCGAAGCCCCATGTCGATAAGCATGGGGCCTCCGTGATCCTTGAGTTCGTATTCATAAAGCAAATCCGGCACGGCGAATTCGAACGGAAGTCGAAACACGTGTTCCAAAAAAGAACCACGTTCGAGGTCGATAAGCACCGAAGTGTCCGAGACAAGTACAGGCATGAAGGTCAGGCACCAGCAGGAACGGATTCTATGCTCGGCGGTTCATCCATGAACTGGAGGAGCTCGTGAACCGTGTGCCCAAGCAACTCCGCTGCCTTGGACTCCGAGATGGCGTCTTCCGCCAAAGCTCGGAAGCAGAGACGCTCGAAACGCTTGGGATTTTCGCCGTCCATCGCTCCAGGCTCCCTGTAAGGCGGGCTGCGCCAGCCTCTTTGGTTAAACTCGTTGAACAGTTGCCGGAACAGCGAATTGCCGAAGATTCCCAAGTCCTTGCAGCGATAGGTGAGGGCCTGCACGCTGACACCGAAAATTGCCTTGAGGTCGAATAGTTCACGCCACCCGATGGACCGCCGATGTTTACCGATCTCGGCGCGCAACGTTTCGGCTGGCATGAGAAAAGCACCGGCAAATCGGTGAGCGGCCTTTTCTTCATCGACTTTAGACGCGACATCTAGAACCATGTGGCCGAGTTCGTGAGCGGCCGTGAATCGCTGACGTTCTCCCCAGTCTCGCTTATTGATAACGATCACCGACGCGACGCTCCGATCCTCACGACGCACGCCGGCTGTGAGACCATCGATGTTGGCTAGAGGCATCGAAAGCACCTTGATGCCGCGTTCCTCCAGCAGTTCGACGAGATTTGGGATCGGGTCGATACCAAGTCCCCAATGGCCACGGAGGCCGTGCGCCGCCTGTTCCGCCTCCGCCACGTCGTGGAGCACGGGCCACGGGGCATCGCGCGGCAGATCTTGAGCGACAGTAGGTAGACCGAGAATTTCCTCGACCGTGAGATAGCGCTCCAGTAGATCGAGCACCTTGGCCTCGACTTGAGCCTCCTCTCGCTTGCTAGTCAGCCGCTTTCTCCGGTAGTCGACGGCTTCCAAGGAGATTGTACTGTCGCTGGCCAGATAGGCGACGGAAACGCCGAGAGCGTTGGCAAGCGCGATCAGGACTCCAGAGCTTGGTATCGACTCCCCGCGTTCGTACTTGCTGATCGCCTGCGCGGTGACTCGGTTGTCAATTCTCGCTTGTAGGTCGCGCAGAGACAGCCCCCCCGCACGACGTGATATGTTAATTCTATGACCTATAGACATTTTTTCATTCCTCGCATTGGTTGACAATTTAGTATTTTTTGTTACGATTCGTCAAATTAAAGATCGGCGACGTTTCCATTTTCTTTGGGGCGAAACTGTTTTTTGCGTTGGAGGTAATAACCCGTGACAGCTTGTATCTCGTTTTTCCCCGTTGGCAACGGCGACATGACTCTCGTCGAGACGGAGGGCGGACATCGAATATTGATCGACATGAACATTCGCGCAGCCGCAGACGATCCGGACGATGGCACACCGGACGTGGCAAAAAACTTCGGCAAAGGCTGACCCGGGATTCTCGGGGACGTCTCTGTGTGGATGCACTGCTCGTCAGCCATCCAGACGAGGACCATTGCCGAGGGCTCCGCAAGCACTTCCACCTTGGCCCGCCGGAAGAATGGTCAGATCGATCGGACAAGATACTGATTCGGGAAATCTGGTCGTCGCCAATGGTCTTCCGGCGCGCTTCTCGGAATCACGTGTTGTGCGACGATGCGAAGGCTTTCAACAGTGAGGCGCGGCGCAGAGTCCGCAAGCATCGGGAATCGTTGTGGTCAGCGGGCGACGGCGACAGGATTCTCATTCTCGGGGAGGACGAAAACGGCAAGACAGACGATCTGCACAACATTTTGGTGCGCGTGGACCAAGAGTTCTCGCGCGTCAACGGCCAAAATGACCACTCAATGCGGGCGCGGCTGCTGGCGCCATTGCCCGCCAGCGACGATGACGACGAAGATCTACTGTCGAAGAACAATTCGAGCACAATCCTGCGGTTTTCGCTGAGCGGCGGAAGGACCGGAGATCGATGCCGGTTTCTGACGGGAGGCGATGCCGAGGTCGCGATCTGGGAGAAGCTGTGGGGTCGTTACCACCAGCATGCCGACTGCTTGTCGTACGACATCCTGCTGTGTCCACATCATTGCTCTTGGCACAGCCTGTCGCACGATAGTTGGAGCGAATTGCGCGAAAAGGGCGAAGTCTCACGGTACGCGCTGAGCGCGCTGTCCCAGGCGCGGAAAGGAGCGACTATCGTGGCCAGCAGCAATTCGATCAAGGACGACGACAACGATCCGCCATGCATTGGCGCAAAGCGGGTGTACGATGCGGTTGTTCGACAGCAACAAGTTTCCGGATCCTTCAAATGCGTTGGCGAGCGACCAACGGAGCGGTCCCCGGGAGTAATGGAATTCGAGATCGGCGCCAACGGAGCGCGACTAAAGTCGTCGTTGATGGCAGCGTCGGCGGTCGTCGGACCCGGAGCCATAGGCCGACAACCACTCGCCCATGGCAATGGCAAGTCATGACCCGTACCGAGCCCACGGAAGCGATTCGGCGGGCTCTCGCTCTATTCTCCGAGCATCCTCAAGTTGATCGGGTGGATGCGCCGGTGCCTGACCAGGCAACTGGCGCAACCAGTGTCGATGTGACTTTCAAGGTGAACCTGCCCAGCCAGTGGAGGTACAAAGGTGAGAGCCCTTCAGGTGTTGGAACTCGGGAGGTTTTGCGGTTCGACTTTCCCACCGGTTACCCCCTGTACTCTCCGTCCCCTTCCCTTCGCGAAGATTTCAACCAGAGTCTGCCGCATATCCAGCCGTGGACGACGGACGGGCGCCCAGTGCCGTGCATTTACGAGGGCGATCTGGACGAGTTGCTCCACCGGGATGGGCTGGCGGGCATCATCAACCAGACTTCCCTGTGGCTGGATAATGCAGCGCTTGGAACACTTATCGACCCGGCTCAGGGATGGGAGCCGGTTCGCCGCGATCGATTGAATGATTTCATTGTTGCCGACGCCGAATTTTTGCAGCGACTGGTTGACCGGAGTGGCGGTTGCAGATTCCTCAAGTTCGGCTACCTCAAATCCGCAACACAGGACGGAGTCTGTTCCGTTCATGGTCAAATCTTGAGTGAGGAGGCCAAAGTGAATCCGAAATCGGTTCGGCAACACTTTTTTGAGGACAAAATATTTGGCGAACCCGGACTCCGCTTGGGCGCATCGCTTGCCCTCGTGGCTTGGCCAGGGAAGAAACCGTCGGGTGGACCCATTGTCTGCGACAGCTACCTCCCGGAGACGGTCGAAAACATCGGCGACCTGAAGAAACGCGCCGCAATGTACGGTTGCGCCAAAGAGCTGGATACAGGATTACTCAGGCTCAAGAGGTGTTTGTCGAATATGCCGAAACCCGGGCCGTTTCCTATGCCAGTGGTCCTGTTGGCTCGCCGTCCGTATAACCTGATCGGAAGCGCAAGCTCGATTGAACCCTGCCCCTATGTCGTCGAAGTCCAGTCGCCCAATCTGCTCGGTAACGATGGGGCCATGACAGTAAGAGCAGCCGCCCATCGCCATGCCATATCCAGAACGCTTCTCGCCGAAATGGCCGGTAAGGCGACAACGAACGAGCAGCCGAGTTGGACGCTGGTTGGCGCTGGAAGTCTCGGATCGAAGATTGCTCTTCATCTCGCACGCGCAGGTCATGGCCCCGCAGTCGTAGTCGACAAGTCGGGAATGAGCCCGCACAACGCGGCCCGGCATTCGCTGGTTCCCGTGGCGGGAGATATGCAGATACTCTGGATGGACGCCAAAGCCCGAATGTTGTCACAAGCATTGCTTGGACTAGACCAAGAATCTACGACATTGGTCGCGGACGCGGTGGGAATGGCCAACGGCAGCGGGAGAGCTCAAGGCGCATGGTCGAAAAAATCCTGGGCAGTTGTGAATGCTACGGCATCACTTGCGGTCCGGGAAGCATTCGCCGCAAGCGAATCAATTCGTCCGTGCGTGGTGGAGACTTCGCTGTTCGCAGGCGGTCGTCTGGGAGTGATCACCGTCGAAGGGCCTGACCGCAACCCGAGTACCACAGACTTGATGGCGGAATTCTACGCAATGCTGGCGATGGAGCCAGAACTGTCATCTATCGTCTTCGACGATGACGGAACAATGGCGCGGCGGGAAATCGGTCACGGCTGCGGATCGCTGACGATGGTTATGTCGGATGGCCGGTTGTCTTTGTTTGCAGCGGGGATGGCAGAGCACCTGCGTGGCAGGCTCGACAGTAATTTGCCGGATGAAGGCGGAGAGATCGTCATTGGGCAACTCTCGGATGACGGTTTAGGCGTGATATGGCGAGCGGAGGAAATTCCACCCGTCACCGTCATAAAGATGGGAAAAGGCTCGCCTTGGCGAGTTCACCTGCACCATCGGGCACTGTCCAAGATGCGGGAGGAAGCTGAGCGCTGGCCCGATGCCGAGACCGGCGGCGTTCTCATGGGCCGGCTGTCGGAGGTCTCCAGAGTAGCCCATATCGTGGATGTGTTGGACGCGCCAGAGGACAGCAAGCGCTCGGCCGACGAATTCATCCTCGGCAAGAAAGGTCTGCAACAACAATTGGAAAACTACTCGACGGCTGTCGACTGGTCGCTATACTGCCTTGGAACATGGCACAGCCATTTGTCTTCGATTGGTCCATCTTCCAAGGACCGGGCGACGGCAAAAGCAGTGTCGCTGGCGCGTCTGGTGCCTACGATATTCTTGATCATGACACCGACAGGGTTCAAAGCATTCATGGCGGATGGGGCCAATTCGGCGGCACCGGGAGTAGATCTGTCCGCGACCGTTGGAAAAGCACCGGAAAGCCTTGCGATTGCCACGGCAACCGCAATACCTATTGATGGAGGGAGCTAGGCCAAAATGGACGGATTGCTCGACAAAATCTCTTCCTACAACATCTTCAACTACCTGCTGCCGGGCAGCATTTTTGCGGTTGTCGCAGATGCGCTTACCAGCTTTCGGGTACTCCAGGAAGACATCGTCGTAGGGCTTTTTCTCTATTATTTCATCGGTCTGGTCGTCAGTCGCATCGGCTCTCTGGTCATTGAGCCGAGCTTGAAGGCGGTCCGATTCATCACCTTTGTCGACTACGGGAAATTCATAGAAGCCTCAAGAGGCGATCCCGCGATCGAAGTGCTTTCCGAAACGAACAATATGTACCGTACGCTTTGCGCTCTTTTTGTTGTACTCCCAAGCGTAGTTCTATTCGACCGATTTGCATCCGCACTGCCTTGGCTCATGGATGGGTCGCCGTTTATCGTCGGCGCGATTCTTCTCGTTCTGTTTTCGTATGCCTATAGAAAGCAGACTGCCTATATCACCAAGCGTGTCAACAAAGCGGTGGAAGACGCCAAAACCGGATCGACAGGAAATGATGCTGGGTAGCGTCTAACGCGATTTTGAATGGCCGGAAGTCAGGCTGAATAAATCGAGTCCATCGGCTGCGGGCATGTCCTGGCGGCTATCGCGCTTGGGCCTCGCGGCCAATTCCTTCGACTCGGTTTTGGTGCGGGCGTGATTCTCGGCGAGCAAGCGTCGGAGCACCTCGCGGCGGGCGGTTGGGCTGATGGTGTATCTGACGCGGTCATTCTCGGGAAGGGATTCTACTTCGTGAAAGTTGTGCTCAAGATCGATGTCCTGCCAACCATAGGTATTGCGGACCGCAACATCGAGCGCAATGTGTAGGCGGCGTAACTCAAGCACAGCCTCATAGCCTACAGCAGCGGTATCTGGATCCTTCTTCGATGTCCTACCGACTTTTTCAGGCGACAAGTCGTGTGCATGAAACAGATTGTACGTCTTTGTCAGGCCGATCCAAAGTACCCTCATCAGTCCTTTGCGGTACTTGTGGTAGACGCGACCAGCATTGCGTAAGTCGTCGTCTTCCTCAACCCCACGCGGTAGCGGAAAATTCTGCAGAACATTTGATGGACCGTAATTCGGGTCCGTCTTCATCGTAGTGCAGTAGCGCCATATCCAGAAGTAATGAATGTTTGACTGAAGGATTGCCATGTAAGCCGGGTCATCAAAGGGAAAAATTGTAACTGAATCGGCAAAGACTTGGTCTCGTGGAACGAAAGTAAAAGCTAGCGTCTTACTAACACGCGACACTACTAGAACCTCGTCGAGATGTTTGAGTGTTGCATATTTTTCGAGCCGCTTATCCCAGAATTTCCAATAGTCCTTTTCATGGACCTGTTTACCGGCAGTTACAACAGGATCTCTAAACGGCTTGACCCTCTCAGTTAATATTTGAAAACACTCCGCATATTTGGATGCTCGCTCGCGACTCCAATCAGAAAAATTTATGACATAGCGCTCAGCAGATTGTTCTGGGTGAGTGTTTATGTCTCTCCCGATCAGATAGGGTTTTATCACATCCAAATTGGCTGGATTCATGGCGCAAAGTGATTTAGCTTCCGCTGGCCCAAGAATAAACCCTTCGCCGTACAGATAGCTTCCGAGAAAGCCCAGTTCGGCATTTTCAGGCAATTTGTAGGCGATTGTATTGATTCCGCTGTCGTCTAGATAAGAATTAATGGAGTCAACCCGTTGAGTACCGATAAAGGAAGTTTCTTGCGCTCCTTTACAGAGAGATACTAATGATACTTGGACTGCGGCTTTTCCTGGCCACCTTACCGACGGAGCCGCATAGTTAATCGTCCCATTCTCATCCAGGATCTGCTGCAATGCCCCCTTTCGCGTGTCGCCTTGTGAAATCGTGTTGGTTGCGATCAGTGCGGCAAATCCGTTTTCAGTTAACAGCGAATAGATGCGACGAAAAAAATAGGCGACAAGGTCGCTTCTTCCACCCGTTGGAGCATAGTTCGTCTTGAGCCACTGGAAAAAAGCTGGTCCAAACTGAGTTCCAATTTTCGACCCACCTAGGTAAGGGGGATTGCCCAATATGCAGTCGAACCCGCCCCTGTCCATGATTTCCGGAAACTCGAGAAACCAATGAAAGAAGCGTTGCTGTACTCCCATTGCGCGGGCGGCATCGGCGCCCGGTCCCTGCGGCGCGAGTCCACCGGGCCAATAACCACGGAACTGGCGATCCGTCACAAGGATTGCTTTGTTGAGGGATACTTTTGGGATGAAAAACTGCGCAATTGGAATGTCTGCAATGTTCCGCAGCAGCCTAGAGTGCTGGCCTTGCGCAAATGAGGCGAAACGCTCCTTTTTCTCGTCGATCTGAGCCGGGGTCTTTTCGGGAAGGACTGAGAGTTGCCGCCACTCGTCGAGGACCGCGGCAATGTGGCCGCGCAGTTCAGGGCTGACGTCGAGGGACATCTGCCTATGGTGCTTCCGGTCCTCCTTGTTCCTCTTGCGATAGATCCCCGCAACTTCCCTGTCGTCGCCGGACAGGGTTTTGAAAGCCTCCATTGGCACTCCCTGGCCAAGTTCCTCACGGCGCGCGAAACCGACAATGGCGTTGCCGCACTTGATGTGGTGATCGAGGAAGTTGAGCGGTTGGCCGGGAATGTGCGCTTCCAACCACAGTGCCACTTTACATAGCTCCACCGCCAGCGGGTTCAAGTCGACACCATAAATGCAGTGTCGGATGACGTCGCGCAGTGCCGAACGGTAAGCCGTCGGTGATGGTTGCTCTTCGCCGGTGCGCACGACCGCTAATTCGGTGGCAATGCGCCGGGCAGCGGCGAGCAGGATGTGCCCCGAGCCACAGGAGATGTCGGCCACCCGCAATTCAAGCAAAGCGGCTTCCGGGTCTTTGGCCTCAAGGCATTCTGCGACTAGATGGTCGAGCGAATGCCGGATCAGTGGCTGGACGAGGTCGTCGGGCGTGTAATGGGAACCGGTGGCGGCGCGCTCCTTGCCACGACGGAATTGGAATCGCAGCTCACTCCCCTCGCCAACGAATTCCGGCTCGTATTCAAGCAGACCCTCGTAGACTGAGCCGAATTCCTCAACGTTCAGGGCGGCGTAGTTAACGCGGATGATTTGACCGCTGTCGGGATGCCGGTAAAGGCCGAGGGAACGCAGGCAGCCGAGCAACACATCGTTGCCGAGCGAGCAACCGGCGAGCAATCCCAAGACTTCCGGCGCGAACAGATCGCCCGCCAAAGGTGCGATTCCGAGTTTGACGCCGGGGCCGTCCGCTTCGTATAGACGGAAGCTGGCCTGCAACGCGAGCCAGAGATCGCAGCGGCGCGGATCGGCGAGGTAACGTTGCTCCGAGAGGCGGCGAAGATGAGCGACACTATAGAACTTACGGTGGATATCGCGTTGCGACCTGGGCGCGTCAACGGGGAACACCAGATCGCGTTCTTCAATCACCATAAGGAACAGCAAACGGTAGATGAGTCGCAGGAGTTGCTGGTAGTAGCCGCTGACCGGCAGTTTACCGTTGGCGACGGCGGCGCGAAGAGCGTCATTTTCGGCGTGCTTGAGGAAGCCGTTTCCAAAATCGAGAATCGCCCTCTCGACCGCATTGCTCAGCCCCTCGCGAATCCGGGCGCCCTGGTCGAGGGAATCCTGGTGATAACGCTCGATCAAGCTCTCCGCCGCCTTGTCATTGGTTAGCGGCAGGCGTGTCGCATGGAGCATTCGGTACAGGATGGCGAAGTCGGCAAAGAGGCCGTCGGTAAAGATTCGGTCAAGGTCGAACTCAAGGTAGCTCTGCTTGACCAGTCGCGAGCTGTCGCGGAGCAGCCGAAGCACCTGACCATCGGTGACCAGCCCATAGAGTTGATCGTGAAGGTTGAGGAACTCCTGCACCAGCGCATGGGCAGACATGCGGCGGGCAGCGTTGGCGGGTTTCTTGTCGAGGCTGGCAGGGTCCCGGGACCCTATAATCTGGACCGGTGTGTTTGCACTGTTGGTGGCGCGATGGCTGATTGCGTAGATGCGCCCATTGATTTCCGTGCCTTTGGCCTGGTACTCGATGTCGTAACGAAGCAGTCCCAACAGCGGTACTATCCACAGATTGCGGGTTTCGGTAGTGGCGTTGTTGCCCTCCCTCACCGTCTCAAGCTTGCGCTGAAAGATGCGCCAATAATCCTGGGCGTCGGCCCAACAGCGGGCGATTTCGTCTTTGACCTTGGCGCCGGCGTCGAGTCCAAAGTCGGAAGGTTTCTGTCCGGGCAACTCCTCGATCTGATCGAAAATGTCGGGCGATAGAATGGCGCCTTCGACACGAATGCTCGGGTAGTTCACGCCGGACCCTCCGGCAGAAGGATATAGACGCCCATCAGGTCCATCGGAAGGACCGGGTAGACTATCTGGAAGCGCTGCTTGCCCACGAGCGCGCTGAAACGTTCATGGGCGGCGACGAGCCGTTTGGACTGCCCTTCCGCCAGTTCGCTGAAATCCCCGTCCAATTGGTCAAGGAGGCCCAGTTCGTTTTCGAGAAAACTCGCCCTAGCTTCAGTGCTGAGATTGCTGCTGGCGCGAACCGCGCGAAGCAGCGCCCGGGCCTCCTCGTGATCGAGATGTTCGCGGTCGTCCGGGGTTCCGCTCCATCCCCACAAGAGCATTTCCTCGGCGACAATCTGGCGCCCACCACCGCCCTGTTCGATAACGTTGCGGCACCGGAAGAGCAGCAGCGTGGTTTTGGTCTGGACCTGCCTGGTGCGGATGACGGAAGCGCGGGCTGCTCGCTTTCCTTCGCGGGCGACAGTGTTTGCCATGACCAGTTGGCAGAGTTGCTCGACGAAGCGGTGGTTTCTTCCAACGTAGTGATAACCCTCTGGGGTGGGCGATTCGAAGCTGATCTTGATGAGTTGACCTTCGGGCAGAAGTTCGCCGAGTTGGGGTGGCAGGTTTCCCGCAACGATGCCAAAGCCGTTCTTTTCGGTGGTGACTTGTACGCCGAAGATGTTCTCCAGCGCGCCAATGACGAAGTCTCTCACGGCATCGGGATCTCCGATGGCCTCGTCCACGGCCCGCAGGTCCTCCTCGATCTCCTGCGCCTTGATTGCGTTTTGCGCAAAGATGCTGCGCGAGGCTTTCTCGCGCTCGGCCGCCTCGTCGATCTTCCGCGTAATACTATCCTTTGCTTCGGCGGCCTCGGGGAAATCGCTGAAATCGAAGAGCGCTATCTGTCTTGACTTTTTGTGCGTCTGGATGCGGCGGTCGGGGTTCAGAAGCAGCGATTGTGTAATGGTGTCGATGATGCTCTGGGAATCCTCGGGGAATGGCACGTTGATACCGGTCGACCGCTTGATCTCGCGCACTTTTCGGAGCAACACGTCGAGCACGATGCCGTCGATGGGGTTGTCGACGCCGTAGAGGAGGCAAACTTTAACTTCGGGCGCCTGTTGGCCGAAACGGTCGACCCTTCCCTCTCGTTGCTCAAGATCGTTCGGATTCCAGGGCAAATCATAATGGAGAACCGCGGTGAACAGGTCTTGCAGATTGATTCCCTGGCTCAAGCAGTCGGTGGCGATCAGAATGCGTGGGCGTTCACCGGCCATGTCCTCTATACGTTGTCTACGCAACTCGTCCGGATCTTCGCTGGTGACAACCTGCAGATTCAACCGCGGGATTTTTGCAGTCAACAGCGGCTCCAGGTGCTCGCCTACGTAGTTGGCCGTCTCGATAAAGCGGCAGAAAACCACCGGATTGAAGCCGTTGGAGAGCCAGTCCTCAAGGACGATGGATGCGGCGTAGAGTTTCTGGTCGTCGTCAGTTCCCGCAAAGGCTTGGAGCCGCTCGGCGAAGCGGCGGAGCTGTCGCCGCTGATGCTCCGTCCAGTCCTCTCGCTCCATGACTTGCGTGGGCGTAGTGTCGGTTTCCAATCCGAGGTCCGGGTCACCGACAGGATTGAAGATGTCGGGGCAATCGTCCTCGGGATGCTGGTCGGTCTTTGCGCCCGCAAGCTTGTCGCGGCGGATGGCAAGCATTTTCACGCCCGCTGCCGGACTGGACATGACGCCCCGAAGCAGGCCGAGCGCCGTCCAGTAGTGCGCTTTCTTCTTGCTCTCTCCCGGTCGACTGGGCGAAACGAGCCTGCGGGCGAAATCCACCATTTCATTGAAGAATTCGAGATAGGCTGCCGACAGGTCGTAGTTCCACTCGATGGTATCCCGGTCGGGAAAGGGTGTGTCCTCCCCCATCCACCTCTCCACGTCGGCGCGCTTGCGCTGGATAAAGTGCCTAGCCAGGGCGCGGCGCTCTGATTGGCTGGACGCGGGCAGGTCAAGTGTCTCGAAGTCGGAACTGAGCAGTCCCAGCAAAGAATGAAACTCCTCCGGCTTCCCACTGTGGGGCGTTGCCGTGAGCATGATCAGGTGCTGCTCCTGCTTGTCCGCGAGGTCGCGCAGCAGGTGGTGGCGCTGCTGCTGGGCCCTGGTGGCGCCAGCGGGACGGGCGCAGGTGTGCGCTTCGTCGACGATGACCAATTCGGGGCACTGTTGGACGAACACGGCCCGACGACTGTCCGCCTTGATGTAGTCGATGCTTATGATTTGATAGGGGTAGTAGTCGTAGACGCTCGCATCCCCCTGGATCATCCGGTCCAGTCTCGCCTGGGTATTGGAACGAATAACAACTGCCTCAATGCCGAGCTTGGCGCGAAATTCCTGCTGCCACTGATCACAAAGGTGTGGTAGGCAGATTACGGCGAAGCGGCTCACTTGAGCGCGTTCAATCATCTCTCGAACAATCAGCAGCGCCTCCACGGTCTTGCCAACACCGACGTCATCAGCGACCAGCAGCCGGACCGTTTCCTGGCGCAGGGCCATCACGAGCGGAACTATCTGGTAGGCGCGAGGCCGGAACGAGAGCTTGGCGAGAGCGCGGAACGGTCCCGCACCGTTGCGGAAAGCCAGCCGGGCGGCGTCGTATAGAAGGCGCGCGGTTGAAATGTCGCCAAGGTCTTCCGCTTCGGGCGGGTCGAAGCGGGCGTCTTGCGGTTTATCTTCTGAAATCCCAAGGGGCAGATAGATTCCGGTCGTTTCCTCTTCGGAACCACCGAGCGGCCTGACGACTACCAGATCGGGGCTGTCGGACGGAAGCACAACCCACTCGCGGCCGCGGAGCGAAACGAGCTTGCCGGGTTGCAGAGACGCACTCATCTGACCTTCCGGAAAATGTCAGGGCGCTGGGCGATCGCGGCAGCGAGATCGTCGCGGTAGTGCCAGGACCAGACTTCGTCGCCGCGGGTAATTAGCAGTTGGCGCTGGTTTTCGTCTCGCTCCCGCACATCCTTCTGGTCGTGCGGAGATCCGTCACAGAAAACCCAGATCCGTGGCTCATAGTAGAAATCGGGCTGGCAGTAAATCCCGGGCACTCGCTTCTGGGCGGCGTCGGGCAATCGCAACCCGTTCTGGTACAGGTAGTCGATAAACGTGCGTTCGGTGGACGAGTTGGGGTCCAAGTCGCGGAGCATATGTCGATAGTGTTCCTCATAGTCTCGGAAGGCGGCGCTTGATTGAATCTCAATTTCGGCAAGTCCAAGTTTGTCCAGTGCGTCGCGGATCAGGAAGCGGTCCAACCGCTGATGATCGCGTTGCTTGTAGTAGCTCATTAGGTCGTCGTAAGACGCGGGGGCCTTGTATTCCTCATCCTCGAAACGGCAGACCTGCTTGGCCGCGTTGATGATCCGCCGGAAGGTATTCAAGTCGTCCACGAACTGGGAGAGGATTCCCAAACTTCCCTCTGCCGCTTCGTAAAGGAGGATATTGGGGCATGCGGGATCGCCTATGGCACTCACGCCGATTTCGCTCGGTTCGACCCGGAACTCGGATTCAATGGCGCGTTTGAGGGCATGCTGCAGGGTGACAACACCATCGGGGTCCAGACCCAGGGCTTCGATGGGTTCGATGTATAACGCATCGGCCAAATTGGAGGTCCAGAGCTTGACCAAACGATGTTCCTCGCGGGCGTCGGGGTCGGGGTCCGGCATAGAACTGTGCCAGTTGCCCGAAGTCATCCCCATGGGAAAACCCCCGTTTTTTTGAAATCTCCAACCCTTGTTCAGGCTGACAAGACGCGCGGCCGGAATGAAGCGAAGGTTCAGAAGATGGCTGTTTCCAGTCCGGGCCCTTGCCAAGCGAATGTTCGCGAAGTCTCCGCCGTCAACATGAAAGAACGATTCGATGTCGTATCCGCGCGAAATGCGCTCCTCCTCTTCACAGGTGATACGGGCAGTCTCCTCGGCTCGCGATTCGGTCATCTCCAGCAGATGATGGAGATGCTGCCTGTTGGCTGAATCGCCCAGATTCAAACCGGAAAAGGGACAGGTCTCCCGGTTGATTTGATCGCCCATGAGGAAGTATCCAGCTTCTCCCGGTAACTCGGCTGGCGATTGCCTGAAGCCGGACCGGGCCGC
>VYCF01000070.1 GCA_009844085.1 Gammaproteobacteria bacterium | reverse complement strand
GGCTCGCGGGGGGCCAATGGGCGGGACGGGATTTGCGCTCGGCGGCGAGTTCCTCTCGCAGGCGGATGCTCTCCTCGGTTTCGCTGTAGAGCAGTTGCGCCTCGGGGGCGGGGCGGCGGTCGTTGCGGACGCCTTCGACGATGACGGTTCGCTCCCGATCGCCCTGTTGCAGGCGAATCGTCATGCCGATTTCGACGGTCTTGCCTGGCTTGGTGCGGATGCCCTCGCAGCGGACCTTGCCGCCCTCGATGGCCTGGCGGGCGATCGCCCGGGTCTTGTAGAAGCGCGCGGCCCAAAGCCACTTGTCGAGCCGCACGTTTTCTTCCGCCGATTTCGATGGCCGGTTCATGCAGTTGAGCTTACATCCGACTTCGGAAACCGGGAAGCAGGTCGCCGAAATCCTCGACCAGGGGGAACTCGTCGTGATCGAGCGCGGGGCGGCGGCTGTCGGGTTTGTGGATGCCGTAGACGTGGCGGATGCCTTCCCGCCTGGCGCGGCGCAGCACGGGCAATGAGTCGTCGAAAAGAATCGTTCTCCCGGGATCGAAAGGTTCCAGATCCTGCAGTTTTTCCCAGAAGCCGTGGCTTTCCTTGGACAGGCGCAACTGGTGGGCGCTGATGCAGCGATGGAAGTAGGCGGCGATGTCGGCGTTGTTCATCTTGATCTCGAGACTCGCCGGATGGGCGTTGGTGATCAGCAACATGCGCTTGCCGGTGTACCATAGCGCCCGCAGGAAAGGCTCGACGTTGGGGCGCAGGCTGATCTTGCGGGTGATCGTGCGCTTCAGTTCGGCTATTTCGAGATCGAGTTCCCGCGCCCAATAGTCGAGGCAATACCAGTTCAGCGTGCCGTAGACTTCGTCGGTTTTCTGTTGCACCAGCTCCTGCGCGACTTGCAGGCTGACGTCATGCCGGGCGCTGTAGGACTCGGGCACAAGCACGCGCCAGAAATAATTGTCAAAATGCAGGTCGAGCAAGGTGCCGTCCATGTCGAACATGATGGTGTCGATCTTGGGCCAGAGTGGAATTGGAACAGGCATGAGTACGGAATTGACGAAAATTTTGGAAATCGAAGCAATCGCACGGCAAGCCGGCGCGGCGATCATGGAAGTGTATAACAGCGCCGACAGCCTTGCCGTGCAATACAAGGACGACGATTCGCCGCTGACCGAAGCGGATCGGCGGGCGAACGCGATCATCGAAGCCGGCCTGGCCGGACTCGAACCGCGGCTGCCGATCCTGTCGGAGGAATCGGCGCAGCCGGGGTACGAGACCCGGCGGCAATGGCAACGCTATTGGCTCGTGGATCCGCTTGACGGTACGCGGGAGTTCGTCAAGCGCAACGGCGAGTTCACGGTCAATATCGCGCTGGTCGGCGATGGCGTCGCCGAGCTGGGCGTGGTGCATGTGCCGGTCAGCGGAGTGAGCTATATGGGCGCCATCGGGCATGGCGCTTTTCGGCAGGATACCGGTAGCGAGCCGATCCCGATAAGCGCCGGCGCGAAACTCGCCAATGCGCCGCTGAAGGTGATGGCGAGCCGCAGCCATCTCGATCAGCATGTGAAGCGTGTGCTGCGGCGGCTCGAAGCTGAGTACGGCGCCGTGGAGACGGTCAACATGGGCAGTTCGCTGAAGATCTGCCTGCTCGCCGAAGGCAAGGCCGACATCTACCCCCGGCTCGCGCCGACGTTCGAGTGGGACACCGCCGCGGCCCATGCGGTGCTGGCAGCCGCCGGCGGCGAAATTTTCAATACCGCATTCCAGCCGCTCCGCTACAACCAGAAAGAGGACTTGCGCAATCCCCACTTCATCGCGGTGGCTGACCCGACGGCCGACTGGCGGGCCATACTGGCGTCGGTGCTACCGGTTGATTGATGTGAGTCGCCGACGGGTCGAAGCCATGATTCCAGCAGATTCAGACGGGTTGCGCCTTGCAATAGTGGTTGATGAATTGCTGATGCGTGGGAAGCTGGCCGACCAGTTTCTCGACCGAGCCGTGGATCGAGTTCAGGAATCGGTCCAGTTCCTCCTCGCTCATCATGTTGACGATCGGGTGGTATTGCTCGGGCAGCAGTCCCTGGCCGAGCATTACCTGGATCCATGAATTCTCGCCGAACAATTCGGTCGGTATCTTGAACACGCGCCCCGCCTGCTTGAACAACTCGATGCGATGTTTCAGCGAATCGGGGATGTCCATGGTGCGGCACTGACGCCAGAAGCGGGAGTCGGTGCGATTGGTGACGTGGTAATGCAGAATGATGAAATCGCGCACGTTGTCGATCTCGAATTTCATCTGGTTGTTGAATTCCTCGACGTCCGGCGCCCGGATGCCGTCGTAAGGAAACATCTGCATCAGGCGGATGATCGAGCGCTGGATCAGGTGGATACTCGTCGACTCCAGGGGCTCGATGAAGCCCGAAGACAGGCCCATGGCGACGCAGTTCTTGTACCAGTGCCTGCGCCGCTGGCCGGCGTTGAAACGGATCACGCGCGGTTCGGTAAGCACCTTGCCTTCAACGTTTTCAAGCAGCTTCCCGATCGCCTCGTCGGGGCTCCAGTGCCGGCTGCTGAAAACCACGCCGTTGCCGACGCGATGCTGCAAGGGAATGCGCCATTGCCAGCCGGCTTCGCGGGCGATCGAGCGCGTGTAGGGGATCGGCTCTTCGACCGATTCGGTCTGTAAGGCGACGGCGCTGTCGCAGGGCAGCCAGTGCTTCCAGTCGTTGTAGCCGGCGTTGAGCGTCTGCTCGATCAGCAGGCCGCGAAAGCCCGTGCAATCGATGAACAGATCGCCTTCGATGACCTGTCCCGATTGCAGGCGGATCGCGGTGATGTAGCCGCTGTCCGGGTCCTGCTCGACGAATTCGATCTTGCCTTCCTGCCGCACGGCGCCGTGTTCCTCGGCGAGTCCGCGCAGGAATCTCGCATAAAGCGATGCGTCAATGTGATAGGCGTAGTTCAGGCCCAGGCTCGGCATCACCGCGAACTTGTTCTGCACCGCGGCGGCCCATTCGTTGCAATATTCGCCGAACTCGCGGGCGATGCCCATCTTCAGGCCCTTGAGCCAGAAATGCTGGAATCCCGCCGCCCAACTGTCCTTGCCGGTCCAGCCGAAGGAATGGATGTAGTCCTCGTTTACGTTGCGCCAGCTCTCGAACTTGATGCCGAGCTTGAAGGTGCCCTGGGTCGCCTTGAGAAAATCCTGCTCCTTGACCTTGATCAGATCGTGAAACGTAATCAGAGTCGGAATGGTCGCTTCCCCGACGCCGACCGTGCCGATCTCTTCTGATTCCACGAGAGTGATGCTCAGGGTCTTGCCGAGCAGCCGCGACAGGGCCGCGGCGGCCATCCAGCCCGCGGTGCCGCCGCCGGCGATGACGATCTTGTGAATCTTGCGGTTTTGCATTGGTTTCTCCATCGAGATCCTGCGACTACGCGCAGGATGACATTGCCACTTCCGTCATTCTGCGCGAAGCGAAGCGTAGTCGCAGAATCTTGTTGGGATTACTTTCAACGCCGCAGGATTCGTTCCATTTCTTCGTCGGCGGCTTGTAGGGCCGATCGTGCGTCCATTTGTCCTGTTGACGTCAGTTCCAGCGCGGTGTCGAGTTGTTCGAAGACCATGAAGGTGACGCGGGTCGTCGGCACTTCGGCGCCGAGTCCCGCCTGTCTCAGATAGACGTTCAAGGTGGTGTCGGCGGCGATTTCCGGGTCGTCCGCGAGCGCGCGAAGCGACGGAATCAGATAGGTTTCGAGCGCGAATTCCTTCTGCACGTCGTAGGAGGACAGCCACTGGGCAAGTTTGACCGCTTCCACCTTGTTCGCGCTCTGCTTGGACACGCTCCAGCCGAATACGCTGAACATCGGGCCCATGCGCAGTCCTGTCTCGGACATGATCGGCATAACCGCCACGCCCAGGTCGAGCCCGGCGGCCAGATAGGCGTTCCAGTTCCAGGAGCCGTCGAGCACCATCGCGGCTCTCGAAAGCTGGAATTGCGTCGACATGTTCTCGATGCCGGTGCTCGAGGCCGCCACGCCATGCACACGCTCAAGATCCAGGAACCATTCGAGCGCCTGCGCGGAGCCGGGTGAATCGAGCGTGGGATTGTCTTCGGAGTCGAACAGCGTCGCGCCGAAACCCGAAAGGAATGGAATGAACCAATAGGACCACTTGAGCGGCACCGAGAAGCCGAGCGTATCGTCGCCGGTCAGCGCCTTCGCGGCAGCGATCAGGTCGTCCGTGGTCCAGTCGTCGCGCGGATAGTCCACTCCGGCCGCATCGAACAGGGCCTTGTTGTAGATCAGCGCCAGCGTCCCCTGGCTGACCGGAATCGCATACAACGAATTTCCGTAGCGCATCGCATTCAGCGCGCGCGGTTCAAAACGCGACCGCTGCACCGGCGTCAGATGGGGCCGGAGATCCTCAAGCAGCGGCAATCCCTCGACCGAGATGTGACCGATCCTGCCGAGTTCCGTATCCGAAAGCCGCACCAAATCCGGCGCCTCTCCGCCCTGGGAGGAATTGATGAATTGTTGAAGATTCTGCAGATAAGGAATTCGCACCGGCTCAACGGCTATGTCCGGGTGCGCAGCCTCAAAAGCCGCCACTGCATCCAGAAAAATCCGCTCATCGACGCTGTTGGCCCCAAAAGTGTGCCAAACCTCCAGGCTCGCCGCCTCTGCTTCTACTTCCGCGCCAAAACCCGAGACCGGCACAAACAATGCCGCCACCAGTAAAACCAACGCCCCAAGACAACTAGGCCTTCCACCGAATGTAGCCATAGAAAAGATACTAGCAGAATGCTCGATCCAATCAGACTTGCACTGCGTGAGTCGCCGATGGCTTGCAGGGGGTTTAGCGGGCGTCCCCGACATGGATGTCGGGGCCGAAGCCTACATGGATGTATTTACGGCGTCCGCTAAACCCCCTGCAAGCCAACGGCGACGGATCGAAGCCACAAACCCACCCTCCAGATCAACGCCCAAAAGACATGAGCAAGGACTCGTAGCCTGTCTGACGCCGGTAGACGTCGCCTCCTTCGTAGCGGGGCTCGCTTTCGACCACTTCCATTTTCAGGCCCTTGCTCGCGATCAGTTCGATCAGCGTCCTGAGCAGCAAGCGCGCATGGGTCGCGCCGAGGCATCGATGCGGCCCTGCGCCATAGGCAAGATGCGGATTGCTCCGACGGTCTACGATAAATTTCTCGGGCGATTCGAAGACCGTTTCGTCACGATTCGCCGAGGCCCAGCACAGCGCGGCCCGGCCATCCGCCGCCACATCGATGCCGTGGATATCCGTGGCGCGCGGACAGACCCGCGCGATCATCGTCAGCGGCGAAGCGACGCGAACGATTTCCTCGGCGGCCATGCGCGCCAACAGCGGGTCGCCGCGCAACTTGCGGAGGTCTTCAGCATGCGTGGCGAAGTGCGCGAGCGTCATCGAGACCGCGGCGATGACCGTATCCCGTCCGCCGGCAAAGACCAGATTGGCGAAGCCGACCATCTCCTCGCGGGTCAGCGGCCGGCCGCGAAACTTCGCCCGGCCCAGCGCACTGAAAAAATCGTCGCCGTCTGCGCCCTCGGCTTCGACCCGATCGAATTGACGATGCAGATAACGGTCAAGTACGTTGCCCTTTTCCTCGCTGTGCCCTTCGGGCCCGGCAAAAACGTGCAGGCCCCAACTTATCCACTCGTCGGCGACCGACGCGGGCATGCGCAGCAGCAGCGCGAGCGCCCGCGATTGCAGCGGCAGCGCGAATTCCCGCACGACTTCCACGACACCGGCATCGGCGGCCGCGTCGAGCATTCCGGCAATCAGGGCATTCACATCCTCGACCAGGCGCGGACGGGCGGAAATGTTGAAGAAAGGCTGCACGATCGCCCGATAATCGGTGTGCTCCGGCGGGTCGGTCTCGATGGGCAATTGCCTGACCGCGCGCACGCGTTCCTCCGATGGAATGGGAATGCGGAACGGCGCGTCAGAACTGTAGGTGCCATAGTCCCGCGCCGCGGCGAGCACGTCCCGGTAGCGGAGAATCATGGGAATCTTCTCGCCCAGGAACTCCGCATCCAGTACGCCCGTGCGTCGGCGCTCTTCGGCGAAGGGGTCGGTCGAGTCCCAATCCGTCGGCATGCGCGTCAATCCTCGAAAATGAGCGCCGCGGGAACGGCCAGGTTCACGCGGATTTCCTCGCCTGGCTCGCCGTCCGTTCCCTGCGCCCGATCCGCGGACCGGCGCCGCAGCGCCCGGATCCAGTTGCCGCCGGCTTCGAGATGGTAAACCGTGTCGCTGCCCAGGTGTTCCACACCGCCGACGCGGCAATGCACGTCGCCGGGACTCCCGCCACCTTCCCCGTTATCCAGGATTTGCACATCTTCCGGACGAACGCCGAAAATGCCGGGGCCGTCCCGGCCGGCCAAATGCTCGGGCAGCGCGAAGCTGAGTTCGCCGGCGGTAAAGACCCCCCCTTTCGCGGCGCCCTCGATGAGGTTCATTGCCGGCGTGCCGAGGAATGAGGCCACGAAGGAATTCGCCGGGCGGTGATAGGCTTCGAGCGGCTTCGAACTTTGCTGCAGCTTGCCCTCGGATAGGATCGCGACGCGGTCGGCCAGGGTCATCGCTTCGACCTGGTCGTGGGTGACGTACAAGGTGGTCGTGCCGTGGGCTTCGTGCAGGCGGCGCAGTTCGAAGCGCATGCGGTTGCGCAGCTTCGCGTCGAGATTGGACAGCGGCTCGTCCATGAGCAGGACCTTCGGACGGCGCACAAGCGCCCGGCCGATGGCGACTCGCTGCTGTTGCCCGCCGGAGAGTTCCCGCGGCTTCTTGTCGAGCCACTTGTGCAGGTCGAGCATTTCGGCGGCTTCCTCGACCCTGACGGAAATTTCTTGCGCGTCGACCCGAGCATCGCCGCGGCCCCGGCGCAGACCGAAAGCGAGGTTCGCGCGCACCGTCATGTGGGGATAGAGGGCGTAGGACTGGAACACCATGCCGAGCCCCCGGGCGCCGGGCGGCAGGTCGTTGACTCGCGACCCGCCGATCCGGATTTCCCCCCGGGAAATGTCCTCAAGACCCGCGAGCAGCCGCAACGCGGTCGACTTGCCGCAACCGGACGGACCGAGCAGCACCAGGAACTCGCCCTCGCGGACCGTGAGATCCAGCGAATCGAGCGCAACCGTGCCGTCGTCGTAGATCTTGGTCGTGCCAATGAATTCAACGTCAGACATGTAAACTTATCCCTTGACGCTACCCGCGCTCATGCCCTGGATCAGGGAGCGCTGGAAGAGTACGAACAGTACGACTACCGGGATGCTCACGACGATGCTTGCCGCCGCGAAGTCGCCCCAGAGCTGGTTGGTGGCCGGAATCATCGAAGCCAGTCCCACCGGCAGCGTATAGGCGTCGTTGGAGGTGTTGAACACCAGCGCCAGCAGGAACTCGTTCCAGGCCGTCAGGAACGAGAACAGCGCCGTGATGGCGACCGCCGGTAGCGACAGCGGCAGCACCACGAAGAAAAACACTTCGACCCGGTTGCATCCGTCAAGCAGCGCGGCCTCTTCCAGCGCCCGCGGCACGGCGTCGAAAAAGCCCTTGAGCATCCATACGCAAAGCGGCAGGGCCGTAACCGAATAGGCGACGATCAGGCCGATGCTCGTATTGAGTAGGCCAAGAGTCTTCATTACCATGAAATACGGCACCAGGATGATGATTCCCGGAAACATCTGGATGAGCATGAAAACGAACATCGCCCCCTTGCGGCCGGCGAACTGGTAGCGGCTGAAAGCGTAGCCCGCGGGTATCGCGAGCAGCAGGCCGACCAGGGTCGTGCCGAGCGCCACGACAAGCGAGTTGCTGGTCCACAGCCAGAAGGCTTCGCCGCCCAGCACCGCGTAAAAATGTTCGAGCGAGAACGCGTCGAAGATAGCGCCGCCGAGAATGTTGCCGGGCGAAATGGAAACATCGACGATCCAGACCACCGGCGCCACGACCAACGCGACTGCGTGCAACAGGAACACATGTAGTCCAAAGGCTTCCAGCTTCGGCGCGAGGCGGCGGTTGCGCGCCAGTCCTAGCTCGGCCGCGCGCGCGTCCGAAGCTCCCGCGCACCAGGCGCCGCTGAGTCCGGTCGACAACCAGTAAAGCGACAATCCCGCCGGAACGACGAGCCAGGAAACCGCCCACAGATCATACAGCGAAATGTCCCGCCACAACGGGAAGAGTGCGCCATGTATCAGTGCGACTGTGGCAAAAATCCGGCTTGCGGTTCTCCTCCATCGTCGGGCGTCGTTCTGTAACGCGACGTACAACGAATTCAACAACACAATCGCGGTCAAGGTTCCGGACATTCCTGCGGCATTGCCGCGCAACGCTTCGCCGCCCAGGATGAGCACGTTGACCAGCGCCGCGAATGGCAGCCACACGCGCAGGGCGCTGATCTCCGCCGGCACATACCACCGCTCGGCCAGCGTCGGCTTGCCGGCGGCGCGGCCCGAAGAATCGTGCGCCACGCCGCTCACGCCACCGCCTCCATGGCGCGGGTACGTTTCAGGTACGCCCAGGAAAATCCGATCAGCAAAAGGAAAATCAGCACCGACCACGCGGCCGCGACCCCGTATTGTCCGTACTCGAACGCCACGGCGAACACATGGGTTATCAGCGTGTCGGTCGCACCCGGTTCGCCGAATCCGCTGTAGGGATTGCCGCGGGTCAGCAGGTAGATGGTATTGAACGAGTTGAAGGTCCAGATGAAGCCCAGCAGGCTTACCGGCACCAGTGTGCCTTTCAGGTTCGGGAGGGTCAGGTGGCGAAACTGATCCCAGCGGCTGACGCCGTCGACCTCCGCCACTTCGTACATGCTCGCGGGCAGGGCCTGCAACGCGCCGCTGAAGACCATCATCATGAACGGGAGGCCAAGCCAGATATTCACCAGGATCACCACCATGCGGGCCGAACCCGCTCCATCGAAGAAATCGATGGCAGTGCCGAGCATTCCGTTGACGAGACCGTCCGGTTGCAGCATCCCGTTCCAGGCCAGTACCGAGATGTAGCCCGGAATCGCCCACGGCAACAGCAGGATCGTGCGATACGCCATTCTGCCCCGCAGTCCGCGGCGATCGAGCGCGACGGCAAGCGCGAGGCCGAGCATGACATGGGCGAGCACGTTGCTGAGGGCCCAGACGAAAGTGAACAGCGTCACGCGCCAGACTCCCGGGCCGGCGAAGATCGTCGCGAAGTTCGCAAGTCCGATCCAGGCCTCGTCGCCGAGCCGGCTCTGGTCGGCATTGGTGAACGCCAGCCATATGCCGTAGAAGATCGGGTAGAAGGTCAAGGTGGCCAGCGCGATCAGGGCCGGCGCGACGTAGATGTGGGCCAGCCGGGACTTCGAGCGGCCCTGTAACGCGTCCTGCCGGCGCAGGAAAAGCAAGAGGGCGACGGTCGACAGCACGACCAGGCTGAGCGCGTACAGCACCGGCCGCGTATTCGGCGGGGGCGTCCGCTCATCGGGAACGTCAGTGCGACCGACCACGGGTTGCAGGCTTTCCGTATCCGCCAGCGGCGCGCCGTCGGCGCCGACTGGCACGACGGCGATCCATTGCTCGGTACCGGGCGTCATGCCGCTCAATGCACAGGACCAGTTCGTGGCGTCCGGATTCACTACCGGATTGCCCGCCGCATCCCGGTGAATCGGCAAGCCATTGCTCCAGCAGCGATCAAAGACGACGCTCTCCAGCGCCCGCTCGAGGACGGAGGTATCGGCCACGCGGATCGTGGAATGCAACTCGGCATCGCCCGTGCTTTCGAAAGCCTGGTCCGCATACCAGATTTCGAAGCCGGCGATGGCTTCCGCGGGCGTGTAATCGACCTCGATGCGGATTTGCCGGTACGCCTGCGCCGCATCGTCCACCGCGACTTGCTGCGCCTTTGCGTCCGGGACGCCGGCTGCGGCGGCGCACAGCAACAGCGCCGCCGACATCCAGGCTGTCAGGCCGGCTTCAGGACGACGCGGCGTCACCATGCTCCTCGTATTCGCGCAGGTATACCGGATTCGCCGGAATCTTGTAGCCGAGCGAGGCATAGGGATCCTCGCCGCAGACGACGTGGACGCTGCGATTGTCCGAACCGTGACTGCTGCCGTCGGCGAGTTCCTCGTCGAGGCACCAGTGCAATTGGCTCTGTGTGCTCATGTAGTGGTTCACGAGCGCGCGCCGATAGCGGCCGCTGGAATTCTTCCTGCTGCGATGCAACAGGTAGCCGTTGAAGAACAATACCGACCCGGCGCGCATTTCGACGGCAATCTCGTTGCGTTCGTCGAACCCGTGGCTTTCCGGGGCGGGATCGAACTCTTCGGTTTTGCTGTGCTCCCTTGACGGGTACAGCGTACCGGCAAGATGGCTGCCGGGAATGACCCGCAGGCAACCGTTGTCGAGGGTCGCGTCGTCGATGGCGATCCAGGCGGCGCAAAGGCTGCGGTCACGGGTGGGAATGAAGCACTCGTCCTGGTGCCAGGCCTGGCCCGGCTTGCCGGGCGGCTTGGCGAAAAACATCGACTGCATGCACTTGACGCCGCCGTTCCAATGACCCGGCCGCAGGTGGGCGCCGACGATTCGTCCGAGCGCCTCCGTAATCCCGGGATGTGCCGTGAAGCGCCGAACGACCGGCGAAACGAAATGGGGCATGTGAATGCAGAGGATGCGTTCGAGCGTTTCGGCGTCGCCGGTTTCGGCGGAAACGGGTTTGATACCCGGCGCGTCATATCCTCCCCGGGCGAGCTTGACGAGATCGGCTTCCAGCTCCGCGAGTTCGGCGCCGCTCAGGAGGTCCTCGACGATCAGATAACCGTGCTCCGCATAGAAATCGGCCTGGTCGTCAGGCCGTTGAAGCGTCGCGGGGTCGTCGCGCATCGTATTGTCCTCGTTTCTCCGTTACTCCATATCACAATCAGCATTGCCCGCAATTGAATACGATTGCAACCGCCGCGGCGTTGACGAACGCCCGGGCTTCGGGTAAACCGGCGCATGTACTTAACAAGAGCTTCTCGACCGACAGCGGAGACGCGACATGTCGAATCCATACCCGGGGCTGGTTTCCGCGGCAAACCGCCAACTCTATGCCGAAGAGGGCTACATGGTGCTCGAAGGCGTCATCGCCGACGACATGCTCCAGATGCTGCGCGAGGAATGTTCCTACTTCCTTGGCTACATGGATGCGCGCTTCGATGCCGGTCTCGTCGCGGACGGCGCGCTGTCCTTCCGCGGCAAGCGATATTTCGTCAACAATCTCTATCGCTACAGTTCGCGGACGTGGCAGTTCATCTTCGGCGGCCTCATGGCCGAGGTCTGCCGCGCAACGCTGGGAGACGAAGCCTACCTGTTCAACGAGCAATGGGTCGTCAAGGGCAGTGAACAAGGCATGGACTTTTCCTGGCACCAGGATTCGGGCTACGTGAAGTTCATGGACTCCGGCACCACGCACAGGCCATACGTTACGTGCTGGTGCACGCTGGACGCCGTCGACGAATCCAACGGCACCGTATACCTGATGCCGCATTCCCGGGGCGGAACGGCGAACAGGATCATCGACCACGACAGGGATCCCGACACCAACGATCTCGTCGGCTACGCCGGAGACGATCCGGGCATCGCCATCGAGGCGCCCGCGGGCAGCGTGGTCGCGTTTTCGAGCTACAACCTTCACAGCAGCGGCGCCAACAGCACGGACCGCATGCGGCGGGTCTACCTGCCGCAATACGCCCCGGCGCCTCTCCGCCATTCGCGGACGGGCGAGCGGTTCAATCTGGCCGTGCCCTTCCTCATGGAGGGGCGCAACGTCTACGACCACGCGACGGATACCCCGGAACGCTGGGGCGGCGCGGCGCCTCCGGGATAGGCCACCGGTTTTTCTGAAAATGGCGGATCACGCTCCAGTCAAGCAAGTCGTTATCGCCGGAGGCGGCACGGCCGGATGGATGGCGGCGGCGCTGCTCGCGAAAACCATGGGATCCACGATCGATATCCGCCTCGTGGAATCCGAGCAGATCGGCACGGTGGGAGTGGGCGAGGCCGGCGGCGCGGTGTATCGGGAATTGGGGGAACTGTTCACCGAGTCGGCGTGGCTGCAGGTGATGCTCGGCCAGAATATGGCGCCGCGGAGTTATCATTCGATAGTCGACGGCATATCATCGCAACAGTTGCGGGATTATCTGAACAACCTGAAAACCATTATTCAGGGCGCGGTGCGGCAGTTCCCGACGCACGAGGAATTCATCAGCCAGCATTGCGCCGCGCCGTCGCCCTGACCGAAAGAAAGCCCGAGACGGGAGGAAAACAATGATCCGAATTTCAGCTTGTGCGAAGTCCGGCGCGCGAAAACTGCGCTGTCTGGCCGGATTCCTCTGCATCGCGATTTTCGCGCTGGAAGCATCCGCGCAATCGGACGCCTTCAGGAATCCGATATTGCGCGGCGGCTATCCCGACCCCTCAATCGTCCGGGTCGGCGACGACTTCTATATCGTCAACTCCACGTTCGAATACTTTCCCGGCCTGCCGATCCATCACAGCCGGGACCTGGTCAACTGGACGCTGGCCGGATACGGCATCCACGACCCCGAACTCTATCGTGACGAGGTTAATCTCGTGGACGTCCAGTCCGACGGCGGCATACACGCGCCGTCCATCCGCTGGCACGACGGCCTGTTCTATATCATCACCACCAATGTCTACAACCCTGGCGGCGGACAGCCGACGGAAATGGTGAACTTCATCATAACCGCGGAAGACGTGGCCGGGCCGTGGTCCGAGCCCCATGTGATCGAAGGCGCACCGGGCATAGATCCCGACATATTTTTCGACGACGACGGGAAAGCCTGGTACGTCGGCAACCACGGTCCCGCCGACCCGGAATTTCCCGGCCAGGGCGAGATCTGGCTGCAGGAACTCGATCTCGAAAACTGGCGCCTGATCGGCGAAAGGCATTTCCTCTGGCGCGGCGCCTGCGACGGCACCTGGGCGGAAGGTCCGCATATCTACAAGCGCGACGGCAGGTACTACCTGCTCATCGCCGAAGGCGGCACGAGTTACAACCACGCGGTGATGATCGCGGTCAGCGACGAAATCACGGGCCCCTACATATCCAACGACAGGAACCCGATTCTCACGTCGCGAAATCTGTCCTACAGCAACTGGGTGCATAGCACCGGCCACGCCGACATGGTCGAGCTGGCGGACGGGCGCTGGTACATGGTGGCGCTCGGCAAGCGCAACGACGAACAGGGCGACTCCAATATGGGCCGGGAATCGCATCTGGTTCCGGTCGAATGGGAACGGGAGCCGTTCGAATGGAAGGATCCGAGGTACGAGTGGCCTGTCGTGGCGCCCGCAACGGGCAGAGTCGAAAGGTCCACACCCCTGCCGTTCGAAGAAGCCCCGCAGTACCGGAACGACACCTTCATCGACGATTTCGACAACGAAACCCTGGATTTGCAATGGAACTTCAGGAGAGTGCCGCTGCCCGGCGTCTATTCCCTGGACAGCCGGGAGGGATATCTGCGTCTTTACGCCCACGAAAACGTGATACGGGAGCGCGGGCGCGCAGCGCTGATGGGAGTGCGGCAGCAGGAAAGCGATTTTCGATACAGCGTCAGGATGGAGTTCGAACCGGAACGGGAAAATGTCGAGGCCGGAGTCAGCCTGTTTCAAAAGGACGATAATTTCCTCAACTTCACGCTGGCGAGAAACGGCGGGGAAAACGTATTGCAACTGACGCTGGCGGAAAGAGACCGGGCGCCGGTCACGATTGAGCAGCGGACGCTCGGCGATTACCCGGGCGAAATCGTGCTGAGAGTCGTATCGCGCGACCGCAAGTACCGGTACGAGTATTCGCTCGACCGGGGCGAAAGCTTCACCGCATTCGCCGAGACCGACGCCGCAAGACTGTTGAGCCGCGGCTACACCGGCGCCTACCTGGGCGTCTACAGCTCCGCCAACGGCAACTCATCGGACGAATACGCCGACTTCGACTGGGTGCGCTATGAAGGCTACGAGAGAATCTGATCCAGGGTTGCGCAAGTCAGCCGGGCAGCGAAAACCGGTCGGGCCCGCCCTGCTGTCGGCGCTGTTCGCGCTCGTATTCGGCGGAGTTTCGGCGGCGGCGCAGGAATCGGCCGCAAGCGCAACGGTACCGCCGAACATTGTTTTCATAATCGCCGATGACCTGAGTTGGGCGCACCTTGGCGCCTATGGCAGCGACGAAGTCCGCACGCCCAATCTCGACCGGCTGGCGCGTGAAGGCGTCGTATTCGAAAACGCATTCGTCAGCACCCCGTCATGTACTCCGTCACGGGCGTCCATCCTCACCGGCAGGAACGGCTTTGAACTGGAAGAGGGCGCCACGCTCTGGGGTTATTTGCCGGCCCGTTTCGCGACCTGGACCGAATTGCTGGCGCAACACGGCTACCGGGTAGGCGCCACGGGAAAGGGCTGGGCGCCCGGATTCCTGATCGACAGGGAAGTGAATCCGGCGGGCCGGCCCTGGAACGGGATTCGAAACCGGCCATACGGGGACCGGTTCGAAGAATTGCAGATGTCGGACATCGATTACGCGGCGAATTTCGAGGCCTTCCTGGATGCCGCCGATGAGACGCAGCCGTTTTCGTTCTGGATGGGAACTTTCGAGCCGCATCGCGGCTATACCGAAGGCGTGGCGGCTGCGCTCGGCATAGATTCTGCCGCGGTAACGGTGCCGCCGTTCATGCCCGACGCCGACGAAGTGCGCGACGACATCGCGGAATACTATGCCGAAATCGAGTACATCGACGCCCAGGCGGGCCGGGTTATGGAAGTGCTGGAACGGCGCGGGCTGCAAGACAATACCATCGTCGTATTCACTTCGGACAACGGCATGCCCTTCCCGCGGGCCAAGGCGACGCTTTACGACTACGGCACGAGAATGCCGTTGCTGTTCTGGTGGGGCGACAATATCGCCGGCGGCCGCAGGATTGAAAACCTGGTGAGCCTGACGGACATCGCGCCTACTCTTCTTGAGTTCGCAGGTCTTGAGTTCGCAGGTCTCGAGTTCGCCGGCATCGAAGCGCAAGCGGTCATGAGCGGGCAAAGCCTGGCGCCCCTGCTGATCCCCGGCAGGCCGGGTCTGCCGGCGCGCGAAGCGGTTTACATGTACCGCGAGCGGCACGGGTTCTATCCGGACTCGGGCGGAATGTCGTATCCGTCACGGGCGATCAGGACCCACGATCATCTGTTGATCTGGAACGCGAGGCCGGACGCGATTCCGCTCGATGTGGACGGCGGCCCGGCCAGAACCTTCATGGAGGAAAACGCCGAAGAATACCCGTCCTTGCATGCGCTCAGTTTCGGGCCGAGAAGCGAGTACGAACTGTACGACGTTCGCGCGGACGCCTGGCAGATGCGCAATCTTGCAGAGGATGGAGCTTATGCGGAATTGCTGGAGAGTCTTGGCGACCGGTTGTTCGGTTATCTCGAATCGCGCCAGGACCCGCGCATGCTCGGCAGAGCGGAAGAGTTTCTGTATGCGCCCTATTTCGGCGTTGTTTTCGGCGATGGCCTGTTGCGGTGGACGCCGGAACAGCAAGGCCAGGAAATGAGTTTCGACGAGCGGCGCGAGCTATTGCGCCGGGCGTTCACGATGATCGGCGAAGAGGCGTTTTTTCGCCGCATGATCTCCGAACAGGACGGACGGCTTTGAGCCGCTCCGATATGAATACGTATGCATTTTATTGCTAAAACCGGCGCAGGAGCCTATAAGTTCAGGATAGCTGAATTCCAGATATCGCCGGATGGGTGAAACTGAGAGGATTACCATGACGCGTAGCGATTTTTCAATGAATCTGAAGCCGCTTTCCCTGGCCGTGGCCGCGGCGCTGACTCCGCTCGCCGGGCCGGCCGTGGCCCAGGAAAGCGCGACGATCGAGCAAATCGTCGTTACCGGTTTCCGCCAGAGCCTGCTGAATTCCATGGCGACCAAGCGGAATTCGGAGTTGATCGTGGAAGCGATTTCCGCCGAGGATATCGGCAAGCTGCCCGACAACAGCATCGCCGAAGCCCTGACGCGGCTGACGGGTCTGGCCGGCCAGCGCCTCAACGGCCGCCAGCAGGTGATCAGCATCCGCGGCCTGGCGCCGGATTTCTCCACCGCCTTGCTGAACGGGCGCCAGCAGGTCAGCGCCGGCGACAATCGCGGCGTCGAATTCGATCAGTACCCCTCCGAACTGCTGCAAGGCGTCGTCGTCTACAAGACGCCGGACGCTTCGCTGACCGGGCAGGGACTCGCCGGCACGGTGGACATGCGCACCGTCAGCCCGCTGGATTACGACGAGCGTGTCGTCGTGGTCAATGCCCGCTACGAAATGAACGAGTACAGCGCGCTCAATCCCGAGCTCGACGACGCAGGCTGGCGCTACACCGGCTCGTATATCGATCAGAACGCCGACGGCACCGTCGGCGTGGCGCTGGGCTTTTCCCATATCGGCTCTCCCAGCCAGCGCGAAGTGATCGACATCTGGGATTACAACGATTACAGCGGCGCCCAGGGGATTACCGGCATCAATCCGAAGGCGCAGTCCGGCGAACTGACTCGCGACAGCTTCATGGCCGTACTCGAATTTCAGCCTAACGAGCGCGTCACTTCCACGATCGACGTCTACCGGTCGAGCTTCGAGGAATCCTCGCTGTCCAGGCAATACGAGTTGCCCCTCTATCCCGCCTGGTTCTCCTGGAACACCGGGGTTAACCTGGCAAACGAAACGGTCGAAAACGGGCTGATAACCAGCGGCACGTTCAATAGCGCCAAGGCGGTCATCAGCAACAATCTCGAATCGCGCGACGCGGACCTGTGGGCCGCCGGCTGGAACTTCGAGTTCGATGTCAACGACGACTGGACAGTCATCGCCGACGTCAGCCATTCCGCCGTCGACCGCCAGGACGTCATCCTCTCGCTCAACACGGGAACCGGCCCCAGCGGCCAGGGCGCGACGGACACGATTGGATTTGAAATCGGCAATCATGCGCCGCGCTTCACCTCCTCGGCCGATGTCCTCTCGCCGGGCGCGACGGTGCTGACCAGCCCGATGGGTTGGGGCAACCCCGCCATTCCCGGCGGCCAGGTGGGTTACGACAACCGACCGTCGATCGAAGACGAGTTGACCCAGATCAAGCTCAGCGCCGAGCGCTATCTCGGCGGCGCCATCAGCAGCGTCGATTTCGGCGTGCAGTTCGACAGCCGCAGCAAATCGAGAAACGCCAGCAACCAGGGCTTCCTCGGGCTGACGAGCGGCGGGCTAACGCAGGATTTCACTCCCACCGGCGCGGTCACCGTCCCCTTCGGCCTGGCGACCATCGCCACTTTCGATCCGGTCGCCTTGTACGACAGCGGAATCTACTACCGCGCGGATCACTTCGGCGGCGGCGTGCTTTCCAACGACTGGACGGTGGACGAAGACGTGACCGTCGCCTACGTCAAGTTCAATATCGAGTCCCAACTCGGCGATGTGCCGGTGACGGGAAATTTCGGCGTACAGGCAGTTCGCACCGACCAGAGTTCGTCGGGATCGAGCGCCGCCAACGGCGGCTGGCCGCCGCCTTCGAGCGCGGCGGAAGCGACCACCTTGCAAACGGTCACCGGCGGCGCCGACTACACCGAATACCTGCCGAGCCTGAACCTGAATTTCGAGATCGCCGACGCGCAATACATCCGTCTGGGCATCGCGCGCACTCTCGCCCGGGCGCGGATGGACGAGATGCGCGCTGGCCGGGAAGTGAATTTCAACGCCAGCCTGGCCGATTCCACGGACATCAACCAGGCGCCCTGGGGCGGCAGCGGCGGCAGCCCGGATCTGCGGCCCTGGATGGCGGATTCGATCGACTTGTCCTATGAATTGTATTTTCCGGATGCCACGGGCTACTTCGCGCTCGCAACTTTCTACAAGGATCTCACAACCTACATCTACGAGCAGCCCAGGCTCGTTGACTTTGCCGGATTCCCCACCGGCGGCGTCACGCCGGCGCTGACGACGGGCATCGTAAGCCGGCCTTCCAACGGCGATGGCGGCAACATTTCGGGCTACGAACTGTCGCTGCAAGTCACCGGCGAAGCGCTGAATCCAGCCCTGGAAGGATTCGGCGCGGTATTCAACGGTTCCTGGACCGACAGCGAAATCGAGCGAGGCACCGGCGACCCGTCGACTCCCTTGCCCGGTCTGTCCGATACCGTCATGAACCTGACTCTCTATTACGAGAGAGGCGGTTTTTCGGCGCGGATCAGCGGCAACCACCGCTCGGATTTCCTCGGCGAGGTGCAGGGATTCGGCGCGGGCCGGACCTTGCGCTCGATCAGCGAGGAACAACTGGTTGACGCTCAGCTCAGCTACAGCTTCGAGGGCGGCCAGTTGGACGGTTTGACGCTGTACCTGCAGGGAACCAACCTGACCGACGAACCTTTCGTCGGATTCCTCAACAACGATCATCGGATGGTCAAGGACTGGCAGTCCTACGGCGCGACCTACTTCGTCGGCGCGTCGTACCGGTTCTAGCGCCGGCGCCAATGATCGGTTCGGCGTTCTTCACAAAGGCGGGCACATTGTTGCCCGCCTTTGTTTTATGTTCCTGGGCGCATATTGCGCTGGCGCAAATCGGAGTTCCCGACCCGGACGCCCTCGACGCGGTCCTCGACCGCTTCGTCGAAGAGGGCCACTATCCCTTCCTCTACGCCCGGCTCGAAGACCGCGACGGCAATGTCGCCTACGAGCACAGCGTCGTGAATCGGGACTTGCTGCCCGATGCGGAGATCGACGGGCGATCGTGGATTCGCGTCTGGTCCATGAGCAAGATCGTCACTATCTCGGTGGTGCTCGACCTGGTGGAAGACGGCGTGCTGAGCCTTGAAGACCCGGTCGCAAGCTACATTCCGGAATTTTCCGAAATGCAGGTCGCGGTAACGCCGGATGGGACGAGCCTCGCGGAAATTGGCCCTGAGCGTTTCGATGCGGCCTGCCCGCTCACGTCAGTCCCCGCAGACACCGTGATGACGGTACGGCACCTGATCAACCACGAAGCCGGCTTCTATTACTCCACAACGGGCATTCCGTGCATCGACTCCGCACTTGCGGAACAAAACGTGGCGACGGCGGCGGACTCCGATGACTTCATCGCCCGCCTCGCGGATCTGCCGCTGATCCAGCATCCGGGAACCACCTACTATTACGGGATCAATACCACTATCCTGGGAATGGTGGCCGAACGCGCAACGGGCAGGAGCCTGGAGCAATTGGTGGAAGAGCGCCTGACCGGACCGCTGGGAATCGAAGGACTGCAATACGATCTGCCGCCGCAAGCCAGCCTGTTGCCGACAATCAGCGGCCAGGGCGGCGCCTTGCGACCGGCGTATCCCGGTGAACTCGATATCTTCGGGCCGGACGTTCCCGGCTACGATCCGGAGCGTCAACTCCATCTCGGCGGCGAGGGTATGCTGGCCAGCGCCGACGGCTACGCGGATTTCCTCCGAATGCTGCTTAACCACGGCACGCTCAACGGCGCCAGATTTCTGGAGACTTCAACGGTCGAGGATATCTACTCCCCGCATACGCAACTCGACAATCCCGAAGGCTACAACGGCTTCAATCTGTGGGTGACCGGAGAGCCGACCAGGACGCGCGAACAGGGAGAAGAGGGCTTGTGGGTCGGCGGGGGATACGAGGGAACCCACTTCTGGGTCGATCCGAAGCGGGAGTTCGTCGGCATAATCATGTCGCAGATTTTCTGGATCAACGAAGACGGCTGGTTCCGCGACGAGACTTTCCGCGGCGAACTTTATCGGCAATTCTGGGCGGCGGAATCCCAATGAACACTACCCTCATGAACCTGTATCGTCCCTTGATTATCGCGCTGACCGTCTGCCTCGGAGCGCCGCTTTCGACCGTCTTCGCCGCTGAAATCGAGCGCGTCGAACCGCCCAACTGGTGGACCGGATTCAACGAATCCGACGTGCGGCTGCTAGTCTACGGCGACGGCGTCGGCGAACTGCGGCCCGCCGTGGATTATCCGGGCGTAACGGTGCTCGATACGCTCACGACGGAAAACCCCAATTACCTGTTCGTGCGCCTGCGCATCGCCGCCGACGCCGAGCCCGGCGAGTTCGATATCGAGTTCAACGGCGACGGCGACAGCATCGCGTATCCTTACCGGCTGGACGCGCGCAACCCGGATCCCGGGCACACACGCGGATTTTCCTCGCGCGATGCGATCTACCTGATCACGCCGGACCGGTTCGCCAACAGCGACCCCGGCAACGATGAGATCGAAGGCCTCGGCGATATCGTGGACCGCAATCAGCCCGGCGCGCGGCATGGCGGCGACATCAAGGGCATCATCGACCGTCTCGATTACATCGCCGGGCTCGGATTCACTGCCGTATGGCTCAATCCCGTGCTCGAAAACGCGATGCCCTCGTTTTCCTATCACGGCTATGCGACCACCGACTTCTATCGGGTCGATTCGCGCATGGGCAGCAATGCGGATCTCGCCGAACTGGCCCGCGCCGGGCGCGAAAAGGGAGTGGGGCTGATCATGGACATGATCGTCAACCATAGCGGGTTGCATCATTGGTGGATGGACGACCCGCCCATGGATGACTGGGTCCACCGGTGGGACGGCTATGTCGAGACCAATCACGCCAAGACGCTCAGTGTCGACCCTTACGCCGCCGAAGTCGACAGGCGCGAACTTTACGACGGCTGGTTCGTGCCCGACATGCCCGACCTGAACCAGGACAATCCCCTCATGGCCGAGTACCTGATCCAGAACGCCATCTGGTGGATCGAGTACCTGGGTCTGGCCGGAGTGCGCATGGATACCTATCCGTATTCCGGCGGAGAGTTCATGGCCGAATGGACGCGGCGGGTAATGGAGGAATTCCCCGATTTCAACGTGGTCGGCGAGGAATGGACCGAAAATCCCCTGATCGTCGCGTATTGGCAGGGCGGTCCAGACGGCTCGGCCGGCGGCTTGGCCAAGCACGACGGCTATCGCTCCTGGCTGCCGAGCGTCATGGACTTTCCCCTGAACTCGGTGCTCGCGCCAGCGCTGCGCGAGCCGGAATCCTTCGCCGACGGCTTCATCGAACTGTATTCGATGCTGGTCAACGATGTGCTCTATCCCGACCCCGGCGCCCTCGTGATCTTCGGCGACAATCACGACATGATGCGAATCTGGTCGCAACTCGGCGAGGACTACGGCCTGTTCGAAATGGCCATGACTTACCTGGCGACCATGCGCGGCGCGCCCCAGGTCTATTACGGCACCGAGATTCTAACCCCCAGCAGCGGCGACCACGGCGTCATTCGCAGCGATTTTCCCGGCGGCTGGGCGGGCGACGCCACGGACGCGGTGTCCGGCGCGGGATTGACCGAAGAACAATTGCGGGCGCAAGCGCTGGTACGCACCCTCTTCAATTGGCGCAAGACCTCCGCCGCAATCCATGAAGGCGACCTCACCCACTTCCTGCCGAGGGAAGGCGTTTACGTCTATTTCCGGACCCTGGGCGATGAGCAGGTCATGGTCGCGCTGAACAAGAATTCGGATCCCTACTCGCTCGACCTGGCGCGATTCCAGGAAGTTCTCGGCGGTGCGCAAAGAGCCGCGGATATCATTCGCGGCGAGACGTACGATCTGACCTCCCCCATCGAGCTGACGCCCCGCGCTGCCCTGGTCTTGGAAATCGAATTGCCCTAGCCAAGCACGATTCCGAGAAAGACAAGCGCGCCAACCCACTGATTGTTGACGAAGGCCCTGAAGCAGGCCTCGGGCTGGCGGTCGCTGGTGAGAATCTGCTGCCAGGCGAACAGCAGGCTCGCGCCGACCAGGGACAGGAAGTAAGGCAGTCCCAAGTCGAACTGTCGTCCCGCCAGCCACATCGCGGCGATGAACATGACCTGCAACAGGCCGATCATCATGTTGTCCGAATCGCCGAACAGGATCGCCGTGGATTTCATGCCGAGACGGCGGTCGTACTCCCGGTCGACCATGGCGTATTGCGTGTCATAGACAACGGTCCACAGGCAATTGGCGAGAAACAACAGCCACGCCTGAGTGGCCAAGCCGCCGGTCTGCGCGGTGAAGGCCATCAGAATTCCCCAGGAAAAAGCGACGCCGAGCGCAACCTGGGGCATGTGGGTGACGCGCTTGAGGAAAGGATACAAGGCGATGATGGGAATCGCCGCAATCGCCAGCAATATCGTCGGCAGATTGGTGAACAGCACGAGCGCGAAGCCAACCAGGGAGAGCGCCACGAATCCGCGGAGGGCGTCCCGGCGGCTGAGTTCCCCGGTCGCCAGGGGACGCTCGCGGGTGCGCAGCACTTCGCCGTCGATGTGGTAGTCGGCGAAGTCGTTGATGCAACAGCCGGCGGAACGCATGACGACCGTGCCGGAGACGAAGATGAACAGCAGGCCGAAGGAAGGTATGCCACCCGCCGCAAGCCACAGTGCGCCGATCGTCGGCCATAGCAGCAAATAGATCCCCACCGGCCGATGCAGGCGCACCAGGTAGTAGTATGCGATCGCCTTGCGCCGCAGTTCAGGTCTTTCTTCCAGTCTTTCCTTGATCCAGGGTGAAAGTTTTCGCCACGTTCGTTCGAGGATACGCTTCATGGCTCAGACGTCCGCGTAATGGCTGCTTTCGCCGAGCCAGCGGCGGATCAGCGGTTCGGCGACCGCGGGGTGGCTGGCCAGCAATTCATCGCAGGTATCGCGCACCTGTTCGAGCATATCGCTGTCGCGGCTTATGTCCGCGACCCTGAAACTCATCAGGCCGGTCTGCCGGGTGCCCAGCAACTGACCCGGTCCCCGCAGTCGCAGGTCCTCCTCGGCGATGAGAAAACCGTCGTTGCTTTCTCGGATGATGCGCAGGCGCTCCCGGCTCAGTTCGGACAGCGGCGGCTGGTACAACAGCAGGCAATGACTTTGCTCGGCGCCCCTGCCGACCCTGCCGCGCAACTGATGCAATTGCGCCAGCCCCAGGCGCTCCGGATTCTCGATCACCATGAGGCTGGCGTTGGGCACGTCGACGCCGACTTCGATCACCGTCGTCGCCACGAGCAACTGGATTTCGCCTTGTTTGAAATTGTCCATGACTTCGGCCTTTTCCGCCGGTTTGAGCCTGCCATGCACGAGTCCGACCCGGATCCCGGGGAGAGCTTCGCGGAGCTGTTCGGCGGTGGCCTCGGCGGCCTGGGCCTGCAAGGTCTCCGAATCGTCGATCAGGGTGCAGACCCAATAGGCCTGCCGGCCGCCGCCGCAGGCCGAGGCGATGCGCTCGACCACTTGAGCGCGACGCTCGTTCGAAGTCATGGCGGTATTGACGGGAGTGCGGCCCGGCGGCAATTCATCGATGACCGAACAATCGAGGTCGGCATAGGCGCTCATCGCCAGCGTCCTCGGGATCGGCGTGGCGGTCATGACCAACTGGTGGGGGCGCATCGAACCGCTGCCGGCCTTCTCGCGCAGGGCGAGCCGCTGATGGACGCCGAACCGGTGCTGCTCGTCAACGACGATCAGCCCGAGGCGCTGATATTGGACCGATTCCTGGAACACCGCATGGGTACCGATCAGCAAGTCGCAATTGCCTGCCGAGAGGTCTTCCAGCACTTGCTTGCGCGCCTTGGCGCGGGTCTTGCCCGAGAGCCAGCCGATCCGCACGTCCAGGCTTTCGAACCATTGCCGGAATGTGTGCAGATGCTGTTCGGCGAGAATTTCCGTTGGCGCCATGAGACAGACCTGGAAGCCCGATTCGATTGCGTACAGGGCGGCCAGGGCGGCGACCACGGTCTTGCCCGAGCCCACGTCGCCCTGTACCAGGCGCATCATCGGCGTCCGGCCCGAGAGATCCGCGCGAATTTCCCGATAGACCTTGCGTTGCGCTTCGGTCAGCCGGAAAGGCAGACCTTCCACGAAACGCTTGAGCAGCTCCTGACGCCCGCTGAGCCGCGGCGACTGCAAGGCCGAAACGTCGAGTTTCAGGCGCCGCATGCAGATACGGTGGGCGAGCAGTTCCTCGAAGGCCAGCCGCCGGCGCGCCGGACTGTTGTCGGTGCGTCCCGACCAATCGAGTTGAACGTCCGCGGGCGGCTCATGCAGCAGGCGCACCGATTCGGCGAGATCGATGCCGCCGAAATCCCGCAGGAAATGCGCCGGCAGCAGCTCGGGCAGTTTTTCCGTGCGGGCGAGCATTTGCAGGGCCTGCTGCACCAGTTTGCGGATGCGGCCCTGGTGAATGCCCTCGGTAGTCGGGTAGACCGGCGTCAGCGAGTCGGGAACCGCGTCGGCTTCGGCTTCGCCGGACAGGATGCGGTATTCGGGATGATACATCTCGATTCCGCTGCGGCCGTAGCGCACTTCGCCATAGCAACGGATCAGCTTGCCATTGGCGAGCCGGTTCTGCTGCATGGCGTTGAAATGATAGAAGCGGATGCTGAGCATGCCGGAGCCGTCGCTGACGACACAGCGAAAACTGCGGCGACGGCCGAACTGGACGCCGCTGTCGACGATTTCGCCCTGGACCTGAACGCAATCGCCGAAAAACGCTTGGCCGATGGGGGTTATGCGGGTGCGGTCCTCGTAACGGTACGGCAGATGGAAAAGCAGGTCCTGGACGCTTTCGATGCCGAGATCGGCCAGCCTGGCCTTCATTTTCGGACCGACGCCGGTAAGGCGATCAATGGGAATCTGGTCCAGCGGCTGGCCGGTCATGTGAAAGCGGGCCGCGGATTCAGTCGCTCAATATCGCGTCGATCTCGACAATCGCGTTCGCCGGCAAAGCGGCGACGCCGATAGTTACCCGGGCCGGATAAGGCGCGTCGAGACGCCGCGCCATGATCTCGTTGACGGTCTTGAAGTTGCCGAGATCCGTCAGGTAAATCGTCATGCGGACCGCGTTGTCGAGACTCAGTCCCGCCGCCGCAGCGACCGCCGCCAGATTGTCGAAAACCTGTTCGGTCTGTTCCACGATGCCGCCCTCGACCAGCCGCATGGTTTCCGGGTCGAGCGCGACCTGACCGGAGAGGAATACCAGCGAGCCCGAATGTACGGCCTGTGAATAGGGGCCGATCGCCTGCGGCGCGTTCCCGGTTTGAATGACTTGCGATGCGGACATGGGATTTCCCGGAGTTCAGTGAACGGTCGGACGGCGAGACTTGCGGGCCTTGACCCTGGTCACCCGCGTCACCGCCTTGATCATGCGGATCTTGCGCATGACCCGCGCCAGATGCACGCGGTTTTTCACGTTGATCAGGAGATTGACGATACTGAAGTGGGCGTCGCGCTCGACCGTGCTGATTTTCTCGATATTCGTTTCCGCGCCGGTAATGGCGGTGGCCAGGGTGGCGATGATGCCGCGCTGATGCTCGACTTCGACCTTGACCTCAACCGGGAACTCGCCCTGGACTTCGGGGTCCCAACTCACTTCGACGCACTTTTCCGGATCGTTTCGCAGTTCCGCGATGTTGTTGCAATTATCGGTGTGAATCACGAGCCCGCGCTCCGAACTGATGTGGCCGGCGATGCGGTCTCCCGGAATCGGCCTGCAACAGCGGGCGTAATGCATTACCGAACTTTCGCCGCCGCGCACGAGCAGATTGCCCAGCAACTCCGCCCCGGTGGGATTTTCGTTCAAGGCTATCAGGCGCTGGGCCACGGTATGCGACATGCGATTGCCGAGGCCGACTTCGCCGAACAACTGGTTCAGCGAATCCAGCCGCAATTGTTCGAGCGTCCTGGCGATGGCTTCCTTGGAAATGGAGTTGAGACTGGCGCCGAAGCTGGCCAGCGCCTTGGTCAGCAGGCGGCGGCCGAGGGCGACGGATTCGGACCGCTTCTGGCTTTTCAGGAAATGGCGGATTCCCGTGCGCGCCTTGGCGGTAACGACGAAACTGAGCCAGGCGGGATTCGGCTTGTGGCCCGGCGCGGTGATGATTTCCACGGTCTGGCCGCTTTGCAGGGGCTCGCTCAAGGGCGCGAGCCGGCGCGAGATGCGGCAGGCGACGCAGGTGCTGCCGACATCGGTATGGATCGCATAGGCGAAATCCACCGGCGTCGAGCCGGCGGGTAGTTCGAAGATCTCGCCCTTCGGGGTGAACACGTAGATTTCATCGGGGAACAGGTCGATCTTGACGTTCTCGATGAATTCCAGCGAATTGCCCGCGTGCTGCTGCATTTCCAGCAGACCGTTGACCCACTCCCGCGCCCGGATATGGGTATTGCTTGGAATGTCCTCGCTCGACTTGTACAGCCAGTGGGCGGCAATGCCGTTATTGGCCATGGCTTCCATTTCTTCGGTGCGAATCTGGATTTCGATGGGCAGGCCATGCATGCCGAACAGCGTCGTATGCAGGGACTGGTAGCCGTTGGCCTTGGGTATGGCGATATAGTCCTTGAATCGGCCCGGCACCGGCTTGTACAGGCTATGGATCGCGCCCAGCACGCGATAGCAGGTGTCGACCCGGTCGACGACGATGCGGAAAGCGTAGACGTCCATGATCTCGGAAAAGGATTTCCGCTTGCTGCGCATCTTGTCGTAAATGCTGTACAGGTGCTTTTCCCGGCCGATGGTCCTGCCAGGCAGTCCCTCGCGTTCGAGACAGGCTTCGAGCGAAGTCTGCAACTTGGTCACGACTTCCTTTCGATTGCCCCACACCTTGCGCACGGCGGCGCCTATGCGGCGGTAGCGAAGCGGATATATCGCTTCGAAGGCGAGTTCCTCGAACTCGATCCGCATGTCGTTCATGCCGAGCCGGTTGGCGATGGGCGCGTAGATTTCCAGCGTCTCCCTGGCGATCCTGCGGCGCTTGTCGGGCGGCAGCACCTTGATCGTGCGCATGTTGTGCAGGCGGTCCGCGAGCTTGACCATGATGATGCGCAAGTCGCGCGACATCGCCAGGGCCATTTTCTGGAAATTCTCGGCCTGGGCTTCGGCCCGGGAGCGGAACTTGATCTTGCTCAACTTGCTGACGCCATCGACCATTTCCGCAACGGTGTTGCCGAACTGGGACTTGATCGCGGTCTTGGTGATGCCGGTGTCTTCGATGACGTCGTGCAACATGGCCGCCATCAGCGACTGATGGTCCATGTGCATCTTGCTGAGGATGCCGGCTACCTGGAGCGGGTGGGTGATGTAGGGGTCGCCGGTGCGGCGGAACTGGCCTTCGTGGGCCTGTTCGGCGTAGTAGTAGGCGCGCCGCACCTGGTTGATCTGCTGTCCTGCCAGATAGCCCGACAGGCCCTCGGCCAGCGTGTCGATATTCTCAATCTGCAGGGCTGTCAATATGCGCCTCCTTCCCCGATCAATCCCCTTCTTCGGGTTCAGGCGCCGGAGGCTCCGCCAGTTCGGGCTGTTCGAGCATGATTTCCATCTCCTGCTCGAGTTCCTCCATTCTCATTTCCGGCTTTTGCGTGAGGATTTCGGGGCCGACGAGTCCCTGGGCCACTTCGCGCAGGGCGAGCACGGTGGGCTTGTCGTTGTCTTCGGCAACGAGCGGGTCCTTGCCTTCGGTCTGCAACTGCCGGGCGCGCTTGCTCGCGACCATGACGAGTTCGAAGCGGTTGTCCACCTTGTCCAGGCAGTCTTCAACGGTTATTCGCGCCATCTTTGGTATCTCTCGCAATCTCGCAATTTCACCGGAACATTGTACAACGAAGTCCCGGTCTGTGCGGGGCCGGAGATTCTACCAGAATATCGGCGTCAACGAATCTCTCTCTCATCGATTCCTGACTTCATCGCTTCTTCGTAGAGTTCCCCGCGAGTCAGGTTTTCGCTTGAGCGAAGGGCAATTCCGCGCTTGTCGAAATCGGCCCATATATCGTTTAGCAGTCTACGCCGCCTCTGCAAGGGAGTTTCCGAGGGATCTTCCCTGGCAGCAAGGTACCATGGATTCACCGTAAGAAGTGGAAAGAGAAAGTACACCAAGCGGGAAACTGCTGTTCGTTCATTGACAGGCCAGTTTATCCACCAGGAGATCAAGCAAGCATGGTTCGGCAACCGGAAGGAGAAATCCAAAAGCCAGGATGCTGCTCACTGTTCTGTCGGCCCTGATACCTTGGTAATGTCCGTGCGAAGGAGTGGCTTATCTGTGACCACAACTTCGGTGAGGATAGAGTCCGATACAAAGGTTTGGGATTTGATTTCGGCTGTTATCGGATCGAATACGACCACATAGCCACCTAAAGTCATCGCGACATTATTGCTTCCTGGTATTTGTGTAGCGTGATTAAACTGTCTCGGAGAACCCAATCCAAACAACTCGGGAAACTCGTGAACAGCCAGTCGCTCGCCGCTCTCCCGATCATATACCTCCAACCTGTTGTAAAGCCTGTTCCGTCTAACGTAAACAAAGCGGTCTTTCGAAGCGCCCCAAGATGGATACAGGTTTTTGTTGTTCACATGCTCCGTTCGTGATAACTCTTCGCCAGTCTCCAAGTCCCACTCGATAATGATGCCAGGAAATTCTCGCATGCCATCTTCGGTTTCCTGAGTTACTCCGGGGTGTATCTGCGCCAACTTGGTTGCATCAGGTGAAAATTCGTCTGCTTTTGTAATAAAAATTTCATTTTGACCAATTATTTCCGTACTCGACGCATTTAAGATAGTCCTTCTTTGGTGATCAAGGTTCGCGTACGCCGCATATATCATTTCTGATTTGGGACTTAACCTAAGGTAATAGATTGCGTATTCGGTACGCGATCCATTAACGTAATCTGGATCAACCCAACTTTCAAGAATAATCTGCGGCTTTTCGTTCAGGCTGACGGCAACTAAAGGTACATAATCCGCCTTTAATCCTAGACCTTCAGGTCCACTTGCAATGTATAGTATGGAATCTTCCCGGTTTATATCAATCTCCGTGGGATTTCCTATCTGATCGAGTTCTTCCGACACCCACGCAATCTCTCCTTCCTCCAAATTAACCATATAAATTCTGCGATCATCTCCGACAACATAGCCGTACCATGTAGGCGGCTGATTCCCTGGAAACAAAACTGCAATAGCGAGTGCCAGAGTCGATACAGCGAGAAAATACCCTGAGATTCTCCTAAGTTTTCGCAGTTCTTTTTGGAATACAGAAGTTTGCAAGATATTTTTCATACTCTTACCTCATCGACCTGTCTGATTCCAAGGTTTTTCTGCCATCAGCGCCCTGATTTTGTCCGCATAACCGCATCCAGTTGGATTCATGTAGGGATCAATCAGTTTTCCGTCTATAGTTTCTTCATGGTCTTTTTCATATTTGCAATGCCTTTCACCACCGTTTCCGTTCGGCGAGTACATTGGGTCCCCCGTGTTGTAGCGAGAAAAAGCATCATTCCAGATTCTGGTTTCAACAGCACCATCTGTTTCCGAGTTGGCTGGATTCCAGCTCCATCCGCTTCCAGGAACTCCTTCTGTTGGCGGCACATAATGAAATTTGAAATACGCCAAGGCATTGTCATACAAATCGCCCAGGTAATCTGAGCCAGTCTTCAGATTGACGCGCCAATTCCAGAAATGTTCCACTGTCTTGGTCAACCCAGGAATATTGTCGATTTGCATCAACCCCCAGCCATCGGGTTCTCCATACCGAGGGAGTCCGGTACCAACATATTGGAGACCATTGAATTGCATATGGCTGCTCTCCGCCCAAGCGACCGCCAGCTTCAGGTCCGAGTTGCCGATTATCCCCTTCATTTGGGCCAACGAAGGATTCGATCCGGTAATGGGGTAGACCTGCTGGTTCGATACCTTCGCGATTTGCGTCCCTCCGGATGAAATCGTGGCGGTTACCTGAACCGTCAGACTTCCCCCCTGAAGCACATCGCCCCAGGGAATTACCCAATTGTTGTTTAACACGCTCGTTCCCGGCAGTCCCGGTACTGTGCCGACGGTCGGGATTCTCTCCACGAAATCATGGCGCTCGGGCACCCAGTACCTTGTTTTCTTAGTCACGGTCTTCGTTACCGTATTGCCGTCTTCGTCCTTTTCCATCACTTCCCGGTTGGTTACCAAAGTCTGGCTCTTTTTCCCCGTCCCGCGGTAGTACAAGACGGCGTTCCAGGCATAGCCAATCTCGTAGTTGCTGCCGCTAAGGCCCTTGACCTCGGCGTTGAACGTCGCCGCCGGCATCTTCGGAACCGTCGAAATAACCAGTTCGTCCGTTCCCGGTTTGGTGATCACGACATACGGATCCGATTCATCGTCCGGCACGACGGGCTGGACGTCCAGTACGCTCCCGGGAACGACCTCGCAATCGTCGATGTCCGTAGAGGAACATTTGAGCAACGCCTGGCGGATGCTGCCGAGAATATACTCCAGCACAGTCACGATGTCGCAGTCGACGCCCGCGACTTCGCAAAAGCTGTCGATCGAGACAGGAAAATCGAGACCCACTTCTTCGAGTATGCCTTCGAACACCTCCACGCCCAGAATCGCCTCCAGCGTTTCCGATATGACCTTGGCGGTGTTCGAACCCGGATCCAGCGTCCTGCTGTCCCGGAATTGTCTGAGATCACTACTGTCCGGTTAACTGGGGCGTGTTGTCACGCAACCCGATGATTGTACG
>VYCF01000026.1 GCA_009844085.1 Gammaproteobacteria bacterium | reverse complement strand
CCGATCAGGTGGGTTCTGGTTTCTGCCGTTACCACATGCGCGGCAACCGCCTGAAATACGTGACAAAAAAATTTCCGCGACCGCCAAAACCGGCGGTTTTGGGCAAAAAACGCCGCCGCCGCCGTATTCGGCAACAGTCAGAAAAATCAGCCCTGCCGGGCTACGGGAGAGCGAAGTTCAGAGAAGTGGATCGATCGTCTTGATGCCGACGAATCGGGGGAGCGGGGTTGGGAGCCAGCCTCATTTTCTGTACCATTGACCCTATCGGCAGTACCCGAGAATTGGGGCTTCACCCGCAATGGCGAAGTGACAAGTGCTTGAGGCTTGAGGAGTTTGACGACCTGAGATCAAACTAAGCAATCAGGGGGCGTCGCCGACAAACAAAGAAACCGCCACGTAAAATTGCAGGTCGGAATCAGAGGGTACGGGAAAATGGCCGTCGAAATATTGACCACTTCGGAAATCGTCCAAAAGGCCGAGCATGCGTATGCCGAAAAGTTTCGGGCAAAATGCGAAGCTGAATTCAACGGCCAATATGTGGTTATCGATATAACCGACGATTCCATTTTTTTGGGGGAATTTCCAGAAATTGCCATGAAGGAGGCAATCGAAAAGTCTCCAGACGGCGTTTTCCATTTGATACGCATAGGCTCCCCGGCAAGCGTATACCATGTCGGACATTTGGGAAGACATCATGTCGAAAGTTATTCAAGGCCAATTCGATGATGTGGGACTTCCCAAAATTGAAATTGGCATCTGCCGGGATGTGCATCGCCTCCCGGAAGGTCAGATCCGGGCATCGGGCATTATCGACACGGGATTTTCCGGATTTGTGCAGATTCCCAGGAAATTGGCCACAGAACTGCACTTGACTCTCCGCGCCACCACGACATCCATGACTCTGGCGGACAATCGTATCGTGACGCGGCAAGCGGGCTACGGAATTGCCCTTCTCAGCGGCCATCCGGAAGGCGGAGTGTTTTATCTCGACGAGACTTTCCCGCATATCCTGCTCGGCATGGATTTCTTGCGTATATTCAAGCGAACCCTTCTCGTATCCGCCCGCGACACGATCCGCCTGGTGGACAACGCTCGACTGCCCCACGTTTTGCAGCACCTGTAGGCCTGCTGTACAGGTCGAGTAGATATTTCAGGACACTCATGCCGGAAGGAGCCGGGGGCATCCCGGTGATTTCAATCGATTTGACGGCATCAAGACGATCGATCCTCGAAGGAATCGGGGTGGGCGTCACATCTTGGGATCCAATAAACAAAACCCCCAGCCCCGGCCGGGGGTTCTGGTTTTTGGGGTTCGATTTTGTGGAGCCCCAACTAATTTTCCCGTTTTCTTGGCATACCCGGCAAGCCGTGCCTAAATTGCTGTGTGGAAATTCCAATCTCAAGGAGACGGACGATGGAAACCACGATCAACTCTTTCCTCAAGCAAAACGCGCTTGCAACCTTTCTGGTGGTGGCGGTGCTGTCCGCGAACGGCCAGATCTGGCTGTCGAACAACAGAATCCAGGGCTTGGACGACGAGATTCAGGTTCTCTACGCGGACTTCGACCCGTCGCCCCAATAATCGGTTCGCTTTGAAATTGCGGTATGTCGGCATTACTGATGGGGCTGGAACTCGACTTCGTGCAAGGGGAGCGATTTATTCAGGCTTATGGTGCGATCGTTCACGAAGACGGTATCAAGACGCCGGTTGACGGCGCCTGTCTCATCGAGGAGCGGGAGGGCGAAAACTGGGCGTCCTGTACGCTGTCATTCCTGGCCGATTCGATCTACTTCACGGTCAGTCTCACCGATGGTTCTGGCCTGCTGAATTTCCTGCCGCAGGATGTGGAACCGGAGGATCAAGTCGATCATTTCGTCTGGATACGAGAGAACTAATCCATCGTCCATCTTCTTGAGGTTGGAATCAGGGTGGGCGTAACGTCATGATTGGCCAGATCGACTTTTGTGGCCATCGGACTCATGTCGTTCGACCCAACTTGATAGTATCGATACTTAAGACCATTCTGCTGGGCCGGGAAGGTATCGACTGGAAGCCCATGGACCGGTAGAACGCGGCGCGTTTCTCTGCGGCGTCCTGACCGCCGTCTTCAATCACGTCAAGCACAACTGCTTTCAGGCCGATTTGCCCGGATACCGCCGTTACCCGCTTGAGCGCATCGGAGAGCAGTAAATTTCCAAAACCCCTGCCCTGATGTCGCTGGTCAAAGGCGATCATGGACAAGTACGCGGCTGGAATCGCACCGTGGGAAGGAGCGTTCCGGGTCAGGTTTGCCGGCAATTCGTCCGCCTCAAACTTATGGGCATTCAGTGCGTAGTAGCCGAGAAGGCGTGATCGTTCCCCGGCAACCAAAACCCATACCCGCGTGAAATCTCCAGCTTGCTGCTTTCTCGCGCTACGTTTCAGGAAATTGTCCAGCCGGGTAACGCCGCAGCTAAAGTCGCTTCGGTTGTGAACTTCAGGATCCAGCGGTTCGACAAATAGTTGTTTTTCGTCCGGTGGCGGAATTTCAGACGTCACTTGCCACCTTGGCGTCGTGCTGCGCGATGGCTTCCCGCAGGGCCGCAGTCGGTGCGGGAGGCGATTCGAGCATGGACAAGACCATTTCGCGATCCTTGGCGGAAAGCAACGTGCGCTCGTGATCGGCCAGTGTAGCCTTGGCGCGTTCCAACGCAACGCTGGTCACGAAAGTCGTCTCGTCAACGCCAAGCAGCGCTGCGGCCTGCTGAATTTGCGCCTTGATCGCCGGTTTGGTGCGTTGTTCCATCCGTGCGGACCTGGGCTCTTCGATGTCCGCCGCCAGATTCGTCAAATTCAACATGCCGTAATCTCCTTCTGCCAAATAATGTACGGCAAATTGCCGGACAACTCAAATACGATCGCGCCATAAGCCTGAATAAATCGCTCCCCCTGCACGAAGTCGAGTTCCAGCCCCATCAGTAATGCCGACATACCGCAATTTCAAAGCGAACCGATTATTGGGGCGACGGGTCGAAGTCCGCGTAGAGAACCTGAATCTCGTCGTCCAAGCCCTGGATTCTGTTGTTCGACAGCCAGATCTGGCCGTTCGCGGACAGCACCGCCACCACCAGAAAGGTTGCAAGCGCGTTTTGCTTGAGGAATGCGTATGTGGCTTCCATTGCCTGTCTCCTTGGGTGTAACTTCATGGGGGCGGGAAGAAGCGCAGGATGGCAAGCGCCAGGGCCCCTACTCCGAGCATAGCTGCCAAAAGACTTCGGAATAGTCTGACCTCCATATTGGCCAAATCGACTTTTGTGGCCATCGAACTCTCCATCGAATTCATGTTGGACCGGAGCGATTCCTCCATTGATTTCATTTCGGACCGGAGCGATTGTCCAAGTTCCGACAGATCTTTTTTCGTCGCCAGAGGCGCGACTACCTTTTGAAACTCGCCGACTACAGCTTCGGCTTCATTGCGGGTCATGCCGGAATGCTCCAGTCTGTGCGTTGCGGGAATGACTTCCTCGGCTTTCATCCTTCCTCTCCCTATATCACGAAATTGCGGATTGGGGAACGAAACGGCCGCCGAAACCCGGCGGAGCGGCGGCCTGGCTCGTCCCTGCCCCTAACTTGTAGTACGGGAGTCTCCACATTGCCTGGATTTGGACGAATAACGTTGTGGATTGGGACGAGGTCGCGGGATGATTTTTCGTATACCCCAAAAAACAAAACCCCCGGCCGAGGCCGGGGGTTCTGGTTGGGGGCGGCGGAGCCGCCGGTGTGGATTGGGAACGGGATCAAGCGCCAGGAACTTCGTCAACGAAGTTAGCAATTGCAACCGTAATTCCAACGCTATCTGCGGCAAGAGCGCTAGCCGCAGCATTGTCCGCGTTGGTAGCACCCACGCGCTGGACGAGCTGCAACAGCGGCTTGCGCTCGACGAGCATTCCGCATCCGCATGGATCGACGACATCGCGCAAGAGCGGAAATCGTCGAGCAGACCAGGGTCCGGATGACCGCAGGCATCATACACCTCGATACGAGTTTCCTGATTCGAGCGCTCGTTCCCGGCACAGCAGAAGATGCGGCGCCCAGAGACTGGCTCGAGGAGGACCGCGGAATCGCCATGAACGCGGTAGCCTGGACCGGGTTTCTGTGCGGCCCGGTCAACGCGAAAGAACTGTTACTCTCGACTTCGCTCATTTCCGATCCATTGGCGGGTCCGCGGCGCTCGCAACCGCCAATCCCCGGGATTTCGAACGCTTCAGGGAATTCGGCCTCGCGTTACTGTGAAAGGCCGAGCAGGGTACAAACCGAAAGGTACTGCGCCACGGTTCCGGGTTTTTTCAGCTTCACAATGCGGATCGTCTGAGCGCTAATCTGTAATCTTAATCGCTCCACCTTTCGAGTCGGAATTAGGGTTCCGCTTTACGCGTAAGGGTGCGCTGATCGACGTTTGCGCGGATTCGCGGCCGGCTCCGGCCAGCTCTCTTGGATAACCGTCAGGTCGCCGCGGTTTCGAAGTTGGCGACGTTCCGGGTTTCTTCGCTGAATTCGACGCCG
>VYCF01000007.1:103705-126081 GCA_009844085.1 Gammaproteobacteria bacterium | reverse complement strand
GGCAGGAAAAATTGTCGCAGAAGCTTGAATGAAGGATGTGCGCCGAACGCGCAAACGAGGTGTTTCATTCGAATTCCCTTTCAGAATTCCAGCCGGGATGACAACGACTATCGGCTGCTTGTGCCACAAATGAAGGCCCGGACGAAGCGGTCGTGACCGGCATGGTCCTTGAAACCTTCGATATCGCGGTAGCCGGCGGCGGCGAGCAACTCGGTCGTCTGACCGCGCTGGTCGAAGCCGTGTTCGAGCAACAGCAGGCCGCCGGGTTTCAGGCAACGCCTGGCCTGGGCAGCGACTTCCCGGATCGCCTCCAGGCCATCGGCGCCGGCGAACAGGGCGATGGGCGGTTCCCAGGCGCAATCGGGATGCAGGGCGGGGTCGCCGGGGGCTACATAAGGAGGGTTGGCGACAATCAGGTCGAAACTTTCGGGCGCCATTCCTTCGCACCAGGAACCGCTCCGGAAGCGCAAATTTCCACCAGCGAGCGCGGCGGCGTTGCGGTGCGCCACGGCCAGGGCCTCCTCGCTGATTTCGATTCCCAGCACCGACCAGGTCGGGTCATGGCGAGCCAAGGCGATGGCGATGGCGCCGCTGCCCGTGCCGAGGTCGGCGATCCGCAGCGGCTTGCCTTGTTGCGCCGCCAGCGTCGCAAACGCCAGTTCCACGAGCAATTCGGTTTCGGGGCGCGGAATCAGCACCGCCGGATTCACTTCCAGTTCAAAATCCATGAATCCCCCGCTGCCCAGCAGATAGGCCACGGGCTCGCGCCGCTTGCGGCGTTCCAGCAGACGGCGGAACTCGCTCCTCTCTTGCGCGCCGAGCACACGCTCCGGCCGGGCGCGCAAGGCGCTCCGGTCGATTCGCAGCACATGTCCCAGCAGCAGTTCCGCATCGAGCCGGGGGTTGTCGCTGACTGCGCGGAGCTCCCGCGATAAATCCATGGCGCCGGCGCAAGTAAACATGGTGAGGCTCAAGAGGCGAGTCCGGCCAGCAAGTCGGTTTGATATTCGTTCAGCAAGGGCTGTATGACCGTTTGCAGGTCGCCGTTCATGACTTCGGGCAAGTTGTACAGGGTCAACTTGATGCGATGATCGGTAACCCGGCCCTGGGGAAAGTTGTAAGTGCGGATCTTTTCCGAGCGATCGCCGCTGCCGACGAGACGGCGGCGCGTGTCGGACTCTTCCTGTTGCTGGTCCGCCCTCGCCGCCTCGAGCAGCCGGGCCTGCAACAGGGACATCGCCCGCGCCTTGTTCTTGTGCTGGGAGCGTTCGTCCTGGCATTCCACAACGATTCCGGTCGGAAGATGAGTGAGGCGAATCGCCGAATCGGTCTTGTTGACATGCTGGCCGCCGGCGCCGCTGGCGCGGAAAGTATCGATGCGCAATTCGTTGCGATTCAGTTCGACTTCATCGATCTCATCGGCTTCGGCCAGCACGGCGACGGTGCAAGCCGAAGTATGGATGCGCCCCTGGGCTTCGGTTTCGGGAACGCGTTGCACGCGATGCGCGCCTGACTCGAACTTGAGCTTTTCGTAAACGTCGCGGCCCTCGATGCGCAGGATGACTTCCTTGTAACCGCCGTGCTCGCCTGGCCGCTCGCTGATGACGGCCGCGCTCCATTGCTGCAATTCGGCATAACGTTGATACATGCGGCACAGATCGCCGGCGAACAGCGCGGCCTCATCGCCGCCGGTGCCGGCGCGAATTTCCAGAAAGACATTGCAGGCGTCTCTTTCGTCGCGCGGCAGCAACAGGATTTGCAGATCCTGCTCAAGCCGGTCGCGCGCCTCGGCCGAGGCGGCTATTTCTTCCTCCGCCATGGCGCGGATATCGGGGTCGGCATCTCGCCGCATTTCCTCCGCTTCGCGCAAGTCGTCGTCCACGGCCAGAAAGCGGCCGTAAGTCTGCACCACGCCCTCGAGTTCAGCGTATTCCTTCGACAAATCGCGGAATTGCGTCTGATCGGCGATGACATCGGCATCGCTGAGCAGGCCTTCGAGCTCTTCGAAGCGTTCCCGCAACCCGTCGAGTTTTCGGCGAATGGAATCTTTCATGACTTCATCACCCGCGTTCCTGGTCGTGATCCCGGGCCCGCGGCGCGTGCTCATCGAGTTCGAACAGTTCCTGCGTTACGCGCAACAGTTCGTCCCTGCCTTCGGCGCTGGCCTGTTTCATGCGAACGCTGGGCGCATGAATCAGCTTGTTGGTGATCGCCCGGGCCAGGGATTCGAGCACAGTTCCGGCGTCGCCGCCCTTTTCGAGTTCGCGCCGGGCCTGCTGCAACTCCGCCTCCCTGATCGCGTCCGCCTTGCCGCGCAGGCGGCGCAGGGTAGCGACAGCATTGCGCGAACGCAACTGGCCGAGGAACTTTTCCATGCCCAGGTCGATGAGGCCTCCCGCCTGCGCGGCGGCTTCGCGGCGGCTGTTTACGCCGTCCTCGATGACACTGCCGATGTCGTCGATGCCATACAGGTAGGCATCAGGAATCTCGCTGACTTCCACTTCGATGTCGCGCGGAACCGCCAGGTCGACCAATAACATCGGGCGGTGCTTGCGGCGGCGGATCGCCCGTTCCACCACGCCCTTGCCGATCAGCGGCAATTGACTGCTCGTCGATGAGATCACGATGTCGGCGTCGACCAGCAATTCGGGCAGATCGGACAACAAGGCGCCTTCGCCGGAAAACTTGCCGGCGAGTTGCAATGCGTTGTCGAGGGTGCGATTGGCGACGACGATGCCGCGAACCTCTTTCTCCGTAAGATGCCGCGCCGCGAGCTCGATCGTGCGGCCGGCGCCGACGAGCAGCACTTGCAAGCGCGACAGATCGGAAAATATCCGTCCCGCCAGGGTTACCGCGGCATAGGCCACGGAGACCGGACTGGCGCCGATTGCCGTTTCAGTGCGCACTTCCTTGGCGACGGAAAAGGCCGCTTCGAAAGCCCTGGCCAGATTACCCCCGGTCAGCTTCAGATCCCGGGAAAGCGCATAAGAAGACTTGATCTGTCCAAGAATCTGGGGTTCGCCCAGCACCATCGAGTCGAGACCGGCGGCGACCCGCATCAGGTGCCGCACGGCCTCGCCGCCCTCGTGGAAATAGCTGCACGAGAACAGTTCATCGGCGCTCATGCCGTGGAAACCCGCCAGCCATTCGAGCGTGAGCCGATACCGCCCGGCGGCTCTTTCCGGCTCCGGATCCGGCTCGGGCCCGAGCCCGGTGAATCCGAGATACACCTCGGTCCGGTTGCAGGTCGAGACGATGACGGCCTCGTTCACATCGGGAAGCCCGATCGCTTGCTGCAAGGCGCCGGTGACAATGGCCGGGGGGAAGGCTACCCGTTCACGCAGGGATATGTTCGCGGTGCTGTGATTTATGCCTGTGACTGCCAGCTCCATCGCGCGTCCGGGAATGAGCAAGAAAGGCCAAATATACCAGAGTAGACCCGCCGCACCGTAGGCTCCGTTCGCAACCACCTTGTGCAGACATTGTTATACTGCTTCTTTTGCCTGGAACCGGTGATGAGCGTTTCAATGCTGCGCGCCAGTCTGTCTGCCGGCACGATCGTGCTGCTGGCGGCTTGCGCCTCGGAATCCGGAATTCGCGTGGCGGAAACTTCCGCCGTGGAGCCTGTCGCGCAAGCCCCGGTCGAGGCGCCGGCGCCTGTCGAATACGGGAATTTCACTTCCGACCAGCTTTTCCAGGCAATTTCCGGTGAATTGAGCGCGCAGCGAGGCGATCTTGAACGGGCCGCCGAAATCTATTTCGACCTCGCGACCGAAACTCGCGATGTCGGCATCATCGAACGCGCCGTGCAATTTTCTTCGGCAATCGGCGACGGCAGGAGCCTGCTGGAACTCGGACTGCTTTGGGCCCAGGCCGCGCCTGATGTTCCCGAACCGCATCTACTGCTCGCGTTCCAGTTGCTCGAAGCGGGCCGGCCGGGCCAGGCGCTGTCGCATATGGAGCAGGTGCTCGAGGCCGGAGGCAGTTTCGAATTCAGTATTCTGGCCTCGGCCACCGGCGGGATCGGAGGAACGCAGCGCAGCGAACTGATCGCCGGACTGCTGTCGCTCAAGGAGCGCTACCCGGATAATCGCTCGATCCGTATCGCTCTGGTGCAACTGCTGGCGCAGAACCAGGAATTTGCGGCGGCGCTGACGGAATTCGAGCAAATGAGCGAACGGGCGGAACTGACGCCAGATCTCGTGCGCCTGCATGCCCAGCTTCATACGAGCGTGGGACAGAATGACGGCGCGCTTGAAGCCCTGCGGTCAGGGCTGGAACGGTTCCCCGAAGACCGAGAACTGCGACTGACTTACGCCCGGCTGCTGCTGCAACAAAGGGAACTCGAAGCGGCGCGGGAGCAATTCGGCATCATGCTCGCCCAGGCGCCGGATGACTGGGAGATATTGCTGTCGACGGGTCTGCTCGACCTGGAAACGGAAAACTACGAATCCGCCATCGGCATCTTCGAACAAACTCTCGCGGCGGGAATGAACGAGGACGATAGCCACTTCTATCTCGGCTACGCCAACCAGCAACTCGGCGATGTTCTGGCCGCCATCGAGCACTTCCGGCAAGTGCGGCAAGGCGTCGACAACTTTCTGCCGGCCCAGCAGCAGGCAACGCGGCTCTCGATTCAACTCGGTCAATTCGAGGAAGCGCACGACTGGCTGGCGCAACTCTCCCGCGGCAGCAGCAGGCTGGAAGTCCAGTTCATCTCCATGGAATCGGCGATTCTGCTGCAGGAAGGCTATCCCGAGCGGGCCGGAGAATTGCTCAACCTCTCGCTGAACCGCTATCCGAACCATGCCGACTTGCTGTTCTCCAGAGTCTTCGTGCACGACACGGTCGGTGACATGGCCGGCTCGGAGGCGGATCTGCAGCAGATCATCCGCATGCAGCCGGACAACGCCAGAGCGTTGAACCATCTCGGCTACATGCTCGCCGATCGTACCGAACGCTACGAGGAAGCGCTCGAACTGATCGAGCGCGCGATCGCACTCGAGCCCGAAGACCCGGCCATCATCGACAGTCTGGGCTGGGCTCAGTACAAGTTGGGAATCCTTGAAGAAGCGCTGGAAAATCTGCGCCGCGCCTATGCGGCATTCCCCGATCACGAGGTCGCCGCCCATCTCGGCGAAGTGCTTTGGGCGCTCGACCGGCGCGAGGAAGCCGAGCAAATCTGGGAAGAGGCACTGGTGGAAAATCCCGAAAGCGAATTCGTCCTGCCCACCATGGAGCGGCTCAAAGGCCGCCCGTGATTTCCGCATGAGAATCGTTGCGCTTGCCGTCTTGCCGGTTGTGCTTGCCTCCTGCGCAAGCGCTCCCCCGGCCGCGGAGTCCGGCGACTGGCCTCGCCAGCGCGAAAGCCTTGAAGCGCTGGACGCATGGCAAATTCGCGGACGCGTCAATGTGCGTTATGAAAACGAATCCCACACGCCACGAATATTGTGGCGGCAGCAGCATCGCAACTACGACATTCGGTTGTGGGGTTCGTTCAATGCGGGCAACACCCGCATCATCGGCGATCCCGAAGGCGTCACCCTGGAAGCGGACGGCGAAATTCTGACCGCCGAAACGCCGGAAGACCTGATTCTCGATCAACTCGGCTATGAATTGCCGGTATCGCATCTCGAATTCTGGATCAGGGGCTTGCCGGCGCCGGGCGGCGAAGCGGATCTGCTGTTCAACGAACGCGATCAGTTGGCCGAAATTCGGCAGGAGGGCTGGTCGGTCAGTTATCCCGACCCGCGGCAATACGGCGAACTCAGTCTGCCCGGCGAGATCGAAGTGCTCCGCAGCGCCGACGACGTCAGGCTGCGATTCGTGGGAATGCGCTGGAGCGTTGGTGAATAGGCGAATAGGCATGGATTCGCTCAGCCTGCTCGCGCCCGCCAAGCTCAACCTGTTCCTGCACGTTACCGGCCGCCGCGCCGACGGCTATCACGAATTGCAGACGCTGTTCCAGTTACTCGACTACGGGGACCGGCTGCGATTCGAGTCTCGGGAGGACGGCGTCATCTCATTGCATGTCAAGGACACTCTTCGTGGCCGCGATCTGCCGCTCGAGAACAATCTGATCCTGCGAGCCGCTTCCGAACTCGCCCGGATCAGCGGCTGCAAGGCCGGCGCGACGATCGCTCTCGACAAGCGCTTGCCGATCGGAGGCGGCCTTGGCGGCGGCAGCAGCAATGCCGCAGCCGGCTTGCTGGCCTTGAACGAACTCTGGGGGCTCGGGCTGTCCGTAGACGAACTTTGCCGAATCGGCGTCGGACTCGGCGCCGACGTGCCCGTTTTCGTTCGCGGCCGCAGCGCCTGGGGTGAAGGCATCGGCGAAATGCTCGAACCGGTAGCCTTGCCCGAGCAATGGTATCTGGTCGTGACTCCGCCCTGCGAGGTGTCCACGGCGGCAGTTTTCAACGACGAAAATTTGACACGAAACTCGGCAAAGATCAGAATTGCCGACTTTCTTGCGGGACGATGCCGCAACGATTGCGAACCGGTCACGCGCCGGCTGTATCCACCGGTTGCCGAGGCATTGTCCTGGCTCGGTCGATTCGGCGAGGCGCGCATGTCCGGAACGGGCGCCAGCGTGTTTATCCCGCTGGCGAACGAAGCCGCCGGCAGGGAGTTTCTGACCGGCCTGCCCGCCGGCTGGAGCGGGTTCGTCGCGAAAGGCGTTGAACGCATTCGCGAGAATTAGCCGTGGAAACTGGTAAAATTTGCATGTTGGGGTGTCGCCAAGTGGTAAGGCACAAGGTTTTGATCCTTGCATTCGTTGGTTCGAATCCAGCCACCCCAGCCAAACACTGAAATCATCGAAAGCAAAGGGATTCCCCAAGCCCTCCTGGAAGCGAATCAGCAATCGTGGCTACAAATCTCATGGTGTTCAGCGGCAATGCCAATCCGCAATTGTCGGATCGTATTGCCCGTTACATAGGCGTGCCCCTGGGCAATGCCAGCATAGACAAGTTCAGCGACGGCGAAATCTCGGTGGAACTGAACGAAAACGTCCGCGGCAAGGACGTTTTCATCATTCAGCCGACCTGTTCGCCCACCAATGACCATATCCTGGAACTGCTGCTGATCGCCGACGCGCTGCATCGCGCCTCGGCCAATCGCATTACCGCGGTGATTCCGTATTTCGGCTATGCCCGCCAGGATCGCCGCGTACGTTCGGCTCGGGTCGCCATCAGCGCCAAGGTCGTCGCCGACATGATCGGCGCAGTCGGGGTGGACCGGGTGCTTACAGTGGACCTCCATGCCGAACAGATTCAGGGCTTTTTCAGCATTCCCGTGGACAACGTTTACGGCTCGCCGGTGCTTACCGATGAAATCGAACGCCAGGACTATGAAAATCTGACGGTTGTGTCTCCTGACATCGGCGGCGTGGTGCGAGCCAGGGCGGTGGCGAAACAACTCGACGTGGATCTCGCCATCATCGACAAGCGGCGGCCTTCGATAAACGAAGCGCAGGTCATGCATATCATCGGCGACGTGGACGGCCGCACCTGCCTGATCGTCGACGACCTCGTCGATACCGCAGGCACGATCTGCAAGGCCGCGGACGCCTTGAAGGAAGCCGGCGCCGAACTCGTAGTGGCCTATTGTACGCACCCGGTGCTTTCGGGCAACGCCATCGAGAACGTGGAGAATTCCAGCCTCGACGCGATGGTCGTTACCGACACCATACCGCTGCGCGAAGATGCGAGGAAATGCAAGCGCATCCGGCAATTGTCGATGGCCAGGCTGCTGGCCGAATCGATCCGCCGCGTCAGCAACGAAGAATCCATCAGCGCCATGTTCGACAATACCTAGTGATGGGAGAGGAAAATGTCTACGCCTGAATTTGAATTGGATGTATCGGTGCGAACCGACACGGGGAAAGGCGCGAGCCGCCGCCTGCGTCGAATGCACAATGCCGTTCCCGCCGTACTGTATGGCGCGAACAAGGAGCCGGTGCCTCTCACGATAGATCACGACGCCATCCTGCACGCCACTGAAAACGAGGCTTTCTTCTCCCACATCATCACCTTGAACATCGGGAAGAAGAAGGAACTCGCCGTGATCAAGGACTTGCAGCGCCATCCGGCGAGGCCGGTGATCATGCACGCGGATTTCCTGCGCGTCAGCGAAGGTCATGCAATTCAGATTCGCGTGCCGCTGCATTTCATAAACGAGGAAAAGTGCGTGGGCGTAAAAACCGGCGGCGGCCGCATCATCAAATCCATGACCGAAATCGATGTGACCTGCCTGCCGAAGGATCTGCCGGAGTTCATCGAAGTCGACATGCTCGACGTAGACCTCGGACAGACGGTGCATCTCTCGGACATCAGCCTGCCCGAAGGCGTAACCAGCGTGGCCCTGTCCCACGGCAAGGAAAGCGACCACTCCGTCGCCACGGTGCAGCAGCCGCGCGGAGGCGTTGAAGCCGAGGACGAAATCGAAATGGAAGCCGCGGAAGAAGCCGGAGAGGAGGCTGCCGACGAAGGCGACGCGGAAGAAACCTCCTGACCGCGCAAGCGCCCCTGCAATTGATCGTGGGCCTCGGCAATCCGGAGCCCGCATATGCCGGCAATCGCCACAATGCCGGACTGTGGTTCATGCGCCGACTTTGTGCCGCCCATGGCGGGGAGATGCGCGCCCAGGACAAGTTCTTCGGCGAAACCGGCGCCGTCAGGATCGCCGATACGGAAATTCGCCTGCTCTGGCCGACCACGTACATGAATCTGAGCGGCCGCTCGGTAGCCGCCATGTGCAATTTTTATCGAATAGCACCCGAAAGCATGCTGGTGGCTTACGACGAGATCGATCTCGAAGTGGGCGATATCCGCTTCAAGGCCGGCGGCGGCCATGGCGGTCATAACGGCCTGCGCAGCATCATCGAATCTCTGGGCGGTCAAAAGGACTTCAGACGTTTGCGGATCGGCATCGGCCATCCCGGACACAAGTCGCTGGTAACGAACTACGTACTCGGCAACCCGCCCGCACAGGAAGTCGAAATCATCGAAAACAGGATTGACGACGCAATCGCCCTGATTCCCGGCGCCGTGGCGGGCGACTGGGAAGAAGCCATGCGCATCCTGCATACGAGAGACTGAAAGGCAATGGCGGTAACCTGCGGCATCGTCGGTCTGCCCAATGTCGGCAAGTCCACCTTGTTCAATGCCCTGACCAATGCCGGAATCGCGGCCGAGAACTATCCGTTCTGCACCATCGAGCCCAACTCCGGCGTCGTGCTCGTACCCGACGCCAGGCTCGACCGGATCGCCGAAATCGCGCAGCCGGCAAAGGTGATTCCAACTACGGTTGAGTTCACAGACATTGCCGGCCTCGTCGCCGGCGCCTCGAAAGGCGAGGGACTGGGCAACCAGTTCCTGGCCAATATCCGCGAGACCGACGCCATCGCTCATGTTGTGCGCTGTTTCGAAGACAGCAATGTCACGCACGTTTCGCAGCAGATTCGCCCGGCCGAGGATATCGAGATCATCAACACCGAACTTGCCCTGGCCGATCTCGAAACGGTAAACCGCAATCTCGACAAGGTCATCCGCGTCGCCAAAAGCGGCGACAAGGACGCCCAGCGGCAGGCGGCGTTGCTGGAAAAAGTGCAGGCCGGACTCGACTCGATGCGACCGGTCCGTGCGCTCGATCTGTATCGCGAGGAGCGCGAGAACCTGCGCGAACTGCATCTGCTGACGGCCAAGCCGGTCTTGTATATCGCCAATGTCGACGAAGACGGGATCAACGACAATCCCCACGTTGCCACGGTGCGCGATATCGCCGAATCCGAGGGGGCCGAACTGGTTGTGATCTGCAACAAGCTCGAGGCCGAGGTCGCTGAACTCGCCGAGGCGGAAAAACACGAATTCCTCGAAGATCTCGGCATGGCGGAGCCCGGCCTCGACCGCGTGATACGCGCCGCCTACCGCCTGCTCGGATTGCAGACCTTTTTCACCGCCGGTCCGAAGGAAGCGCGCGCCTGGACCGTGCGCCGGGATGCGACCGCTTCAAGCGCGGCGGGCGTGATCCATACCGATTTCGAGCGCGGCTTCATTCGCGCCGAAGTGGTTTCCTTCGATGATTTCGTGATGCACAATGGCGAAGCCGGCGCCAGGGAAGCCGGCAAATGGCGGCTGGAAGGCAGGGATTACCCGGTCAGGGACGGCGATGTCATTTATTTCCGCTTCAATGTTTGACATCGGCAAGCCGAATAGACAGAATTCGCCGCCTTCCCGGCATCCCGCACGACGGTCTGGCTATGTAGCTCAGTTGGTTAGAGCACAGCACTCATAATGCTGGGGTCGCTGGTTCAAATCCAGCCATAGCCACCACGCACCCCTTAAACGGGATTTCTATCCGGTTCAATCAGATCTTATTTCGAAGCTCTGGATGGCGTATTCTCCAGGCAGAGTTCCTGGGTCCAGTCTCAGGCGGGTAATGGGGCTCTCATCGTGGATGCTCAGCACTATTTCATTACTCCCTCTCATCAATTCTGCGTCAACTTTGAGTTCTTCAGTGAAACTGGCTTGCTGCTGTGTTGTATAAAACACTTGAAGCCAAGTATACGCGGGGGTCTGAATCTGTATGTGAAGTTCCAAGGCTAGCTGGGGATTCGATAATCTCGGAAAGCTAAGGTATGGGTCATTTCCGGTTGCAGTAATCTGCAAAATGCCGGATTGAAAGTCGTTCATCGTGACTTGATTTGTGAAAATACTATCCAAGATGAAATCTTTATCCAATGAGTAATGCACCGTTGTTTTTTCAGCGAAAATCTCCAGGCGTCTTGTAAATTCCAGTTGTTTCAACTGATCCTGTTTAAAGAGCTCACTATCTGTTAGAAAGACCTCTCCAGCCTCAAGCAATGCCTGTTCACGGGCAGGTGAGAGTGAGTCCGTATAAATTTCATTCACACCACGTGATTTGTAATACAAAGTATCCGCATAATCGTTGATAGTGTGTACATAAGTTGCCACGCCCATAGCATCGAGATCCAGCGGAAGCCCCCGAGCCGCCCGCACTGTATCCATCGTCACGGCGTAGACGCCCATTGATCTGACCATGTCCAAAACCGCCGCATTATTTCCTGGGTAACGATACAAGGTCCAGATAATGTTTTGAAATCCTAAGCTCTTGACGAAAGCCGCCTCTTCTGGCTGGTATACCTGCGGAATAATTCTGGAAACATACTGTGGGTAGCTTCCGCTTATGAGCGACAATGCGTCGAGATTTTTATCCTTGATATCGGTAACTAGCGTCGTGTCAGGATGAGCTGCGAACCAGTCCATAAAGGACACCAGGGTACATTTGTTATAGAGTGATCGCTGGCGCACTAATTCTTCAAATTGTCGCAACGTTACCGCGCCTCTGGTCTGAAGACCGAAGCTTCTCTCGAAGCTGTCCTCCCAATCGTGTAGACATACTAGTTGTTGATCGGAAGTCCAACTGAAATCAATTTCGAACATTCGGAACCCAGCGCTGTAGCTCTGATCTAAGGCTTCTATGGAATTAGTATACGTTGCTGAACCCACCTGTCCTCCTGCGTGGGCAATTCTGGGGTACGAATTGGTGACTTGCAGCGAATCCTGTAAGATGAGGAATGCGCCAGTACCAGCAACGAACATAACCACCGTAGCAGTAAGTAAATTTCTTCTAAGGATGAGACCTGTTCGTAATGCCATTTGATGCCATTTTCCTATGTAGGCGTTTGGATACTTCATAGCTAGTAGCGTATCTCCATGCTGTTGATCCTATAATCAGCAGGCAGGTGTCCTGGGTCTATTCTCAACCGCTCTCCGTCTGCAGTATCTTTCAAATCGAATGCTATCTCGTTCGAACCTTTACGCACTAATCGCTTTATTGTGTCCTGCTCGGAGTATGTTCCATTTTCTTCCGTCATAAAATATAGAGTAAAGGTAGTATCTACTTCACTTTCCACGTCTATATGGAGTTCTGAACTCTTTTGTTCTTCGGCAAAAAGGGCCGGCAAGTAGAAGTAAGGATCATTTCCCGTGACCTCGAAGCTCAATCCATTATCAATGAATTCCACATTCTGTATCTGCGAGGCAAAATTGATGCTTTCAAGATTGCTGGAATTCAGTGAATACAATATGTTACTCGAGGAAAGAAAATTGCTGTTAATAAATCTGATGACCTGCGTGCGCTGTTCACTGTTAACAACTCTCAGCGATGGTTGTCCTTCGGAATTGAGGAGATCTACGCCGGCAAGGAAAGTGACCTCATGATCCACTTCCAATAAGCTTAGAATGGTCGGAGCAATATCCATGGCGGTGCTGTACGATTGCAGATTGTCCTTCTTTTCCGTGTTTAGCACGTTCATGTACAATCGTCTGTCATAGCTCTCCGGAAACAGGGAGTATGCACTATTGCGCATCGCAAGATGATCCGAGGTAAGAACCACCACAGTGTTTGCGTATGCTGGATGCCGTTTAAGCCGCTGAATAAATTCACCCACCAAGTGATCGGTACAGTGCACTGAGTGTAAAATGGAATTATCGATAGACGGATAAGGCTGACAACTAGCTGAAGGCTGACCGTCTGGATGATGAGTATCTACAGTCAGCAGGGTCAGATTGAATGGCCTGCTTTGACCTGCCAAGTCATCGAATTGTTGATACGCAAGATCAAACAATGAATCATCGAACAAACCCCAACCTCCAACATACGAAGAGTCTTCCAACAGCGGCTGAAGCGCCCTAAGGCCTAGTACACTATCGAAGCCATGATCTTCCAAAAATTCACCCTTACCGGCAAACCTTAATGAAGCTCCCCCCATAAACACCTGCTGATAGTTGGCTCGATTGAGGACATCAGGAAGACAATGAGCTCGACTGAGGAGGCGTGTAAACATAATGTCATTGCCCCCTAGACTCGATTCGTACACTAGGGGTGTGCCACACATCATCGACACCATTCCCCCCATGGTCCATCCTGTCCCTAAAACTTGGACATGATTTTCCAGTTGCCAGCCCTCGCCATTAAGCCTATTCAAATTTGGCGTCAGACCTGGAAATATTGATTCTTCGGTGTAAATTTTCTCCAAACCCTCCATAAAAATCAGGACCAGATTCTTTCCAGCCGTAGCTGAAAGATTAGAAGCGTACAAGGCATTTTGATCTAAGCTTAGAAGTTCCCAGTTCACTTGCTCGAGGGAAAAATCAGCACCGAGGTCGGGAGAGCCAAATCCTGAGATGAGGGATCTTCGGATTCCTGGATCTAAAAGTATCGCGGTAAAGAATATTGCAACAACCACGCCGCTATTATATTTGGCTGGAGCAAGTTTATTTCGAAAAAACAAGAAGCCCAAGCCAAGGGCCAGAAACCAAAGTAAAAACAAAACTGACAACGTCCAGTAAGCAGCCCATGTTTCAGTAATGGAGTAAGTGTTCAGGTGGAAAACAAAATTCTGATTGAAATATGTGCCTTGAAAATAGTAGCTCAAAAACTGGGCATAAAAGTAGAAACTGAAAAGTGATAGTGCAGCTATCCCAATGAAGGTTCGAAGAAAGCCTGCCGGTAGCCGACTAAGCATTTCGCTCAATGCAACGATAAGCAAACAAACAGACGTGATGGCGAAAAGATAGTCCAGAAAATTTTGCCCCACACTGTAGAAGTGGGCTGCTAAAACAGGAATTAGTAGCAGAACGATTAATGTAGCCCGCATCCAATTCACAATGTTCTCTCCGCTTGACTCACTCAATATTCTGGCTAGTTAAGCACCATAGCCCAAACGAAAATTGCCAACAGCAGACATAACAGCACCGCCGCAGACCCCAAGTCCTTGGCTCTGCCTGCTAGCACATCAAATTCTGTGCCGCCGCGATCGACAACCGCCTCGATTGCCGAGTTGATTAACTCCGCGAGTAATACTAGTACTAGTGAGGTTACTAGAAGCACCTGTTCGATTCTTGATTCTCCTAGCCATATACTCAGAGGTGCGAGTACGCAGAAGGCAAAAATCTCGAGACGAAAAGCTTCTTCATAGCGAAACGCCGCGGCAAATCCGGAAGTGGAAAATCTGGTAGCGTCGACTAATCTGGGGATTCCAGATTTTTTGCGAGGTGTCTGATCTGTTTCTATCTTACTCATAGTTTGACAACCGTCGGTTAATTCCGAGCCAGGAAACGCAGGATTTCATCGACCACGTCGTCGACTGGAAGCTGATCAGTATTGAACCGCAACTCAGGCTTTAGTGGCGGTTCGTAGGGCGAATCGATTCCGGTGAAGTCGCTAATTTCGCCTTTGCGCGCCCGCGCATACAGTCCCTTCGGATCGCGTGACTCACACACTGCCAATGGGGTATCGATGAAAATTTCCACGAACTCTCCTTCCCTGGCCAGCGCGCGCGCCGCATCGCGCTGTGATCGAAACGGCGAGATCAAGGCGACGATGACAATCAGGCCGGCATCGACCATGAGCTGCGCCACTTCCCCCACCCGCCGCACGTTTTCGTCCCGGTCAGTGAGCGAGAAGCCGAGGTCCCGGTTGAGACCGTGGCGGAGATTGTCTCCGTCGAGCAAGTAAGTATGTTTGCCGCTGGCCTGAAATTTCTGCTCAAGACGATCAGCAATCGTGGATTTGCCAGCTCCCGACAGGCCGGTCAGCCAAAGGACCTTCGGGCGCTGTCCCATGTTGAGCGCTCGAGCTGCCCTGTCGATTTTCATTTCGCGCCAGGACACGTTGGCACTATGGGTCGGCGGCTTCCCTTCCTGACTATTGTCTCGCATATTTCCTCCGTCCATTCTCACGAACCCGAAGAAGGAAACGAGAATTGCGGCCCGGCGGGTCCATCATCCTTGCGCGGCAACCAGCGTTGGGTCATGGTCTTGCGGCGGGTGTAGAAACGGATGGCGTCCGGGCCGTAGGCGTAATGGTCGCCGAACAGCGAGCGCTTCCAGCCGCCGAAACTCTGGCTGGCGACCGGAACCGGCAAGGCCACGTTGATGCCGACCATGCCGATCTTCACCTGGTTCGAGAAATGCCGGGCCGCTTCGCCGTCGCGGGTGAAAAGCGCGGCGCCGTTGCCGTATTCGTGCTCATTGACGAGCGCTACGGCCTGATCGAAATTCTCCGCCCGTACCACGCATAACACCGGGCCGAAAATCTCGTCCCGATAAATCGTCATTTGCGGCTGCACCCGGTCGAACAGGCAGGCGCCGATGAAGAACCCGCCTTCATTGCCGGACACTGTCAGGCCGCGTCCGTCGACGGCGAGTTCCGCGCCTTGCGCAAGGCCCTGGTCGATGTAGCCGTGGATGCGCTCGAGACTCTCCTTCGACACCAGCGGGCCCATGTCATTGCTGTTGTCGTTGCCGGGCCCGACTTTCAAGTCGGCAATCCGCGACCGCAGCAAGTCGACCAGTTCGTTTCCTGTTTCCTCGCCTACGGTCACCGCGACGGAAATCGCCATGCAGCGTTGCCCGCAGGAACCGTAGGCGGCCCCCATGAGCGCGTCCGCGGCGGCGTCGAGATCCGCATCCGGCAGAACAACGGCATGATTCTTGGCGCCGCCCAGAGCCTGGACGCGCTTGCCGGCGGCCGTGGCCCGGCGATAGATCGATTCGGCGACCGGAGTGGAGCCGACGAAACTGACGGCCTGCACGCGTTCGTCGTCGAGCAGGGTCTCCACGGCCTCGCGACCGCCGTTGACGACGTTGAATACGCCGTCAGGCAGTCCGGCTTCCTGCAACAGCCGGGCGACGAGCAGGGAGGCGCCGGGGTCGCGCTCGGAAGGTTTCAGGACGAAGCTGTTGCCGCAACAGATCGCCAGCGGATACATCCACATGGGCACCATAACGGGAAAATTGAACGGCGTGATCCCGGCGACCACGCCGAGCGGCTGCAGTTCCGACCAACTGTCGATGCCCGGGCCCGCTTCCCGCGAATGTTCGCCCTTGAGCAATTCGGCAATGCCGCAGGCGTATTCCACCACTTCAATGCCGCGCTGCAATTCGCCGCGGGCGTCGTTCAGCACCTTGCCATGCTCTTTGCTGATGACCCGGCAGATTTCATCGGCATGCTGTTCGAGCAATTCTCGAAAGCGGAACATGATGCGGGCGCGCTTTTGGGGCGGCGTCGCGATCCAGTCCGGCGCCGCCGCGCTTGCCGCGGCGATGGCCTGCTCCACCGTGGCGCGGTCGGCCATGCGCACCCGGCCGGCGGCGACTCCGGCCGCGGGATCGAACACATCCTGCACGCCGCCCGATCCAGCCACTTCCTTTCCTGCAATGAAATGTCCCGTTAAGGGCAGTGACGCGGCCGCGGATTCGGGTGTTTCGGCCGTCACGGAGTCCTGCCGCTCAGCCGATTTCATCAAGGCTTTCTCCCACCGCGTTAACCAGCGCGGTGATCTGTTCCGGAGTCGAAACGAAAGGCGGCGCCAACTGGATCGTATCGCCGCCCCAGCGAACGTAGAAACCTTTCTCCAGGCATTTCAGGCCGATCTCGAAAGGCCGCCGCATGGGCTCGCCGGGATGGTGGGCGATGCTTACTCCCGCCGCCAGGCCGTAGTTGCGGATATCGGCAACCAGCGGATGGCCGCGCAGGTCATGGACCTCTTCTTCGAGTACGGGCGCCAGTTTCCGCACATTGGCCACGAGATCGTCGTCGATAAGCAGGTCGAGCGCCGCGATTCCGGCGGCGCAGGCTACCGGGTGGGCCGAATAGGTATAGCCATGGGGAAACTCGACCATGTAATCCGGGCCGCCATGTTCCATGAAGGTTTCGTAGATCTCGCCGCGCACCACCGCCGCGCCCATGGGAATGCAGCCATTGGTGATCTGCTTGGCCAGAACCATGATGTCGGGCGTGACGCCGAACTCCTCCGCGCCGGTACGGGACCCCATGCGCCCGAGGCCGGTGATGACTTCGTCGAAGATCAGCAGGATATCGTGCTCGTCGCAGATTTCCCGCAGCCGGTTCAGATATCCTTTGGGCGGAGGAATCACCCCTGCCGTGCCGGACATGGGTTCGACGATTACCGCCGCGATATTGCTCGCGTCGTGCAACACGATCAGGTCGAGCACCTCTTCGGCGAGATGCGCGCCCGATTCGGGCATGCCCCGGCTGAAGCGGTTTTCTTCGGTCATGGTATGGGAAATATGGTCGGCGTCCACGGCCGGCCCGAACAGCTTGCGGTTGAAGCCGATGCCGCCCACGGCGACGCCGCCGAAATTGACGCCATGGTAGCCCTTGTGGCGGCCGATGAAGCGGGTCTTGCCTGAATGGCCCTTGAGCGCCCACCAGGCGCGGGCGATCTTCAGGGCCGTATCGACGGTTTCCGAACCGGAATCGGTGAAGAACACGTGATCGAGCCCGTCGGGCATGAATTCCACCAGCTTGTTGGCCAGTTGGAACGAAAGCGGGTGCCCGTACTGGAAGCCCGGCGAATAATCGAGTTCGGCGAGCTGGCGGCTGACCGCGTCGACGATTTCGCGCCGGGCATGGCCGGCGCCGCAGGTCCACAGGCCTGACAGCCCGTCGAAGATGCGCCGTCCGTCCACGTCGAAGTAGTAGACGCCCTGGGCCGATTGCAGCAGCCGTGGATTGTCCTTGAACTGCCGGTTGCCGCTGAACGGCATCCAGTGGGCTTCGAGTTCCGCACGGTTCAATTTCATGTCTTTCGACTCACTTCACGGTGGCCGGCCGGCTTGGCGGCTCTTTTGACCCCCTTGGCGCTCCTCGGGGCGCGGCAAGCGAATCCAGTTCCGACCGGTACTCCCGCTCAAGCGTTTCGGAAGGCCAGATCAACGCTACAGCCCAGCCTACCAGCAAGGCAAAAAGGAAAGAAGGCGGCATTGTTTCCAGTGCGACGAAATACTCTCCCGCACCGTCAAGTTCCTGCAGGACGAACTTGCTGACGATGGTCATGGAAAATCCGGCCACCATCGATGCTATCGCCGCCCGCTCGGTGAATTTCGGCCAGAACAGCGAGAGGATAATCATCGGACAGAAGGTCGCCGCAATCCCCGACCAGCCGAAGATCACGAACCAGAAAATCGTCCGCTCGGGCGATAGCACCGAAACCGTTACCGCGAGTCCCAGCGCCAGCGCCGCCATCGCCAGGGTCACGATCCGGCACAGCCTGGCGGCGTCGGCGTCGCCGAGCCCCGGATTGATCACGCGCGCATACAGATCGTGGGTCAGCGAACCCGCGGCCATGACGAGCAGCGAGGATACCGTTGACATGATCGCCGCGAGCACGGCGGCGACGTAAAGGCCCACGACCCAGGGCGGGAAAGTGTATTCGACCATTGCCGGCAATACGTCCTGGGCGCCGTTGCCGAGCACCGCGTCGGGCTGTACGCCGGCCTCGGTGAACAGGTAGCGTCCCAGAATGCCGATGCTGACGGCGCTGAAGCCCGCCAGGAACGTGAAGAGCAACGCCACCCATTTGCCGCGATCGATCTGGTCGCTGCTGCGGATTGCGATCAGCCGGGCGAAAACCTGGGGAGAACCGAGAAAACCCAGGCCGATGAGCCCCATGCCCAGGATCAGGAAGAAACTCATCAGGGAAGGTCCGCCCGTGCCCCAGAAGCTGACCAGGCCGGGGTCGATCGCTTGCAGGCCGGCGTAGATCGCATCCGAACTGCCCAGGGAAAACCAGGCCACTACCGGCAGCAACACCAGGCAAAGCAACATGATCGAACCCTGGAACATGTCGGTCCATGCCGCGGCGAGAAAACCGCCGGCGATGCAATAGGCGGCCACAAAGAGAAATCCGACTATTGCCCCCGTCATGTAATCCCAGTCCAGAAAGGAGGCGAAGGCGGAACCGGTGGCGTCGATCTGCGCCGAGATATAGATGAGAACGAAGAAACAAAGGGAAATCGCCGAAATCACGCGCAAAGTCCGCGTCGATGACCCGAAGCGGCTGACCAGGTAGTCGATGACGGTCAGCGATTCGTACTTGTCCGTGAGTCGCTTGAAGCGCGGCGCCATGACGAACCAGGCCAGGGCTACGCCGATGACTTCGCCGACGACGATCCAGTACGCCGAAAAACCCACCATGGCACCCATGCCGGTAACGCCGAGCAGCAGCCAGGCCGATTCGCCGGTGGCCTGGGCGGAGAACGCCGCCACCCAGAAGCCGAGGCGTTTGCCGCCGACCACGAAGTCGCTCATGTTCCGGATGCGCCGCGCGGCCAGCGAGCCGAGCGTGACCAGCACGCCGAAATACAAGGTAATCATCGCGTACTTCTCGAACATGACCGCATCCTGTGCCGGAGTTGGCAAGATGATAACCCCAGCCCATGGCCGTCACCAACACGGTTATGACAAAGGTTCCCCTTTTCCCTTACCCGCTTACAACGATATAGTTCACCCTTCGCATCGTTTTTTCGGGAGTCGTTCCATGGCGCGCATATCCAGAAGAAAGTTCCTCGGTTCCAGCACTGCCCTGGCGGTAGCGGGCATCGGCCTGCCGACCAGGGAAATCCTCGCTCAGCAGACCCCGGACAGCACCGCTGCGCCGGACTACGTCGTCGTCAATGGCAGGGTCTTCACCCAGGACGACGCACAGTCGCGGGCCGAGGCGTTCGCTGTCAAGGGCGACCGCTTCGTTGCCGTGGGCTCGAACGAAGACATCCGCAATCTGGCTGGGCCCGGTACGGAAATCGTCGATGTCGAAGACATGACCGTGGTGCCGGGATTCATCGACGCCCATTCCCATCCCTCGGGCGCGGGAGTAAACGAACTCGTCCAGGTCAACGCCGACCGGCGTTCGATCGCGGAAATCCAGCAGGCTCTCGCCGAACGGGCGTCCATTACACCGCAAGGCGAATGGGTGCGCGCTTTCAAGTACGACGACACCAAGCTGGCCGAAGGCCGGCCGATCAACCGCTTCGATATCGACGAGGTCGTGCCCGACCACCCGGTCGTCGTCGGCCATCGCGGCGGCCATACCGGCGTCTATAACAGTCTCGCCCTGGCCCTGGCGGGAGTGACGGCTGAAACGCCGGATCCCCCCGGCGGCAGATTCTTCCGCGACGCCGATGGCGTGCTGACCGGACTCGTGGCCGAGCGCGCCCGCTATATTTTCAATGAACTGATTTCCACCGATTCGACAAGGGAACAGCGCCGCGATGGCGTCAAGCTGATATCCGAACTGATGACGGCGGCGGGTCTTACTTCGGTGCATCAGACCGGCGCAGGCCGCAACGATCTGATCGCCTACCAGGACGCCCGCGACGAGGGCGGCCTGCGTTTTCGCATGTACCTGTTTCCGCGCGGCCAACTCTATCCCGACCTGGTCAATACGGGCGTGCGAACCGGTTTTGGCGATGAAGTGCTGCGCATCGGCGCGGTCAAATACAGCGCCGACGGCTCGGCTTCGGAGCGCACCATGTACATGAGCACGCCCTACGAAGGCCGACCCGACGACTACGGCATTCTCACGATGTCCCAGGAGGAGATTCACGAAGCCGTGGAGGACGCCCATCGCAACGGCTGGCAGATCGGCATTCACGCCAACGGCGACCTGACGATCGCCATGGTGCTCAACGCTTACGAGCGCGTGCAGAATCTCTGGCCGCGAAACGATCCGCGCCATCGCATCGAACATTGCTCGCTGGTGAATCCGACCTTGCTCGAACGCATCCGCGACCTTGGCGTAGTCCCCACGCCCTTCTATACCTACGTGCATTATCACGGCAACAAGTGGGTGGACTACGGCGAAGAGAAGATGCAAAACATGTTCGCCCACAAGTCCTTCCTTGATTACGGCATCCACGTGGCGCCGGCATCGGATTACACGCCGGGTCCCTATGAGCCGATGATGGCCTTGCAAAGCATGGTCACGCGCAAGGACTTCGACGGCCGCGTCTGGGGCCCGAATCAGCGCATAACGGTCGACCAGGCGCTACGCATCTGCACCATGGGCGGCGCTTACGCTTCCTTCGAGGAAAACATCAAGGGCAGCGTGACAGCCGGCAAACTCGCCGACTTCGTCGTCCTCGCCGAGGATCCCCACGACGTCGATCCGGACCGCCTCAAGGAGATCCAGATCGTCCGCACGGTAGTGGGCGGCACGGCCATGTACGAGGCTTAGACGGCGTTCGTGCGGCGTGCTAACCTCGATTTTTTTACACCCGGAGTAAATCATGAGAAAAACGCTTCGACCCCTGAGCCTGGCGATCGCGGCCAGTCTCGTATCGATAACAGCCTACGGCCAGTCCGACGTAACCGACCCGGCAAACGAGCCGCTGCCGAACCCCACCCCCATCGTCATCAAGGAATGGGTAACCCTTCCCGACGACCGTGTATGGGGCTCGACGGCGGGCGTCGATATCGGCCCCGATGGCCACGTCTGGGCCTATGACCGCTGCGGCGGCTTCGCCCTGGCCGGCGGCTGCGACGACAATCTCGTCGATCCGATTCTCAAGATCGACCGCTTCACCGGCGAAGTCCTCACCAGTTTCGGCGCCGGCCTCTTCGTACTGCCCCATGGCATCCATGTCGATCACGAAGGCAACGTCTGGGTGACCGACTCCCAGGGCAACGAAGAAGGCACCAAGGGCCACCAGGTATTCAAGTTCAGTCCCGAAGGCGAAGTGCTGATGACGCTCGGCGTCGCGGGCCAGCCCGGTTCCGGCCCCGGCCAGTTCAACGAACCCTGCGACGTGCAGGTGGCGCCCAATGGCGACATCTTCGTTACCGACGGACATAGCGGTCAGAACGAAAATCCTCCGCCCGGCTCCACGGCGCGGATCATGAAGTTCGACAGCGACGGGAATTTCATTATGGAATGGGGCGAGATCGGACCCGGCCAGGGGCAGTTCCGCACGCCGCATGGCATTGAAATGGACTCCCAGGGCCGCCTGTTCATCGCCGACCGGGGCAATCACCGCATCGAGATTTACGACCAGGACGGCAACTATCTGGACTCCTACTATCAGTTCAGCCGCATCAGCGGGTTGTTTATCGATGACGAGGACAATCTCTACGCCATCGATTCCGAGTCCAGCCCCACCCGTCATCCGGACTGGCGCACGGGGATTCGTATCGGCCATGCCAGCCGCGATGAAGTCACCGCTTTCGTGCCGCCGCATTACGCCATCGACGGCCGCTGGGAAGGCGCCATGGGCGAAGGCGTCGCGGTCGACGCCGACGGCAATATCTACGGCGCGGAAGGACCGATTTCCCGGCCTACCGCCGGTTCCGGCCTGACCAAGTTCGTCGCGCGGGGAAATCCGCTCTAACAAGGAAGCATCATATGCAATTCATGGTTACCGCTTACGACGGTACCGACCCGGAAGCGGCCGACCCCCCCCAAGCGGGGGGGGCCGCGCACCAGGGGCCGGGGAAAAGTTGCCAGGGAGCCCCCCCCCAAAATGGAGGGGGGGGGCGTGGTGGGGGCA
>VYCF01000007.1:0-103695 GCA_009844085.1 Gammaproteobacteria bacterium | reverse complement strand
AACCCGCTAAAAAATGCATCATTCTTATCTATTTATTTTATACCTCTTTGGCTGTAACCCCCCGTTATCGTCCGCCCCCCGGCTGGGGGGTCTGGCCGGCGCACCTGGACCGTGTAAAGATTGCCAGGGAAGCCGGCAACATCATTGCCGGCGGTGCGATTCTGGACGAAAACGGCGAGATGATCGGTTCGACGATCTATGTCGAATTCGAATCTCGGGAAGCGCTGGACGAATGGATTGACCAGGATCCCTTTGTCAAGGGCAATGTCTGGCAGGACATTACGGTCGTTCCCATTAGACTGGCCGTCACGGACTGATTCCGTTCAGCTCTGGTAGGCCAGCTTCCTTTCTTCCCTGGTGTCCGTGTGGCCGACGATGTCATGCAGGATCAGGTACAGGCTCGGGACCAGGAACAGCGTGATGGCGGTGGCGAAGAGTATGCCGAAGGCCAGTGAAATCGCCATGGGCACGATGAAGAATGTCGCGGGATTGCCCGAGAAAATCAGCGGCACGAGTCCGATGAAGGTGGTGATCGATGTGAGGATGATGGGCCGGAAGCGCAGTTCGCCGGCCTTGGCGACCGCGTTCACCATGCCCATGCCGTCGGCGCGCAGCCGGTTGACCGTCACCACGAGCACGAGACTTGCGTTCACCACCACACCGCTGAGTGCGATGATGCCTAGCAGGGAGAAGAACACGAGATCCTGCCCCATGATGTAATGCCCGCAGATCGCGCCGATGGCGCCGAAGGGAATCACGCTCATGATGACCAGCGGCTGGGCGTAGGATTTCAGGGGGATCGCCAGCAGGCTGAAGATGATCAGCATCGCCAGCGGCACGAGATTCACGATTTCACCGATCGATTCGAGTTGCCGCTCGCCTTCGCCACCAAGCACCATGCTTACATCGAGTTCCCGGTCCCAGGCGCGGGCGAACAGCGCGGTCATTTCGCCGCGGATTTCGTCCGGCGTCACCACGTTGCGGTCCACATCGGCGCGCACGGTGATGATGCGGCGTCCGTTTTGCCGGTTGATCGACGAATAACTGTTGCCGAGGGTGAAATCGGCAACGCTGAGGAAAGGCACTTCCGCTCCTGCAGGCGTACGGATCATCAGGGATTCGAGATTGCCGAGGGAACGCCGATCCTCCTGCGGGTAACGCACCATAACGCGGATATCGTCCGTACCGCGCTGTATGCGCTGGGATTGGGCGCCATAGAAAGCTTGCCGCACCTGGGTGGCGAGATCGTTCAGGGTCAAGCCCAGCGTCTTGCCGCGTTCGAGAATGCTGATCTGTACTTCCTGCTTGCCCGCCCGGAAGGAATCGGTAATGTCGAACACGCCGGGATACCTGGCGAGTTCCTCTTTCAACTGGTTGGACGCGATCTGCAGATTTTCCTCGTTGCGTCCTTCAAGACGGAAATTCAGCGCGTCTCCCGCGGAGAATACGTCGGAAACGAAGGTCAACTCGAGCGCGTCGGGGATCGTGCCCACCCGGTCGCGCCATTGGTCGCGAATTCCCTCGGACCGGATCCGGCCCCGGGCCGCGAACGGCGCCAGGTACATGACGACTTCCGCGGTGTTGCTGGCGCCCACTCCGCCGCCTCCCGGACCGCCGGGTCCACCCCGGGGCGCCCGGCCGCCGATGATCGTCATGACGCTGGTGACCGCGCGTTCGGTGGATAACGGCGCGGCGCCGGCCTCTTGCAAACTGTCGAGTTCGGCTTCGACTTCCTGAGCGATTTCCAATGCAGCCGCCTCGACCCGGCCGATTGCCGCTTCGGTAACCTGCACCGGCACGCCAGGCGGCATTTCCACGGTAGCGAAAAGGATGTCGCCTTCCACCGCCGGCATGAACTGGAAAATGACCCGGCCGCTGAGTACCAGCGCCAGGGTGATCACGATGATGCTGGTTGCGACCGCCCACGCCACATAGCGAAATTCCAGCACCCGTTTCAACGCGCGGCGATAACCGTGCTCGGCGAAATATTCGAGACCGTCGGCGATCTTGCCCTGAAAGGCCTGCCACCTGTGCACCAATGCGCTTTTTTCGAGAAAATAGCCTTCGGTTTTACGGTGGGAAATATGCCCCGGAAGAATCAACTGGGATTCCACCAGGCTGGCGATCAGGCAGAAAACCACGACTCCGCCGATGGCGTTGAAAAACGAACCCATCTGCCCGCCGAGCAGCAGAATCGGCAGAAACGCGGCGATGGTCGTGAGCACGCCGAAAATCACCGGCACGGAAACCTCAAGCGTGCCTTCGATGGCGGCTTCTTCCTTGCTGAAACCCCGTTTCTCGAAGGAGTAAATCCTCTCCCCCACGACAATTGCATCGTCCACCACGATGCCGAGCACGAGAATGAATCCCATCACCGTCAGCGAGCTGATCGTCAGGTCGGCGGCGGGAAACAGCGCGAGTGCGCCGGAAATCGCGATGGGGATGCCGGCGGCGACCCAGATCGCGACCTTGAAACGCAGGAACAGCGCGAGCAGAAGGAGCACGAGCATCAAGCCGGTGTAGGCGTTGCGGGCGACGGTGACGATCCGGTCCTGAGTCGCCACGGCGGAATCCATCAATACCTGGAGCCGGACGCCTTCGGGCAACTGGTCGACGTTTTCTTCCATCCAGCCACGCACCTGCCGCGCCGAGCGGACGATGTCCTCCTCGCCAATCCGCAGCACGTCGATGATCGCGGCGTTCTCGCCGTCCACCCTGGCGTCGAGATAGCCCTCCTCGAAATCGTCGTTCACCGTGGCGATGTCGCCGACCCGCAACTGGCTGCCGTCGGGAAAGGAGCGAATCACGATGTCGCGATATTCGTCGCCGCTGTAAACCTGCCCTTTGGTGCGCAACATGATCTCGCCGGAATCGGCCCTGATTGTGCCGCCGGGTAAATCGATCGAGGCCTGGGAGATCGCGCGGGAAACCTGGTCGAGTGTGAGGCCGTACTGGCGCAGGGTGTATTCGGGAACCTCGATGGAAATTTCCAGCGGCCGGAGGTATTCGATGTTGACCGTGGAGATCTCGTCGAGGTCGAGCAGGTCGTCGCGAACGTCCTCTGCGGCCTGTTTCAGGAAGTGATCGTCGGCGTTGGAAATCAGCGCCAGGGTCATCACATTGCCGCTGCTGCTGAAAGCGCGGACGATGGGTTTTTCGGTTTCGGCCGGGAAAGTGGTGATCGCGTCGACCTTGGCCTTGACGTCATTCAGCGAGCGGTTGAGATCGGCGTCGCCGGCCAGTTCCACAGTAGCGTCGCAGCCGCCTTCCCGAGCGGTCGTGGTCAGCCGCTGAATGCCTTCCGCCCCTTCGAGGGCTTCCTCGATGCGCAGACAAACGCCGGTTTCCGATTCCTCGGGCGTGGCGCCGAGATAAGGCACGCTGACCTGGATCACACCGATTTCGATATCGGGGAATTCTTCCTGGTTCAGATTGAAATAGGCAATCACGCCGCCGGCGAGAAAGATCCACATCAGCAGATTGGATGCTACGGGATTCCTGACAAACCAGCTTATGGGAGTGCGCATCGGCGCGGTCTCAGATTATTTCCCGGACGGGCTGCACGGCCATGCCGTTGACCACTGCCTGGATTGGCGAGATGCAGACGATTTCGCCCGGCGCCAGGCCGCCGCTGATCAGCACCCGTTCTTCCTCGAAGCGGAAGATCTCCACTTCGCGGTAATACATCTTGTTTTCGGCATCGACGACGAGCACCTGGTTGTTGTTGCGGATTACCGACCGCGGCAGGGCGATGATGTCGTCGATCTCGCGGCCGCTGATGGAAGCTTCCACGAACAGGCCGATGGGCAGGGGAATTGCGTTCTTTTCGCCTTGCTCATTATCGACTTCTTGCGGCTGCGTAACGCGAACGATGGACTGAACCGTGTTGCTGTCCGGGTCGATGGTGGCTTCGGTGCGCACCATGCGACCGAACCAGATGTGTCTTTGCCCGCCATAGAGTCCTTCCAGGCGCACGACCGGAGCGACCCGGCGGTCGAGTTCGCCGCGGAAATCGAGCGGCACGTCGAGATAGCCCAACTGGCGGATCGCCAGCGGCAGCCGCACTTCGACTTCCTCGGCGCCATACATGACGGCAATGTTCTGCGCCCGGTTGGCGTATTGGCCGAGTTCCACCTGCCGTGACTGCACGATGGCGTCGAACGGCGCCCGCACCTCGGTCCGCTCAAGGTCGATCCGGGCCTGCCGGAGCTGGGTTTCGATCTCGTTGATGCGCGCGGCCGTAACATTGGCCAGGCGTTCGGCATTCTGGATCTGGGACTCGCTCGCGAGGCGGCGCTCGCCGAGTTCGCGCAGGCGCTCGTATTCCGAACGGGCGTGCAATTCTTCGGCAATCGCCTGTTCCAGCGCGGCTTCGCTGCGGGCGAGCGCGATTTCGTAGTCGCTGCTGTCGAGCCGCAGCAAGGGCTCGTCTACGGCGACGTATCCGCCCGCTTCGAGTTTCGGCGAAATCCAGGCCACCGTGCCCGCAACCGGAGTCGACAGATTCACCGTTCGCGCCGCCTGCACCTTGCCCTGGGATTCCACAAACAATTTCGTCGGTTCGGAGCGGACTTCCATGACGCGCACGGCGACCGGAACGATCTCGGGGGAAGCTTCGTCGAGTTCGGTCGGATTGAGCACCAGCCAGGCGGCAATCAGGACGCAGCCCGCCAATATCCCTACCGGAAGCAATACTCGCAACATATCCTCAGCACCTGACCTTGCCTGTTTGATCCATGAAATTCCGACATTCGCTACCTGAGGTATACGAATGAAACCCCGATTTCAGTTCTATCGGCGCGGAATCAACAACTATAGGGGCGTTTGCCCGAGAATCCAGTAATGAATTGTTACAAAACGACTCACTTGACGCCGCTGGGCAAGTGAAACCGCATGTGCAAGCCGCTTTGCGGTTGCCCGCGGCCGTCTACCAGTGCAGGCCGGAAGTCCAACTTGTAGGCTGCTTCACGGGCGATTCTCGCGTTCCGTTCCGCACCGGAATCCCCCGATGCGTAAACGTTTACCGCGCGCACGTCTCCCTCGGCGGTGATGCGAAAGCGAAGGTCTACATATTCATAGCTTTCCCTGGCGGCAGCCAGGGAATCGATCGGCAACGGCGACCTTACCGCCGGCACGGATGTATCCCAGGCAAAATAAGGCGCCTGCCGGGCCGGATCGTTAGTCTGCATTCTCAAGGCAAGTTCCGCTTCCTGATTCTCGATGGCTGCTTCCAGGGTTGTATAGAACCGATTTACGGGAATCAATTGCGGACGGCCGAAAAACAATTCGATTCGATCTTCCGCAATACCGGCCTGGCGCAATAGCTCCTGCGCTTCGCGATAGTTGGCGAATGGTGTGCCCCAGTTCCGCAGCAACTGCATGTCAGCCCTGTAAATCCACGCCATGGCCTGCGCTTCCGGATTGCCCGCGCTCTCGAAAATCTCGGCCATTTCGGAAAACTTGCTCATTGCTTTCACCAGGAAAGATTTGTGAAGCTGGCGTAAGCTCGACGCGGTACCTGGGTCTGCCCAGGACACGTTACCCCCCAAGCTGAAGGCGTTAAGCTTTTTTCCTCCGCTCTGATTGGCCATTTGCCGCACTGCGTGGTAACTGACTCGATTGTCATCGGATGCCAGAATGCCGGCCAGTCTGTAGCTGTCCATGGCGGCGAGATATAACCAGGGAATCATGTTCGGGTCATCCTCGCCGTACAAGTCCGCCGCAGAGAACTCGAGTGCATCGACAAGCTCGCTGGATTTCAAATAGTTCTGAATTCGCCGGGGAGAACTGTCCTGCGTCGCTCCCGCGAGAAACGCGAAAATCTGTGACGCCTTTTCTTGCCGGGACGATTCCGACATCGGCTCCGTGTCCGAATCGGCTGCAAGACCGATAGCCGCCCATCCCACGGAACACGCGCCAAACACTACAAAAGGGGCGATTGCCGCCCGGAGTGTTTTGACAATTGACATGGCTTTTTCAGCCACATTCGATATCTGCATCGGAATCCACCCTCTCCTGATTATTCCACCTCAACGATCTCAGTCCCGCCGTGCGGGATAATGTGCTCGTTCAATCCTCTCTGCGTGGCAGCAGGACTCGCATCTGCACGTCGCGCAGGCGCTGGCCGCGGCCTTCCACGATAGCGGGGCGGAAGCGCAGTTCGCGTGCGGCATTGCGCGCAAGTCGGCGTGATCTTCGGTCATCCGGGTCGGCGGCGATGATATCGACCGAGGAAACGCCGCCGCGGCTGTTGATGCGGAATTCGAGATCCACCTGGTGGTAGTTGTTTTCGAATTCCCAGAAGGCGTTGTCAGAAACCGGCTCGCTTACGTTGGGCGACGACTCGTCCCAGGCGGTGAACGGCGCGACGTAGATCGCGTCTTCCTGGTCGGGCCGCCAGGACGCCAGTTCGGCTTCCTGATGCGCAATGGCTTCTTCCAGCGTGGGGTAGAAGCGGCTGACCGGCACGAGTTGCGGGCGGCTGAAAAACAAATCGATGCGCTCGGCGGGAATGCCCGCTTCCAGCAACAACTCCTGCGCTTCGCGATAACGGCTGAAGGCCGTGCCCCGATTCATCAGCAACTGGAAGTCGGACCGGTAAATCACGGCCATGGCCTGGGCTTCGAGATTACCTTCCGCCTCGAAGATGTCGGCCATGTCGTCGATCTTGCCGATGCCCTGGCGCAGGTAGAGTTCGCCTACCAGTTCGCCCTCTTCGATAACCGGCGTAACCGTACGCGACCACAACGGATTCAGGGAAAATCCGCGCGCGGACGTACGCAATCTCGTGCCGCCGTCGTGTCTCACGAGTTCACGAATCGTCGGTCCGCTCGAACCCTCCCCGGAATTGAGCAAGCCGACGAGTTGATATGCATTCATGGCGCTCGAATAGAGCCAGGGAACCAGCTCCGGGCTGTCTTCGCCATAGAGTTCCACGGCCGCGTCTTCAAGATCCTCGATCAGTTCCCGGGCTTCGAAGAAATTCGTCGCCCGCCGGCGGCTGCCGTCGCCGGCGCCACCGGTCAGGTACCAGTGAGCCAGCACGTCGATCGCCCGCAGCAGGACTTCGGGATCTTCGATGTTGGCGCTCACATTGCGAATCATTTGCAGGTTGTCCGTGACTCCGTCGAACTCGCCGATGGCGATCCGGGTCAGAACCATGTCTTCCAGCAAGGGGATCAATTGCGGATTTTCCAGGCCGAGATTGGTGCGCATCAGGGCGAGCTGGCGCTCCTGCAATTCCGCGATGCGTTCATGTTCGGATTGCTCTTCGAGCAGCCGGATCATGGCCTGCAGGGGTTCGACCAGGGAAGGGTCGAAGGGGCCGTTCAGGGATTCCAGTTCCGCCAGGGCTTTTTCCTGGGCCTGCATCTGTCCGACCCAGTCGCTGTCCTCGGCCGCGTTGAGGGCAGTAGCGGAAATCGCCAACCCCGCCGTGCAAATCGAAAGCCAAATCCGTTTTGCCGACGCCAGTATCAGATCAGCGTACTTCATGCGTTCACAATAACTTGATCTCTCGATTCTGTCGATACAAACTGTCTGGTCAGGATGGCGTTTCAGGATCGTCCATGAATCGATTTCTCGCCCTCACAATTGTCTCGCTGGCCATGTTCGCGGGCAACGCCGCCGGCCAGGCAAGGTTCGGGATCGACAATTCCGACCTGTACGACATCGCAGGCGAATTCGCCTTCGTCCGCGTGCAATACGACAGCTATTACGACGGAGGCTGGTACGGCGGGCCGTGGCTGACCGACTTCCCCGCTTCGGACGAGAACTTCCTGCGCGGCGTGGCCCGTCTGACCAATGTGCGCGTCATGAGCGAGCCGATCGTCCTGCGCTTCGACGACGAGGAAATCTTCGATTACCCCTTTCTGTACGCGCTGGAAATGGGCCGCAACGGCGGCCTTTCGCTTTCGCCGCGGGAAGTCGAAAACCTGCGCGAATATCTGCTGCGCGGCGGCTTCCTGCTGATCGACGACTTCTGGGGCGAACGCCAGTGGGACGCGTTCTATCGGGATTTCTCGCTACTCTTCCCGGATCGGGAACTCGTCGAACTACCGCCCAACCACGAGATTTTCCGCACCTTTTTCGACATTGACGGCCCGCAGATGATTCCGGGCCGCGGCGGACGCCAGGGGTTCGGCCAGGCGGGCATCGACGTGGCGAGCAATCACGCGATTCTCGACGATCACGGCCGGGTCATGGTGCTGATCAACTGGAATTCGGACATGGGGGACGGCTGGGAGCACACCTACGACCAGTGGTACCCCACGCGCTACGCCAACGCCGCCTACCAACTGGGCATCAACTACCTGATCTACTCACTGACCCACTGACACCGGCGCTTTGCCCTAGTCTTCTCCGAGCAGTTCCAGGCGGCGGGCGCCGGCGAGGATGCCTTCGAGTCCGTAATTGCCTTCGTGGCAGGCGTACTCGTAGGGCATGGTGTCGGTGGCGTTGAATACGATTTCGCCGCCCCATTCCTGCATGTAATACACCGGATCGGTGACGCTGAACTCAAACAGGATCTGGTCGTCGGCGATGCGCGTCAGGCGCTCGACAATTCTGCCCTGCTCCGTAATCGGCGCCGCGTTTTGCGGCGCCTGCAGCGGATGCAGGTTGATCGTTTCCACAACCAGCGTGTCGCCGTCCCAGTTCGCTACCGAATCTCCGAACCATGGCGCGTGGGCCTCGGGCCGGCGGTGTTCGCCGCCGATGGGGATGATGCGAACGTCATGGACCATCTCGACGAGGATCGTCAGATAGTCGTCGGTCTGCACGATCTGGTAGAGGTTGTTGTAAAGCACGTTGTTCATCAGCGGCCCGCCGGTGCCGCCGAAGCCGATGATGCATCGCTCGCCGAGGGAGCGGCCTTCGGGCCCGTGATTGCCGGAGAATTGCGCCCGAAAGTCGCGGCGCAACTGGTTGCCCTGCTCGGAAAAGGGAATGCGGCCGTTCTCCGGATACGTGATCCAGGAAGTGCGGGCCTGACCGTCGATCACGCCGAATCGGGAGCCCGGATCGACCCAGAAGGCGTTGTAGCCGCGACCCCTGGCCAGATCGCTGCCGTCGGGCAATTGCCCTTGCACCTGGTTGTCGTCGGTGGCCTGGCGCACGTTCTGGTGATTGTTCGCCGTCACGGCGGCGAGTTGTTCGTCCGGGATCACCAGGCCGAATTCCTCGTAATTGGCGGCGCGCTGCAAGGTGGTCAGCGAAGCGTTGGTCCAGTAGCCGTGGAAATCCGGATGACCGGACGACGTGCGCGGTGGTTCATAGGTATCCTGGGCCATCGTGGCGACACTCGACAGCGCCAGCGCGATCACTGAAATCCTGGCGAAAATCCGCATATTCAACTTCCTCGCTAGTGGAGAGCCCTATCTGGGTAGTTGTGACTGGAAAACAACGCTACAAGCGGTCGGCTATTCCGGTCAGCGTGTCGGCCAGCGCCGCCAGACGGCTGGCATCGACGCCGGAAGCCGAGGCTGACTCGTATTCCTCCGCCAGGTCTTCCAACCGGCCGGCCACGGCATTGTTGTCCGCGCCGCTGTCGAGAGCGTCCTGGGCCTCATCGAGCGCTTCGCTCAGATCCTGCCGCTGTGCCGCAGACAGCGATTCGCTGCGCGCCAACTGGTCGAGATAGGCGCGGGCGACCACGGGTTCAGCCGGCCAGCGGAACATCGTCTGCTGCTGGGCGTTGAAGGTCACGGCGCCATGGGGCAGCGAGGCTGCGGCGATTTCGTTCTCGGTCAGGAAATCGCTCGGCTGCAATTGCAGCACGTCAAGGCCGCGGGCAATCTCGGTTCCGTAGATGTAGCCGTTGTAGAAGTACGTAGACCAGTAGCCTCCGGAGATCAGTTCTTCCTCATCGATGGGGCCGCGGTCGAAAAAGGCGATCTCCACCGGATTCGCGGAATCGGTGAAATCGACTACGGAAACGCCGCCCTGGTACCAGGCCTGGACGAAAATGTCGCGGCCGGGCACGGGCACGAGCGAGCCGTTATGGGCTACGCAGTTCTCGGTTTCGGTCTGTGGCGCCGACATCTTGTAATGGCTGCGGTATTCCATCTGGCCGTCGACGATGTCGTAAATCGCATCGGCGCCCCAGTTCAGCGGGTCCGAAGCTCGGCAGCGGGGCCGGCCGCCGCCGCCCCATTCGTCGGTGAAGATGACCTTGGTGCCATCGTTGTTGAATGTCGCGGAATGCCAGTAAGCGAATCCGGGATCGATGACTTCGTCGACCCGTTCGGGATTCTCCGCGTCGGAAATGTCGAGCAGGATGCCGTTACCCGAGCAGGCGCCTGCCGCCAGACCGATTTCAGGAAAGGCGGTGATATCGTGGCACTGGTTCGTCATGCGCGTTTCCTGGGTGTCGGGGCCGTGATCGCCGCCTTCCCAGAGTCCCGCCGCCACCCCGGTTTCGGGGTCGGAAAAGATGAACGGGCGATTTACGATGGCTGCTTCGCCCGGCGCGTCTACCGGAATCCGGATCACGTCGATGCTATAGAGCGAGGATTCGGGATTTTCGAACGGCGATTCGTCCGAACAGCCGGCAAGTTCTTCCTCGTCGCGAACGAAACTCGTGCCGGAACCGTAGACATAGATATTGCCTGCGTCATCGGGATCGGTAACCACGGTATGCGTATGCGAGCCGCGGCAGGTCTGGACGGCGCCCACCTGCATCGGCATGCGGAAATCGCTCACGTCGAAGATGCGGATGCCGCGGAAACGCTCATCGCTTTCCGGTTCGGCAACTCCTTGCAGGCCGCAGTCGAGCCGGCCGCGGGTCTGCTCCACCGACATGATCAGCAGATCGCCGACGATGGAAACGTCGCCCTGCCCGCCCGGACAGACGACCGAACTAAGTAGTTGCGGCATGATCGGATTACTGATGTCGTAGGCGTTATAGCCGTGATAATTGCCGGCGACGAGCACATTGCCGGTGAATACGAGATCGGTGTTGCCGAAATTGAGCAGCGAGGGTCGCGGCTCGGAGTCCTCGTCGTCTTCCTCGTCTTCGGCAACCGGCGTTTCCTGCACGTTCTGGGCAGCCGCCGGATCGCTGACCGGCTCGGCTACGGGCTCATCCGGCGCATCGGGGTCGGGAGCCAGGGTTTCCTCCTGGTCGCGGTCGTCGCGATTGGGCAGCCCGCTGGGGTTGGCCGGGTCGAAGAAGCCGTCCGGCTTGGGCAGCGACGCTACCAGGCGCATGTTTAGCGCGGCTTCGCCGGCGTCGCGGAAGCCCGGAGTCAGCGCCACACGCGGGTCGGGCGAGAATCCGGACAGCATGGTGATCATGCGCTCGATCTCGCTGGTCTGGTCGGAGGTGACATCGGTGGTGAATCGATACAGTTCCGAATCCTGGGCCGAGCCCGGCTGATCGAGCAGGTTTTCGACCATCACCAGCGCGCCTTCATGGTGGTCGATCATGAAATTCAGGAACAGCGAATCGAATTCGAAGCCTTCGGCCGCTTCGAGTTGTTCCATTTCTTCCGGTGAAAGCATTCCCGGCATGAGCATGTAGTCGGGATCGTGATGGGCGTCGGCGGCGGGCGCTTCGAAACCGCGGTCTTCGAGCCAGCCGGCCATCATGGAAATTTCGTCTTCCTGGGAAAGAGAAATGCGCTCGGCGAGGGCTTCCACGGCCTCGCGGTTACTGCGGTCATCCACCAGGACGCTCATCTCCATGGCCTGGCGGTGATGCGAGATCATGCCTTGCATGAATCGCACGTCGGCTTCGGAAAATTGCAGTCCGGCGAGATCGGACGCCTCTTCGGCGCTGATCTGCCGGCTCGGCTGTCCCGGCAGGCCGGGCTGAATGATGGGAACCTGGGCTATGGCCGGAACGCTGACGGCCAGGGTCAGGGCGGCGAACAGGAAACGGAATGTCATCGGTTTGTCTCCAATGTCGATTGCGCTTGAACAAAGGCGAAGCATACGGGATTCCGGCGTTGAGCTAAAGTGCTAGACCGTGCCCCGTCATTCTGCGCGGAGCGAAGCGAAGTCGCAGAATCTCCCGTTGTCAGCCATGGCGCAAATCAGTTGTTCAACCGGTTGAGCAGGTTGGCCTTCAATTGCCTGGCCCTGGTTTCGTCGAGCGGCGCCAGGCAGCCCCTGCCCGGCTCCGGGATATGCTCGTACACCGACTCGTCGGCGTCGAAGACATAGTGGTTGAACACTCCCTGCCAAAGTTCGCGCTGCCGCGGAGGCAGGTCGCGCAAGGCGAGGATCGCATGCATCAGCGCGTTGGTGGGCGAGCCCATGAAATCCGGCGAATTGCACCACCAATAGTTGACCAGCATGTTGAATTCTTCCCGCGACTCGACGTGATGCCACCACATGCTCGGGATGAAGATCGCATCGCCCGGCGCAAGCAAGGCGGTCCGCGCGTGCTTGAGAGCCTCGGCGAATTTCGGGAAACGCTCCAGATCGGGATTCTTTACGTCGACCAGGCTGATCGCCTGGCCCGAAGGCGTCTTGTCGATGGGGCCGACATACAGATTGCCGATCTGCCCCGGCGGGAACAGCGTGAAGCGACGCTCGCCGGCAACCACGCAGGCGACGTTGTCGGGAAAATCGTAATGCGCCGACACCCGGGTCCGGTTGCCGAGCCAGAAACTCGCCAGCGCGTCCTCGGTGGGCAATTGCACATCGTTCTGCGCCCGGAATCCGGGCATCCACTTGTCGATTGGAGTCGAACCGATATACAGCGTCGACAAGCGCTCTTCGCGGTCGGTTTCGGCGAGCTTGGCGAAAACCTGCGGCAGGCTGGCCTTGCCGGCAACGAAATTGAAGCCCGTGAAATCCTCGTTATAGAAAAATCTGCCGTCTATCGAGGAATCTCCCGCATAAACGGTGACCGGCTCTTCGCGCCAGAATTGCGAAAGATAACGGGCGGCGTCGGGGATTGATCCGCCGCACCCCGCGACCGCGGGCCAGCCGCTCACGAGTCCTTTGAGCAATACCGGTTCGGTCGAGGCGAACACCTGCCGCGGAATCGCGCCGCCGGCGCAATCGATGCTTTCGACGGGCGACGGTTCAGACATCGGGCTCAACTCTTTCGCGGGCATCGCCGCTTTCACCCAGACTCGCGTTCTTGCGTTCGGCGAGCGCCTGCAGATTGCCCATGGAAGCGACCACCATGTACATCGGCATGAGAAAACCGTTGGCGTTCAGTTCTCCAAGCGCCTCCGGCGACAGCCCCTGGATCTTCTCCTCGTTCAGGCAATGGAAGCCGATCAACTGGTTGCGCGAGCCGTCCTTCAATTCGATTTCAAGCGTCATCGATTCGATCAGATCGTGCCTCTGCATGGCGCCGACGAAAGTCTTGGCGTGTTCGAGGCCGAGCCAAATCGATTCCAGCAGATCGGCGGCGTTTTCGAGAAAAGGCGTACGGCCGCCCAGTGGCTGAAACAACGGCTCGCCATGTTCGGTATTGACCCTGGGATGGTCCATGTCGATCGACAGCACCCGGGTGCGCACGGGTTCGCCCTCGCTGCTCGATTCCTGGTATCCGATCAGAAATGGCTCGCGACGCACCATGGCGGGTATATAGGGCGCCTGCCAGCCGGAATAGTCCAGGAACAGGTTTTCTCCCTGCTCGAATCCGAACAGCGCCAATGGAGAGAAATCGCCCGCGCTATCCTGCTGGAACAGGATCGGATAACAGGCCTGAGCATTGCGGAACTCGAAGGGGAACACCGGCGCCTGCATGATGCTGTCGCCGTAGCGGGCCGCGCGGTCGGTGACGATCTTGACCTCGGCGTGGTTGACGTTGTTCAGCAGCGCGTAGTTCGGCATGGTTGTTCAGGCTGCAGCCCGGTTCGTGATGGCGTTGATGAGTTCTCTCGTCTCCGGCAGCAGGCGCGCCATCTGTTGCGCTTTCATCCGTGCGCCATGAAAAACCTCGTCCGCGCGCTTGCGCATTCGCTCGTCCTGCGCCTCGCCGGTCGCGCCATAGCGTGGTCTGAAACCCATTCCGTAGAGTACGTATTGATAACTCGCGGAAGGAAACAACTCGTCGAGCCGGGGCGCGTCGTCATGCCAGGGCGGCTGTTGCTGCCATAGCGTGATTTTTTCGCGCAGGCTTTCGGGCCAGGTTTCCCGCGCCCGGTTTTCCTTCCAGTAGTCGCTGTCCTCGCGTGCGCTGACCGCGTAATGCAATTTGAGGAACTCGACGATTCGCAGCCAATGGTAGCGCATCTTGTCGTTGAATCGTCCGGCGACGACATCCATGATTTCCCGGTCACGCGGCAATTGTTTGCCAATGATGGCCGCCGATTGTTCGATCAGCACGAGTGCCGAAGCTTCGAGAGGCTCGATGAAACCTGCCGACAGTCCAACCGCGACGCAGTTTCTGATCCAGAAGCTTTCACGGTAACCGGGCTCGAATGGAATCGTCCGGTAGCTGAGACCGGCAAGATCGATGCCGGGAGAAGTCTCTGCAACGTAGGTCTTCAGCGCTTCAAGGGCCGTTTCCTCATCGGCATGAGCGCTTGAATGAACGTAGCCGACGCCGCGGCGGCTGTTGAGGCCGATATCCCAGATCCAGCCATGCGGTTGGGCTGTCGACAAGGTCACTGGAGCGATCGGGTCGCCGGGTTCTGCATAGGGAACCTGCACCGCGATGGCCCTGTCGTTGAACAGCACGTCCTTGACCGAGGCAAGCGGACTTCCGTAATGAGCGCCTATCAGGAGCGCTTTCTGTCCGGTGCAATCGACGAACAGATCGCCCGGCACGCGTTCGCCGGTATCGAGAGCGACTGCGGCGATATCCCCATTCGCATCCGACTCGATGCTTTCGACATTGCCCGCGATATATTGCACGCCGAGTTTCCCTGTAGCGTGCCGATGCAGCAATCCGGCGAACGCGCCTGCGTCGAAGTGATAGCCGTAGTTGACGGTGAACGCGTATTGCGGGGCGCCCGCCTGTTTCGGCGCGAGACCGAGTTCGATCACGCGCGCCTGGGGGGTGACGAGATCGGCAAAGGGCGTGCTGGAACCATGGGCGAGCCAGTATTTCGCGGGATTGAGATCCGAGTATTCCAGCGGCAGGCTGAAAGGATGGATGTATTCCGAATTCCCGGGCAGGCCCGACCAGGCGCGGAAGCGGGTGCCCTGCTTGAAACTGGCGCTGCATTCGCGAATGAGTTCGTCCTCGGCCAGACCGATTCGCTGCAAGGTCATGCGCATCGAAGGCCAGGTGCCTTCGCCGACGCCGATGATGGGAATGTCGGGAGATTCGATCAGAACGACTTCGACCGCGCCATCCCCGCGTTTCAGGGATTCGGCCGCGACCACGCAGGCGGTGATCCAGCCTGCCGTACCGCCACCCACGATGACGATTTTCCGCGTTGGCCGATTCATCGCATCACCAGTCCCGCCCGAGATGATACAAAAAAGGCTGCCCCGGAGGGCAGCCTTTCCTGTTGCGCAATCAGCACTTACAACTTGTAGCGGAAGCCGATGTTGTAGCGCGGGCCCGACTGGGCGGCGAACAGCGTCTGGTTCTTGTCCCTGCCGTAGACGTGGGTCGTCTCGTCGGTCAGGTTCAGGATGTCCGCGAAAACCTGCCAGTTCTCGGTCACCCACCAGCTCGCACTGACATCGACCTGCTGGTACGCAGCCACATAGGTCGGTGGCCCGGCGCCCACGTTGGCCTGGCCGGTGCCGGCGAGGAAATCGTCTCGCCAGTTGTAGGCGACCCGCACGCTGATGTCGTTCTGGTCATAGAAGGCGATGAAGTTCGCCGAGTCGCTCAGTCCGGTCAATACGAATTGCTGGGCGAGGCTGAAGTTGTCGTAGCCCACGTCGGCATCGACGATGGTGGCGTTGGCAATCAGGCCGAAACCGGTATCGCCGAAGTTGTGTTGCACCACAACTTCCCAGCCTTCCATCTGGGCCTGCTCGATGTTGACTGGCACCGTGAGGTTGAAAGGCGCCGCCGGGTCGCGTCCCGCTACACCGGAGATGACGCCGGTTTCGGTGTTGACGCCCTGCGCGTCGGCGCGATTCTCCAGAATCCAGCCGTATAGCGTACCGCCGTCGGAACTCCCCGTGGCAGCCCGTGCTTCCTGGCCGAGGGGGCCAAGCGTGGGGTGCGGCAGGCCGAAGGTTTCCTCAACCACCGACGAGGTACCGATGAAGTTCTCCACATCCTTGAGGAAGTAGCCGACCGCAGCGTAGCTGTCTTCGGCGTAATACCATTCCAGCGACACGTCCCGGTTCAGGGAGTCGAAAGGCAGCAGGTTCGGGTTGCCCCGGTTGCCCGTGCCGCCGTCGATACGCAGCAACTGGTTGATCGTCTGGCCGCCCTGGATGTCGCCGTAATTCGGTCGCGTCAGCGTTCTGCTGATCGATGCCCGGGCAACCAGATCGGGGGTCAGGTCGAACTTGAGGTCCAGATTAGGCAGCACAATGCCGTAATTGCCTTCCAGCGAAGTGAAATCCGGCTCGCCCTGCACCGCCGACAATTCGTTGCCGGCTACCCAATTGATCCCGGTGAAAGCAGGGGACAGCGCCTGGGAGGCGATGTCCGTTTCCTCGTAACGCATGCCGAATCGGATATCGAGCGGCACATCGCCGATTTCGGTCGAGGCGTCAACCTGGAAGTAAACCGCGAGGGATTCTTCCTGGGTGCGGCGGTCGGAATTGAAATTGCTCGACGCACAAAGGTCGGAGAAACAGTCGCCGCTGTGCGGGGCGGCAAATGGCGACGCATCGCCCGAGGACAGAAGTTGCTCTGTCCTGGCGACGAGTTCGGACATGTCGAACCGATAGAAGTCGGTTTGCCGGCGCGGGTCGGCGCCGCCTGGAATGTTTTCGAAGGCGCTGGCGGAAGATGCCGGCGTTAACAGGTCGGCGATGGCGCCGCGTTGGGTTACGCCGCCCCAGGCGTCGCGTTGCACCACCGAGCCCGCCGAGCGGTTGTTGACCTCGGTGAGCTGGATGCCGAAATCGATGGCTTCGACGAAATCCAGGTCAAGGAGATAGGTTCCAGAGGCTGTCGTCTGATTGATGTCCATCTTCGACAGATTATTGGTGAACACGCTGCCGGTGACGATCATGTCGTCGGGTGACAGTGTGTCGTTGAGCCCGAGTTCGAGAATCGGCAGATCGTTGCCGAAATAGCCCGTGGTCTTGTCGCGGGAGTAAGCTGCGGTGGACAGCAGTGCGGAGTCGCCGAAGGGGCTGTTGGGCGAACGCTTGGCGTCGGAATCGTGGTAGTCGAATTCCATCGTCAACTGGTCGGATACGTCCCAGACCAGGTTCAGCCCGGTGGAGCCGTTCTGGGTGCGCCAGGCATCCTCGCCGCCGCCCATCGAGAAGTCGGAATTGGATGAATTCTCGGTGTAGATCAGCGGGCTGGCCTGGGGACCGTCGGTCCAGAGCGTTTCCTGTCCGCCGAAATTGAACCAGGCCGACAGATTGCTGTAAGAGCGGGAAAGTTCCAGCTCGGAATAAGTGTAATCGAGCGTAGCCGTCAGATTGTCGGCCGGGCGGAACTGCAAGGTAAGCTGACCGTTGGTGCGGACCCGATCCCATTCGGCCATTTCATATCCAATGGACTGGGGCACCGAATACAGGTCGCCTTCACCCGGCCGGTTCTGCTGGTTTGGGTCGGTGTGGGGAGGAATGCCGCCCCATTCCGACGGGCCGATGCCGCACCAGCAATTGTCGGTTTCGCCGGGAAAGGTGCGCCAGCCGCCGACGCTGACGGTGCCGGCGCCGTTGTTGCGCTCCTGGCGAACCGCGCTGAGGGCGATGCCGACGGTGTCGTCGGCGAAGGTATCGGAGAACAGCGCGGACATTTCGGGAGTGAAACTGTCGCCCATCTCCGTGGACTCGTCGTTCAGTCCGCTCAATGCCGCGGTGAAGTTCCTGCCCGGAGCATCCAGCGGCCGCGTGGTACGGATGTTCAGGGTGGAACCGATACCGCCGGTGGGTACGTCGGCCTGGCCGCTCTTGTAGACTTCCACTGCCGAGATGCCTTCGGAAGCGAGATCGCCGAAATCGAAGGATCGGCCCAGCCCGCTCGTCGTCGGCATCTGCCTGCCGTTAAGCAGGACGAGATTGAAGTCCGGGCCGAAGCCGCGAACCGTTACCCGCGCGCCTTCGCCGCGTTCACGGTCGATGGAGACTCCCGTGATCCGCTGCAAGGATTCGGCAAGGTTGCTGTCAGGAAAGTCGCCGATGTCCTCGGCGGTAATTGCGTCGACGACCCCATCCGTGTTCCGCTTCAGGTCCATCGACGCTCTCAAGCTTTGCCGGATACCCGTGACTACGATCTGTTCGATCGCTTGCGCCCCCGGTTCCGGCTGCTGCCCATACGCCGCTCCGCCGGCCAATGCGAGCGACACCGCCGCGGCCAGCGGCGACTTTGCATAAAACCTGACACCCACCTTGATTCTCTCCTCCACCTTCCCGGGCTCAGCCTGACGACGAGGCGCGGGTAGTGATTTTCCTCATCTCACCGCATCGGCGAGAAAAATGATAACGTTGTCATAACGTCTTATATGCTACATGAAAAGCGTTGTCAACAACCTTTTGCATCAAATTGTCTGAACGTCCGCCCGAGGCTCTCCAGGGCTCGTTGCAACCGCGTTCTCGTTACACACATCCGGCTCGGAATTCGCACGCAGTCCATGGCCGATCGGGAAAACCGCGCCAGCCTTCGGAAGCAGTCCGTCCTTGTGTTCCGATCCCGGCCAGGGAGTCGGCAATCGGCCGGTAAACTCGTAGTCTCCCATCAGTACTTCGGCCACGCCGCGGCCCTCGGCGCCTGGCAGCCAGCTCGCGACAAATGCCGACGACGACGCGAGTTCCTCGTCGACGATCAACGGGCGGCCCGAAACCAGCACTGTGACTACAGGAATGCCCCTGGCGGCGATGTTGCGGATGCAGGCGAGATCCTCGGGATGAACTTCCGAGTGCACCAGGGTGCCGGCATAAGCCTCAAGCGGATTCATCAGGCCGTTGATCCTCGATCCGGCTTCAACGAAGACGTGGTCGCCCGGCCGGATGTCGCCATGACCTTCGGCGTATGGCTTTTCGCCGATGACCACGACCGCGATGTCGTGCCGCTCCGGGTCTGCGTCGCTGCCGTCGAGGCCTTCGCTGAGCTCGGCTTTCGGCGCCAGCGCCCGGATTCCTTCCCAGATCGTCTCGCCCCTGATCGTGTCGTTGCCCGTCTCGCCTTGCCAGCTCACGGTCCAGCCGCCGCATTGATGGCCGAGGTTGTGCGCGTTCTTTCCGGCTACGAGGATTCGCTGTCCGCGCTTCAGCGGCAGCGCCTCCCGTTCGTTCTTGAGCAGCACCTGGGATTGCCGGGCAGCCCGCCGCGCAAGTTCCCGGTGAGCGGCGCAGGCGAAATCCGCGTTGCCGATGCCGGGCCGGTTCGCGGGGCGCGGCATGTCGAACAGCCCGTAACGCAGCTTGGTGCGCAGGATACGGCGCACGGCGTCGTCGATCCTGGCGATGTCCACGTGGCCTTCGAGCACCTGCCGCTCGAAAGTGTCGATGAATTCCTTCCAGCGCTCGGAGATCATGAACATGTCGAGGCCGGCGTTCACCGATTTGCGGATTGCCGCGCCATAATCTTCGTCGAGATAGTCGATGCCGTCCCAGTCGGACAGCACGATCCCGTCGAAACCGAGCTTTTCCTTGAGCAATTCGGTAATCAGGAAACGGTGGCCATGGCATTTGTCGCCGTTCCAGCTATTGAAGGACACCATGACGCTCATGACGCCTTGCTCAAGCGAGGGGTAGTACGGCGCGATATGGGTCGCTTCGAGGTCTTCCCAGGGCAGGGTCGTCTCGCCCTGGTCCATGCCCTGCCAGGTGCCGCCGTCGCCGACCCAATGCTTGACGCAGCCGATAACGCCTTCTGCCTGCAACGCTTCTACGTAGCTCGCGCCGAGCGTGGCGACGAGTTCGGGATCGCTGCCGAAACTTTCGTAACTGCGGCCCCATTTGCAGTTCTGCACGACGGAAAGCGCGGGAGCGAAATTCCATTCCAGCCCGCTGGCGAGGAATTCCCTGGCCGTTGCGCGGGCGACTTCGGCGACGAGTTCCGGATCGCCCGCGGCGCCGAGACCGATATTATGGGGAAATACCGTTGCTCCCTTGAGATTGCCGTGACCGTGCACCGCGTCTACACCGACGAGGATCGGGATGCCGGGGCTGTCCTCGTCTCCCACCGCCGCCTGCCAGTAGGCGTCGTTCATGGCGATCCAGTCTTCTACGTTATTGTCTCCCGGGTGGGAGCCGCCGCCGCACAGAATCGCGCCGAGGGCGTGGCTCTTCACGTCTTCGGGCGTTATCGAAAGCCGTTCGGCCATTGTCATCTGGCCGATTTTTTGCCGCAGCGTCATGCGCTCCAGCCAGGCGGAAAGAATCCCTTCCCGATCCATATCCGACATTTGTTTTTTCTCCGGACTACTCAATTTGCGTCGACATAGAATGGAATGTTCGCGTGGGCGACTCGCCCCTGGCCGTCGCCGACGTAAACGAAAAGGCGGTAGGCGCCGGGGCTTGCCGGCGCACGCAGGTTGATTTCGGGCAGTGCCGGGTCGGCTATCAGGCCGTCGAGTTCCGGCGGAATATCCTCCGGGTCGCCTCCGGTCTGGGTCGCCGTGCTTTCTTCCATCACGCGCCAGTCGAAGATCAGGCGATCGCCGTCGAGGTCATCGGCGCTGACCGCCGCGGTAGATTCCTGTCCCGCCGCCAGCCGTATGCTCTCGTCCGCCTGCTTGCCTTCGAGCCGCATTTCCCCGAGCAGCGGAGCGCGATTGTCCGGCCATTGCCCGGTCCAGATTCTATGCAACACGTCCACGGCCTGGGTGCTTCGCCCGTCGGCTGTGAAAACGCCGTACCAGGTCGGCGTGCGTTCCTGCTTCTGCCCCCAAAGGAACGCGTAATTGCCGATCAGCCGGCCTCGCATCGGCGCGAGCATTTCCTCGTAAGCGCGGCTGTAGACGTCCGCCTTGGCCGAGCTGTTCAATTCGATGGGCGCGCCCCATTCGGTCAGCGGCACTTCCCAATGGCCGATCGTGCCCCATTCGGTAATCATCAGCGGCATTTCCGGATCGACTTCCGCCAGCATGAGCGGCAAGTCGTACACCGCGCCATAGACCTGAACGCTGAGAAAATCCAGATCCGGCGCCCGCTGTCGAATCTCCCGCGCGAGATCCCCCCACATGCCCGCTGTGGTCGTCGTGGTGGGATGGTAGGGGTCGAGTTCGTGAATCATGCGCGAGATGTCGTTGATGGCGTCGTACACGCGCGGATTCTCGTATTCGAGGTTCATTTCGTTACCGATGATCCAGGCGAGCAGGGCCGGATGGTCGCGATAACGCAGCACGATTTCCCGCGCTTCCTCGAACTGCCGCGCTACGGCTTCCTCGTCGTCGTAGTCGAAGCCGTGCCGCTCGCGGGCGATTTCGATGCAAAGCGCGACCGTCAGGTCAAGCTCGTGCGCGATATCGAGCACGCTGCCGTCGCCCGGCCGCCAGGTGCGCACCGAATTCGCGCCGTTCGCGGCGAGCGATTCGAGATCGCCCAGAGTCTCGGCGCCCGCGCCTCTTACGTGATAAGGCTCGCCGCCGCGGTAAAGCATGAAATTGCCCGGTTCGCCGCGAATCTCGACGGGGATGGGTCCGTCCTGAGCTACCGCGCCCGCGCTCAAACCCGCGGCGCAGACGAGTCCGGTCAAATGCGCTTGCAATCTGTTCATGATCCGCTCCTCGACGCCAGCGTCTGTTCCAGTTCCTCAAGCGATTTGCCGCGGGTCTCCGGCATGATGCGAACGAGCATGGCAAGTCCGGCAACGGCCACGAGGCCATAGATCAGAAAGGTCAGGCTGCTGCCGAAAGTGGCAAGCTCCCAGGGAAAGAGCATTTGTACGAGAAAACTTACGCTGGAGTTCACCAGGCCGACGAAAGAGATCGCCGCCGCCCTGACATAGTTGGGAAAAAGTTCCGCGAACAGCACCCACATGATCGGTCCCACCGAGAACGCGAAACAGGCGACGAATCCCAGGATTCCCGTCAGCACCAGGGCCGTATCGACTTCTATCGCCTGGGCGACGAGTTCCGATTCGAGACCGCCGGCGTCGCCTATGCCTGCCGCGGAAAGCGCGGCCCGCAAGGCGTTTTCGTCATCGAATTGCCGGCCCGCGAGCGGCTCGAGCGCAGTTCGGGACTCCGCATCCGCGACCGCGGCGACCGACTCTTCGCTCAATTCGTAAGTGGCCTGGTTGAAAGTCCAGGAAAGCAGCAGCATGAAGACGGCGATGCCGGCCAGGCCCACGAACAGCAGCGGCTTTCTGCCGAGCCGGTCGATGCACAGGATCGCCACGATCGTGAACAGCAGATTGACCAGCCCCACGAGCACCGCTTGCAGGAAGGCGGCGTCATTGCCGATGCCGCTTTGCTCGAAAATCATCGGCGCGTAAAAGAAAACCGCATTGATGCCGGTTGCCTGTTGTACGATGCCGATGGTCAGGGCGATCAGCAGCACGAGGCGAAGATGCGGGCGCAGCAATTCGGCAAAGCCCGCCGGCGCGCCGGATTCCTCGGCGGCAAGGCTGGCCTCGATCGCGGCGTGCTCACGCCTTCCGCCTTCTTCGCCGTTGATTCGGACCAGGATTCCCAACGCCTCGCCGTCGCGGCCGCGCAATTGCAGCCAGCGCGGGCTTTCCGGAACCCACTGCAACACGAACAGGTAGAGCACCGCGGGCAATGCCTCGACACCGAGCATCCAGCGCCAGAGCAGTTCGGGAGCGATCAGGGGATTGTCCGACTGGGACAATTGCAACAGCAGATAGTTGCTGAAGAACGCGGCCGAAATCCCGATCACGATGTTGAGCTGGTTGAGCGAAACCAGCCTCCCGCGGATGGCCGCCGGCGCCACTTCGGCGATATACATGGGCGCGACGATCAGCGCCGCGCCAACGGCGAAACCGCCGACCATGCGCGCGAAAACCAGGAAAGAGTAATCGGGGGAGAAAGCGCAACCGATTGCCGATACGAGAAAGAGCAGCGCAGCAGCCCGCAGCACACCGACGCGGCCGATGCGATTACTGAGCGGACCCGCTCCAAGCATGGCGAGGGTCGAAGTCAGGGTCAGCGAGGCGACGGCCCAGCCGAGCTGAAGCTCGTTCAACTGGAACTCGTCTTCGATGAAGCCCACGACGCCTGAAATTACCGAGGCGTCGAAGCCCATCAGGAATCCGCCCAGCGCCGCACTCAGGCTGGTCAGCCAGATATAGGCGCCGCCCGCGTTCGCGGTCCTGGTTTGCTCTGCCGACATGTGGGAATCCCGAAAGTATTCTCAGGCTCCTCTATTACCAGCAAGCTGACAGCGTTGTCAATGCAACTCGACCGAACAGGCGGAATTGTGTCAGGCGAGAGAGGCCGTTGATTCCCTGATGACCACTTCACACTCGAACGGCGCTTCGGGGGTTGCCGTGGCGCTGCCGTCGAGTTTGCCGATCAGCAGGCCCGCCGCCGTTTCGGCCATCTTGATGATCGGCTGCCGCACCGTGGTCAGCGGCGGCCAGATGCGCGAGGAAAACCGGGTGTCGTCGAATCCCGCGATGGAAAGATCGCCGGGCACGTTGAGCCCCCGCCCCCGCGCTTCGAAGATCACGCCGGCGGCCATGTCGTCATTGCTCGCGAGGATTGCACTCGGCGGCCGCGGGAGATCGAGCAGTCTGGCCGCCGCGGCCTGGCCCGAGTCGAAATCGAAATAGCCCTGCCGCACCAGGCGCGCCGAGTAAGGCAGGCCATGTTTCTTCAGCGCCTGCCGGTACCCGGCGAAACGCTTGGCGCTCGCGCCATGGTCGGGATGGCCCTTGATGAAGCCGATGGCCCTGTGTCCCTGGCCGACCAGCAACTCGGTAAGCGAAAAACTCGCCGCTTCGTCGTTGCAGAGAATGTTGATCTCGTCCGGCGCCGGCTCCCGGGGCGTAATCGCCGCGAAGGGAATCTTCATTTCCCGCAGCAAGGCAGATACTTCGGGCAGATCGCCCAGGGGGGCGGGCAGCACGAATCCCTCCACCCGCGCGTTCAGTGCGAACTGTCGGATGTGTTCGACGATCTCGGGGTCGGGCAAGGTCAGCGGACGCAACAGCAAGGTGTAACCCGCCGGTTCGCAGATGCGGAGCGCGCCGTTGAACAGGTCATTCAGGTAGCTGAACTCCTGCGCGTTTTCGTAGATCAGGCCAACCACGCGAGAACGCTTGCCGCCAAGCTCGCGAGCCGCTGCATTGGGCAGATAGCGAAGCTCCTGCACCGAGCGCAGCACCTTGTCCCGGGTCCGCTGGCGCACGTTTGGTTCGTTGTTGACCACACGCGAAACGGTCTTGATGGAAACGCCCGCGCTCCGGGCGACATCGAAGATCGTTGCCTTGGTCCGTTCCGGGGTCATCGGGGAGCCACCGCCAATTCGGGAAGCCAACATTCTACACGACTTCCCAGATACCCAATTTCACGTGAATCGGGTCTCAGCGCACCTCGGCAATCAGCATCGACCGCGGCGGCAACACGAGTTCGCCGTTCGCGATCGAACCCTGCGGCGCCTTGACGACGTCGAGCCTCTCCAGTTGCCTGCCATTCAACGCATCGAGCTGTTCGAGCCCGATTGCGCGCTCCTCACCGTTCAGATTGAAGCTGAGCAGCAGCGTCTGTTCGTCCGCGGAGCGGGAGAAGGTCAGGACGTCCTGTTGCACCGGCAGAAAGTCGAGGGCGCCGTGGAGCAGCGCCGGCTGGCGCTTGCGGAAATGCAGGAACGCCCGGATGCACTCGTATACGGAATCGGGATCGCCCTGTTGCCGATCGGCCGCCAGCGCTAGGTGGCGCTGGTCCAGGGGCAGCCAGGGACTTGCGCTCGAGAATCCCGCGAACGGTGCATGCTGCTGCCAGGGCATGGGTGTGCGGCAGCCGTCCCGGCCCTTGTAGACCGGCCAGAAATTGATCCCGTAGGGATCCTGCAAGCGCTCGAAAGGCACTTCCGCCTGCGGCAATCCGAGTTCATCGCCCTGATAAATGCACACGGCGCCGCGCAGGCTGCCGAGCAGGATCGAAAACAGCTTCGCCGACTGCGCGTCCGGTTCGTTGCCAGTCCAGCGGCTTGCGACGCGTTCGACGTCGTGGTTGCCGATCGCGAAGCAGCACCATCCCCCGTCGGCTTTTTTCTGCAAGCCTTCCAGCGTCCGCTTGATGGCGCGGGCCGAACCGTCCGGCCCCATCAGATCGAAGCTGTAGGCCATGTGCAGTCGCCGGTCTCCGCGGGTGTACTCGCCGATCACTTCCGCCGAACGTTCCGAACCGATTTCTCCCAGGGCCACCGCGCCGTAGCGGTCGAGCAACTGTCGAATCTCCTCGATGTATAGCAGGTTGTCGGGGTGAGTATGGTCATGGATATGGGTCTGCATGGCATAGGGCGAAGCGGCCTGCCCCCCCGCAAGAAACTCGTTCCGGGATTTCGAAATCGGCGGGTTGTCGCGCAAATTCGGGTCATGCATGCAGAAATTTACCGCATCCAGCCGAAAGCCGTCGACGCCGCGCTTGAGCCAGAACTCGAGGTTTTCGAGCCCGGCCTGGCGCACGGCCGGGTTGTGGCAATTCAGGTCCGGCTGACTCGCCAGGAAATTGTGCAGGTAGTACTGCCCACGGCGCGGTTCCCATTGCCAGGCGACGCCCCCGAAAACCGAGAGCCAGTTGTTGGGCGGGCTGCCATCGGGTTTGGCGTCGGCCCAGACGTACCAGTCGGCCTTGTCGTTGTCGCGGTCTTCCCGGCTTTCCAGGAACCATGGGTGGCGATCGGAGGTGTGACTCAGCACCTGGTCGATGATGATCCGGATGCCGCGCCCGTGCGCTTGTGCGAGCAGGGCGTCGAAGTCATCGAGGTCGCCGAACAGCGGGTCGACGGCGCGATAATCGCTCACGTCATAGCCGAAGTCCTTCATCGGCGACTTGTAGAAGGGCGAAATCCAGATCGCGTCGACACCGAGCGCCTCGATATAGTCCATGCGGCGCGCGATGCCGCGCAGATCGCCCGTGCCGTTGCCGTTACTGTCCTGGAAACTGCGCGGATAGATCTGGTAGATCACGGCGTTGCGCCACCAGTCTCCGGCAGCGCCGCATTTCTGCTCCCGGGAGGTTGGCGGCGCAACGGTTCGCGGCGAATGGCTGTTTTCGGCGTGCTTCAGTTCCATATTCCAGCGGTTCTCTCTACGTCCGCATTGAGTATATTTCCAAAGAAGGCGCCTGCGACCGGGCTGCAATCGTATTCATTGAGCGGGCTTTTTGAATTGGGTAGCACCTTATGTTAATCCTTTCGGCCATGCGCGACTTTTCAATTCCCATCGTTTTGCTCGCGGTTTTGCTCGCTTTAACAGCTTGCTCCGGGGACCAGCCGGCGACCGAGCCAGACGCCGAAACCACGGCCCCGGAAGCCGAAATTTCCGCCGCTTCGAATCTGCTGCCGACAGCCGGCCCCGAGGCATGCGCCGCCGATTCCGGCCAACTGCTGCATGTCGCCTCTCCCGACTGGAGCGAACAGGTCATCTACATGCTGATGATCGATCGCTTCGACGACGGCGATCCGACGAATAACGACCAGGGCTACGGCGAATACGACCCCAGTCAGCCCAGCCACTTCAGCGGCGGCGACTTTCAGGGCGTGATCGATCGTCTCGATTATCTCCGCTCCCTGGGCGTTACCGCGGTGTGGGTTACGCCGCCGCTATACAACCAGTGGTGGAGCACGCCGTATCAGGCAACCGGCTGGCACGGCTATTGGCCGGTGCATTTCCAGGAAGTCGACCCGCATTACGGCACGCTCGACGATTACAAACGCCTGTCCCATGAACTGCACTGCCGCGGGATGTACCTGATTCAGGACACCATCGCCAATCACGTCGGCAATTTTTATGCCTACGAAGGCGAATACGACCCCGACGACACAGCCGCGGGATTCTACCTGCTGGAGCCGGATTCCCACCAGCCGGCGCCCGTGCAATACCCTTTCAACATGATCGACCGGCTCAATCCCGAACATTTTGCGGCTGATATCTACCACTGGACACCGCCAATCACGGACTTTGCCAGTCTGCACCAGGAGCATTTCTACTCGCTCGGACATGTCGGCGACATCAATACCGAGAACCCCGAGGTAGTCGCCAAGTTCAAGGAGATCTACAAGTACTGGATCGATGAAGTTGGGGTGGATGCATTCCGGATGGACACCGTCTCCCTGGTTCCGTTCCCGTTCTGGAACAGCTTCCTGCGCGACGACGACGGGATTTACGCCCATGCCCGCAGCAGGGGCAAGGAACATTTTCTCACTTTCGGCGAGGCGACCGCGGTGTCCGACCCGTACGATGACGCCGGGGAACGCCGCGTGGCCGCCTACCTCGAAACCGACGGCCAACTCGGCCCGAACTCGATGCTGAACTACCCCCTGTATTACGGCATTCACCGGGCCCTGGCCCGAGGCGGACCTTCCGCGGCACTAGGCTACCGCCTGGAACGGCATATGGAAAACTACCTGGACCCGTTCACGATGCCGGTTTTCATCGACAATCACGATACGGCGAGATTTCTCGCGGCCGGGAACCCGGCGGCATTCCGGCAGGCGCTTGCGCTGCTGTTCACGATTCCGGGCATTCCCATCGTTTACCAGGGCACGGAGCAGGCGCTGCCGGAATCGCGCATGGCCATGTTCGCCGGAGGCTACCGCAACCCGGAAGGCTCGTTCGATCAGAATTCCGAGCACTTTCAATATTTGCAGCAGCTTACCGCCCTGCGCGCGGAACATCCCGTGTTCACCCGCGGCGGCCTTGAGGTGCTTGCGTCCGAGTCCGCCGGTCCGGGGGTGCTTGCCTACCGGCGCGAATACGAGGGCGAAAGTGTGATCGTCTTGCTCAACACCGCCAATCACAGCGCATTCGCCCATCGTCTCGACGTGGGCGCGCTGCCGTTTCAGCGACTGGAGGAATTGTTCGCCGAATCTTTCGTGGAACCTGGCGCGGAACCTGGCGCGCAACCCGCAGTTACCGGCGCGGACGGACGCCTGAGTCTGCGGCTGCCGCCGAGGGCGGCTGTAGTGCTGCGGATCACCGGCGAGACGGTGTCATCCGGTGAATCGCCGGCGGAAATGGAGATTGTCGTCAATTCTGCCGAAATCGAAGGCGCCGTGTTGACCGAAGATTTCGAACTGACGGGCAGGGTCAGCCACGGCAACGCACCTTTGCAATTGATCCCGAACGGCAACTTCGATCGCGTGACCGAATTCTCCGCGGACGATCAGGGCGAATGGCGGATCGAAGTTCCAGTTCGCGACCTCGGTGAATCGTCCCACTTCCTGCAGGTGTACTCGGCGGAATCCGATAGCTTGTCCGAGCGCGTCAACTACACGACTCGGGTGACGGATGCAGTGCTGTCGGCCGAGATTGCGGACGATCCGGACGACGCCTACGGCCCGACCGGACAATACGTAGCTCCGCAGCATCCAGATAGCGCGCGTCAGCGCGAGATCGAAGCGGTAAGCGCGCGAACCGCCGGACGCAACCTCGAACTTTCCTTGACCATGGCAGAGATCTCGACGCCCTGGTTGCCGCCCTACGGTTTCGACAACGTTCTGCTCACCATTTTCTTCGACCTGCCCGACCGCGAAGGCGCGACTGTGCTGCCCCTGCTCGACGCCACCACGCCGGGATCGATGGATTGGGATCTCGCGCACTTCGCCCGAGGCTGGGACAGCTATACCTATGTCGCATCGGGTAGCGACGCGAATCGGCAGGGCGACAAGCTTGGCGTCTCGCCCCTGGTGGGCGCCGATCAGGACAGCCGCACCATCACCCTGTTCTACGAAGGGGCCGCGCTCGGAATCGATGACTGGACGGGAAGCCGCATCTACGCGACCACCTGGTCGTCAACGGCCGAGGGCGACTATATCGACTTCCGCCCCGAGCCCGCCGACTGGTTTTTCAGCGGCGGCGAGCCCGGTGACCCGAAGATCCTGGACGACGCATTGCTTGAACTGGCGCCGGATTGATGCGCCGCAATCCCGGAGGCCCAAGATGAATCGAACGCTCAAAATACACTGTCTCGCTTTCTTTGCGCTCGCGCTCGCCGGCGCCGCCGCGGCAGCCGCCGAGCGGCCGCCGAATATCGTATTGCTCGTGGGCGACGACCACGGCTATCCCTATTTCGGCTTCATGGGTGACGAAAATGTCGTCACGCCCTCGATGGACGCCCTCGCCTTTGGCGGAACGACGTTCTCCCACGCCCACGTCACGGCGACCTATTGCCGCCCGTCGCTGCGCACGCTGATCACGGGCCTGCATCCGGTGCAATACGTTCTGCGCGAAAACGAGATCGTCGAACAGCGGCGGAACGAAGACGCCGACTACGCCTCACTGGGCGACAGGGAGAGAGGCCTCTGGGATCAGGTCGAAAAGGCCGCGGCCATGCGCGAGTTCGACACGTTGCCGAAGCTGCTCGGCGAGGTCGGCTACGTGAGCTGGCAGGGCGGCAAGTGGTGGGAGAACAACTATCGCAACGGCCACTTCACCGAAGGCATGAGCGAGGGCTGGGACATGTCGGCCTACGGCGGCGACACCTTTTTCGAGGAATTGATGGGCGCCAACGGCAACGATCTGGTACGCGAGACGATGGAGCCGGTGTTCGATTTCATCGACCGGAACCGGGAACAGCCGTTCTTCATCTGGTTCGCGCCCTCGCTGCCGCACGTGCCCTTCGACGCGCCCTACACCTATCGCAAGTACTACCAGGACATGGACATCTCGGAGTCGGCCAAACTCTACTATTCCAACGTGACCTGGTGGGATGACGGCGTGGGCCGGCTGCTCGACCACATCGAGAGCCACGACCTGATGGACGATACGCTGTTCGTCTACATCAGCGACAACGGCTGGGAGCAGGACGCCGACGTCGAATACAAGGTGGACGAAAACGCGACCATCGCCGACGATCTGCTGCTCGGCAACGGCGGTCACCTGGGCAAGAACGGGCTCTACGACATGTCTTTCCGCTCGCCGCTGGTATTCCATTGGCGGGGCCGCATACGCCACTCGTTCAACACCTCGAGCCTGGTCTCGTCGATGGATATCTTCCCCACGATTCTCGATCTCGCCGGGGCCGAGATTCCCGGAGGCCTGCCCGGCAACTCGCTGCTGCCGTTGATCGAAGGGCGCTCGATGCCGGAGCGGACGCATCTCATCGGCTACACGGACAATCGGCGTTCGTCCACAACGCCCATGGGGGAACGCGCCGAAGGTTATTCGGTGCGCACGCACCGCTGGCAATTCATATGGTACGCGGACACCGACGAGAAGGTGCTTTACGACGTCACGGTTGACCGCATGGCGGAGTACAACCTCGCGGACGACTATCCGGAACTCGTGGCCGAATTCCAGGAACTCATCAAGGACTGGAAAGTGGAAGTCGGAATGCCGGAAGCAATTCCTATTTACGAGTAGCGACGGACTGTGGCTTCGATCCGATTTGTGCATGCCATCCCTGGCGAGACATTGCCGGCTTCGACCACCCCCAGCCTGGCCATCCATGGCCAGTCGTTCGGCCCTCAAGAAGCGTTGCTTCTTGTCGGCTGCGCCGACCGGGCCTCACCCTCGCACGCCCGCTGAACCCCACACCACCCGCCGGCGACTCACGCTGTGCTAGTTCCGACGACATCTCATCTACGTCATTCTGCGCGAAGCGAAGCGTAGTCGCAGAATCTCTTCAGTTTATCCGGCGCAGCAGCGCCCAGCCGAGAATTGCGCAGAGCAGAATCGGCGTGGCGGCGGCGAGGAGGGGCGAGAGTCCGAACAAGAGGCTTACGGGCTCCACGACGCGTTGTACGATCGTGAAAACCAGGCCAACGGACAGGGCCACGAACACGCGATAGCCCATGGTCGCTTCGCGCAGTGGGCCGAAGACGAAGAATACGGCGACGAGCACCAGCACCAGGGTCGACAGCGGCTGCAGCAGTTTTTTCCAGAAGGCGAGGAAATGCGCGGCGCTGTCGAGGCCTTCCCCGGCCAGGAAGCCGGCCATGCGGTAGAGTCCCGAAATGGATTGCTGGTCGGGCTCGACGAGCAAGACGCCAAGCAAATCGGGCGAGAGATCCACTTGCCATTCCTGTTCGTTTCGGCTGCCGGTGACTACGCGGTTGCCTTCCAGCGTGCTTTCTCGCACTTCTCGCAGGCGCCAGTATGGCTCGGCCGCATCCGCGACGAATTCGGCGGTTTCGGCGAAACTTGCCGCCAGCAACTCTCTGCCGCCGTCGGTTCGATAGCGGCTCACGCCGATGAGCGAGGCGCCGTCGGGGCTGATGGCGTTGATGTGAACGAATTCGTCGCCGGTCTTGTACCAGGCGCCCTGTTCGAAGTCCGCAGCGCCGCCGGCGCTGCGCAGGGCTGCGCGGTTGCTCTGCGCTTCGCGCTCGAGCGGCGGCGCGATGTACTCTCCGAGCAGCAGGCCGAGCAGCATGATTGCCAGGGTGGGCTTGAGAACGGCGTAAACGATTCGACCCACCGAAACTCCGGCACTTTGCATGACGACGAGTTCATTGTTCGAAGCGAGGATGCCGAGCCCGATCAGGGCGCCGCCGAGAGCGGCGAACGGCAGCAGTTCATGGATGCTGGCCGGCGCGGTCCAGAGCACGAAAACCATCGCGTCGAGCGTCGAATAGCCTTCGTTGGTGTCCTGGATCTGGTCGATCAGGGAGAAGGTCATGTCGAGGCAAACGATGACGACGATCGCCCCGGCGGTCGCCAGGATCATCGAGTTGCGCACGAGCCGGTCGAGGCGTTTCATGTGCCCGGTTTCCAAGAAAGCCTCCGGGACATTCGGCCCTGCCGAATCGCGGCCAGTCCCAACGCGAGAAAAACCGCGTGGACCAGCCAGAACGCATAGGGCGAACCACCGTCCCGCACCGCGTCGCGGCAGAATTCGAGCAAGGCGAAATAGACAACGTACAGAAACGCGGCAGGCACGAGCTTGATGTAACGGCCCTGGCGCGGCTGCACGCGGCTCATGGGCACCGCGAGCACGCCGAGCACCGGAGCGAGCATGATCAGCGACAGGCGCCAATGCAGTTCGCCGGCGTGAACCGGGTCCGCCGAGCCGATGAGATCCAGAGTCGCGATCGTCGACTGCTCGAGGGTTTCCTCGAATTCCGCCGGTTGCGGCAAGAGGATGGACTGAGCGTCGAACCGGCCCACGCTGAACTCGGCGCTGCCCGGCACGCCGTCGTATTGGGCGACGTTTTCCATGCGCATGAAGCGGGCGCCGGTCGCCTCGTCGATCATCGGACGGGCGCTTTCGGCGAAGACGATCATCGGCGCGGCGCCGGATTCAGCGCCTTCTCCCGAAACCGCCACGAAAACGTTCCGCAATTCGCGGCCGCCGTTGTCGGCGTTGCTCGTGCGTTCGGTCCAGGTGACGCGACCGCCGTCACTAAAACTGCGGAACTGCCCGGCCACGATCAGATCAATCTCGGTCAACTCTTCCTGGCCCTGCACGATGGCTTCGGCGTGACGCATGCCCCAGGGCGCCGCGCCCAGGCTCAGGACGCCCATGAGCGCCATCGCCACGGCCGCGATGCCGAGCGTGATCCGCGTGAGGCGGGTCTGGCCGATGCCGGCGCCCATGAGGCTGACCATCTCGTTCTCGGCATACATGCGGCCGTAGGACAGGACGATGCCCAGCAACAAGGCGAGCGGCAGGATGACGAGCAAAAACTCCGGCAGGCGATAAAGCATGATCAGGAACAGGGCGTCCGCCGCCTTCTGCCCGCTCGCGGCCTCGCCCAGGTATTGCATGAAGCGCGAAATCACCGCCACGGCAAGCAGGATAAGCGCGACCACGGCAGTGGCCTGCAACACCTGTCTTGCAAGATAGCGAAATACGATCAATTGCCTGTTACCTCGTCTTGCACTCGTGTAGGGACTTTGTCACAGATTTTTCAGGCAATTCTGTGGTAGAGTCCATGCCATGTATGCCCGAAAACTGAATCTGCGGCCATTCGCACAGCGGAAATCCCTGTTTCTGCTGGCCCCCAGGCAAACCGGGAAATCCACCCTGTTGCGGCATGATTTTCCGGAGGCGCGTTATATCGACTTGCTGGACAACGAGATATTCCGCCGTTTTGCCGCGGCTCCGGAAAGTCTGCGCGACGCGGTGGGGGAACACAAGCTGGTCATCGTCGATGAGATACAGAAATTACCCGCGTTGCTGGATGAAGTGCAACGTCTCATTGATACCCGCGACACTCATTTTCTGATGACCGGCAGCAGCGCCAGGAAACTGAGGCGCGGCAAGGCCAACCTGCTGGGCGGCCGCGCATTGTTCTTCAACCTGCATCCACTGAGCAGTTGCGAGACAGGATATGACCGTATCCCGGTTCTGCTGCAGCGCGGCGGACTGCCCGGGCTTGTCGATTCACCCATCCATTGGGAGGAGTTGCGGGCTTACACAGGCGCTTACTTGCGCGAGGAGATTCAGGCGGAAGCCCTGACGCGCTCCATCGAGAACTTTTCCCGGTTCCTCGACGTGGCCGCGCATTTCAACGGCGAGCAGATAAACTACAGCAAAATCGGCAACGATTCGGACGTGGCGCCGCGCACCATCAAGGATTACGTAAAAATCCTCGAAGACACGCTGGTGCTGCACATACTCCCGCCGTTCCGTCAGCGCAACAAGCGGAAACTGGCGGCTACCGAGAAAGTCTATTTCTTCGATATCGGCGTCGCCAACGCGCTGACCCGGCGCAGGGAGTTGCCCGCCGGTTCGCCCGAATACGGCAAGGCGCTCGAACAACTGGTTTTCCTGGAGCTGCGCGCGGCCATCGACTACCAGCGTCTGGACACCATGCTGTATTTCTGGCGCACCCGCTCACAACTGGAAGTGGACTTCCTGCTCGACGACCGAATCGCGATCGAGGTGAAGGCGACAAAACGCGTGTCGCCTGCCGATTTGAAATCCCTGCGCGCCATTGCGGAAGAACTCAAGCTGCAGAAACGGCTGCTGGTCTGCAATGAACCATACCCACGGAAAACGCAGGACGGGATCGAGATTCTGCCCGTTGCGGATTTTTGTCAGCGGCTATGGGAGGGGGAACTGAATTAGCCGCAATTCCTCATGGCTGCTGGTCGCCTCCGCACCTATCTTGCAAGAAAGCGAAATACGTTTAAGAAATTCACGCTCGTTGACAATCCGTGAACGGATTCATGAAAATCCCGCCGCAGTAACTCCATTATCACTCGCGGGAATTGCTAATCCTTTCGCACCACGGACGCATCCTGAATGCGGAAACAGGCGGATTTCGGCGCCGAATAAGTCGAAACAGTAGTCATCAACGCCTGCATTGCCGCGAAGGTGAATCCCCAAGAAGAGATTTTTCACCTGCTTAACGCAAGCGACGGAGTTGCTCGGATTTGCAAACGGACTTTCCAGTCTTGGTTTGGAAACGACGGATGCAGATGTCGATGTAGCACTAGATATCATCGAACACACCTTGGCCAGCCTGCAAACCCAAGCGCAGTTGAACTGAATGCGCTGCGGTTACACCAGATGTACTTCAGCCTGAAGCCGGAGTAAAGGCCCAGTAAATCGGCGCGATTACGATCGGCGTCCGGATTGGCGTGAAATTCAAGACCGGTACCGGAGATCCTTCATCACTACCGTTCGCATTCCCATCGATAGAATCCTCGCGCCGCCAATTCAGGCTAGCCCTTCAGATGCCCAGCGCCATGTCGGTAAGCCATTGATCGGGCAGGGAGGCGCGGCGCGCGGCGCTGAAACAGGCCTCGGCCCGGGGCAGCACCTGGGCGGCGTAGAAATTGCAGATGCGGATGCGCGACTGATGAAAATGGGGATCCTGCTCCATGGCCGCTTCCGCGGCCAGCGCCGACTTGAGCAACAGCCAGGCGCCGATCAGCGTCCCGCAGCCCATGAGAAAATTGACCGCGGCGGCGGCTCTGGTTTCATCGCCTTCCTTCAGCAGCCATTGCGTCAATTCCTGTGCATGCGACACGCTTGCGCCGACGAAGCCCGCCGCATTGGCTAGCCGGTCGGACTTTGCGGCAAGGGCGCAGGTTTCACCGGCTTCCAGCAACAGCCGAGACAGTTCGGCGCCGCCGTCGCGTTGCGTCTTGCGGCCGATGAAGTCGTTCGCGTGGATCGCGGTCGTGCCCTCGTAGATGGTCATTATCCTGGCGTCGCGGACGATTTGCGCCGCGCCCGTTTCCTCGACGTAACCCATGCCGCCATGCACCTGCATGCACAGGGACGCGACGTCCTGGGCGACTTCGGTATTCCAGCCCTTGGCGACCGGAATCAGGAGTTCGTATCTGGCTCTCGCGCCGTCCTCGCCGGTCAACGAGCGATCCAGGGCGCCGGCGGCCTTATAGCTGATGGCGCGGGCGGCTTCGGTCATGGATTTCATGAACATGACCATGCGGCGCACGTCCGGATGGTGAATGATCGCGCCATCGCGCCGGCCAAGCGGCCTCCCCTGCACTCTTTCGGCGGCGAATGCGACGGCCTTCTGCGTGGCCAACTCGCTCAGGCCGACGCCTTCGAGGCCGACGTGCAATCGCGCGCTGTTCATCATCGTGAACATGTAGGACAAGCCCTTGTTCTCCTCGCCGATCAGCCAGCCGGCGGCGCCCTTTCCCTCCTCGCCGTAAACCATGGCGCAAGTGGCGCTGCCATGGATGCCCATCTTCTTTTCCAGTGCGATGGGGCCAAGATCGTTGCGTTCGCCGGGCGTGTTGTCCTCCTCGGGCACATATTTCGGCACGAGGAACAGGGAGATGCCTTGCACGCCCTCGGGCGCTCCCTCGATTCGGGCGAGTACGAGATGGACGATGTTTTCCGCCATTTCGTGGTCCCCCCAAGAGATGAAAATCTTTTGTCCGAAAATTCGGTAATGATCGCCCTCCGGCACCGCCCGGGTGCGAACCCCCGCCAGGTCGGATCCGGCCTGGGGTTCGGTGAGATTCATCGTGCCGGTCCAGCGGCCGCTCACCATGTTTTCGAGGAATTTCTCCTGCAACTCCGCTTCGCCGTGGGATTCGAGCGTTTCGATGGCGGCCATACTGAGGATAGGGCAGATGGAAAAGCTGAGGTTGGCGGCCGCCCACATTTCGGATGCCGCGCTGTTGATGGCGTGTGGCAGGCCCATTCCACCGAAGCGGGGATTGGCGGAACAGGCGCTCCAGCCTCCTTCGGCGAACTGCCGGTAGGCTTCGGCGAATCCCGCGGTCTCGCGCACTTGCCCGTCAACGAGCCTCGGCGGGTCGGCCTCGCCGGCGCCGTTCAGCGGGGCAAGCACGTTTTCGGCGAGTTTCGCGGCCTCTTCCAGAATGGCGGGAACGAGTTCAGGGCTGGCGTCCTCGAACGGCGGTTTGCCGCAGACTTCATCCACTCCCGCCAACTCGCGCAAAAAGAACCGCATCTCCTTCAATGGCGCCCGATACGTCATGCCCGTTCTCCGTCAATCTGTCTCGTCAAAGCGGCCACAAGAGTGCCGCATGCTTTCCCCAATATCAAACGCAAGGCGAGGAGAGTTTGCCAATGTTGAGATAAGCCTGAAGACTGCTGTTGGTAGAGCTTCATTGTGGAATTGGGGTTCAGTGGGAATGGGTCGGTAAGACTTTACGTGATTCCAGCGGACGAATGTTGCTAGTTTCAGTATCATCGCGCCCATTCAAACGAACCGCGTCCCATGCACAAGCTGATTCATTCTGCCACCGCCGAGCTCTCAGCCTTCCTTGCGACCCACCTGCCCGCCCTCGGTGAAGCATGGTGGCAGACGCATGTGGTAGACCGTCTCAGCTTCCAGCAGCAACGCACCGTAGAGGAACGCAGCCTCGCAAAGCTGGATGAACTGGATTTCGCCGCCCTTCTGCGAATCCTTGATCAGAACTGGCACGAACTCGCGCAAATGCTCGCTTTGCCGCGCGAGGGACGAACATTGGTCAAGGAACTACAATCGGTGCACAATCGATGGGCGCACCAGTCCGCATCACCGATTCCGGCAGAGGATGTTTACCGCGATGCCGACACCCTGGAGCGCGTTTTCGACTTGATTGGCGCGGCACCCGATTCTGTTGCCGCGGCCGAGGCAATCAAGCGTGAGGCTCTATCCGACCTCACGACCCCGAACGATACAGCCACAAACGACGCGCCGGGGCAGTCCACAATCCCTGACGAATCCGAAGCGCACATCGACCCTCATCAAACCGAGGCAATGCCTTTTAAGGTCGGTGATTTGGTCGGATTGCGCTCCGATTCCAATACTGTAGTACCCATCATCAAAGTCATGGTTGGTGAAGCCGAGACCCGATACCGGGTGTTTCAGAACAATCGACCAACAACATACTACGAAAGCCAGTTGCGGCCACTTAAGACCACCGAAGAACCCGCTCTTTTCAGTGCCGACGATCTTCGAGCACACCTGACCAGCCTGCAATTGCTGTCGCCATCCACCACAAGCCTTTTCTCGCTGCGGTCGGGGCGCGTTCAGTTCGTACCTTACCAGTATCGACCCGTGATGAGGTTAATCCAAGCCGACCGGCCGCGCCTGCTGATTGCCGACGAGGTGGGTGTGGGCAAGACGATCGAGGCAGGACTCATCATTAAGGAATTGCGGGCACGGGCGGATATTTCCTCAGTTTTGGTTATCTGCCCCAAGGCTCTGGTGGCAGAGCGCAAGTGGTTCGTGGAAATGAAGCGTTTCGATGAACATTTTGAAGCCCTCGACGGTCGGACATTGCGTCACTGCTTGCGGGAAACCGATCTGGAAGGCGAATGGCCCGAGCGCTTTGCCAAGGCAATCATCCCATTCTCACTGTTCGACTCGAAACTGCTATTCGGCAATGACGGAAAACGAGCGCGGGCCGACGATGGAATGCTTGCTCTCGACCCACCTCCAAGGTTCGATCTGGTGATTGTCGACGAGGCACACCATATACGCAACGCGGACACCTATCTCCACCAAGCGGTGCGGTATTTTTGCGACAACTCCCAAGCCGCGGTCTTCCTGACCGCCACGCCGGTGCAACTTGGAAGCCAAGATCTATTCACTCTGCTAAATGTTCTGCGACCGGACCTCATCATCGACCGACCGAGTTTCGAGCAGATGGCTGCGCCCAACCGATTCATCAACACAGCCGTCGGCCATTGCCGCACAGGCGGGGTTCGCTGGTCCATCGAAGCCCGCGCATGCTTGGACGATGCGGCGCGAACCGAGTGGGGGCGCTTGTTTCTTCGAGAATCGCCAGCGTTTCAAGATGTCTATGATCGCATGGCCGAGCAAAACATAGACGATGCCAACCGCATACACATAATCCGTACATTGGAGGAACTTTATACCTTCAGCCCGATGATCAACCGTACGCGCCGCCGGGACATCGGAGATTTCACCACACGTCAGCCGGAAACGCTGACGACTGAGTTCACTCCGAGCCAGCGCCAATTGCATGACGGCTTGCTTGAAGTGGTAAGCCGTATTCTGGCGCATGCCCACGGCGAGCAGAATGTCAAATTCATGATGTCCACACTACGTCGCCAGGCGGCAAGTTGCATTTTCGGCCTCGCCCCCCTCTTGCGCGACATGCTGGCGGTGAAACTTGACGGCCTTGAGGCCATGGATGGGCCTGATGGAGAGACCCCCGTAGATGCCGCGTTCCTCAATGAGATCGAGGCGGATATTGAGGCATTGCTGGATCAGGCAAAGGCTCTCGACCCTTTCGACCCAAAGGTGCTGGAATTTATTAAGGTTCTGCGGGACAAGGATCAAATGGAAAACAACAAAGCGTTGGTCTTCAGCACCTTCCGCCACACACTTGCTTATGTTGAGCGATACATTTCCGATGCCGGAATCCGCTACGGCCTTGTGCATGGCGGCGTTCCTGACGACCACCGTTCAACTTTGCGTCGGCGTTTCGCTCTTCCGAAGGATGACCCGGAGGCGATTGATGTTCTGCTGTCCTCCGAAGTCGGCTGCGAAGGACTTGACTTCCAGTTCTGCGATCTGCTGATCAACTACGATCTGCCATGGAACCCTATGCGCATCGAACAGCGGATCGGCCGCATCGACCGCTACGGTCAGCAAAGCGACAGCGTTGCAATCATTAATTTGGTGACACCCGGCACGGTGGACGCGGAAATCTACCAGCGCTGCCTCTTACGCATCGGCGTGTTTCATCACGCCGTTGGCGGCAGCGAGGAGATTCTCGGAGAAATCACCCGGGAGATACATAACATCGCCGACAGCTTCACTCTTACCTCAGAGCAGCGCAAAGAACGTCTCCAGCAACTCGGCGACAATAAAATACGCCAAGTTCAGGAAGAAATCGCGCTTGAAGAGAAACATTCGGAACTGTTTGGCCTTTCGGTTCCCAACCAATCCTGGCGTGAGGAAATCGAGGAAGCCGAGAACTTCTGGCTATCCCCGAATGCATTGCAAAGTTGTATCGTCTCTTATCTTTCGAGCTTGTCCAAGAAGATGGACGGCAGTTTTTTTCTAGGTGATGGAGCCCTCAAGACGCTTCGACTCAGCAAGGAAATTCGATTGAGTCTACTTGAAGATTTGCACGACTACCCTCGGCCAATAGACCCAGTCTCCCGACAGTGGGAAAAGTGGCTCAAAGGCGCAGACCCCATGTTGCAAGTCACGTTTGACCAGAAAACCGCAGCTGACAAACCCGAAGTCATCTACATGCATGTTCTGCACCCATTAGTCCGTCAGGCAGCGCGGTTCTTGGAATCCTCAGGAGTGGTGCGTGCCAGCCTAAGTATCGAAAGTGAAGCGGTCCCCCCAGGCGAATACCCATTCGCTGTCTACCATTGGCGCAAGGTCGGCGTTCGGTCGGACGACATTCTCGTGGCCATCACTCCAAATCCGAATTTGAACAGTGTTTTGCTGACCCTGCTGGAAACCGCTGCGGACGTATCTGCCGGAAATCAGCCGGACGAGGATGAGATGAATCAACTCGACACCCACCATCACAGAGAATGGCGCTCCGCGTGCGCGGATCATATTGCGAACAACCGGGAAGCCCTTGAACATAGACGGCATAGTTTGGAAATCAGTCACCGAGCGCGATGCAAATTGCTGGAAGACCAAATCAGCGGTGCGATCAACTATAAGATTCGTCGTATGAGGCAAAGCGAATTGGTGCGCGCCAACTACGAATACGAGAGCCGGGTTGCGGAGTTGGAGAGGTTGTCAGAAAGCGCAGATATTCACGCCACCATGGTTGTCAAAGGCATGCTGCGCATCACACGGGACGACGTGACGTGAGTGTTATCGAACGCATTCGCCGAGATCGCGAGGATCTTGCCCGAGTATTGAAGAAGCATGCCGGCATCCGAAGGATCGTCGAGGACCTCTATCCCGATTCCGCACATTTCATATACGAACTGCTCCAGAATGCGGAGGACACCGGTGCTTCGGAGACCACTTTTCGCCTTTCCGAAAATAAGCTTGTGTTCGAGCATAACGGCCGCGAGTTCGACGAAGCCGATATCCGAGCCATTACCGATATCGGAGAAGGCACCAAGGCAGAGTACGACGAGCAGATCGGCCGTTTCGGCATCGGATTCAAGGCTGTGTTTGCATACACGGAGACCCCGCATATCTGGTCCCCGAGTTACTCATTCAAAATTTCCGAGATGGTTCTCCCGTCGGCGCTGCACTCCTGCCCAAAGCTCCACGGCTGCACTCGATTCGAATTTCCGTTCGATTCTGAAAAGAAGCCGAAGACCCAAGCCTTTTCAGAAGTACGGGACTGTCTTGAGGAAATTTCCGACAGAACCCTGCTGTTCCTTTCCAACATCGAAGAGATCAATTGGCGGGTTGAAGGAAACAAAAAAGTTCGTTTGCTCAGAGTTGCGAATTCCGATCAACACTTGGAAGTTCTCCGCGAGATAGACGGTGGATCGACCGAAACTTCCCATTTCCTCAGTTTCCGCGAACAGGTGGAAGATCTCGAAAGGCAGAACGTTGCCATCGCCTTTGAGCTTGAACCGAGGCCCGAAAAACAGCGACATGCTGAACACGGCTCCGTGACCAACCGGTTCCGCATCATCCCAGCAGAGCGAGGATGCGTCGCAGTCTATTTTACGGCCGCGAAAGAAACCTCGAACATGCGTTTCCATATCCACGCACCCTTCGTCCCTGAACTCAGTCGCTCCAGCATCAAGAAGACAGACGCAAACGAGCCTCTTTTCGAGCAGATCGCTCGACTTGCGGCGCAGTCACTCACAGTTGTCCGTGACTTCGGCCTGCTTGATCGGGATTTTCTTGCCGTGCTGCCAAACAGCAATGACGATGTCCCTGAAAATTACGAGCCCATACGCACTGCCATCGTCAAAGCGATGAACGAGCGACCGCTTACCCCAACGCATGCCATTGGCCACGCGCCAGCCAGCCGACTGCTACAAGCAGAAGCTGGCCTGAAGGATTTGCTTGATCGCGATGATCTCCGCTTCCTTGTCGATAACTGCGATGGAGATCCGGACTGGGCTGTCGCCGCAACGCAGCGGAACAGCCGGGTGGATCGCTTTCTACATGATCTCGATGTTGGGCAATGGGGTGTCGAGCAATTTATGGAAACACTTAAGGACCGTTGCTCCACGACGAATGGTTTTTGTCATCTGACCCACACTTGGAAGCAGGGGCCAGACCAATCGTTCCTCGACTGGATGAGGCGGAAACCAGAGGAGTGGCACCGAAAATTGTATGCTTTCCTCCATCGGCAACTGGGAGACCATTTATACCGTTTCAACAATCTCAGTATCGTCAGGCGCTCGGACGGAGAATTCGGAACAGGCCATGAATGCTATTTTCCTACACCGGAAATTCACGAAGACCCTATCCACCCCCGAGTTGCTAAAAATACTTATGCTGGCGGGGGCACGGATACAGAGCAAAAACATTCCAGAGCTTTCCTAGAAGGCATCGGGGTCAAGGAAATCGGAGAATTCGAGCAAATTGAGGCCATCCTCAAGCAGCGATATGCCAACTCCGACCAAGAACATCCGTGGACAATCCATGAATCCGACTTGAATCGGTTTACTTCTTTGGCGAATACAGACAGAAGTGCAATCAAACTTTTTGAGAAGTATTTCATATTCCAAGGGGCCGACAGCGGTTGGCATTGCCCTGGTTTGCTTTATCTCGACAGTCCATATCTCAAAACTGGATTAGATTCCTATTACGGCCACCCGGAAATTGAAACAGAGCGAATTGCGTTGTCTCCCAACTACCAGAAATTCGACCCTCTGAAGCAGCTTATCCCATTCGCGCAGTCTTGCGGTGTGGCCGACCGGCTCGAAATCGCCACCGTAAATTGCGATGCGAATCCAAACAGGGAGCACCTGCATAACGCACCGGGAGAGAGATTTACAGATTACGGGATCGACGAAGACTTCGTAATTCCCGACCTCGACGTTATGTTTGAAACCCCGAGCATGGCGCTCTCCCGCCTTGTCTGGAATACGCTCAGCAACCTGCATCTCAACGAAAGCATCTTGAAAGCCACTTTCAAGAAGAATTTGGCTAACAACGAGCATACTGCTAATTCTCGACTCGTACACCAGTTGAAAAATTCCGCCTGGATCCCCCAAAATGCCGGCGAATTCGTTCGCCCCCCAGATGCGCAAAAGGACCTGCTGCCGGATGGATTCGCTTTCGATCCGGGTTGGGACTGGCTCAAGGCCATAGACTTCGGAATTGAAACTGAAGAGCGTGCCGAAAAACTTCGCAGGACTCGGGAAATCGCTGCCGAACTCGGAATTAGCGACCTAGGCGCTCTTGACGATGTTCGACAGTTCGCAGCCTTGTCGGCAGAAACTAGACGAAAAGTCTTGGAACAATTCCAATCGCCTGTGGAACTGCCCACTCGCGAATCCGCTGATCTGGATCGAAGAACCAATAAGGTTCGGGCGGAAGCTAAACAAGCGCCCAAACGCGAAACCGAAATGCGTCAACGTTCCATTTCAAAAAACCGCGATCAGATCAAGGAGGAGAAGACCAAACCTTATCTTCGGAGTCTCTACACCAACACCGATCAAGTTACGATCTGTCAGGCGTGCCGGGACAGCCTGCCTTTTCAACTCGATGACGGGAACTACTACTTTGAAGCGGTGGAGTTTTTCCCGGACTTGGAGAGACATCACCACCAGAACTATCTTGCGCTGTGCCCCAATCACGCGGCCATGTTCAAACACGCCAACAACTCTAAGGACGAAGTAAAGGGCAGGTTTCTCGCTCTGGACGGAAACGACTTGGACATCACGCTCGCCGGGGAATCGGTAACATTGTACTTGACCGAAACTCATGTTGCCGATTTGCGGGCGGTAATCGAAGCCGAAAACACCGGTTGAGTAAGCTGATGATCCCTGTGACCGGCGAATTGCCAGCTTCACTTCCGATCTTTATCCGACCAACACATCACGAATCAAGTCGGCGATAGCTTGGGTGTCGATTCCGCCTCGCTCGTCGTCGCGGGTGACAATCAATGTGCCCGCCTTGCCGCCGCCTTCCTGATGCGGAAGGATAGATGCTGCGCGGTATTCTTCCAATTTCCGGTTCCAGCGGGCCTCATATTCTGGGTTATGAAGCAGCCCTAAATGCTCCCAGTAGAAACGCTCTCCCGTGTCATCATCCACAACTGTGAAGTCTGGATACCGTGTTCTCCCGTCGGATAGCGAAAGCGCCGCTTCGTATTCGTACCGGTCTACTCCTTGCGCTAGGAGTTCGTTCGCAATGATTGCCTCGGATTTGGAACGGACAAGATCGCCACGCTTGGTGCGATGGATGAGTCCTTCCTCCAGAAATTTCTCGACACCTTCGACCTCGAACGAGACTGGATTGGGAGGAGAGAACAGGTTGGTCAACCTGCGGGCGATGTCCGAGTGCTTGTCGCTCGCATAGCGGCGCAAATTCCGCAAGTCGCCTTGATGCAAAACGACGACCCGGTTCTGCTGGCGGGTCAATGCGGTGTAGAGCAATTCTCGAGAAAGAGGCCAACACGGATCGGGCAGCACGACGAATGTAATCCCAAACTCGCTGCCCTGCGACTTGTGGACCGTAAGAGCGTAAGCAAGTTCTAAGGGAGGCGTTCCTTCTTCGCCACCGAACTCCCCAAGCTTGAAGTCATAGTCATGACCGGGTTGAGAGGTAAACTCGACTTCCACGAACGGAAACAGCTTCTTCTGATTCTTCGTCTTGTAGTTGCCAACAACGATGCCAACATCGCCGTTTGCAACATATGACAGTCGCTTAGGAAATACTTGTCGATCTCCACTGTTCTTCAGATTGATGACCTTGTCGCCGTAAATGATCCCTTGGGGACCAACCGGGAGATGAATCTTGCGGTATTGCGAATGAGACATTGCTTTCGATAGCCAAGACTTACGGAACGTCTGTTGCACCAGACGGTTTAGATTTGCCACTCCATGATCCGCTCCGCGCACCGGCGACAGGATTTGCCAGCGCTCGGCCTTTATCGGCGCATCCGGAGCGCGGCTACGCCAGAAGAAGGTCCCACCATTGTGCGTGGTTGCTCCGAGACTGCATTCAAAGCCCACTTCGTCGTCCAAGCTGGCAAGGTCAAGTTCCCTGACGATCAACTCAAGAAGTTTCGTTCGAAGATCCTCCCAGTCGCTCCAAGACTCGAAACTGATTTCGTTGATTTCTTCGTTTTCGAGGCGGTTCCAGATTTCGTCTGCCGCAGGATCCTGGATACCCCCGAACCAGCCCGCGAGCAACAAGTCGGCGCGCGTCGCTCCGCGTTGCCGACGTGGAATGGTGAGCTTTGCATAGCCGCGGTCGACCTGCAGAATTCGATGCTCGATTTCCTCTGGTTCGAGTTCCCGCACGATGTCCACAAACGGTCGACCGCTTCCGATGGGCGGCAGCTGGCGCGGGTCGCCAACAAGGACCAAACGATCCACGCCACTCAGAGCATCCAGCAGAGCTGCGAGCTGCTCTTCGGTGAGCATCGAGCACTCGTCCACGATCACGGTTCGGTAATCCCGACAACGATCCGGGCTGCCGGTCACCAAATACTGGTGAGTTGAAGTATCGTATCGGTCGCCGTAGCGCGACAGGAACTGGGCAATCGTTAGCCCTCCTGTGACGCCTGTCCTAGTTTCGAGTTGGACGCGAGCCTTACCCGTGGGTGCCAATAGCAGTATGCCGCCTCCTTCGACCTCTTCCAGTTCACAGAGCATCTTGAGCAGTGTTGTCTTCCCGGTTCCGGCGGCACCGACCAGCACAGATAGCCTTGATGCGTATATTTCTTCGAGCGCCGCGGCCTTTTCGGCACGCGCTTTAATTTCGATCTCCGCATCTTCGCTATCCTCAGGGAGGTCGCCAAGAGAATCATTGACCGCGGACTCGAAATCGTTACCACCGTGATGGCGTTGGCTCTTTGGACCGACACGTTTTTTCACGGTGCGACGTATCATTTCGCCCGTATCAACAAAACGACGCAGCTGAAAACCAACTGTGTCTTTCGCCATTTTCGCTGTCGCGACGACCCCTTCGAGTGAGTTACTCACTCCGGCAAGCACTACGGGCCCTATTGGGCAATCTGACTCTAGCGGCATACTGTCGATGAAGGTTGACAGCAGAGCGCGAGGCAGCAGCGTGTGGCCCTGTTCAGCGCCTTGCTCAAGTGCCGCGACGACAAGCGCACGCACACGGCGCGGGTCGACTTTGTCGGTGAGCCGCGAGGATTCAGGCAGAGGATGCGCCTTCAGCACAGCGTTGCCAGGCAGCATTCCGCGATCAATGTTCATGACGGAAATGGAATCTAGCGACATCCGGTCGAGTTCGTACAGTAGGTATGGATTCTCAATCAGCGAGGCATCATCGAGACTGACGGGTCGGCCATCGCGGTTAAAGAATCGTTTCGCCTGATCGGATGTCAGCGAGAACCGGCTGAGCAATCTGAGCAACTCTTTTCGTTGCGCCGTCATGCTGCTCCATGCTCGGGCGAACCCTTCGCCGATCTGTTCCTTGACCGAATCTGAAGCGGTCCCTGGGGCTTGTATGATCCGTTCGAACGCTGGCCATGGATCTATGTTTCCGTCGGAACTGCTCTTCGCGCTCTCCTCGGCGATTTCATACGCAACAAGATTGCCGCCATCGCCAAGAAACGCCGCAAGGGCTGAACCGAATCCCGGAAAGGGGCCACGCATGCGCCACAAACGATTGAGTTGCCTATCCAGCCAGTCCATTGCCCGACCCCACGGCCCGGAATGCACATCCTGTATTCGCTCCAGTGCCCTCAAGCAACTCAGCACTGATGCGATGGCTTCGTCGTGCGAGACGTGTTCCGAGCCGTGGGAAAAGCTCCAAAACGCTTCGTCCGGGGCGAACGCCAGGAACTGTTGTGGGTCGAGTCCCTGCTCATTCGCGATCTCGATCAATTCTCGATATGGAAACAGAAATCCCTCCTTGAAGCCAGGTCGGATGGAGTGCTCGACGTTACGTTCCCATAGAACGCTGCGATGCGGAGGATTTTCTATCGAATATTGATATTCGACAGGGGCATCAACTGTTAGAACTAGCCCCACACCGACAATCACCCGCCTAGCCGATGCCGACAGGGGCGTGTCCTTAGCGTAGAAGAAACAGAGCGATTCCTCAGGGCGAACCGCCCCAAAAAAAGTATCGAGCATTACCAGTTGGTTTGAACGATCTTGAATCCAGTCAGTTCCGAACCCAAGATCAGGTTCGCGATCTGGCTGGTAACCCAAGTCGTATAAATTCACCAACTCCGCGCTTTCCTCGATCAGCATCCAACGAAAGGGTACACAGGCGGCAGTGTACGGGCGCATTGTGTAGCGTGTGGGGAGGAAGTGTCCGTGAGATTCCGGGTTGCGTTTAGTGTAAGGATGCGTCTTGCGGAGCGTAATCGGAAATGGCGCCATGAAGCTCGCACGCTCGGCTAAGCATGGCGGGAGGTCACTAGGTGGCAGATCTGCAAAGGAGCGACTCTTGACGCACTCTTCCGCGGCATCGTCCTTGCTCTCAGCGATTCTCGGCAATACCCGACATGACGTATTGGCCGACGGCTTATCGCAGACGCTTCCCGCCCAGCCCGCGTCGTGCCACGGCACACGAATGGAGAGGTGCCTAACTGGAAGACGACGAGATCCTGCGATCATTGTTGACTCTCACAAACAATTTGAGGCACAAAGCTATCATGTTGGGTCGCCCCTTGTGCTGCAAGCCGAGGCACTGATTGTACAAAAGACGAACCCTTCTCCCGGAAATCAGGTGCGCTCTGACAAGAGCGCCAACAGCGGCGGGTTGATGTAAAGGTTTTCGCGTCCCGCCTTTACTTTCTCCAGAATGTCCTCGGCCGCCAGGGCATTCAGATAGACAGCGGCCGTTTGACGCCGCCCGATGCCGGCCTTGACCACATCGTTTACCCGGCAATAGGGATTCACGAAGATCAGTTCCACCAGTTCACGGGAATAGATTTTCGGCAGTTTCCTCCGAATCTCCGAGGCTGTCTCGTCCAGAAGCTCGCGGATTGCCTGAATCTTCGCCGTGGTCCATTCGGCTGTTGTCTTGACGGCCTCTAGCATGAACAGAATCCACGTTTCCCAATCCTGTTCGGTCGTCACCGCGAGAAGATGCCGATAGTAGAGCGCCTTGTTCCCGATGATGTATCGACTTAGGTAGAGGACGGGAATATCAAGCAGCCCCTTGTCGACCAGGAAAAGCAGGTTCAACACCCGCCCGGTTCGACCGTTTCCATCCACGAACGGGTGGATCGCCTCGAATTGATAGTGCATGACCGCGAGCCGGATCAAGGGGTCGATTTTCTCGGCCTCGTGAATATAGCGCTCCCAATTGGCCAATTTGATTCGAATCACGTCCTCACCGACGGGCGGCGTGTAAATCAGTTTGTTGGTTGCATCATTGAGCAAGGCCGTGCCCGGCACTTTGCGAATATCCAGATCCACACCCTTGATCGTTCTGCACACCTCGACAGCCATGGCAGTCGCAACCGGCCTCCTTTTCAGCATCTCGAAGCCGCGGTTGAGGGCGGTGCGATAGCGCAGCGCCTCTTTGGTGGCGGGGTCCGCCCGGCCCGTCGCATCGTTGGCATGGCGGAACAGTCGATCCGCAGTCGTGACGATGTTTTCGATCTCGGAACTCGCCTGGGCTTCAAGCAGCGGGATCGAGTTGATCAACATGGCCTGGTTCGGGATGAGTTTCCCGGACGCCCGGAGCTCCGCCAGCGCCGCGCGCGCCGCAATGCAACTCTTGAGAATTGCCTTCGTTTCGGTTTCCGCGGCGGGCGGCAGGTCCGGCAATTCGTTGTACGGACGACTTAGGTCGAAAGATCGGGCCATGCAGTTTCGTACCCCTCTGATGCGGATGCGCCCGCCGGATATGTCGATGCCATCGACATTTCGCCGAAACGTGTCGACAAAATCGAATTATATCGACATATTCCGAAATTGCCAGTCGACAAGGACTTGTGCGAGCATTCGCACCGGCTTGTGGAGCATTGAGCTCGCGGAGTATTAAAGAGAGCGCCATGAAGACACGAATCACCGAATTGCTCGGAATCGAGCATCCCATCATCCAGGGCGGCATGCATTACGTCGGTTTCGCCGAACTTGCCGCGGCGGTTTCAGAGGCCGGCGGACTCGGCATCATAACCGCGCTGACCCAGAAAACCCCCGCCGATCTCGCCAACGAGATCGCCCGCGCCCAGGACATGACCGACAAGCCCATCGGCGTCAATCTGACCTTTCTGCCAACCGTAAAATCGGTCGATTATCCGGCCATCGTCAAAGTCATAATCGACAGCGGCGTGAAGGTCGTGGAGACCGCGGGCAACAACCCGCAACAGGTTCTGCCCTACCTGAAAGACGCAGGCATCAAGGTGATCCACAAATGCACTTCCGTGCGCCACGCGCTCAAGGCCCAGCGCATCGGCTGCGACGCCGCGAGCATCGACGGCTTCGAATGCGGCGGCCACCCGGGCGAAGACGACGTGCCGAACATGATCCTGCTGCCCCGCGCCGCGGACGAACTCGAAATCCCCTTCGTCTCCTCCGGCGGCCAGGCCGACGCCCGCTCCCTCGTCGCTTCGCTCGCCATGGGCGCCGACGGCATGAACATGGGCACCCGCTTCATGGCCACGAAGGAGGCGCCGATCCACGAAAACGTCAAGCAGGCCATCGTCGAGGCCAACGAATTGCAGACGCGGCTGATCATGCGCCCCCTGCGCAATACCGAACGCGTGCTGTCCAATGCCGCGGTGGAAAAGCTGCTCGAAAAGGAAAAGGATCTCGGCAGCGAGATCAGTTTCGAGGACATCATGGAAGAAGTCGTCGGCGTCTACCCGCGAGTCATGCTCGAAGGCGAAATGGACGCCGGCGCCTGGTCCTGCGGCATGGTGGTCGGCCTCATCCACGACATTCCCACGGTCAAGGAACTCATCGACCGCATCATGAACGAAGCCGACGAGATCATTCGCGGCCGGCTGGAAGGGTTTCTGGCCGCCTGAGGATTTAACATGAACGCTGCTGCACCTGACTCCTCCCTGCTTGAAGTCCTGATTGTCGGCGCCGGGATTTCCGGCATCAGCGCCGCTTGCCATCTTGAGCTCGAATGCCCTGGCAAGAGTTACGCCATTCTCGAAGCCCGGGACGAGATCGGCGGCACCTGGGATCTGTTCCGCTTTCCGGGAATTCGCTCCGACAGCGACATGTACACCTTCGGGTTCAGTTTCAAGCCCTGGACCAATCCGAAAGTGATTTCCGACGCTGACGCCATTCGCGACTACTTACAGGAAACGGTCGACGAATATGGCGTTCGCGATCGTATCCGATTCGGACACCGAGTGACCTCGGCTGCCTGGGACAGCGAATCCGCCGTCTGGACCGCATCGGTGCTTGACGGCGAGGACCGCGAGTCTGAAATCAGGGCGCGCTTCCTGTTCATGTGCTGCGGCTATTACGACTACGAAAAAGGCTATACGCCCGATCTTCCCGGCCTTGAGCAATTCGGCGGTTCGATCGTTCATCCGCAACATTGGCCGGAAGAGCTGGATTATTCGGGCAAGCGCATGGCGGTCATCGGCAGCGGCGCCACCGCGGTTACGCTCATTCCGGCACTGGTGCAAAAGGCCGCGAAGGTGACCATGATCCAGCGCTCGCCGAGCTACATCATTTCCCGTCCCGGCAAGGACCGCATCGCGGCCCTGCTCAATGCGCTGCTGCCTGCGCGCTGGGCCGGCAAGATCAATCGCTGGCGCTTCGTGCGCCTGCAGGACATGGTGTACCGGCGCTCGCGGGAGAAGCCCGAGAAGATCAGGGACTACCTGATCAAGCGCGTACGCAAGGTGCTCGGCGAAGATTATGACGTGGAGAAACATTTCACGCCGAATTACGAACCCTGGACCCAGCGCCTGTGCCTGGTGCCCGACAACGACCTGTTCCTGGCGATCCGGGAAGGCAAGGCCGATGTCGTCACCGGCCGGATCGAAAGCATCACCGAAACGGGCGTGAGGATGCGAGACGGCGAAACCGTTGATGCCGACATACTCGTCACCGCCACCGGCCTGAACTTGCAGATGTTCGGCGGCGTCAGCCTCTACCGCGACGGCGAGAAGATCGAGCCGACGCGCTCGTTCAATTACCACGGCATGATGCTGTCGGGCGTGCCGAATTTGGCTTACACCTTCGGCTACGTCAACGCCTCCTGGACCTTGCGCGCCGACCTGAATTCACGCTGGTTCTGCAAGTTGCTCAATACCATGGACGCCAGGGGCGCCAGGCAATGCGAACCCGTGTTGCGCGAGGAAGAATCGGACCTGCCCGAACTCGACTGGATCGACGACTTCAATCCCGGCTACATGCAGCGCGCCATGCACCTGTTCCCGAAACAGAAGATCCAGGCTCCCTGGCGCAACACCCAGGACTACCTGCTGGACCGCAAACTGATCGAGGAATCCCCGATCGATGATGGCGCCTTGCGGCTCAGTTGAGCGTGGAGGCCCCATGACTGGAGAACCTGGAGTGAGGAGAAAAACCGTCCTGGCATTCGTCGCAATCGTCCTGGTCGTGTCGATGGGAATCGCCGTCGCCCAGGGGCGGCCGCAGGCGCGCAGCCTGGACCCGGAAGCAGGCCTTTCCGTGATTTTGCTTGGCACCGGCGTGCCGATTCCGAATCCGCAGCGAGGCACTGCCTGCACTGCGGTTATCGCGGGAGACCGCGTGTTCCTCGTCGATACCGGCCGCAATTGCGTCGTTACGCTCGATCAGGCCGGCATTTTCGATCTCAACGCCATTTTCTACACACATTACCATTCCGACCACTTCATCGGGCTCGGCGAGATATTGCTCAATTTCGGCGTTGCCGGCGTCGATCGTTCCATTCCCGTGCATGGGCCGCCAGGCGCGGTTGAAATCGTGGCTGGAATCGCCTCCACCTACCGGCTCGATCTCGAATATCGAATCACCCACCACGGCGAGAAATTCAGCGAAGCGGTGATGAATCCCACGGTGACCGAGCACGAACCCGGGGTCGTGCTCGATGAAGACGGCCTGACGGTAACGATGTTTCCGGTCTGCCACGAACCCATCGAGCCCGCCGTAGGTTATCGCTTCGAGTATCTGGACCAGATCGTAGTCATCTCGGGCGACACGCGGGTCTGCCCGGACTACGCTGCCGGCGCCGAAGGCGCCGATCTGCTCGTCAGCGAGGCAGAAAACGCCGCCATGTTCAGTCCGGCGTTAGCGCTGGCTAGAGCCGCGGGCAATACGCGGCAACTCGAAATGATCGAGGAAGGCATGGAATACCACGCCGAAACGCTCGCACTGGCGCGGATGGCCCAGGAAGCCGGCGTGAAAAAGCTGGCGCTCACCCACCTGTTCCCTTCGATTGCACCGACCGATGCCGCGGAAGCGGCTTTCATCCAGGGCATGAGCGATTACTTTGACGGCCCGATCATCGTCGGCCGCGACGGCATGGAAGTCGCGCCCTGAGCGGCGGCCGGGGAATCAGGTCCGGGGATCGGGTTTCAGGTCCCGTTTGAAGCGCTTGAAGTTGCGAACGTAGATGTCGGCGCTTTCGCGCAGCATGGCCTTTTCTTCGTCGGTTAATTGCCGCACTACCCGCACCGGCGAGCCGAGGGCGAGCGAGCCGTCGGGAATCTGTTTGCCTTCGGTTACCAGGCTGTTGGCGCCGATCAGGCAGTCGCTGCCGATTTTCGCGCCGTTGAGCACGACCGAATTGATGCCGATGAGGGAATTGTCGCCGATCGTGCAGCCATGCAACATCACCTTGTGCCCCACGGTTACGTTGCGGCCGATGGTCAGTGGAATGCCCGGGTCGGTATGCAATACCGACAAATCCTGTACGTTGGAATTTTCGCCGACGGTGATCAGATCGTTATCGCCGCGAAGCACCGCGCCATACCAGACGCTGGCGTTGTTTTCGAGCCGCACTCTGCCCAGAACAATGGCAGTCTCTGCGACGAACCAGTCATCGCCGGCAAGTTCGACTTCGGCATCGCCGAGTTTGTAAAGCATGCGCCAATCCCCCTTGAATCGCCTGTCGGCCTAGACCCAAATTCCCAGTACCGCCATGCTGCCGAGGCCGATCAGAACGAGCAGGAACTTGAGCGGGCGGTCGCGGTCCCGAACCGGCATGTCGACATCGTCGCTTCCCACCAGCGCGCTGCTGACGAAACGCGCCATGCGGTCTTCGATGCGCCCCATCTCTCCGCCGATCACGTCCATGATGGCGATATAGATGAAAGTTCCCGCGGCCAGGGCATTGAAAACGCCTTCCACGAGTTCGGCGCTTTCCCCTTGCATCAGGCTGGACACCGTCGTGCCGAACAGGATTCCGAGCGGAGTCATCAGCACGAATACAGCGAGGATCAGGCGCAGATTGGGAGCATTCAGGCCGGCGGCGTGGGCGCTGACCATCAGCGCGAAGGAAGCCGAACCCTTGTGCGCCAGAATTCCCGTCATTACCAGCAGCGAAGCGGCTACTTCCGGCTCCAGGCCGAGGGCGATTCCGGTGATGACCGAATGAATCGACAGCGCGGCGAGCATGATCATGGGATACAGGGGCCGCCGCTGTTCGCCGGATTCTTCCCCTTCCGCGGGCCCCATCGACTCGAAATAGACCCGGTCGATCCATAATAGAATCGCAATCCCCGCCGCGGCCAATAGCGGAGCCAGTGGATAATCGGTAAATTCGGCGAGCATTTCCCCGGCTTCGGGCAGCAGATGAGTAAAGCCGACGCCGAGGAATATTCCCCCGGCCAGGGCATTGCCGAGGGAAAAGAACCGCTGGCTTGCCCGCAGCCGCGCGGCCAGCAGGGGAATGATGCCGCCGAGAATACCCACCGCGAGAATCGAAAGCGCGGCGATGATCTTGAGCGCGAACAGAGAAATCATGTCGGGGGAAACATACTGCATTTTGGCCTCAAGCCCAAATGAAAAGTCCCGCCGTCAAGCGGGACTTTTCTCATACCGCTGAGCCGTCCATGGGCTTGGACGGGATCAATATTCGAAACGAACTCCAGCAATCACGCCGCGGCCCGGCTCGGGCGCGTAGTTCTTTAACAGGGACACGTGATTGCGGATTTCCTCATCGAGCAGATTTTCTCCGCGCAGGAACACCTCGAGGCTGCTGTCCTCGCCTACGTCGATACGATAGTCGGCATAGAGAGAAAGCAGGGTGTATCCGTCGGTGGGCAACTCGAGTTCGGCCACGTCTTCCTGCTCGTTTACCCGAGTGGCGCGCAGATTGACGCTCCAGTCATTTCCGGACCAGCGCAGTTCGGCGCCGAGCCTTGATGCCGGGATGCGCGGGACATAGCCGCCGGTATCGAATTCGGCATTCACCATATCGCCGAACACGCCGAGCGACAGGGACGAATCCCCGCCTTCCATGACATTGAAGAAAACCTCGCCTTCGATGCCGGTAAAGCGCGCATCCCGCTGCAGATACCGGGCGAGAGTCTGTTCTTCAAACTCCCCCGTCAGATCGAGAAAAATGTAGTCGTCGATCTGATTGTAATAGGCGTTGAACTCGCCGGTGAAGCTGCCGCCATGTCGACGATAGCCGAACTCCAGGTTGTTGGAAGTCTCCGCTTCAAGCAGCGGATTACCGATATCCAGCGTGTTCGTGCCGGCGTGGAAGACGAGATTTTCATAGTCGTCCTCGGGCGCGCAAGTTAGCTCGGAAACGTTGGAATAGAGTTCTTCAACCGCCGGCGCCCTTTGGGACCGGGCGGCGCCGAACAACAGATTGGCGTCATCGCCCACATCGTACAGCACCATGCCGCTCAGGCTCGTGGCGTTGGTGTTGAACTCGCAGCGGCCATTGGGATCGACCCTGTTGTCTTCCATGTGAATGCCGACTTCGCCGGTCCAGTTGCCCGCGCTATAGCGCTCGACCGCGAAAAGACCGATGGAGTTGAGGTCGGATTGCGGAACGAAGGCTTCTTCGCCGATGGCGCTGAAGACGGTATCCGCGAACTGCATGCCCCAGACTCCGGTCCAGTTGCCCACGGGGGCATGAGTCAAGGTTATGCGGCCCTCGTTGCCTTCGTTACTATAGCGGGTGCCCACATGGGTGTCGCCGTCTTCGAAGAACTCGATCTCGTCGTGAACGTAATCGGTGATGCCCATCGTGGCGCGCACGCTCTCGATGAAGCCGTTGTCGAACCGATATTCGCTCTTGAAATCGTAGCGGCTCTTTTTCATGTCGAGGCGAACGAATTCAACCGCTTCCCCCCCATGGCCGTGTTCGTCCTCGTGGTCATCTTCCTCGTGATCGTGTTCGTCCTCGTGCTCGTGCTCGTCGTGCTCCCCTTCATGCTCCTCTTCGCCATGGTCATGGACATGGGCATGGACGCCGAGCGGGAGACCGTAGTTCTTTTCGACCTCGCTTGCGGAAACACCGAAAAAGCCGTTGTCGCCAATGAAGGAAAAGCCGAAACTGCCGCCGCTAGACTCGCCATCGGAATTGCCGATGTAGCCGAAGGTGTTTTCTGGTCCTTCGCGCTCGTCATGGTCGTCATGATGGTCATGATCATCGTGGTCGTCGTGGTCGTCGTGGTCGTCGTGGTCGTCGTCGTGATGCCCTTCTTCGAAGTGTTCGTGAAACAGTTCCTCAAGGGCCTCCATGGCTTCCTCGTCCATGGCGTAGCCGCCGATCTCCACATTTTCGTTGCGGCTCCGGTAAGCATCGAGATGAAAAGCCACGTTGCCCACCGCACCATCGATGTGGATCAGGGTTTCGTCCTGGGAATTCACGGTATTGTGCATTTGCTGGACTACGAAGCCCATGTCTTCCGGCAGACTTTCCGGAATCCGGTTGTCGATGACGTTGACGACGCCGCCGATAGCGCTGCTGCCATACAGCAGGGTCGACGGCCCGCGAATGACTTCCAGCCGTTCCGCCAGCGCCACGTTCACGGCATTGGCATGGTCGGGACTGGCATTGGAAACATCGGTAACGCCGACGCCGTTTTGCAGGACCTTGACGCGGTTGGCGGACTGACCGCGGATCACCGGAAGTCCGACCCCAGTGCCGAACGAGGCGCTCGCAACGCCGATTTCGTTCTTGAGCGTATCGCCGAGACTGTTGCCGATATGCTCCCGCAACGCATCTCCGGCGAGAACGCCAACCGGCATTGCCGTTTCCGCCTCCGATTCCTGGAACAGCGAGGTGACTACGATTTCTGTAATTCGATCTTCATTTTGGCCGGCACTTTCTTGCGCGAACGCGCCGCCGGCACAGCCGACCGCCAGCGCCAAACCGATGGCGGCTGGTAATTTCTTCCGTTGTATTGCCGGAATCTTGCACTTGATGTTCATTGCATTCCCCAGAATTTGATAACTGACTAACAGGAATTTGCCGTCTCGGTCCGGCTGCCGACGCCGGCAACCGGCGTCTGGCGGGATGCCGGGACGGGTAATCTTAAAACTGTAAACTGCTTGTCAAGTTCGGGCCTGGGGAGGGCCTCTCGCCTGCGGGACAGGCAATGAAAGGGAAGGAGATTCAATCGAATGTTCAAGCTGTTGAGGCGACGCAGCAGGAATGGGTTTTCTTGCGGACCCGGCCTCGATGAAATCGTCACAAGCGTTGAGCAGCAGGCAAAGTTCGCACTCCTCAACCGATTCCGATTCGTCAATTTCGTCAATGTGCCCCAGCAGGGAGACCTGGGCGACAATCAGCAGCAGGCAGACGCGGACTACGCGCGCCGGGGCTAGAAATTGATCAATCGTCATGCCAGACTCAGGAACAGTCCCGCCGCACGGCGGGACTGTTCCTCAAAGGCTCTAAAGCTTGCCGAATCAGTACTCAAATCGGACTCCGACCATCAAGCCGCGGCCCGGTTCGGGCGCGTAGTTCTTCAGGAAGGACGCGTGATTGCGGATTTCCTCATCGAGCAGATTTTCTCCGCGTAGGAACACCTCAAGGCTGCTGTCCTCGCCTACGTCGAAATGGTAGTCGGCGTAAAGCGAAAGCAAGGTGTAACCGTCGGTGGGCAACTCGAGTTCGGCCACGTCTTCCTGCTCGTTTACGCGAGTGGCGTGCAGGTGAATGCTCCAGTTATCCCCGAACCAGCGCAGTTCGGCGCCGATCTTGGAAGCCGGGATGCGCGGGACGTAACCGCCGGAATCGAATTCGGCGTTCACCATATCGCCGAATACGCCGAGGGCCAGAGACGAATCCTCGCCTTCCATGACGTTGAAGGAAACCTCGCCTTCAATACCAGTAAAGCTTGCATCTCTGGCGAGATAGGAGGCAAGCCGCTGCCCTTCGAATTCCTCGCCCGTGAGATCGAGATAAATGTAATTATTGATCTGGTTGTGGTAGGCGCTGAACTCGCCGGTGAAGTTGCCCCCGAAACGGCGATACCCGAACTCCAGATTGCTGGAAGTCTCTTCTTCCAGCAATGGATTGCCAATCTCAAGCAAGGAACTCGATGCATGCAGCACCAGATCTTCGTAATCGACATAGCTAGCGCAGGTGTCCGAGGATACGTTGGAAAAGAGTTCTTCGACCGTGGGCGCCCGTTCCGAGCGGGCCGCCGAGAACAACAGATTCGCGTCGTTGCCCACATCGTAGAGCACACTGCCGCTGACGCTCGCGGTATTTCCGCTTTGCTCGCAGCGGCCGTTCGGGTCGACGCTGTTGTCCTCGAATCGAATACCGATTTCGCCGGTCCAGTTCGCGCCCGAGTATCGCTCCACGCCGAAGATTCCCAGCGCATTGATGTCGGACTGCGGAATAAATGCCTCCTCGCCGGTTGCGCTGAATACCGTATCCGTGTATTGCAAACCCCAAACGCCGGTCCAGTTTCCGACCGGAACATGCGTCAAGGTGATGCGGCCTTCGGAGCCTTCGTTGGAAAAACTCGTTCCCACCGCACGGTCGCCGTCTTCGAACACTTCGACTTCGTTAAGCAAGTAGTCGCTGAATCCCGCCGTGGCCCGAACGCTCTCGATCCAACCTTCGTCGAACCGTAGTTCGCCCTTTATGTCGTAGCGAGTCTTTTTCGAGTCGGCGCGGATGAATTCAACTTCTTCCGCGTGGCCGTGGCTCTCCTCGTCTTCGTGTTCCTCTTCGTCGTGGTGCTCTTCCTCGTCGTGATGCTCCTCTTCTTCGTCGTGATGTTCCTCTTCTTCATGCGCATGGACATGCGCACCGAGAGGGATGCCGAAATTGTCCTCGACCTCGCTTGCCGAAAAGCCGATGAATCCGCGATCGCCGACGAACGAAAATCCGAAACTGCCGCCGTTGGACTCGGCATCGGAATTTCCTATGAAGCCATTGGTGTTTTCCAGTTCCTCTTCTTCGTGTCCGTGCTCGTCTTCGTCGTGATGTTCGTCTTCGTCGTGGTGATCTTCTTCGTCGTGGTGATCTTCTTCGTCATGATGTTCTTCAAGGTGTTCGTGAATGAGTTCCTCAAGCACTTCGACGGCTTCCTCGTCGATGGCGTAGCCGCTGATCTCAACTTTGTCGTTGCTGCTCCTGAACGCGTCGAGATGGAAAGCCACGTTGCCCGTCGAGCCGTCGACCCGGATCAGGGTATCGTCCTGGGAACCTACGGTGTTGTGGCTTTGCTGTACGACGAAAGCCGGCTCTTCCGGCAAGCTCTCGGGAATCCGGTTGTCGATGACATTGACGACGCCGCCGATGGCGCCGCTGCCATAAAGCAGGGACGAGGGGCCGCGAATAACTTCCAATCGTTCTGCCAGCGACGTGCTGACAGCGATGGGATGGTCGGCGCTGATGCTAGACGCATCGGTAACACCGACTCCATTTTGCAGGATTTTCACGCGGTTCCCGGATTGACCGCGAATAACGGGATGCCCCACTCCGGGTCCGAAAGAGGCATTTGCAATGCCGATTTCGTTCTTCAGCGTATCCCCGAGACTGTTGCCGATTTTTTCCCGCAACGCCTCGCCGGACAGTACGCCCACTGGCATTGCCGTATCCGCCTCCGATTCCTGGAACGCCGCGGTTACCACGATTTCCACGATCTGATCTTCAACGTGGTCGGCTTCTTCTTGCGCGAGCGCGCCGCCGGTATAGCCGACGGCCAGCGCCAGACTGATGGCGGCTGATAGTTTCTTGCGTTGACTGTTCATTGCATTCCCCAGGGATTGATAACTGATAAACCGGTGTGCCGTCTCGGTCAGGTTGCCGGGGCCTGTCGCAACTGGGCGCGGCGGGACACGCCGGGACGGGTTCTGAAAACTGTTTATCAGGCCTGGGGAGGCGCTCTGGAGCGAATGTCGAGCAGCGGCAGGAACGGCAACTCAACTCTGACGTCGAGCCATTCATGCCGAACCGGGGAAACAGAAGTGTCGACATGGCCCGTCGCGATGACGTCGGTGCTTGAACCGATTTTGAGGCAGATGTCGCAGTCGTAGCGAACTTGCGGATCGTTTTCGTGGCTGTGGGCAAGCGCCGCGCCTTGCACGAACAGCAGCAGCAGGCAAATAACGGCAGTCAGCGGCAATGACCGGAACCGGTCTCTGGCTGCTACACTGATTTCGTTTCGCATATGCTCTATGCCAGCCGCCCAACGCGGACGAGCCCGCCAAGTCAACGGTTCATTATGCGGCCAGGTCCCAATCCGGTCAAGCAGCGCTGCCAATGGATGCAATAAATCTTATACTTCGACCTTGGCGGGAATTGCCCGCCGCCGAGGGGGAATCATGCAATTCGAAGGGATCTACACGCCAATCATCACGCCGTTCAGGGACGATCTGTCGATCGACTTCGATGCTTACGGGCGAATCATAGACTGGCAGGCGGAAAATGGCGTTCACGCCATAATCGTCGGCGGCTCGACGGGCGAATTCTTCTCCCTGACGCAGGAAGAGCGGATCGAGCAGTTCAGATTCGCGGTGGAGCGCGCCGCGGGACGGCTCCCCGTGGTCGCCGGCGTCAATGACCTGCTCGTCGAACGCTGCTACGAGTTGGCGGCGGCGGCGCGGGACGCAGGCGCCGATGCGCTGCTTGTCGCGGCGCCGCCTTACGGACTGCCGGGCCAGGAAGAACTCGCCTGGCATTGCCTGCAGATCGACCGCGCCGCCGGCTTGCCGATCATCCTCTACAACTATCCCGGCCGGACCGGCGTCAACATGGAGCGGGACTTCCTCGACCGCATCGCCGGAAGCGCCAATTTCCAGGCGATCAAGGAATCGAGCGGCGAGGTCGAGCGCATCCAGATGCTGGCGCGCGAGTATCCCGAACTCCAGCTCAGCGCCGGCTCGGAAGACCTTGTGCTCGAGTTTTTCGCCTGGGGCGCGCGCAGTTGGGTGTCGGTGGTGGCCAACTTCTTTCCCCGCGAGGCCGTGCGCCTTTACGAGACCTGCGTGCTGGAAGGAGATTTCGATAAAGGCCGCAGAATGACTTCCGCCTTGCTGCCGCTCATGATCTGCCTTGAGAAAGGCGGCAAGTTCCTGCAAAGCGTCAAGTACGCCTGTGAATTGTTCGGCCGTCCAGGCGGGCCGGTCAGACCTCCCTTCCAGCCGATGGATGAAGGACTTCGCGGCGAATTGTCCCGCATCGTCGAGGCGGCGGATACTTCTCTTCGGGAAATACTCGAGGAAGACAAGTAGATCATGCCGCAAAACTGGTCTTCCCGGCTGAGCTTCCTGCTCGCCTCGGTCGGATTCGCGGTCGGTCTCGGCAACATCTGGCGCTTCCCCTATCTCGCCGGAGAAAACGGCGGCTCGGCGTTCGTGCTGGTCTATCTGCTGTTCGCCTTCGGCATCGGCATGCCGCTGGTCATGTCGGAGTGGGCGATCGGCCGGCGCGGGAGCGGCACCGCTTCGGCTTCGGGCAGCCTGGCCGAGGTGGCGGCGCAGGCCGGCGCGGGCAGAGCCTGGGGAAGCGTCGGCGGCATCGCCGTGCTCGCGGTTTTCATGCTGATGCTTTTCTATACCACGGTCACCGGCTGGACCATGGACTATTTCGCACGAGGGGCGGCCGGCGGATTCAGTCGCATTACGGCGGCGGAATCGCAGGCGATATTCGCGGGACTGACGGGAAATCCCGCCAGACTGGCTTTCTGGCACACCGTGGTTTGCGTACTGACGGTTTATATCAACTCGCGCGGACTGCACGCCGGCATTGAACGCGCCGTGAAGCTGCTGATGCCGGCCCTGTTCGCCTGCATGGTCGTCATGGTCGGTTATGCGGCGGCGGTGGGGGATTTCGGCGCCGCCGCGAGATTCCTGCTGGAACCGGACTTCAGCCGCCTTACGGGCGAGGCGGTGCTCACGGCGCTCGGTCAGGCCTTCTTTTCCGTGGGCATCGCGATGGCCGTCCACATCACTTACGGCTCATTTCTAGACAGGCGGACATCGATCCCGCGCAACGCTTTCATCGTGGTAGGCGCCGATTCGCTGGTTGCCCTGCTCGCCGGATTTGCGATCTTTCCGATCGTGTTCGCCCATGGCCTGCCGCTGAATTCGGGCGAAGGGCTCGTATTCGAAACGCTTCCCATCGCTTTCGGCGATCTGCCGGGAGGCAGGCTCTTCGGCAGCGTTTTCTTCCTGTTGCTGATCGCCGCCGCGATGACCTCGTGCATCAGCAATTTCGCTCCGATCGTCGCCTGGACGAGGGACCGGTTCGATGTGAGCCATACCACGGCGGCGCTGGCGGCCGGAGTTGCCATGTGGGCGCTTGGATTGGGAACGGTGTTCTCGTTCAACCTGCTTGCCGGATTTCATCCGCTTTCGTTCATCGGCCTCTTCGCGGAAAGGACGATTTACGAAAGCCTGGATTTCATCATGTCCAACGTGCTGCTGCCCGCGGGCGCCTTCCTGACGTCGATCTTCATCGGCTGGATTGCCGGCCGGGAGGGAATCCGGGAGGAACTCGGGCTTGCGGACGGCCCTGCCTTCCAGGTATGGCGCGCGCTGATTCGCTATGTCGTGCCGCTCGCTGTCGCGGCGATCTTCGTCGGCGGCGTTCTCGGATAAACGCCCGGCCCGCTACCAGTTTGGCGCGGGCACGGTTTCGATCGGCATGGGGCCCTCGGGAATGCCGTATTCGTCCTTCCTGGCGCGAACCATGGCGCGAATCCCGGCGAGCAGTTCAGGAACGTCGTAGACGATGCCGTCCTTGATCGTATAGCGAATGCCGCCTACCCGTTCGACTTCGCGGTTGTCGTCGTTCAGCCTGATCGCGCCGGTGCCATGCAGCACGTGCAGATTGGCCAGCGGATTTTCCTCGACCACGACGAAATCCGCTTTCTTGCCGACCCTGATCGTGCCGACCTCGTCCTCGATGCCGATTACCTGGGCTCCCACCATGGTCGCCGCATGGATGACTTCCAGCGGCGTGAATCCGGCCTCGCGCAGCAGATGCATCTCGGTGATGTAGCCGAACCCGTAGAGATTGTAGATGTAGCCGGAATCGGAACCGACCGAAACCTTGCCGCCGCGGTTCTTGTACTCGTTGATGAAGGCCATCCACAGGCGATAGTTCTCCTGCCAGGCGATTTCGTCCTCGAGCGTCCAGTAGAACCAGTAGGAGCCGTGGGCGTCGCGATTCGGACGATAGAATTCCCATAACTCGGGCATGGTGTATTTCTCGTGCCAGATCGCCCGGCTCGTGCGCATGAAGTCGCGGCTCGTCAGATACGCCGTGAAGGTCGGCGACAATGCGAAGTCGCGGTCGAGCAGGGTCTGCATGACCTCGTTCCATCTGTCGCTGCCCGGTCTCGCCGCCTGCTCCCACAGGCGGCCGGCCTCGCCGAATCGATGCTGCTCGTTCTGATAGACGTAGTCGTCCGGGTAGTGCTGTATCGTGCGATCTTCGAACAGCGCCTCGGGCAGACCGTACCAATGCTCCATCGAGCGCAGGCCCCAGCCCGACGTGTCCAGCACGTTGGCGTGTTTTACCGCGAGTTGGGCGTGGTGCATGGTCGAGTTGAGGCCGATCTCTCTTGCCTCGTCGAGTGCCGCGATCATGATCTCCTCGGGCGCGCCGAAAAATTTGACCCCGGTAGCGCCCATCTCCTGGATCCGGCGAATCCGTTCCCTGGCCTGCTCCGTAGTATTGATGGACCCTGCTTCGCGGGCATTGAAAGCAGGATACACTTCGATGCGAGGGCCGGTGATCTCGTTTGCGGCGAGCCTTTCGGCCACGTCGACTTCCCAGGGCGTGCCATGGCTGCCGCTGACCGTGCGGCCGGTGGTGACGCCATGGGCCAGCCAGAGCTTGAGGATATAGTCCGGCGGCACGTTCTGGCCGGTCTGCTCCGAGTGGATGTGCAGATGGGTGTCGATGAAGCCGGGCAGCAGGTACATGCCCGAAACATCGATCTCCCGGCCGCCGTCCAATGGCGGACGGTCGTCGGGATCAATCTCGAGCCGGGGAAAGCCGACGACATCTATTTCGGCTATGCGGTCGTTTTCGACGACGATGTCGACCGGTCCCTGGGTGGGGGCGCCGGTGCCGTCGATCATGTAGGCGCCGCGCAGAATCAGGCGTTCGAACGGACCTTCGCCTTCGTCGCGTTCCGGAATGTCGGGCAACCCGTCCTGGGCGAATCCGGCGCCCGCCGCAAGCAGGGCCAGGGCTGCGCCGGCGAGCGCGGTTTGCAATCCGATCGTGAATCTCATTGAACCCCCTCCTGTCATGCCGAACGCCGGGGACGGCATCGGGCAGTCATTGATCGCACATCGCGACAACAGATCATACATTGTATATTCCGCCCAGATATAAAAGACCAGCTACACAGGCCCGGAAATTGAACGCACTGGACATTCCCGCAAAGCATAGCCTCGAGGTAGTCGACTCGCATACCGGCGGCGAGCCGACGCGTGTGATCGTCGCCGGCGGCCCGGAACTGGGCGAAGGCGCGATGGCGGAACGGCTTGCGCAACTTCGCGACCGGCACGACTGGCTGCGATCCTCGACCGTGAACGAACCGCGGGGGTCCGATGTGCTGGTAGGCGCCCTGCTTTGCCCTCCCGAGAATCCCGCTAACATAGGCGGCGTGGTCTTTTTCAACAACGTCGGTTATATCGGCATGTGCGGCCACGGCACGATCGGACTCGCCGTCACGCTCGCCTTCCTCGACCGCATCGGCCCGGGAACGCATCGCCTCGAAACGCCTCCCGGCGAAGTAAGCGTGACCTTGCATGACAGCAACCGGGTGACCGTCGGCAACGTTCCCAGCTATCGCTACCGCCGCGCGCAATCGCTGCATACGCCCGAGTTCGGAGAGATACGCGGCGACATCGCCTGGGGCGGCAACTGGTTCTTCCTCGTTTCCGAACACGGCCAGCGGCTGGAGTACGACAATGTCGATACCCTGACCGAATTCACCCGCATCGTCCGCCGGGAACTCGACGGCCAGGGCATTCGGGGCCCGCAAGGCGAATTGATCGATCACGTCGAATTGTTCGGGCCCGCATCCGAAGACTCGGGCGCCGACAGCCGCAATTTCGTCCTGTGCCCCGGCGGCGTCTACGACCGCTCGCCTTGCGGCACGGGCACGAGCGCCAAGCTGGCCTGCCTGATCGAGGACGGCGAAATCGGCCCGGGCGAGGTCTGGCGGCAGGAGAGCATTACCGGGTCGATTTTCGAGGCGCGTGCTATCCTGCACGAGGGGCGAATCATTCCGGAGTTCACCGGCAGCGCTTATATCACCGGGCAAAGTACGCTTTGGCTCGATGCCTCGGACCCTTTCCGCTTTGGAATAGGCTCATCGATATGAAACAGCTATTTCCGCTCGTTCTCGTCCCGATCCTGTTGCTCTCCTGCGCGCCGCCTGAGAGCCGGGAGCCGGCAGTCCCGAACGAAGCCGCCGCGGCCGATACGACATCGGCGGAGTTGCACGCGCTGTTCGAAGACGAATGGCGCAGCCGGCTTGCGCGCGACCCGCTGTTCGCCAGCTACCAGGGAGTTACGGACTACAACGGGCTCCTGCCGGATGTCTCGCCTGCCGCGCAAGAGCGCTATCTGGAAGAGGACAGGAGATTTCTCGAACGGCTGGCGAGAATCGACCGGGAAGCCTTGTCCGCGGCAGACAGCACAAACCATGAATTGTTCGAATTCATCGTCGGAAACCGCGTGAAATTGGCTGAATATCGGCCCTGGCGCATCCCCATCCTCAGCGACGACGGATTCCACATGAGCGTGCAGCGCATGTATGAATCGGCGCCGCTCGATTCCGTTGAAGACTACGAGCGATATCTGGCGCGGTTGCAGGCTACAGGGGACTATTTCGACCAGAACATCGCCAATATGCGCCAGGGGATAGCCGATGGGTTCACCCAGCCGCGGGCGATCCTTGAGGGAATCCTGCCTTCGATTTCGGGTTCGATCGTCGAAGATCCCGAGGAGAGCGTCTTCTTTACGCCGTTTTTAAGCTTGCCCGGTCAATTCGACGATGCCACCGCCGAACGATTGCGGGAGGCGGGCCGGCAGGCGATCGCCGGGACGGTCGTTCCCGCCTACCGGCGGTTCCTGAACTTTTTCGCCGAAGAGTACATTCCCGGCGCGCGGGAAACCCTGGGGACGTCGGCACTGGAAAACGGCCGCGCCTACTACGAGGAACTGACGCGATTCTTCACCACGCGGGAGGATGCAACGCCGGATGCGATCCACGAACTGGGGCTGCGTGAAGTCGCGCGAATTCGCGCCGAGATGGAGAACATCATCACGCAACTGGAGTTCGACGGCAGTTTTGCGGACTTCATCGAATTTCTGCGCACCGATCCGCAATTCTACGTCGAGGAGCCGGAGCAATTGCTCAAGGAAGCCTCCTGGATCGCCAAGAAAATCGACGGCCAGATGCCCGCATTCTTCCGCACCTTGCCGAGAATGCCTTATGGCGTCGAACCCGTTCCCGACGAGATCGCGCCGAATTACACCACCGGCCGTTACTGGGGCGCACCCGCCGGCGGCCGCCGCGGCGGTTATTACATGGTCAACACCTACGCGCTCGACATACGCCCGCTCTATACCCTGGCCGCATTGACGGCCCATGAAGGCGTGCCCGGCCACCACCACCAGGGGTCGATTCGTAACGAGATCGAGGACTTGCCCGATTTCCGTCGCGCGTTCTATCCGCACGCGTTCGGCGAAGGCTGGGGCCTGTACGCCGAAAAACTCGGCATCGAGATGAACATCTACGAAACGCCCTACGATCATTTCGGGCGCCTGAGTTACGAGATGTGGCGCGCGGTTCGCCTAGTCGTCGACACCGGCATTCATTACCAGGGCTGGAGCCGGGAACAGGCGCAGGACTATCTGGCTGAAAACTCGGCGTTGTCGCTGCACAACGTGCGCACCGAGATCGACCGCTATATTGCCTGGCCCGGCCAGGCGCTGGCCTACAAGATCGGCGAATTGACCATACTCGAACTTCGCGGCCGTGCCGAAAGCGAACTCGGCGAGAACTTCGACATCAGGGACTTCCACGATGCAGTGCTGCTGAGCGGAGGGCTGACGATGGACATGCTTGAGCAGGAGATCGAGCGATACATCGAGAACGCCGGGGCCGGGCGATAAGTCGTTCGCAAGCAACCCCGAATGCCTGAAACGGAAGAGCAGAACCTGAGCGGCGGCAAACAGACGATCGTGATCGTCGGCGCCGGGATCATCGGCGTCTCCATCGCCTGCCGCCTGGTTCGCGAGCACGAACAGGTGCTGCTCGTCGATCCGCTCGCTCCCGGGTCGGCGACATCCTTCGGCAATGCCGGCCACATCGCCACCGAACAGATCTTCCCGCTGGCGTCGCCCGAGACGATGCTCGCGGCACCCCGCCTGCTGTTCGGCAGGAACTCGCCCATGCATATCCGCCTGGAATACGCGCTGAAGATCGCCCCCTGGCTGCTCAGGTTCGCCTGGGCTTCGCGGCCTTCGGCGTTTCGGCGCGGCATTGAAGCCATGAAGTCCCTGCAGCAAGGATCGCTCGATTCGATGCAGGCGCTTTGCGGGGATGAGGGGCTTTCGGACCTGTTGTGCGTGCAAGGCCACATGGTCGTCGCCGAATCGGGAAGATCACTGCGCGCGCTCGACGCCAAGCGGCTTCTGCTCGAGCGGCATGGCATCGAATCCGTATCGCTCGCACCGGATGAGGCGGCGTCGAAATCGCCGTTTCTGAAGCGCGGAATCGCCGGCGCCTTGTTATTGCCGCGCACCGGCCATGTGCTGAATCCGCATCGCCTTTGTACCGGACTGCACGAGCGCTACAGCGAGGCCGGCGGGCTGACGTTGCGCGCGCGCATCGAGAACATCGAATCCTCCGGCGATGGCGGCTTCGTCCTGCGGCATGAAGCCGGTGCAATCGAGGCCGGCAAACTGATCCTGGCGGCCGGCGCCTGGTCCGCGCCGCTCGCCCGGCAACTCGGTCATGCCGTTCCGCTCGACACCGAACGCGGCTACCACGTCACCGCCGAAGGCGCGCCGAATCTCGGCGGCATCGCCATCGAATCCCACGAACGCAGAATCATCATGACGCCGATGGATTGCGGCTTGAGAATCGCCGGACTCGTCGAATTCGGCGGTCTCGATCTGCCGCCGAATCCCAGGCGCCACGAGGATCTGAAACGGCATCTGCGGGAACTGGCGCCCGAGCTGGAATTGGGCAGGCTTTCCGAATGGATGGGATTCCGGCCTTCGCTGCCGGACATGTTGCCGGTGATCGGCGCCTCGCCCGCCAACCCCAATGCGATCTTCGCCTTCGGACACCAGCATCTCGGCTTGAGCTTGTCGGCAATCACCGCGGACGTCGTATCCGAACTGGCCGCCGGGCGGACGCCGCCCATCGACTTGCGGCCGTTCCGGCCGGACCGATTCTGAAGCGGCCGTCGCGCTATGGATGTGCGCCGCTGTAGCTGTTCACCAGCACCACGCCGCTGACAATGAGAACGAGGCCGATGATCGCCTGCCATGGCAGGGCCTGGTCGTAGAACATCAGGCTCAGCAGCGCCACCAGGAAAACGCCGAGTCCCGCCCAACTCGCATAGACGATGGCGATGGGTATATCCCTGATCGCGAAGGTGAGGAAGTAAAACGAGGTGCTGTAGGCCGCGATCAGCACTACGCTCGGCAGGAGGCGCGTGAAATTCTGCGAAACGGGCAACAGCATGGTGCCGGTTACTTCGAAGACGATCGCTCCCGCGAGATACAGGTAAGCCATTACGAATTTCTCCTTCTGATTCTGCAAGGCGGCAGCCTGGTGGGATGCCGGGTGGTTGTTCCGTCGGGATGGTCGAGCAAGGCAGCACCTGCGTCTTCAGGCGCGGGCACCTTGTGAACGTTCAGGGTCATGGCGACGAGGCTGTAATAGCCGGCCACGCCGGTAAGTTCGACGAGGGCCGCCGTGCCGATGCGTTCATGCAATGCCCGGTAGGCGCCATCGGCAACCTGGCCGAATTCGAGCAACTGGCGCATGAATTCATAGACCAGCGCCTGCAACTCATCGTCGAACTCCGGAACATCGCCGCGGCGGATCGCTTCGATGACTTCCGGTTTGAGTCCTTCACTCGCGGCGATGCGGGAATGGATCGCCCATTCGACTTGCGAGTTCCAGAATCGCGCCACGGAAATGATGGCGAGTTCCCTGACCCGCTGGGGCAATTCGCCCTCGAATCGCACGTATTCTCCGAAAGCGCTCCAGCGCTCGGCAAGTTCAGGCACATGCAGGGCGACATGCAAGGGACCCGCAAGCCTGCCCCGCTTGCCGCCGACAATCTTCTCATAAACCTTCTGTTGAGCCGGACTCAAGTCGCCGGTATCCACCATCGGAATGCGGGAGTAATCGCTGTTCGTCATGAATCGCCTCCTGGATGACGCCGGAAGAAATCGAGCAGGACCGCATTGAAGGCCTCGTATTGTTCCCAATAGACCGAATGCCCCGCCTCAGTGAACAGCACGACTTCGGGATCGGTCCAATATGCGGCATAGTCGCGCAGCCGCGAAGGCGGCATGTACAGATCCGCATCGCCGGTGAATAGCAGCGTGGGCGCCTCGATTTGCCCTATCAGTTCCGGAGTAACTTCGTTTTCGGCTGGTACAGGCACACGTTCCTGCTGCGTTCTGGACCTGGCTTCGAGTTCGCGCCAGCGCTTTACGCCTTCGGGACAGGCAGCGCGATAGGACGGCCCGAGTTCGCTGATCCAGCGCGGCAGATTCCTTACTTCCGGCGGCAGCAATTCGGATTGGCAGGCGGACCAGGCCGGGTCGCCCGGCTTTCCGATCGTGCAGCCGATAGCAAGACTCAGCAAGCGTTCCGGCCAGGAAATGGCGAAGTCAGGCAGGATGTCGGCGCCTGCGGCAAGCCCGACGAGATGCATCCGGCCGATGCCGAGATGCTCGACAAGCTGGTACAGGTCTCCGGCCCCCGTGCCGGGATTCTCCGGCGAACCGGCATCCGAACCATGATGCCCGCGCCGGGAATACGCGACAACGCGATAGCCGGCGGCAACGAGAGCGGGCTGCTGATAACCCCAGTTCAAAGCGCTGCCGCTATAAGGATGAACGAGCACTGCCGCTTCGCCCGCGCCGCCGGTATCCCAATACCAGATGCGGGCGCCGCCGACATCGAGCCTTCCTTCTGCGGCGGGCGCCTGAGCCGGCGTATCGTCCCAGCTTGTCTGCGGCGTCAGTTCCCGCATTGCATACGATTTCTTCATGAAACCACCTTGCTTTCAATTTCAGTGATACTACAATGCGCGTGCGAATATGCTCGTTGACAACCTTGTCTTTTCTTGTATTCGTTCTACAATGCCCGCTTTCGCGGGAACGCTCTGGAGGTGTGCATGAGCCGGATTCGCATTGGCATGATGGGGCTGGGCCACGTCGGCCGACAGATTTACAAACTCGCGCTCAAGGACGAGAACTTCGAGGTCGTCGCGGTTTCGGATATCGGCCGGCCCGATATTCTACGGCATCTGCTCGACAAGGAAATGGGCCGCAGCGGCGAAGTGCAACTGGAAGACAACAATCTTGTCAGCGCCGGTTCGCGCACCCGGCTGTTGTCCGCCGAAAAGCCCGGTGAAATCCCCTGGGACGTGTTCGAGGTCGATTTCGTCATCGACGCGACAGGACGCTTTCGCTCTTGCGCCGACCTCGCGCCTCATCTCGATGCCGGGGCGGCGAGAGTCGTCACATCGATGTTGCCGGTGGACGAGATCGATCGCGTGATCCTGTTCGGCGTCAATCACGAGGAGATCGAAAGCGGGGACCGCATCGTCTCGGCAGGCTCCGCTTCGACGACTGCAACCGCCCTCGCCCTGAAGATCCTGTCGGAACGCTATCCGATCGAACACGCTTCGATGACTTCGGTGCATGCCTATACCAGCGACCAGAGCCTGCAGGACTACGCGGGAGCGGATTATCGCCGCAGCCGTTCGGGCGCCAGGAACATCATTCCGAACGATACCCCGGCCCTGCGCTGGATCCAGGAACTGATGCCGCAATTGCAAGGCCGAATGACCGCCTATGCCTTGAACGTTCCCGTGCAGACCGGCTCCATGCTCGACATCACCGTGTCGCTGAAAGACCGCGAAGCGGATATCGACAGCGTGCGCAAATTGTTCATCGAAGCCGCCCAGGCGCAGCCGGAACTGATCGAAACGACGGGCGACCCGATCGTTTCGTCCGACGTGCGCGGCTGCGGCAAATCCTTGCTCGTCGATCTGAAAGGCTGCATGCCGGCGGGCGCGCGCATGCTGAAGATTCTGGCCTGGCACGAATCTCTCGGCCACGCCCGCAGAATACTCGACGTGATCCGGGCGTATTCGAAACTCGATGAAAGAACCGACCGGGAGGCTGCGTAATGAGAGTTGCAATCAATGGATTCGGCAGAATCGGCCGGGCGGTGTTCAGAATCGCCGAGTCACTGCCGGAAATCGAGATCGTCGCCATCAATGACCTGTTCGACAACGAGGCCCTGCGTTATCTGCTCAACTACGACACGGTCATGGGACGTTTTCCCGGCAAGGTCAGCATCGAAGATTCGGAAATGGTCACCCCCAGGACCCGGGCCAGAATGTTGCAGGAACGCGACCCGACGCAATTGCCATGGAAAGAACTCGAAGTCGATGTCGTGGTCGAATCGACCGGCGTCTTCCGCAGCAAGGCCCAGGTCTCGAGGCATCTCGAAGCGGGCGCCGGGCGCGCACTGCTGACGGTGCCGGCGAAGGACGAGATCGATTACACCGTCGTCATGGGAGTGAACGAGGAAGGCCTTGCGCCCGAACATCGCATCGTTTCGAACGCGAGCTGCACGACCAATTGTCTCGCCCCGGTCGCCAAGGTATTGCACGACGCCTTCGGCATTCGCGAAGGCATCATCAATACGGTCCACGCTTATACCAACGACCAGAGCCTGGCCGACGTGCCCCATTCCGACTGGCGCCGTTCGCGCGCCGCGGCGGAGAACATCATCCCCACGTCCACCGGGGCCGCCAAGGCCGTGGGCGAAGTGCTGCCCGAACTGAACGGACGCCTCGACGGCATCGCCTCGCGCGTTCCCGTGCCCGACGGCTCGGTGGTGGACCTGTTTGCCGAACTCGAACAGGAAGTCACGGTCGAGCAGGTCAACGAGGCGGTGCGTTCGGCGGCGAGATCCGAGCGCATGCGGAACGTGCTCGAATACACCGAAGAGCCCGTGGTGTCATCGGACATCATCGGCAATCCCCATTCCTCGATCTTCGACGCCAGCTTCACCCAGGTCGGCGGGGGGCGCTACCTGAAGGCCCTGAGTTGGTACGACAATGAATGGGGCTATTCGCAGCGGGTCTGCGACGTGCTCGGGCTGATGTCGGGTTAGGATTCGCCGGCTGTATTGATAAATTCTACGTGGATTTCGAGTTCGACCTCGTCGCCGATGCCGATGTTCACGAGATTGTCCAGACCGAAGGCCGAGCGCTGAACGCTGGCGCTTGCGGAGAACCCGATAACGTATTGAAGCCTCCTGCTGATGTCCCGCGCTCCTCTATGGAAATCGACTTCGAGCGCGACCGGCGCCGTCACTCCCATGAAGGTCAATTCACCATTGAAGACAAAAGTGTTTTCGTCGATGGTTTCGGCGAGAGAAGTCGTGCGGTAGACGGCTTGCGGAAATTGTTCGACATTGAACCAGTCGGCGCGCAGTTCGTCCTCGAACTCGGGCAGGTTCACGTCAAGGCTGGCGGTATTGACGATGACTTCGAGGCTTGAGTTTCCGATGTTTTCCGGGTCGAAATCGAGGCTGGCGTCGAAATCGTTGAAGCGGCCGATGTAAGTCGAAAATCCCAGATGATCGACCTTCCAGATCAGAGTCGCGTGATCCCGGTCGAGGCTGTACTGCCCCGAGCGGATTTCGGCGATCTCGGTCTCGACATCGGGTGTCAGAACGCTGCTGTCGCAGCCGGCTAGGAGCAGCGGGGCTGCGAGCAGCGGCGCAACGCGCCCGATACGTGAAATTGAGTTCATTTTGGTTTGACCACTCCCGCTATTGCCGGTACGCGAAGACGTCGACTTCGATACCGATGTCGTTGGGAATCTCGGCGGTGCTCGCCCAGTAGCCCTGGCCGACGCCGAATTCGAGCCGCCTGATCGTCACGTTGCTGTTCAGGCGAAAGCCGATCCGACCGTCGTTGTTCTCGACGCTGAGGGTGAACGGAAAGCTCATGGGGCGGGTCACGTTGCGGATCGTCAGGCTACCGTTGGACGTGAAGGAATCCATCGACGTCAAACGGCATTCCACGGCTTCGAAGGTCGCGGTGGGAAACTGGTCGACGTCGAACAGTTCGATGTCGAGCAGGTAGTCGATCGCCTCGGGAGAATCGACCCAAATTTCGCCGATGGGGATCGTTACGGTGAAATTGCACGAGCCCGGATTCATCGGGTCGATCTCGAACACCGCGTCGACGTTTCTGAACTCGCCCTGGTATGGGTCGCCGGTATAGGTGTAGTGGAAGATGACCTTCGATTGCTCCTTGTCGATCACCCAGGATTGGGCCAGGGCCGGCAGTCCGATCAGCAACAGCAGCGGCGAGAGCGCCGCGAGAAAAAGATTTCGCATGATGTCTTTCCTCCAGACGGTTAAGGCAATGCGTAGGCCACGATTTCGGCAGGCGTGCCGCCGCCGCTGACAACCATGGCGATGTATTGCTTGCCGTCGTGTTCATAAGTCATCGGCACCCCGGTCTGGGTCGCCGGCAGTTCCATTTCGAACAGGATTTCGCCGGTCGCCTTGTCATGGGCGCGGAACATGTTGCCGCCGCCGACGCCTTCACCGGCGAACAACAAGGTCCTGGTCACCAGCAGACCCGACTTGGTCTCGACGCCGGTTCGCGGCAGGTCGACGCCTTCCAGGGCCGGATTGTTGGCGATGTTTGCCGGCGTATCGGCATTGGCGATCTGCCAGAGCATTTCGCCTTCGTTCATATCGAGCGCGGTAATGCGGCCATAAGGCGGCTGCACGATGGGAAGGCCTTGCACCCGGGGAACGCGAACGCCGAACGCCATGCTGAAATCGACATCGGAATTCGGATCCTTCTCCACGGAAAGCACCGAGATCACGGTTCGGGAAGGCACGTAAAGAATACCGGTTTCCGGGTCCAACACGCTGGCTTCCCAATTGGGGCCGCCAATGGCCGAAGGCAGGCTCAATGTCCCTCTTGTGCCATCGGCGGCTTCGGCCAGGGATGGCGGTGAGTACAGATTCGGGCTGAGACGGAATCCTTCCAGCGAGGCCAGCGCCTCGGCGCGCAATTCGGGAGTGAAGTCGATCAGGTCGTCTTCGGTGAAGCCCTGGCGGTCGACAGCGGGCGGACGGGTCGGGAAAGGCTGCGTCGGCGAATACCACTCGCGAGGCACGTCGCCGGCGGGAACCGGCAGTTCCTCTATGGGCCAGATCGGCTCGCCGTTCGTGCGGTCGAAGGTGTAGACGAAGGCCTGCTTGGTGACCTGGGCGAGGATCTTGCGGCCATTGGGCAGATCGGCCAGCACCGCCGCTGAGGGATTGTCCCAGTCCCAGATGTCGTGATGAATCAGTTGATAATGCCATTGCCGCTCGCCGGTCTGGATATCGAGCGCGACCACGCTGTTGGAGAACAGGTTGTCGCCCGGACGGTCGCCGCCGAAACGATCGCCGGTGGCGGATTCGGTGGGCAGGTAAACATGTCCAAGTTCAGGATCGCCCGACATCGTGGCCCAGACGCCGGCGTTGCCGGAAATCTCGGCACCGTCGCCGAGCCAGGTCTCGATGCCGACCTCGCCGGGTTCGGGGATGGTGTGGAATGTCCAGAGCAATTCGCCGGTCCGCGCGTCGAAGCCGCGCACGTCGCCCTTGACGTTGTACATTGACGGCGGACGCATGGAAACCCGATGCGCCGGACCGACCACGACCACGTCGTTCATGATGAACGGCGGCATGGATGAGCCAATATCGACGTCATCGCGGCCCTGGCCGAGACGCAAGCCCTCAAACATGTCGACCCAGCCGTTGTCGCCGAAATTCGGGTCGGGAATGCCGGTTTCGGCGTCGAGGGAGACGAGGAAAAAGCCCGGTGTGACGGTAATGATGCGCCTCTCGTCGCCGAAGCGGTAATAGGAAATTCCGCGGCCCGAGCCCTTGCGCGGGGCGGCGTCGAATCTCTCGCCTTCCTGCGGCCGCCACAGCCAGAGCAATTGTCCGTTGGTGGCGTCGAGCGCCGCGACGTTGCGCGTGGCTCCCATGGTGGTGTACATGACGCCGTCGACTTCAAGCGGTGTGAAGGTGGCGTTGAATTCAGGCTGGGGGCCGATGTTTGCCGTCGAATAGCGCCAGGCGAGTTCCAGCGAGCCGACGTTGTCGGCGTTGATCTGGTCGAGCGGCGAATAGCGTTGGGCGAGCTCGTTGCCGTGATGAGTCGGCCAATCTCCCGCGTAGACGTCGGTACCGGTCTGGCCCGATGCGGCCGGAATCATGGTCAGAACCCAGGCGCCCGCGGCGAAAGTCGAAATCAAACGCATTGCTCTCTTCATCCAGGTTTCTCCAGATTGCTTTTTGAAGTACTGGCAGGGCCGAAACAGCAGGCAAGAATAAGCAATCCAACATGCCCGCGCAAGAAAAGCGAAGGCTTCACTACGATTTGAAACAATTGCGTGGTGGAGCGAATCGTTATCGCGCGACGTAGTTGAAGTCTGCGGGTCCGGCGCGTCGCACGAGAATGACGACGTCGCCGGATTCCGGCACGTCCCAGGAATGGTTCATGCCGCCGGGTATCACGACATAGGCGCCGGCGTGCAACTCATGCGTCTCATCGCCGAGTTCAAGTATGACCGACCCGCTCACGACCACGACGAATTCGTCATGAGTGTGCCAATGCAGGTCGAAGTGGCCTCCGGCGGGAAACATGGCGTAATACGTTACGCCGCCGGTGACCGGGTCCACGCCCTGGCGGGCCGTTCGGGTGCCGAGGGGCGGACCGTTGCCTTCGCCCGGCGGCCCCCATTCGAGTTCTTCGAGGTTTACCGCGTATGGCTCGGTCTGCTGCTCGGCGGCGGCAGCGATTCCGTATCCCGCGGCAAGCGATACGAGAATGCAGATAATCCACTTCATCATGTATCCTCTCGGTAGGTTAAGCCAGAGCGCTGACCTGGCATCCGCCGCGCGAAGCGCCGGGCTGCATCGAAGTATAACGCGAAGCCATCGACAACAAGAGTCCAGACCATGAACGAGCATTCCCGCCGCAGATTTCTCCAGTACGTGGCAATTTCCGGTTCGGCATTGACATTGCCCGGTCGCCTTGTCGCGCAGGTTTCAATACCCGATACCGTCAACCCAGGCATCGGCCCCTATCCCGATGCCTGGCTGCCGGAAGGCGTCCGCTCGCGCTTTGTGGAAAACGTCAACGGCCTGCGCATGCACGTGCTGGAGGCAGGATTCGAGACTGGATTACAGACAGGGGACCGTCCGGCGCTGGTCATGCTCCACGGCTTCCCGGAACTTGCCTACAGTTGGCGCAATGTGATGAAACCGCTGGCCGATGCGGGCTACCACGTGATCGTGCCCGATCTGCGGGGTTACGGCCGCACCACCGGCTGGAGCAGCGACTACGATACCGACCTCGCGCCCTTCCGCATGCTCAACAAGGTGCGGGATGTGATCGGGCTGATCTACGCCTATGGCTACGAGCATGTGGCCTGCGTCATCGGGCATGATTTCGGCTCGCCCCTGGCGGGCTGGTGCGCATTGACCCGTCCCGACATATTCCGCGCCGTCGTCATGATGAGCGCGCCTTTCGGCGGCGTTCCCACGATACCTTTCGATACGATCGAAAACCCGCCGTCGGCGCCGCCGGAAGGCCCGAGCATCTACGAGAATCTGGCGAACCTGTCCCGGCCCCGCAAGCACTACCAGCGCTATTACACGACCCGGGAAGCAAACGCGAACATGTGGCATGCGGAGCAGGGCCTGAGCGACTTCATCCGCGCCTACTACCACCACAAGAGCGCGGACTGGGAGGAGAACCGGCCGTACCGGCTGGCTGCGAGAACGGCCGAAGAGTGGGCGAAGATGCCGACCTATTACATCATGGACCTGGCGGAGGGCATGGCGGAAACCGTAGCGCACCATATGCCGTCGCCAGAGCAAGTCGCCGCTAATGCCTGGCTGACAGAGGCGGAACTGGCGGTATACGCCGAAGAATTCGGCCGCACGGGATTCCAGGGCGGACTCAACAGCTACCGCATGGGGGCGACCGGCATCGGCGCCGCGGAATCCCAACTATACGCCGGCAAGACCATAGACCAGCCCAGCATGTTCATCAGCGGCGCGAGCGACTGGGGCACCTACCAGAATCCCGGCAGTTTCGAACGCATGCAGGAAACTGTCTGCACCGACATGCGCGCCGTGCATCTCGTCGAAGGCGCCGGCCACTGGGTGCAACAGGAGCAGGCCCAGGAAACCAGCCGCCTGCTACTCGAATTTCTGAATGAACTTTGAATTTTCCGGCGCATCGTTGAGCCACCGAACCGCGTCAGCGGGCTTGCGCTTTGCTTTTGCTTGACCTAGTTTTCTTGTCCAGTTGATTTGGACAGGCAGGTGGATGCGATGCAATGGATTTTCAGGCGCAGGATTTTCGGTTGGATCGTGATCCTGGCTTCCGGCTGTTTTACGTCAGGCGGCGTGGCGCTGGGTCAGGAAATGTATTTTGGCGTAATAGCGCCGCTCGGCGAGCTTGAAGGGGTGATCGACAAGACTGTGGACACCACTGATCCGGGGACGCTGGTCCCGGAATCGCGCCGCGGGCTGAGGCAAAACCAGGCCAGCTCCGGTTCCAGGTCCGAGTACGGGGCAGGACCGGTATTGGGCTTGAGGTTGCGGCTTCCCGCTACCGGGTTGTTCGTTGCCGCGGAAGCAGATGCCGCATGGCTCGACAGCTCGGTGCACAGTCAGTTCGACGGGATTGGAGATTCTCCCGGGCGCAACCAGCTTGGCGAATTCTGGCCGGATGTCTGGTCATATGACGCCGAATCCAGCTACGGCGCCACGGCCAGGTTCGGCGGCAACCTGCCATTCCTCGGCCCGCTTGGCGTAGATCTGTATGCGCTCGCCGGCCTGCGCTGGATCAATGGAACATTCACGAACAGCACTTTTGGCTGTCTGTCGCCGATTCCCTGCTCTGAAGCCGCCGATACGCCGAATTTCGCCGCGTCGTCGGGAAGCCGCGATATTGGCTTTGGAGGCACGGTCATCGGGGTCGGTTTGGAAAGTTCGCTGGGCGCTCTCGTGTTGCGCGCGGAGTTGCGGCAGACCCGTTACGACACCGAGGCCTGGGTGACGCCTTTTACCGATCTCCGCGTTACGGTGCCGACCGCGCTCGATATCGAACAGAGCGAACTGGTCGTCGGCGCGATCTGGACATTCTGATCCGGCGTCAGGGATCCGCCCATTCGCGTAGCAGGTTGTGATATACGCCGGCCAGGTCGACCAATGCTTCCTGTTCGGGAGTTTCCGTGGCGATCCGCTGAATCGCCTTGTCCAGTTCGTACAGGATCGATCGCCGGTGGTCGCCGCGGACCATGCTCTGAATCCAGAAAAACGCGGCCAGGCGCCTCCCCGACGTAACCGGTTTGACGGCATGTACGCTGGAGCCGGGATAAAGAACCATGTCTCCCGCGGGCAGCTTCACTTCGACCGGGCCATAGGTATCTTCCATGATCAACTCCCCTCCTGAATAACTGTCCGGCTCGGAGAGAAAGAGAGTCGCTGAAATATCCGTGCGCACACGATGCGGCGTTCCGAAAACCGGCCGGATCGCGCCGTCCACGTGGCGGCCGTAGCTATTGTCTTCTTCATAACAATTGAACAGCGGCGGCACGATCTTCGCCGGCAGGGCCGCGGCCGTGAATTGCTGATTGCCGTCGAGAATCCGGACGATCTTCTCCCCGAGTTCCCTCGCCGCCGGATGATCGTCCGGAAGCTGGCGATTTCGCTTTACCGCCCGGGACAGATAGCCGGCGCTGCCGCGGCCGTCGGACCAGTCGGCCTGCTCAAGAGTTGCGCGGCACTTTTCCAGGCTTTCCGGATCGAGAACCTGTTTCAGATGTATCAGCATCGGGAATTCAGGCTGTTTGCCCTCTTCAGTAGTCTAGATTGACCGCGAATACCGCGGTCAGTCCCTGGCCGGGGATGACGTGCCAGGGATGGAGTTGGTCGAAATATACTTCATCCGTGAGATTCGTGAGATTCAACTTGAATCTGAGATTGTCGGAATACGCGTATTCCAGCATCGCGTCGAACGCCCAGTAGTCATCGACCCATTTGCTGTTGTTGACCGCTCGCTCGTCGACGTATCGGGCGCCGACCCCCAGATCGAAGCGGATGCTTGCGATCCAGTTCATCCAGAACGAAAAGGTATTCGCGGCGACATTGTCGATATCGCCGCTGGCTCCTGTCAGCCTGTTCAGTTGTTCGTCATTCAGGCGGGTGTAGCCGGTCATCAATTCCAGACTTTCATTGATGTTTCCGGTCAGGTTGAAGGAAAACCCCCGTATCCGCTGTTCCCCCGCGAGAGTATTGAAGCCGGGATTGAAGGGATCGGGCACACGGGCATTGTTCTTGTCGATGCGGAACAACGCGGCGTCCGCCGCCATCTGCCCGTCAAGCAGAATCCATTTCAGACCCAGTTCGAGACTTTCGTTTTCCTCGGGCTCCAGGCTTGCATTGCTCGTGTTCAGACCCCTGCCGCTGCTGATGAAGGAAATCGACTCCGCCGAGGGATTGAATGAGGTGCCCCAGCCCAGATAGATGCTGCTCTCTGCGATCGGCTTGTAGATCAAGGCGGCGCGATAGCTGGTTTCGATATCGATCGCGGGGAAATCAGCGTTGCCGGTAGCCGCGCCATTCACGTCGAACCGATACTCGGAGTAATCGGTGTCGAATCGGTCCCAGCGGATTCCCGCGCTGAGACTCCATCGCTCATTGAGTTGCAGCGTATCCAGTACGTATGCGGCCTGCGTATCGCTGGTCGTTTCCGCCTGCAGCCTGCGGGCGGTGGGCCCGTCGAAAAATCCCCCGGGATTCCCCAGACGCGTCGTCGGCACCGGCAGCCCGTAATCGAAGAACGGCGTTTGCGAGGCGAAGCCGAAAACGGGGTTCGAGGTCTCGCTGGACATTTCCACGCCGGCGGCGAGCGTATGGTTCACGGCGCCGGTGCTGAAGTCCGCTCGCAGGTTGAGTTGTCCCTGGAACATCTCTTCCTTGCTTTCCCCGCTGAAAATCATCCTGTGCACGATGACGTTGCGCGGATCGTCGTCGAGCGATACGAAGCTGTCCACCTGGGGCTCGGTAATTCTGCTTTTTCTTTCGTAACCGGCATAACGGACTTGCGCATCGAGAGAGACCGCGGAATTTATCCGGCGATCGAGAATCGCCGACGCCACTTCCGCCTGGGTGTCCAGGAAGTCGGTTTCAAACCCGTAGAAGTTTTCCCTGTCCACTCTGGGGGGACGGCCCTCGATCCAGGGAAATCCGTAATCCGGAATGCTCTCGCTGTCCAGACGCATATAACTCAGCGTTAGCCTCGTGGCGCTTCCCAGACCCAGGCTGAGACTCGGCGCCAGACCGTCACGTCGGGACTCGGCGACGTCCCTGCCCGGCACTTCCGCGCGGTGAGCGAGAACGTTGACGCGAAAAGCCGAACTCTCTCCCATATTCAATGGCTGATTCAGATCCGCGGTAATCCGGCGAATACCGGCGTTGCCCATGTTGATGTGCAAGCTTCGCAGTTCATCCTGCTGTGGTTTCTTGGTGCTTTGATTGATCACGCCCCCGGTCGAACCACGGCCAAAAACGACTGAGGAAGGTCCCAGCAACACTTGTACCGAGTCCATGTTGAAAGGGTCCCGTGCATAGTTGCCCGTATCGCGCATCCCGTCGAGGAACATGTCATTGCGCGATGAAAATCCCCGCACGGTCGGATTATTGCCCTGCCAACTGAATTCTCCGGCGCCGAGCGTGATGCCCGGAACGTTGCGCAGCGCATCGTCCAGGCTCATGACGTTGCGGTCCTGCATCATCTGCGATGAAAGCGTGGTAACGGACTGGGGCGTGTCGAGCAGGGATTCGGTGAGTTTGCCGATGCTGTTCTCGTCCTGAAGATAGCTGTCGCGCCGCAGCACGCCCTCGACCAGAATTTCTTCTACCCGGGGTTCCTGACCGAAAGCCATACCCGCCAGCATTGTGCCGGCCCCGGTTCCGACCAGGGTGTTGGAAATCAGTCTGCGCATCCGCATGCCCGAACAATAGCAACAATCGAACGGCAATTCCTGAGACACGCTTCGCTTTTTCGCAATGGTTGCGCAGTCCGGCTCCCAGTGGTTTAAGATATGCCCAAGCGGATTACCGGGTAGCCTCCATGACTCTTTTTCCTGATTCACTCGAAAGTTCACCGGCCCTGAGACGTCTTGTCCAGCCTGCCGCCGTGCTTCTCGGCGCATTGCTGTTCGGCTCGGCAGCGGCGCAAGACGCCTCGCGGCCCGACCTCGAAGGCATCTGGTCCAATGCCTCGCTGACCAACCTGAATCGTCCGGAGGGCGTCGAATCCCTCGTCGTGTCGCCGGAAGAAGCGCTCGTCATTGCCGCAAGGACGCCCATCGGAGGAATCGAAGGCGGCTTCGATGAAGGCGACGGAGTCAATAACCTGCCGGAACAGGGTGGCGCGGATTTCGGCGTGCGGGCCTATAACAATTTCTGGGTGGACACGGGCTCCAATCTTGCCTTGATCAAGGGCGAGTTCCGCACTTCGTATGTCGTCGACCCGCCCGATGGCCGCGTCCCGCGCCGGGAAGATCCGCGATACGATTTCGAGCGGCGCAATTTCGGCTCACGCTACGCCACCGGGATCGGCGACACCAGGGGTCCCGAAGCCATTCCGAACGCCGAGCGCTGCCTGCTTGGTTTCGGCAACAAGGCCGGCCCCGGCATGATGGGCGCGCTCTACAACAACACCTATCAGTTCGTGCAGACCGACGATTACGTCATGATTCTCGTGGAGATGGTGCACGACGCCCGCATCATTCCGATCTTCGATTCGGCCGAAGAGGCCCGGGCCGGCCGCAGGCCGCTCGTGCTCGAGCAATGGTTCGGAGATTCAGTCGGCTGGTACGAAGACGGCGAACTCGTGGTCGAGACCGTCAATATCCATCCATTGCAACTGAGCCAGAGTTCGGTGCCCATTAACAGGCAGGGCCGCATCGTCGAACGCTTCAGCCGCTATTCGGATAATGAAATCTTCTACCAGTTCACGGTCGAGGATGACAATATCTATCTGCAGCCGTGGACGGCAGAGCTGAGTTTCTACGCCACCGAGGACCAGGTATACGAATACGCCTGCCACGAAGGCAATTACTCGATGCCCGGCACTCTCGCAGGCGCCCGCCTCCTTGAACTCGAAGAGGAATTCGGCATCAGCCGGGAATGACGCTCGACGGCATTCACCCAAGATGAGAACAAGTCCATGGTCAAATTGAGCTATCCGGTTTCCGCCCTTGCCTGCGCGGCATTTCTGAGCGCATGCTCCGACAATACCTCCTCCGTACCGGAGACACCGGAAGTTTCCGCAACTCCGGCGCCGGCCGCCGAGGCCGCACCGGTTCGAACCGCGGGTTACAGCGCATTGCGCAACGCGTACTTCGGCGATTTGCATGTACACACCATGTATTCCTTCGACGCCTTCATATTCGGCACGACTTCATCGCCGGACGACGCATACGAGTTCGCCAAGGGCGGTTCGATCACCCACCCTGCGGGATTCGAAATGCAATTGCAGGTTCCGCTGGATTTCTATGGGGTAACCGACCATGCGTTTTACATCGGCGTGCTCAGGGAGATGGCCAACCCGAATTCGGAGATATCGAGGCATCCCGTAGCCGCCGGAATGTCCACTCTCGGCGGCTCCGTGGAGAGAGGAGCGAAATTCCAGGAGATTCTGGCCTTCATGCGCAGCGAAGACGGGCTGGAAATCAACGATCCCGTAATCCGCAAATCGGCCTGGGACGACATTATCGCGGCCGCCAACCGGCACAACGATCCTGGCAACTTCACCACCTTCATCGGTTACGAATACACCGCAAGCGCACCCGACCGGGGCAACCTGCACCGCAACGTGATCTTTCGCGGAGACGTGGGGCCGGAGTTGCCGTTCTCGCGTCTGGATTCGAGCAATCCGGAAGACCTGTGGAACTGGATGGACGGCAACCGCGCCCAGGGCATCGAGAGTCTGGCCATTCCGCACAATTCCAACGGCTCCAACGGCAGGATGTTCATGCTGACCGATAATTCCGGCAGGCCCCTGGACGATGCATACGCCAATCAGCGCATGCGCAACGAACCCCTGGTGGAGATCAGCCAGGTCAAGGGCACATCCGACACGCATCCGGCCTTGTCGCCGAACGACGAATGGGCCGATTTCGAGATCATGCCGCTTCGGGTAGCCACCAATCTCTACAGCGAACCGAACGGAGGCTATGTGCGCCAGGCATATCTCAACGGACTGAAGATGCAGGCCGAGGAGGGATTCAATCCCTACAAGTTCGGCGTTATCGGTTCCAGCGACACGCATAACGCGACTTACGCCGGCGAAGAGCACGACTATTGGAGCAAGGTCGGCTTGAACGACGCCACTCCCGTCTTGCGGGGTTCGGTGCCATTGGCCGAACCTACGCCCGAGGGAGAGCTTTACAGGGATACCTATTACGATACCTGGAGCGCCGCGGGCCTGGCCGGCGTATGGGCCGAAGAGAACACCCGGAGCAGCATTTATGACGCCTTTCGGCGAAAAGAGACTTTCGGCACTTCGGGAACGCGCATGAAAGTGCGCTTCTTCGGCGGATACGAGCTGCCGGCGGCCGACGACCCCGACATGCTCGCGCAAGCCTATGCCGGTGGAGTGCCCATGGGTGGCGACCTGCTCGCTGAAACGGACCGATCGCCGGGCTTTATTGCCTGGGTCGCCAAGGATCCCAACAGCGCAAACCTGGAGAGACTGCAGATCATCAAGGGCTGGGTCGAAGACGGCGAAGCCCGGGAAGAAGTGTATGACATCGCCTGTTCGGAGGGATCGGTCGATCCCGAGACCCACCGCTGCCCCGACAACGGCGCTCGGGTCGACATCAGCGATTGCAGCATTACGCAAGGCGTCGGCGCCGCCGAGTTGCGCGCCGCCTGGCAGGATCCCGACTTCGATCCGGATCAACACGCCTTCTATTACGTTCGCGGGCTGGAAAATCCTACCTGCCGCTGGTCGACCTGGGATGCGATTCGCGCGGGCGTCGATCCGCACCCCGATCTGCAGCCGACGATCCAGGAGCGCGTCTGGTCATCACCGATCTGGCTGACCCCGGCACAACTCTGATGGCTTGATCATGGCGCCCGGTGGCCTGCTGAAACAGCCGCTTTTGTGGTTTCTTGCAATCGGGCTGGCGCTGTTTGTTGCCGATAGCCGGATTCCCGAAAACCGCGGCGAAATCGTCATAACACCCGCGCTTCGCGATCGGCTGGCCACGTTGTGGACGACCCAGACCGGCCTCGTCGCAACCGAAGCGGAGTTGAATTCCCTGCTGGATAACTGGCTGAAGGAAGAAGTGCTGTACCGGGAAGCCCTGCGCCTGGGTCTGGATCAGGAAGACTCCATCGTCCGCCGCCGCCTGGTGCAGAAACTGGGCTTCATCGCTGAATCGGAGACGATTCCCACGCCGGAACAAGGTGAACTCGAAGCCTTCTACCTGGAGAACCTCGACGACTACACGCTGCCGGTCAGGTATTCCTTTCGGCATCTCTATTTTCAGCAACTCGCCACGGCCGAGAATGCGCTGGCCCGGATAAACGAGGGCGCGGCAGCGCAGGAATTCGGCGAACCCACGATGTTGAATCCTGCTTATGCCTATCGCAGCGCGCTGGATCTGAACGCGACTTTCGGGGCCAGTTTTGACGGCCAACTGGCGACTCTGACGGCCGGAAGCTGGCAGGGCCCGGTGCAAAGCGGTTTCGGTTTTCATCTCGTGTGGATCGACGCGATACATCCCAGTGAGGTGACGCCGCTCGAGGGAATCCGGCCACAGGTGTTGCAGGACTTCCAAAGGGCGCGGCAATTGCAGGCGCGCGACGCCTATGTCGAAAACCTGCTGGAGGAATACACCATCGTCGTGGAGCCGCCATGACGAGAACATCGCTGTTTCTGCTGTTGCTGGTGGTTGCCTTGCCGGCGCAGGCCCACGAGGTCAGGCCGGCCTTTCTGAAACTGACCGAACTGGAGGCAGGCGAAGGCGGGGAACTGTTCGAAGCGTCATTGCGGCAGCCGCAGATCGATGGGCGCTATCTTGGGCTGCAATTGCAAACGAACTGTGAATCGACTCCGGTCTCAGCGAGCCTGACCAGCGGCGCGGTGATCGAAGTATTCGAGTTGAACTGCAGCGAGTCGGCGCTGGAAACCATCGAAATCTCCGGGCTGGAACGAAGCCTGATCGATACCCTGGTCAGTATCGAGCGTCTCGACGGCGAGACCCGGGAATTATTGATCAACGGCGATGAGCCTCGCATTCAGTTATCCGAAGCCGCTCCGGGCTTGCCGGTATACCTCGCCATCGGGATCGAGCACCTGATTTTCGGATTCGATCACGTTCTGTTCGTGATCATGTTGCTGTACATCGTACGGAAGCCGCTGGATATCCTTGTCGTAGTGACCAGTTTCACGGTCGCTCACTCGTTGACGCTGGCCCTGTCCGCCTTCGATCTGCTCACGCTTTCATCGGCGCCGGTAGAGGCGATGATTGCCGGCAGCATCGCGCTACTGGCTTACGAAAACCTCTCGGGCAAACCTTCGCTCACCAGGCGATACCCTGCCGTCATCGCCTTCATTTTCGGCCTGCTGCACGGATTGGGATTCGCCGGAGCGCTGGCCGAGATCGGCTTGCCGGAAAACAGCCAACTCATGGCGCTCCTCCTGTTCAACATCGGCATCGAAGTGGGCCAACTCGCCATCATCGCCCTGGTGCTGGCGCTGCTGACCATAATACGAGTGCAACATCTTCGCGCATTGCACCAGATCCCTCTGTACGCCGCTGGCGGCATTGCCGCCTACTGGTTCATCGAACGGAGTTGGCAGATCCTTTCCCCTCTGAGCTGATATGGACGGCGCGCTCAATCCACGAGCAGTTCGAATACGACTTCGACCCGGTCGATGAAGCTCAGATCGCCGGGAACGTATGGCATGGATGCCGCCTCCTGGGCACTAAATGACGCCATGCCCATCATCTGCTCCTGCCCGATTCGATAGGGAGTCGAGGTCGTATTTCGGTAGTTGATGGAAATGACGGGGCCCAGGCTGGCGCCGTAGGCGGTGGCGAGTTCTTCCGCCTGCCGCCGCGAATCCGCAACTGCGAGTTCCCTGGCCTGTGCACGCAATTCGGCTTCGCGGCTGGTTCGATATTCGATGAACTGAAACCCCTCGATGCCTTCTCCGAGCGCGGCGTCGAGCAGGGGATTCAGGCGCTCGAGATCATCCACATCGACCTGGACGTCGCGGCGGGCAAGATAGCCGAGAAACCTGCGTCGAACGCCCCCGTAATCGTATTGCGGCGCCAGCGTGAACTGCCCGGCAATGAGATCGTCCTCTTCGAGGCCGGCAGCCTCAAGCGCGGCTGCCAGTCCATTCAGTTGTTCGTCGACGAGTCGCCGCGCTTCCGTCGTGCTGCGTGCTTCTGCATGGGCATTGAGATACACCCGAGCCCGGTCGGGTTCGACCTGAACCTCGCCGATTCCGGAAACGCTGATGCGGCGCATTTCCTCCGCGCCCAGGGCGCTGCCAAAACCAGACAAGCAAATCAGCAGAAATATAGTGCTGCGCATCATGCCCCAGGTCTCGCAATCGCCGATCGTCATTCGATACAAGTTCAGTCTCGCGACTTGAGAGATTCGATAAACGCCACGGTCATGTCCCGCGTGCCGTCGGGCAGATTGAGGGAACGTGAAGCCAGCGGGCAAATTCCATTGGTTGTAACGAATCCATCCCGTTCGGTTCCAGTCCCGGTAAAAGTCGCGCCGCGAAAGCTCGGACGGTCGTCCACGTCTACCGGCGAAGCGTAGGCGAAGCGCTTGCCCTCAAGCACGCCGGCTTCAGCAAGAAACCCGACAGCGCCTCGAGAAGCCGCAACGGGTTTGGCGCTTGCGGCCGCTTCAGCCACCAACCCGACGACCGTGCTCTCCAGCGCGGAACCCGGCGGCGGCGCCATACACGGAAGAGCGATGCCGCCATAATCGTCCATGGAAACGTCTGCAATCTTGTGGTCCACCGAAACGCTTACGCTTTCGGCAACCAGATCCTCACCGTCAACAGTTGCAATATCCACGTCGAATCCTTCCGCTTCCAGCATGGCTTTGATTACCAGCACTTCCTCTTCAAGCATCAGCTCCAGATTGCGGGAATCGTCGCGGACGAATATCAGAATATCGTTCTCGTCGGCCAGAATAGGGCCGGCTGAGAACAAACACACGAAAGCGATCAAGCAACTAATCAGTTTTCTCATTTTGGGATCCTTGAATCGTGACTACGAAAAACCGGAAGCGAGCCGCCAATGCTACTACACAATCGAAGGGATGGCGGCAAATCATTGCCCTGCAATACGAGTGGCGGCCCGGATCGTTATTCGTATCGTAGAGCGTTTACCGGATTTGTGCCGGAAGCAAGGTATGCATGACTGAATACGGTCAGGAGAGCGATGGACAGGGTTACGGAACTTGCTGCCAGGAAAATCCACCATTGAAGATCAATATGTCGTGCGAAACCCGCCAGCCACTGATTGAGATAGTAATAGGCAACGGGCCAGGCCAGGAGGTTGGAAAGCAGAACTGGTTTGGAAAATCGCCATAAAAGCAAAGTTATTATCTCCGTACGGCTTGCTCCTACCACTTTACGGATGCCGATTTCCTTGGTCCGTTCTTGAACAACATAAGCGGCGAGCCCTACCAACCCCAGAATCGCGATGAAGACTGCCACGCTTGCATATACAGACAACAGATCTCGTTGACGGATGACGGAGCGATACATGCTCTCGATCATTTCATCGAAGAATACGATCTGTGCAGGACCACCGCCATTGAAATTTCTCCAGATTCGATCGATTTCCTCCAATACTTCAGGTACATTTTCGCCCGAAATCTTGATACTGGCCTGGAACCATAACCCTGGGTCGTACATAAATGCAGCATTCTGTCGAACAGATCTTACTGTTCCGATTTGAAAGTCTTCTACTACTCCAACTACTTCGGCATCGTGCACGCCAGTAAATGTGCTTGGCAACCGATAGAGGCGATCCCACGACAATATCTGGCCAATCGAGTCCTGGGCCGAATCAAAACCTAGCAATCTTGATGTGGATTCGGTGATTATTATGGGCTCGGGGACAAGCCATTGATTATTCTCCGGGGATCTATCACGAGGTCTATCATCGGAAAAATTACGTCCCGCAACCAAGTCAATCTCGTAAAGTTCAAAAAATTTCGTATCTATAGACGTATACCAAACGCTGATCCCGCGACTGTTATCTGCTTTGACTGCGATGCCAGTAGACGAGCCTATACCCTGCTGCGGCAGATCCTCTGTGCACGATACGTCAATTACATCGGGTATATCTACCAGCGCTAGTCTTAATGGATTTTCACAAAAGGTAGGACTAACTAATACGGGATCGGTGTCTTGCCGTAAGGCTTCGCCGACCGCGAATCTTACTTGCAGGAAAATTGTCATGGTTCCGATCAACAGGCCGGTCAAAATAGCGAACTGGACCACCGATAACAGATTCCGCGCGCCCCCTCCCTTTTTCGGGCTATTCCTGTGGAAATCCTGGGCTGGAGATGTGTGAGCAAGAAGAGAGGATTGATAAAGTCCTGATAGTACGCTAGCGGCTAAAACAGTTAACAAAAACGCAGAAATTACAACTGGACTAAAAAGACCAGATAGCCCAATAGTTCTAGACAGATAGTTGTTAAAAACCGGTAATATTAATGCTACAACCAGTACTGCCAATACAGCAGCCACAAGCACAACGGCGAATGACTCATTAATAAACTGCCAGGTCAGTTCTTTTCTGCCAGCCCCGAGTGTTTTTCGAATAGCAATTTCATGATTCTTCCTTAAATTTCGCGCTGAATGCAGATTGACAAAATTAATGGCGGCTGCCACTACAATGAGTAGAGCTATAGCGGCGACCGAGTAGACATTACGCAAGTCCACAGAGCGTTGGCTGGAATCCGGCCCGTTCAAGTGTATATCGGCGATCGGGACGAGTTCCAATCCGTAGACTTCGCTGTTTTTTCGGCCGGTTTCCCGTGGTAAGCGCCTATCCAGCATCGTCGGCAGATCGCTCTCAATAGAGCTGGGAGAGATTTCATCAGGTAGCTTCAGGTAGGTTCGAACTGACCAGGATTTGCGACCGAACGACTCAACAATTGGAATTCTATCCTGCTCCAACAGTGGCGAGGGCCTGCTATTGCCCGATGCAATTATTCCGGGTCGTATATGTGTGTTGGAAGGAATATCGGAGATTACTGCCCTTACCACCATCGGGTGCTCGATATTCACTGCAAGCACCTGGCCCAACGGATCTGTACTGCCGAAATATTTTTCGGCTATCGACTCATTGATGACCAGGCTGTTCGGCTGTTCCAGTGCCGTTTCCAACAATCCAGATATTGTCGGAAACTGAAATATTTCAAAAAAATTGGAGTCGACCCAGAAAATCGTTTCTGAATAAGCCTCGTTATCTTTGCCAACAATTTCTATGGAAGGATCGACCCGAGTTACCGATTCGATTTGCGGATAATCCTGACGAAGCCAGAGTCCAGTGTCTGACGGAATTTGTATGTATCTGAAAGTAGTATCGGAGTTTACAGATGAAACCTGCAACCGAAATATCTTTTCGTACTCCGGCAGCCATCTGTCATAGCTCAATTCATCGTCAATGTATATACCGATGAGCAATGCTGCGCTTATACCTATTCCAAGCCCGACAATGCTAACCAAAGACGCAAGTTTGCTCTTAAAGAGCGCCCGGAAACCGTTTCTCAAATAATAGGCAGTCAATTGCTTGCGTCTATTGAGTCAGTTGTACGCGTTCCATGTCTTCCATCCGGCTGTAGCTGGAGGTGATGACACGTTCCCCCTGCTGCAGACCTTCCCTGACTTCGACATAACGGTTGTTACGGCGGCCTAGCCGAACGTTCCGGCGCGTGGCGGATTCTCCGGCAGCATCGAGAACGAAAACCCAGTTGCCCCCGGTGTCCTGGATAAAGCCGCCCAATGGCAGTAGCAGGGATTCCAAGGGGTTACCCAGGGTGAGTTCGATTTGCAGGGTCTGACCACGACGGAGGTTTGCCGGCGGCATGCCTCGAAATACCAAGTCGACCTCGAAGGTTCCTTCGGTGATCTCCGGATAGACCTTGGCCACGCTGGCGCCGTAGTCGAGGCCTGCCAGGGTAAAGCTTGCGTCCTGACCGGCGATCACTCGGGACACGTAAAACTCATCAATCTGGGCCACTATCTTGTACTGGTCAATCACATCGATCTGACCCAGGCGCTGGCCGTTCTGTTTGCTCTCGCCGATTTCAACCGGAAACGAAGTGAGTTGTCCGGAGATGGGCGCCCGCACGAGCAGGCTATCGAAGCTGGTCTGGGAAATTTGCAGATTCTCCTCCAGCATCGCGATCTGTTCCTGTATCTGGTTGACTCGAACTTCCCGTTCTTCGTTTTGGACTTGCTGAAATGCCTTGAGGTTTGCGAGAACCTTTTCCTGGTAAACCAGCTCATCGGTAATCGATTCGTATTCTTCCTCCGAGATCAGACTGTCGTCGACCAATCTTTCATATCGCTCCTTCTGGCGTTGCAAGGTGATGATGCGATATTCCGTGTCTATTATCTGGCGTTCGGTGTCCAGCCTGGAATACTCGAATCCGGTCGTCAGGTTGTTCAGGAAATTCAATTGTTCGGTCGTTCCCGCATCGGCCTGCGCTGCGTTCAGGCGAACCGAGGTGTTGGTCAACTGCACCAATGGCGTGCCCGCTTCGACGAAACTACCCTCTTCCACGAACACTTCTTCGACGACGCCGCCGATCACGGCATCGAGGAACACGGATTCGAAGGGCTGAATCGTGCCGCGGATCGGAATCAGGTCTTCGAAGGCGCCGTATTCGACGTCCGATATGATGAGTTGCTCCTGTGGAACACGATAGGTGCGAATGGATGCGTCCGCCAGCAACTGGTAGAGATACCACCCGCCGGCCGCAACCAGCATGGCGATCAGCGCCCATTGCCAGACCGCAAGTCTTTTCTTCTCTATCGCTTTGTCCATTGCCATATCGACAAGTTACACCTAATTGCAACAGGATCAAGCAAATACGGTTCTCTCCGTGTTCTCGGCTTCGCTGATGATGTTTCCATCCAACATGCGCACGATGCGTTTGCCGACGGCCGCGTCTTCCTGAGAGTGAGTGACCATGACAATGGTTGTGCCTTCCTCATTCAATCTTGTCAGGATCTTCATTACTTCCTTGCCATGTTCGCTATCCAGATTGCCCGTGGGCTCGTCTGCGAGAATCAGATTGGGCTGATTGATGATTGCGCGAGCGACTGCAGTTCGTTGCTGTTGGCCACCGGACAATTGTTGAGGAAAGTGATTCCTGCGATTGGCCATATTCATTTTTTCCAGAACCGCTTCTACTTTTCGTTTACGTTCCGCGGATTGAATCCTGGTATAGATAAGCGGCAACTCCACGTTTTCATAAACGGTAAGTTCGTCAATCAGATTGAAACTCTGAAAAACAAATCCAATGTTCTTCTTGCGCAGTCTGGCCCGTTGACGTTCGGAATAGGAGGAAACTTCTTCATCCAGAAACCAGTATTTTCCACCGTCAGGATTATCAATGAGACCGAGAATGTGTAACAGGGTAGATTTGCCGCAGCCGGATGGCCCCATGATGCAAGTGAACTCACCCCGGCCAACTTTCAGATCAACTTCATCAAGGGCCGTGGTTTCCACCTCTTCAGTACGAAACTTCTTCACCATCCCTTCAATATTCAAAAGCATACCTGTCCCTTGATTTCACGAATCATCACCCACTTCCAGATTATCGGCACGTCAAAACCCACGGTCAATCGTGGCGTGAGAAAACAATATCGAAGCCCCATGGCGCCTGACAAAAATGCAGGAAAGCATTTTTGGACGGCGCGAAGCGCCGCCCGAAGGGCGAGGGACATGGATGTCCCGAGTCACCATGACCGGCGCCGAAGGCGCCGCGTCATGATGGCGCCACACAAAAGGCCCCAGCGGCAAATGCCGCTGGGGCCTTTTGTGTGGCGCCTGACGATGACCTACTTTCACATGGGGAGACCCCACACTATCATCGGCGCTGAGTGGTTTCACTGCTGAGTTCGGGATGGGATCAGGTGGTTCACACTCGCTAAGGTCGTCAGGCATAAACTGTCGCCGGGCGCACATTCAATCAATATGGCGCGGCGCAATCCGGTGGAGACATGGAGCATGCTGTATCAGGCAAGTCGCAATGCGTCTTGTCCGCATGAAACATTACGATCGCAGCTTGTTCCGCAACCGGGGCTAAACCCCTGGTTATGCGATCAAGCCTCACGTGCAATTAGTACCGGTTAGCTCAACGCCTCACAGCGCTTACACACCCGGCCTATCAACGTCGTCGTCTTCAACGGCACTTCAGGAGAGACTAAGCCGAAGCTTGGGCTCTCAGGGAGATCTAGTCTTGAAGGAGGCTTCCCGCTTAGATGCCTTCAGCGGTTATCCCGTCCGAACATAGCTACCGGGCAATGCCTCTGGCGAGACAACCCGAACACCAGCGGTTCGTTCACCCCGGTCCTCTCGTACTAGGGGCAACTCTTCGCAAATCTCCTGCGCCCACGGCAGATAGGGACCGAACTGTCTCACGACGTTCTAAACCCAGCTCGCGTACCACTTTAAATGGCGAACAGCCATACCCTTGGGACCGGCTACAGCCCCAGGATGTGATGAGCCGACATCGAGGTGCCAAACACCGCCGTCGATGTGAACTCTTGGGCGGTATCAGCCTGTTATCCCCGGAGTACCTTTTATCCGTTGAGCGATGGCCCTTCCATACAGAACCACCGGATCACTAAGACCAACTTTCGTTCCTGCTCGACGTGTCTGTCTCGCAGTCAAGCACTCTTATGCCTTTGCACTAACCGTACGATTTCCGACCGTACTTAGAGTACCTTCGCGCTCCTCCGTTACTCTTTAGGAGGAGACCGCCCCAGTCAAACTACCCACCACACACTGTCCCCGATCCCGTCAAGGGACCTGGGTTAGAACCTCAACAGCACCAGGGTGGTATTTCAAGGTTGACTCCGGCAACGCTGGCGCGATGCTTTCACAGTCTCCCACCTATCCTACACAAGTACAGTCAAAGTCCAGTGTGAAGCTATAGTAAAGGTTCACGGGGTCTTTCCGTCTAGCCGCGGGTACACTGCATCTTAACAGCGAGTTCAATTTCGCTGAGTCTCGGGTGGAGACAGTGTGGCCATCGTTACGCCATTCGTGCAGGTCGGAACTTACCCGACAAGGAATTTCGCTACCTTAGGACCGTTATAGTTACGGCCGCCGTTTACCGGGGCTTCGATCAGGAGCTTCGCTTACGCTAACCCCATCAATTAACCTTCCGGCACCGGGCAGGCGTCACACCCTATACTTCCTCTCTCGAGTTTGCAGAGTGCTGTGTTTTTAATAAACAGTTGCAGCCACCTGGTCACTGCGACTCCCCTCGGCTCACGGAGCAAGTCCGATCACCGGAGGGAGCGTACCTTCTCCCGAAGTTACGGTACCATTTTGCCTAGTTCCTTCACCCAAGTTATCTCAACGCCTTGGTATCCTCTACCTGATCACCTGTGTCGGTTTAAGTACGGTCCAACTTTGCCTGGTGCTTAGAAGATTTTCCTGGAAGCATGGCCTCAACCACTTCTCTTTCCGGTTGCCCGGGAAGATCGTCATCACGCCTCAGATTAACGGAAGCCCGGATTTCCCTAAGCTTCCTACCTACACGCTTGAACACGGATAACCAACACCGTGCCGGTCTAGCCTACTCCGTCCCTCCATCGCAGCAAAGCCGGGTACCGGAATTTTAACCGGTTTCCCATCGACTACGGCTTTCGCCCTCGCCTTAGGGGCCGACTCACCCTGCCCCGATTAACGTTGGGCAGGAAACCTCGATCTTTCGGCGGGGGGGCTTTTCACCCCCCTAATCGTTACTCATGTCAGCATTCGCACTTCTGATACGTCCACCAGGCCTCCCGACCTGGCTTCACCCGCTTACAGAACGCTCCTCTACCGTCCGCAATCACCCGAGGGTGTTCGCGAACCCGCAGCTTCGGTTATCAGTTTAGCCCCGTTACATCTTCCGCGCAGGCCGACTCGACTAGTGAGCTATTACGCTTTCTTTAAAGGATGGCTGCTTCTAAGCCAACCTCCTAGCTGTTTGTGCCTTCCCACATCGTTTCCCACTTAACTGATATTAGGGACCTTAGCTGGCGGTCTGGGTTGTTTCCCTTTCGACGACGGACGTTAGCACCCGCCGTCTGTCTCCCATACTCGAACTTGCCGGTATTCAGAGTTTGCATCGGTTTGGTAAGTCGGGATGACCCCCTAGCCGAAACAGTGCTTTACCCCCGGCAGTCATGTATGAGGCGCTACCTAAATAGCTTTCGAGGAGAACCAGCTATCTCCGGACTTGATTAGCCTTTCACTCCTAGCCACAGCTCATCCCCCCATTTTTCAACATAGGTGGGTGCGGCCCTCCAGTTGATGTTACTCAACCTTCAGCCTGGCCATGGCTAGATCGTCCGGTTTCGGGTCTATCACCAGCAACTGAGCGCCCTGTTCAGACTCGGTTTCCCTACGGCTCCCCTATACGGTTAACCTTGCTACCGGCAATAACTCGCTGACCCATTATACAAAAGGTACGCCGTCACCCGGCTTGCGCCAGGCTCCGACCGCTTGTACGTATGCGGTTTCAGATTCTGTTTCACTCCCCTCACCGGGGTTCTTTTCACCTTTCCCTCACGGTACTCGTTCACTATCGGTCAGCCAGGAGTATTTAGCCTTGGAGGATGGTCCCCCCATATTCAGTCAGGATTTCACGTGTCCCGACCTACTCGATATCATGATGCGGAATTTTTCGCGTACGGGACTGTCACCCTCTATCGTCAGCCTTCCCAGACTGTTCCGCTAAATTCTGCACCACTTCAGGGCTATTCCCCTTTCGCTCGCCACTACTTGGGGAATCTCGGTTGATTTCTTTTCCTGCGGCTACTTAGATGTTTCAGTTCACCGCGTTCGCCTTGCACATCTATGAATTCAATGTGCAATGACCCCGAAGGGCCGGGTTTCCCCATTCGGAAATCTCCGGATCAAAGCCTGTTTGACGGCTCCCCGAAGCTTATCGCAGTCTACAACGTCCTTCATCGCCTCTGGCTGCCAAGGCATCCACCACACACGCTTCGTCGCTTGACCGCATAACCAGAAACTCAATCCCGGCCTTGCGGAAAACTGCTTGCGACTCGTAACGATTTCATACGGATTTTGCGCTTGTACAACTTGTTAAGTTACAGCATACATTTCGCCGACAATAATTCTGCCCGGCCGTTGCCAGCCAGGCGTCTTCTTTGCCGACGCCATGTCTTTCACCGAATTGTTACAGAACAGGCACTCACGACGGGACCGCTTTGCCGGCATGGAGCCGGCGGGCAGTTGGTGGAGCCATGCGGGATCGAACCGCAGACCTTCTGGATGCAAACCAGACGCTCTCCCAGCTGAGCTATGGCCCCGTCATGATCTGTCCCTGTCAAGGGATCAGGCAATAGAGGTGAGCACTTACCGACAGATACGGACTGCTCGTTAAGGAGGTGATCCAGCCGCAGGTTCCCCTACGGCTACCTTGTTACGACTTCACCCCAGTCATGAATCACAAAGTGGTGAGCGTCCTCCGAAGTTAGACTACCCACTTCTTTTGCAACCCACTCCCATGGTGTGACGGGCGGTGTGTACAAGGCCCGGGAACGTATTCACCGTAGCATGCTGATCTACGATTACTAGCGATTCCGACTTCACGCAGTCGAGTTGCAGACTGCGATCCGGACTACGAGACGTTTTGAGGATTGGCTAACCTTCGCAGGCTTGCAGCCCTTTGTACGCCCCATTGTAGCACGTGTGTAGCCCTGGCCGTAAGGGCCATGATGACTTGACGTCGTCCCCACCTTCCTCCGGCTTGTCACCGGCAGTCTCCCTAGAGTGCCCAACCGAGTTGCTGGCAAATAAGGACAAGGGTTGCGCTCGTTACGGGACTTAACCCAACATCTCACGACACGAGCTGACGACAGCCATGCAGCACCTGTCACCCGGTTCCCGAAGGCACCCCGCCATCTCTGGCAGGTTCCGGGGATGTCAAGGCCAGGTAAGGTTTTTCGCGTTGCGTCGAATTAAACCACATGCTCCACCGCTTGTGCGGGCCCCCGTCAATTCCTTTGAGTTTCAGCCTTGCGGCCGTAGTCCCCAGGCGGGGCACTTAATGCGTTAGCTCCGGCACCGAACCCGTCTATAGGCCCGGCACCTAGTGCCCATCGTTTACGGCGTGGACTACCAGGGTATCTAATCCTGTTTGCTCCCCACGCTTTCGCGCCTGAGCGTCAGTATTGGGCCAGGAAGCCGCCTTCGCCACTGGTGTTCCCTCCGATCTCTACGCATTTCACCGCTACACCGGAGATTCCACTTCCCTCTCCCATACTCTAGTTCGGCAGTATCAAATGCAATTCCCAGGTTAAGCCCGGGGATTTCACATCTGACTTACCGAACCGCCTGCGCGCGCTTTACGCCCAGTAATTCCGATTAACGCTCGCACCCTCCGTATTACCGCGGCTGCTGGCACGGAGTTAGCCGGTGCTGCTTCTGTAGCTAACGTCAAGAACCCGGGATATTCACCCAAGTCCCTTCCTCACTACTGAAAGTGCTTTACAACCCGAAGGCCTTCTTCACACACGCGGCATGGCTGGATCAGGGTTTCCCCCATTGTCCAATATTCCCGACTGCTGCCTCCCGTAGAAGTCTGGACCGTGTCTCAGTTCCAGTGTGGCTGATCATCCTCTCAGACCAGCTATGGATCGTGGCCTTGGTAGGCCGTTACCCTACCAACAAGCTAATCCAACGCAGGCTCCTCCGATAGCGACCGGTCCGAAGATCCCGGCCTTTCCCCCGTGGGGTGTATGCGGTATTAATCCGGGTTTCCCCGGGCTATCCCCCGCTATCGGGCAGATTCCTACGCGTTACTCACCCGTTCGCCGCTCGACGCCCAAAGGTAAACCTTTGTCGTTTCCGCTCGACTTGCATGTCTGAAGCCTGCCGCCAGCGTTCAATCTGAGCCATGATCAAACTCTTCAGTTTATGACTTGCAGAGACGTTCAATGAACGTCTCAGATACCTGTAAACAGGTAACAGACAACTGAATGATTTTCATGCGCTCCGGCCTTTCGCTCCGCGAGGAACGAAAGATCACGCCGACTCGAATAAAATTAACGCAGTTGCCTACCTTGCGGACAATTCTGCTGACGCAGAAAAATCCGGCTCATTAGCGTCCGGATCCGCTCGGCAAGCACCCACCTCTATTGCTTGACCCACTTGTTACAGAACAATGCCCGGCGCATATGTCCGGGCAAGGCGACGCATTATACGCGCATCGCCGCTTATGGCAAGTCCTTCCGGCGGAAAAATTACTGCCGGATGAACTTGCGAATAATCATGCCGTCGCCGCCTTCTCCGCCGGTCACCTCGCCGGTGTAGACGTTGCCGTCGGCGTCGACCACGACGCCCTCGGGTTCGGAGCCTTCGATGAAGCCCATGACCTCGCCGGTTTCGGCGCTGCCATAGGTTACGCCACGCAGACTCTGGTAGTCGGCTACATAAAGGATGTCGTTCCCGTCGATGAACATGCCGCTGGGCCAGCCGAACTGATCCCACTCGGTGATGTAGTTGCCATCCTGGTCGAATATCTGGATTCGCTCATTGCCCCGGTCGCCGACGAGCAGGCGCCCGCGCTGGTCGATCACCAGGGTATGCGGCAGATTGAATTCGCCGGGGCCCGAACCCCGCTTACCCCATTCCATGAGGTAACGGCCTTGACTGTCGAACTTGACTATACGGTTGTTCCAGTGACCGTCGGCCACGAAGAAGTCTCCGTTCCCGGCTTGCACGACATCGGCCGGCCCGTCGAAAGTATTGGGACCCGCGCCCGTAAATCCGGCCGCCCCGAGACGCTTGAGCAGATTGCCCTTGGTGTCGAACAGGGAGATCGTGTTGCCCAGTTGCCGGTGATAATCCGTCGCCCATATGTTGCCGTCCGGCGTCACGCGGAAGCCATGGGGCCGTTGTATCCACTCGCCGCCCCAGGAGTCGACCAGATTGCCTTCGGGATCGAATTTCAGCACCGGCGGCTCGGAGCGGTGGAAGGCATAGATATAGCCTTCATGATCGATGGTGACGTTGGGCACCTGTCCCCATTCAATGTCTTCCGGCAGCGGCTTGGGCCATTCCGGATCCATGACGTATTCGGCCGCGCCGGCGAATGGCGCCAGCGAAAGCAGGAACAACAGGGCCGCCAGCCGGCGGTCGCGCGCGAGATGAATTGTCATCGACAAGTTCCCGTTCAGTTTCTTGGGCGAAAGACTTCTAGTCTACACCGACTTCAGCGAAGCAGGCGAACAAATTCGGTCGGTGAAATCAGACTGCGTTTTCTTGCCAGCGCCGGCTCTCATACCCAATTCCGGCGACGGGTATCCGCGGGCTTGACGTATAAGCGGTTATGATTGTGCGTGATGACCGATGAAGAACTGATGACTGCTATCTGTGCCGGCGACAACTCCGCGTACGAAGCCATTGTCCGGCGTCATCTGAAGCCGGTGAGCCACTACGCCTGGCGCATGTTGGGCAACCAGCGCGACGTGGAGGACATCGCCCAGGACGCCTTTCTCAAGCTGTGGATCAACGCGGCAAGCTGGCAGCCGGCCAAGGCCCGGCTCTCGACCTGGATTCATCGCATTGCGCACAATCTGTGCATCGATCATTTGCGCAAGCGCCGGGAAGAATTGGGGGAAGAGGAAGCGGTGCAGGATACAGGACCGCTCGACGAAGTAGCGGCAGAAAGCGAAATGGGGCGTTTGCGCGCAGCGCTGGGGCAATTGCCCCAATCCCAGCGCAGCGCCATCTCCCTGTGCCACTACCAGGGATTTTCCAACAGGGAAGCCGCAGCGATCATGGACGTGTCCGTACAGGCGCTGGAATCGCTGCTGGCGAGAGCGAAGCGATCGCTACGCAAGACATTGAAAACCGGAGAAGAATGAAACGAAGGCAGGCGGAAACCATGAATCTAGAAGAATTCACCCATTTGCTCGATGTCCGCGGCTGTGAACGCGCTGCCTGGCCGGCGCGGGAGCGCGAACATGCCGAAGTCCTGTTGCGCGAAAGCGCCGAGGCGCGCGATTTGTTGCAATCGCAGCAAAGAATGGAAGGTCTGCTCGATCGAATCGAGGCGCCGGAATTCGCCGGCCTGGAAGCCAGGGTGATGCGTCAGCCGTTGCCGGCCCGGACAAGAGCGCTGGCGGATCGGACCGTCGACTGGCTGACGCCCGGCAATACTCCGCTTGCATGGTGGCGGCCCGCTTTCGCCGCCTGCCTGCCGCTGGCGTTCGGAATCGCCCTTTCCGGCTGGTTCAGTTTCGGCGTGGACACGCAGGATCCCGGCTACGCCTATTGGGACCAGGAGTTGTACCTGCTGTCGCTATACGAGTATGCCGATTCCGAAATCGGGACGGAGACAGGCAATGAATAAACGCAATCTGCTCGTCATTCTGCTAGTCGCCTCTCTGGGGATGAACCTGCTGCTGATCGGCGGCATCGGCTGGCGCATGGCGGACAGGCGAGATTACGCACAAGCGCTGGTCCCGCCGAATACCGGATGGATTCTGCGGGATCTTTCTGAAGAAAGGCGCACAGAACTTGGGGATGCGGCACGGGAAGGTTTCGAATCCGTCCGTCCGGCGCGGGCGGAAATGTTCCGCGCCCAGCGCCGCGTCAATCAACTCATCGACGACGAGGAATTCAACCGCGAAGCGCTCGCCGAGGCTTTCGCGCAATTGCGCCGCACCAGCATGGACTACCAGACTCTGTCCCACGAGCAAACCATCGAAATACTCGAACAGCTCACCCCTGAAGAACGTCAGGCCGCGACCGAATTCGTCAGGCGCGGCGGTCCGCCCCGGGCCGGCCGCGACGGTCCGCGTGGACGCAATCTGCGGCCGAGAAACTCCGAGCCGGCAAGCGCCCGCAACGCGGTCGCCAGAGATTTACATGAACATACGGAGGTACTCGCATCGGATGAGTTCGAAGGCCGCGCCCCGGCCACGCGCGGGGGGCAACTCACCATTGACTATCTGACGGAGCAGTTCGCCGCCGTCGGCGCCGGGCCGGGCAATGGCGATTCCTATACGCAACAGGTCGATGTCGTGGAAATTACCGCTACCACCGATCCGGTGCTGCAGTTTTCCGGCAGCTTCGACGCCAGTCCCGCGTACAAGACCGAAATGGTGATCGGCAGCCGCCGCCATGACTCGCCCATCGTCGTGGACGACAGCGAGGTGGTTTTCGTGGGCTATGGGATCAATGCCCCGGAACGCGGCTGGAACGACTATGCCGACGTCGACGCGGCAGGCAAGACCGTAATCGTGCTCGTAAACGACCCTGGCTACGCCACCCGGGATCCGGAACTCTTCAACGGTAACGCGATGACCTGGTACGGACGCTGGATCTACAAGTTCGAGGAAGCGGCGCGTCAGGGCGCCGCCGGCATTCTCATCGTTCACGAGACGGGTCCCGCGGGTTATGGCTGGGACGTGGTCGACAATAGCTGGTCCGGCCCGCAGATCACCCTGGCGGCGGAAAACGGCAACTCCCATCTCGCACCCATCGAAGGCTGGTTGACGCTTGAGACCGCGAACGCCTTGTTCGCCGCGGCGGGGATGGACTACGAGGAACTGAAGGCCCAGGCGGCCGTTCCGGGATTCAGCGCCGTGCCGCTCGGCGACATCCGCGCCTCCATGTCGGTCGAAACCGCCGTGCGCGGATCGAGTTCACAGAACGTCATCGCCGCGATTCCCGGCTCGACGCGTCCCGATGAGTCAATCATTTATACCGCCCATTGGGACCATCTCGGCATGGTTGCCGACATGGAAGGCGACAACATCTGGAACGGCGCGGTGGATAACGCGACGGGCACCGGCGCATTGCTCGCGCTCGCCGAACTCCATCTGGAGCAGCCCGCGCCGCCCGAACGCACCGTCGTCTTTCTGGCCGTTACAGCCGAAGAATCCGGCCTGCTCGGTTCCCAGTGGTATGTGGAAAATCCTGTCTATCCGATCGAAACCACCGTGGCGAACATCAACATGGACGCCTTGAACACCTGGGGCCGGGTGCGCGACATCGTCGTCATCGGCCATGGCAGCAGCGAACTCGAAGACTATCTGGCTGACGCGGTGGTCTCGCAGGATCGCACGATCGTCCCGGAGCCGACTCCCGAACGGGGTTTCTACTACCGCTCGGATCATTTCAATTTCGCCCGGGCCGGAGTGCCCTCGCTGTACGCCGAGGGCGGTACCGACAGCCGGGAGAACGGCAATGACTGGGGCATGGAACAGAGCGAAGACTACGTCGCGAACCGCTATCACGCTCCCGGCGACGAATACGATCCGGACTGGGATTTGACCGGCGCCGCTGAAGACGTATTGCTGTATTTCGAGATCGGCAATCGCCTGGCGAACGAAACGAACTGGCCCGAGTGGTACGAAGGCAACGAGTTCAAGGAAACCCGCGACGCGAGCGCGGCCGCGCGCAACTGAGCGGAATTCAGACGAGCAATCCCGCGACCGCCCCGGTCATGCAGGTGGCAAGGGTGCCCGACACCAGCGCCGGCATCGCGAGTTCGACGATTTCCCCGCCGCGTTCGGGGCACATGCCGCTCAGTCCAGCGATCATGATGCCGAGGCTGCCGAAGTTGGCGAAACCGCAAAGCGCATAAGTGAGGATGACGGTGGAGCGCTCACCCAGCGTTCCCGCCGGCAGTTCCGCAAGCGCGAAGTAGGCGAGCAACTCGTTCAATACGGTCTTGGTTCCCATCAGGCTGCCCGCCAGCGGCGCTTCGCTCCAGGGGATTCCCATCAGCCATACCAGCGGTGCGAACAGCCAGCCGAACAGCCCTTGCAAACTGATATCCTGCCCGCCGACCTGAGGCAGCAGCGCCAGCAGACTGTTGATCAGCGCCACGAGGGCGATGAGCACGATCAGCATCGCGCCCACATTGAGCATCAGGCGCAGACCGTCGCCGGTCCCCTTTGTGACCGCGTCCATCATGCTTTGATAGCTGCTGCGCAATTCGACATCGTCGGCACTGCTGCTACCGGTTTCGGGCACCATGATCGCCGCCAGCATGATGGCCGCCGGAGCGCTGATCACCGAGGCGGTGAGCACATGGCCGAGAGCGTTGTCGAGTACTTCTTGCAGAACGACCGAATACAGCACGAGCACGCTGCCGGCAACGGTCGCCATGCCGCAGGTCATGACAATGAAAAGCTCGCTGCGGGTGAGCGAGCGCAGGCAAGGCCGGATCAATGCCGGCGATTCCACCATGCCCATGAAGACGTTGGCCGCGGCGGACAGTCCAACCGCGCCGCCGACGCCTAGACTGCGCCGCAACACGTAGGAAAAGGCGCGCACCAGCGCGGGCAGAATACGCAAATGCCAAAGCACGGCCGAAAAAGCGGTGACGAACAGGATCAGAGGCAGGATTCGAAAGGCAAGAATGACGGTAGCGTTGGCGTCGCTCAGCTCGAACGGATAGGCGACATTGCCCGGGCCGCCGCCGAGATAGCCGAAAACGAAAGCGGTGCCGGTTTCGACCGACGTGGTGATCGCCTGTACGAGCTGGTTGATGCCGCGCAGCGCCGCCTGCACGAATTCGAAGCGGAATACCAGCCAGGCGAACAGGAATTGCAGTCCCAGCCCGCCGGCGATCAGGCGCCAGCTTGGCAGCCTTCGCTTCTCGCTCAAGGCGACGGCGATGCCGATGAAGGCGATGATTCCCAGCGTCGCCTGGAAGTAAGCCAAGGTCTTGGCGGTCCGAAAGAAAAACGAGACCGCGGGCGCCGGTGAATCACCGGCGCCCGCGGAAGATCAGGGCAGCAGCCTGGGCACGAACCTGGTCATGCCCTGGATCGGCCCGACTTCACCGGCGTAAACGTTGCCTTCGCTGTCGACAGTGACGCCTTCGCCCATGGAGCCGACTCCTCCCATACCCGATGAGCGCTCGGAGACGTGCTCGGGCACGAAATAGAGCACCTGGCCGTTGCGCGCATTGCCGACCCGCAGACCCTTGCGCCAGCCGCCCGGGTTATAGTTCGGATCGGATTCGGAATCGATCGCGTACAGCATGTCGTTGCTGCGATCGATATAGATGCCGCTGATGCGGCTGAACTGATACCAGGTATCGAGATGCTCGCCGTCCTGGGTGAAGATCTGGATGCGGTTGTTGCCGCGATCCGCTACGAACAGGCGGCCCTGGGAGTCCATCGCCAGCGAGTGGGGCGCTCGAAACTCGCCGTCCTCGAAGCCCCATTGACCGAAAGACTTGATGAATGTGCCGTCCGGCGCCCAGATCGAAATGCGGCTCTTGGCATTGGGGCCGGGCTCGTTCTGGAACTGGGCGCTATGCGTCTCGGCCACGAAAATATTGCCGTTCGGCGCCACCAGCACATCGTTGGGCTCGGTGAAATGCGTCGGCGGATCGCCCATTTCGCCCGGCGTGCCGAGGGTCATCAGCAATTCGCCTTCCGGGCTGAACTTGAGGACGGCGCTGCCGCGGTTTGCCGCGTCGGGATTCTCCGCCAGTTCGTTATCGTTGGCCAGACGCGCATCGGCGATCCAGACGTTGCCTTCGCTGTCCACGTCGATGCCATGGGGCCAGATGATCTGGCCGCCGCCGAAAGCCTGCACTACGCGGCCGTTGGGATCGAGCTTGACGATGGGGTCGACGTCGGAAGTCGCGCAGGAATTGGTGCCGCATCGGTCGCCCGCCCAGACGTGGACACCGTCGATGTCGATATTGACGGCGCTCACCGAACCCCAGCTTCGACCGTCGGGCAAGGTGCCGAAGTTGCGCTGGGTCTCATAGGGATTGGGCAGATTGTTGACCGGTTGCTGACCGGCATGCGCCGCCGGGTACACGGCGCCGGGCCGGGGTGGCTGGGCAAAGGCCGTCGCACAGACGAGCGACGCGAGCATGGCCACGGTTCCCGCCTTGAACGCGAATCCGGTTTCGCTGCCGGTCGAATAGATCTTTTTCATCGTTCACCTCGAAGAATCTGGAGTTTGTTGACAATGGATTGTCTTGAGCGCCACAAAAATGGACCGTGGCTTGCATATTGTCAAGAACAACCGGGGGGAGCCAGCTTCTCCCGGTAACTCGGCTGGCGATTGCCTGAAGCCGGACCGGGCCGC
>VYCF01000073.1 GCA_009844085.1 Gammaproteobacteria bacterium | reverse complement strand
ACGATGCTCCGGCGGACCCCGAAGTGTCGGTGTCCGCCGGCGGCGCGGTCACGGAAGGCGGCAAGGCGTCCTTTACCGTGAGCGCGAGCCCCGCGCCTTCCGCGCCGCTGGATGTGACGCTCACCGTGGCCCAGAGCGGCGACGTGGCCGCCGCAGGCGCAACCGGCGACAGAACCGTCACCGTGCCGACGAGCGGCAGCGTCACCGTGGAGGTCGCGACCGAGGACGACAGCGCCGACGAGCCCGACGGCTCGGTGAGCGTCACCGTCAAGGACGGCACGGGCTACACCGTCTCTTCCGCCCAGGCCAGCGCCACCGCCGCAGTGCGCGACAACGACGATGCTCCGGCGGACCCCGAAGTGTCGGTGTCCGCCGGCGGCGCGGTCACGGAGGGCGGCAAGGCGTCCTTTACGGTGAGCGCCAGCCCCGCGCCTTCCGCGCCGCTGGATGTGACGCTCACCGTGGCCCAGACCGGCGATGTGGCCGCCGCAGGCGCAACCGGATCAAGAACCGTCACCGTGCCGACGAGCGGCAGCATCACCGTCGAGGTCGCAACAGATGACGACAGCGCCGACGAACCCGACGGCTCGGTGAGCGTCACCGTCAAGGACGGCACGGGCTACACCGTCTCTTCCGCCCAGGCCAGCGCCACCGCCGCAGTGCGCGACAACGACGATGCGCCGGCGGACCCCGAAGTGTCGGTGTCCGCCGGCGGCGCGGTGACGGAGGGCGGCAAGGCGTCCTTTACCGTGAGCGCCAGCCCGGCGCCTTCCGCGCCGCTGGATGTGGCGCTCACCGTGGCCCAGAGCGGCGACGTGGCCGCCGCAGGGGCGACCGGATCGAGAACCGTCACCGTGCCGACGAGCGGCAGCGTCACCGTGGAGGTTGCAACGGAGGACGACAGCGCCGACGAACCCGACGGCTCGGTCAGCGTCACGGTCAAGGACGGCGCGGGCTACACCGTATCCTCCGGCAGTGCCAGCGCCACCGTCGCAGTGCGCGACAACGACGACCGCGCGCCCGACCCCGAAACGCCGGCGCTCTCGGTGTTCGATGCGACGGCGAACGAAAGCGATGGGGAGATCCGGTTCACGGTGCGGCTCAGCGGGAAGTCGGACAAGTGGATCAAGGTGCGCTACCGCACGCGGGAGTCGACGCCGGTATCGGCGCAAAAGAACCGGGACTATCTCGACACCGACTGGTTCAAGAATCACCGCTGGGAGGTAGTCTTCCCGCCGGGCCGGACCGAGCAGCAATTCTATGTGACGCTGTTCAACGACAATCATGCCGAAGATCCGGAGACCTTCGAGGTGGTGCTGCACAGTCCGAGTGCCGACGCGACCATCGCGGACGGTGTTGCGGTGGGGACGATCGTGAACTCGGACCCGATGCCGGCGGCGTGGCTCGGGCGCTTCGGGCGCGCGGTCGCCGAGCAGGCGCTCGACGGCATCGGGAATCGCCTGGTGGCTCGCCGCGGCGAGGCCGAATCGGCGCATGAGCCGGGGCTTCGGGGAATGATCGGAGGGCTGCCGATCGGCGGTCATCGGGGCGCTCCCTCGGAGGCCTCGACGCAGCCGGATGCCAGCGGCGCCGCAGCGTTCGGCTTGCAGGCGGGGAGATTCCCTGGCGGCGGCGCGCCCATGACGCACGAGAGTTCGGCGTACGCGGACCTCGGGCAACTGCTGTTGGGCAGCCAATTCGCCTACACCGGCAAACAGGACGCGAGCGGTGGCGCGCCCGGATTCTGGGGGCGCGGTTCGCAGGCGCGGTTCGACGCCCGGGAGGGCGAACTCGGCCTCGACGGCGAGGTCATGACGGCCATGCTCGGCGCAGACTACGCCAGAAACAGCTGGCTGGCCGGCATGGCGCTTATGCAGAGCCGGGGCGGTGGCGGTTTCCGCGGCCCGGAGGCCGGGGCAGATGTCCCGGTCACGGACGGCGCTATTCGGACCACGCTCACTGCGGCGATTCCCTATGCCTCCTGGCGGCCCTCGGAGCGGCTTGAGCTCTGGAGCGCCGCAGGCTACGGCGCCGGCGAGACGACGCTTGAAACCGAGACCGCCGAATTGCTGGAGGCTAAGATCGACTGGGCGCTGGCGGCGGCCGGACTCCGCAGCGACCTCTTCACCCTGCCCGGCGGCGCCGCGGTCGCGTGGGTCTCCGACGCCCTGTGGGCGCGCACCGGATCGGACCGTGCCGATGGCCTGGCGGCCACGGACTCCAGCGTGAGCCGTTTGCGCCTCGGCGTTGAAGGCAGGCGCCTGTTCGCCTTGTCCGGCGGCGGCAGCCTGGCCCTGAAGCTCGAAATCGGCGCCCGGCGAGACGGCGGGGACGCCGAGACCGGACTCGGGGCGGAGATCGGCGGAGGAATCGCCTGGACCGCCCCCAGGCTAGGTCTCACACTTGACCTGGCGGGCCGGACGCTCGTGACCCATGAAGACCGGGCCATGCGTAACCGGGGCTTCTCGGCGGCGCTCGCCTACGACCCGGCGCCGGACTCGCGCCGGGGCCTGTCGCTTTCGCTGCGCCGGGACATCGGCGACCCGGCTGGCGGCGAGCTGGATGCGCTGTTCGCCAACGAACCGATCGCCAGGCACATGCACGGCCAGGACGCTGGACGCTGGACGGCGGAGATTGCCTACGGCCTTCCGGCCTTCGGCGCGCGATTCGTCGGCGTCCCGCACCTGAGCTACGGCGTCTCCTACGGCGCTCGCGAGATTGGCTTCGGCTGGCGGCTTGCGCCGGAAGCGCATATCGGCGCGCCCGACGTCAGCCTGGCGATCCAGGCGACCCGGCGCGAAGGCCTTCTGATGCCGGCCGATCACCGCATCGGCATCGAGATCCGCGGTCGCTGGTGAGATAGTCCACGGGAACCCGCTGGCGACCGTCCAGAGCGAGGGCCAGCATCCGCGCCGCGGCTCATGCGGTGCGCACGGCCATGGCGGGAACGCCCATCGACTTCGACTTGTCGACGAAGTTGCCGGTGATGCCGTTGCCGGGGAAGGCGATGACGCCCTTGGGCGGCAGGTTCAGCAGTTCGTCGTTGCGAGCGTTTTTCGCACGAGTTCCGGATTCGCCCGAATCAGACGCAAATAATTGGTTGCCGCGGCGTCCGGTTTGCGTTTGCCCTGTTCCCACCCCTTAACGAGTTGTTCGGAAAAATCACATGTTGTCCCAACTCTGATCTGCCCTTCTATTGATTTGGCTTTCGGGTTTGCGGTGAATAGCACCCAGATTCACCGCATGATTTGCGGAGAATATGCTTGCCTTTGCGGTGAATAACAGCTATAAACGCCGCAAAAGGTGCGGTGAATATGTGGATCCACCAACATCGGGACTGGCCGAATTTCGTCTGTGATGCCGACAGATTGACTTCGAGACTGGCGGACGTCAGGCATCGGCAAGGGCGCCTGCAAGGCAGGATGGAAGGATTGGGATTCTCTCTCAGGCATGAGGCAAACTTGCGCAGCTTGACCAGCGAGGTCGTGAAATCGTCGGCGATAGAAGGAGAAAGGCTCGACGTCGATGAGGTCCGCTCATCCATCGCCCGCCGGCTCGGAATCCAGACCGCCGGCATGGTTCCGGTCAGCCGTGACGTGGAAGGCATTGTCGAAATGATGCTTGACGCCACACGCAGGTTTTCCGAACCGCTCACCAAAGATCGTTTGTGCGACTGGCATGCCGCGATGTTTCCCGCAGGCCGCAGCGGAATACGCAGGATTACGGTTGGCGCCTGGCGCAATACCGAAAGCGGTCCAATGCAAATAGTGTCCGGACCCGTGGGACGCGAGACAGTTCATTTTGAAGCGCCTGGGGCGGAAAGACTCGAAACGGAAATGACCGGGTTTCTTGCCTGGTTCGAAAACGCAGACGAGATAGATCCCGTGTTGAAAGCGGGCATTGCCCACCTTTGGTTTCTCACCATACACCCGTTCGAGGATGGCAACGGCCGTATTGGCAGGGCGATTGCAGATATGGCCCTGGCGCGAGCGGACGGCATGGCCGACCGCTATTACAGTCTTTCCACACAGATCGAGTCCGAGCGCAAGGACTATTACGATCAACTTGAGAAGCAACAGCGCGGCACTCCAGACATCACAGACTGGCTGCAGTGGTTTGTGGATTGTCTCGGCCGCGCCATCGCCAGCGCGGCACAGTCCCTGTCCCGAGTGCTCTATAAGGCGCGACTATGGGAACAAGTAAATGAGGATCCAGTAAACGAACGCCAGCGTTGCGTCATCAACCGAATGCTGGAGGACGATTTCGTCGGCTTCATGAATACATCGAAATACGCCAGTCTGGCAAAATGCTCGGCGGATACCGCTCTCAGGGATATTCAAAACCTTAAAGCTAGGGAAGTATTCATACAGAACCCCGGTGGCGGAAGAAGTACGAGCTACCGCTTGCCGGACGAGATTTCAGAGTAAGGAGACAAAATGTCTGTACCAGATTTCCAAACCCTCAGAGGAATGCCGGATCGCGGAACAGTTGTTGGGAAATCAGGAGACGGCGGAATTGACGGCACCATCCGGGAAGACGCCTTGGGGCTAGATGAAGTATATGTTCAAGCGAAAAAATATTCTGAAGATCAGACGGTTGGAGAGCCGGCCCTGCGCGATTTCGCCGGCGCGATAGATGCGGCGGCAACGAATAAAGGTGAGTTTGTAACTACGGCTTCCTTTACGAAAGCCGCGAGAGACTACGTTGCTCGAAGCCCGAAGAGTATCGTATTGATCGACGGCGAAGATCTCGCGCGCCTTATGGTGGCTCATGACATCGGTGTAAGAACAAGAGATACGATCAAAATCAAACGGATTGACGAAGACTTCTTCTCCGAAGAATAAATAAAAGACGATTCAACGCTTGTGCGGCGATTTAGAAACTAGGCCGCGAGCGTTTTCAGCACAAGTTCCGGATTCGCCCGAATAAGTCGCAGATAATTGGTTGCCGCGGCGTCCGGTTTGCGTTTGCCCTGTTCCCACCCCTTGATCGTGTCGGTGCTGAGCTGAAATGCACGGGCAAACGAGGCTTGTGACATGTTTACGCTGGCTCGAATCGCTTTGATTTGCGCTGGCGTGAGCACTACGTAAATGGATTTCGGCTTCGAGGCGCCCTTCGCCACCTTCACCGCTTCTTTCAGATTGGCTTCCAATTCCTTGAACAATTTCTCATCCATCACATGTCTCCTATCCGAACTCGTCGATAATTGCATCTACGTGTTTCTTCAGTTGCGCCCTCTGTGCGTCCGTCAGGTTTTCCCGGTCGGCCTTCGCATAGATCAGCAACAGCAAAATCGGCTTGTCTTCATTGTGATAGTAATAGATCACTCTGGTTCCACCGCTCTTGCCCTGGCCTGGACGCGCGATGCGCACTTTTCGAAGTCCACCGGTGCCCTTGATAATCCGGCCGGACTTCGGTGCTCTGGCCAGATGATCGAGCATGTTGTCAAAACCGTCGGCACCCAGTAATTTGCGGGCCTTAGCCTCGAATGTGCCAATCGGAACCAGTGCCTGCATCAGCTATGACCCAATGAACCATACCTTAGTTCAGTGAACCCCATCCTGTCAACTCCATCCTGGAAATATTTTGACGTTGATCTCAGTAGATTGATCACTTCCTTCTTAATCCCCCCGCAGGTCCTCGAAGGCCTGGTTTTGGGAGAGGTAGGTGCGGCCGCTGAGGCGGGTGAAGAAGCGGGTGCCTTTGAGGATGTTCATGATCGGCACCTTGACTTCGGACAGGTGCAGGGAGATGCCGGAATCGGCGAGGACGTCGTTGATGTTTTCGAGGGTTTCCAGCGCGCTGAGGTCAATGTCGTTTACGGCCGGGCACATCAGCACGACGTGTTTCAGGCCCGGTCGTTCGGCGACCAGGCGGAACAGCAAGCTTTCCAGGTAGCGGGTATTCGGAAAGTACAGCGCCTCGTCGATTCGCACCGAGAGGATCTTGTCGCTCGTTTCCACCTGGTAGTGCCTGACGTTGCGAAAATGCTCGGTGCCGGGCACCCGGCCGACGATGGCTACATGGGGTCGTGATGTCTTGTAGAGGTGCATCAGCACGGCGGTCAGTACGCCGGCGCCGATGCCGGCTTCGGCGCCTACGGTCAATGTCACGATCAAGGTAATGGCGACCGCGAAGAAATCGCTGCGCGAGTGGCGCCAGGACTTGGCGAAGATCGAGAAATCGAGCAGGGCGTATACGGCCACGAGGATTACCGCGGCGAGGCAGACCCTCGGCAACCAGTAAAGCACGGGGGTCAGGAACAGGACCACGAGCGCGATGATCACCGCGGCGTAGAAGCCCGCCGCGGGAGTCGCGGCGCCGGCTTCGAAATTGACCAGGGAACGGGAGAAGCCGCCGGCGACGGGCATGCCGCCGCTGAAGGACGTAACGAGATTCGCGGCGCCGAGACCGGTCAGTTCCTGGTTCGGCGAGATGGTCTGCCGGCGGCGCACGGCCAGCGCCTGGGCGACCGAGATCGATTCCACGTAACAGACGACTGCCAGTGGCAGGGCCGAGAGAAAAAGGCTGCCAAGCAGTGCAGGCGAGAAATCCGGCAAGGTGAACGCGGGCAGGCCGGAAGGAATCTCGCCGAGAACTTCAACTCCGACTTCCTCGAGATTGAATTGCCAGCTCAGCAAGATCGCAAGCGCCGCCAGCGCGATGGGACCGGCGCGCGAAAGCGACCGGGCTGCTCCGCGGCGGAATCCCATCCGGAGGAAGAGCCGCGCCAGCCTGAGTTTACAGATCACCAGGAAGGCGATTGCCGTCAGTCCGAGGGCCAGGGTCGGCAAGTGCGCGCCGGTCAGGTTTGCGATGAGCGAGGCGAACATCGCCAGCGCGTTGCTTCCCGACACCGGAACATTGAACAGCAAATCCATCTGGCTCAAGGCGATCAGGATGGCCGAGGCGGTCACGAATGCGACGAGTACCGGCCGCGGGATGAAGTTGGCTACGAAGCCGAGCCGGAAAAATCCCGCCAGCAGCAATATGGCGCCGGTAATGAAAGACAATGTAAGCGCCGCCGCGGCGTACTCGGCGGAAGTTCCCAGCGGCAGGCGGGAGAGCGCGGCGGCGGTCATCAGCGACAGAACCGCTACCGGGCCGACGGAAAGACAGCGGCTGCTGCCGAACAACGCGTAGATCGTAAGTCCGGACATGGCGGCATAGAGGCCGGCCTGGGCCGGTACTCCGGCCACCAGGGCCAGGCCGAGCGCCTGGGGAATCAGCATGACCGCGACCACTATCGCCGCGATAGCGTCATTGCGCAGGTCCTTGAGTCGATAGTGCCGTGCCCAGACCAGGGCTGGAAGCCAGTCTATCGCCGGTCTCGATGCCACGGGGCCGCTATCCCTGTTCCAATAAGTTTCGCAGGTCGATGATTGCCGCGTTGGCGCGAGAGATGTAGTTGGCCATGGTCAGCGAGTGGTTGGCGAACGTGCCGAAGCCCGAACCGTTGAGAATCACCGGAAAATACACCGTGCCCTGGCTCGCTTCGAGTTCGCGAATGATCTGGCGCAGGCTGGCGCCGGCGTTCTTGTCTTCGACCACCGCTTCGAAGTCGACTTCCACAGCTTGCAGGAAATGCATCAGCGCCCAGGTGGCGCCGCGGGCTTCGTAGAAGATATCGTCGATTTGAAGCCATGGGGTCTGTACCTGGATTTCGGAATCGACCGGGGTCGACTGGGCCGCGGCGGGCTCCCCCGCGGTGTCGGTATTGACCCGATTCTGCCGCACGCTGGCGCTCAGGCGCTGGGAAAGACTGCCGAGCCGGGTTTCCACGTCTTCCAGCCAGGTCGCGAGGTTGTCGGCGCGGGCGAAGAACTGGGCGTCGGCGTTGTTCGGATCGGAAATCCTGGCCAGGTAGGATTGCAGGCTTTCGACCGCTTCGCCGTAGACGTTCTCGGTGGCCGGAAAGATCCAGCTATCGTTGTCGAAGTGAAAATTGGGCTCGGCGACGATGAGGTCGGGATCTTCGGTCGACTGGGACTGGGAGCGGCTGAAACTCTCGCGCATCGCCCGGGAAAGGTCGCGGACCTGGACCAGCGCGCCGAATTCCCAGTTCGGAATGTTGTCGAGGTAAATTCCCGGCGGCGTGATGTCGTTGGTCAGATAGCCGCCCGGCTTGTCGAGCAATGACTCTGCGACGCGGATCATGGCGGACGTAGTGGCTGCGCCGATCACATAGTCGTTGCCGGTTACGGCAAGTTTCTCGGCGGTGTTCAGGCGCACGGAGAAGGGGTCCGGCTCCCAGCTCCAGTAGATTCCGAGCGCTACTACGAAAACGGCCAGCGCGCCGACTCCCCAGAGTAAGATCCTGCGCGCGATTCCGCCGCCTCCACCCCAACCGGGCCATCTGATGCGGGCGCGAAGATTGCCCCATTTCTGTTTGATCCAGCCAACCATGGCTCGCAGTTTACCTTAAATAGCTTGTCTCAGCCGTTCCCGCCGGTGTTCAGGATTCGGGCATCCTGAGGCGGATCAAGGTAACGCCGGAAATCTCGATATTGCCGCGCAGCCGGTAGCCCGCAACCGATTCACGCATGGTCGAATACATCCAGCGCGCGAGTTCGTCGTCGGGCGCGGTAATGAGCACGAAGGCATCGTGTTCCCTGGCCTGCGTGGCGATATCAGCCAGTGTTGCGCGTATCGCATCGTCCTGGCGGCGCAACATCCTTTCCTCAAGCGGAAAAAACAGATCCCCCGAATTTCGTTCGGCTTCGAGCGCCTCGCGGGCGGGGCCGATGCCGGGATGGGCGCCGTCGATGATTTCCGCCCGGCCGAGCAAGCGGTCGGCATTGGAGAAATTGCCGCGATTGGCCGCTTCCAAAGCCAAGTCGAGATAACGCTCTACGATGCTTTGCATGCCCTCAAGGGCAATCTCGTTTTCCGGCTGCAATTGCAGGACTTCGCGAAAATAGTCGTAAGCGTTGTCGAATCGCGGCGTGAGCAGGCGGTCGTCGTCGAGAGCCTGCAGACCCGAGAAAAGCAAGTCGGCAATCAGCCTTTGCAGATTCGACGGAATTTGCTCGACTGCGGGTTCTTCCACGGGAATCGTGCGCATTTCCGGAAGCGCCGCGGAAGCCTCAGCCGGCCGCTCCGGCAGAGGGGTTTGCAACTGACAGGCCTGGAGCAGAACAACGAGCAGGAGGCAGGAAAGTCGTAAATCGCGCATGCCGATATCTTACGCCAGCAACTCCGAATAGGGTATGAAAATCAGGCGGTCTCCCGGCTCGACTGCGGTACGGGGAGGCACCACCAATAATCCGCTCGAACGGCTCAGCGAAGAGCCGGCGCCTGAACTCTGGTTATCGAAGGGAAGCGCCTGTTCCCTGCCATCGGTATCGACCTCTACCGTCACGCGCAAATACTCCTGCCGGTTTCCGCTCGGTGGACTGGAAAATCCCGCGGGCAGCCGGTATCCGGCGGGAGCGGTCCCGTCGGCGCCCATCATGCGGAACAAGGCCGGCCGCACGATCAGGCAAAAGGTGACGAATGCGGAAACCGGATTGCCAGGCAGGCCGAAGAAAACAGCCTGCCGAACCTTGCCGTAAGCGAGGGGCTTGCCGGGCTTGATGGCAAGTTTCCAGAGTTGCAACTCGCCCTCGCTTTCAACCGCCGCGCGGACATGATCCTCGTCGCCGACCGAGACGCCCCCGGTGGTTATGATGCAATCCACCCTGGCGGAGGCTTCGATCAGGGCCTGCCGCGTATGTTCCAGATCGTCGGCGGCGATGCCCAGGTCGGCGAGTTCCACCGGCATGTGCTGCAACATGCTCGCCAAGGTGTAGAAATTGCCGTTGTATATCTGTCCGGGCAGCAGGGGAGTTCCGGGCGCCGCCAACTCGTTGCCCGTCACGAGCAGCCCGACGCGCAGTTTCCGCCGCACCAGCACATCGGCGCAGCCGATCGAAGCGAGGACGCCGATGTCCTGCGGCTGCAGGCGATGACCGCCGCGGAACAGCACGTCACCGGCGCGCACGGCGTCTCCCGCAGCGCGCACATGATCTCCCGGCGTTACCTGCGTGAGCACGGTAACGTCGCCGTCGCCGGCCCGGCAGTTTTCCTGGATTACGACGGCGTCGGCGCCTTCCGGCAATGCGGCGCCGGTGAAGATTCGCGCCGCTTCGCCTGCCGGCAACGCGCCGCCGGCCTGGCCCGCGGCGATGCGGCGATTGACCGGCAATCTTACCGGAGCCGTGCATGCATCGGCGGCGCGCAGGGCGTAACCGTCCATGGCGCTATTGGCGAAAAGCGGCACATCGATGCCGGCGCGGATTTCCTGCTCAAGAATCCTGCCCCGGGCGGCAAGCAGGTCGACGGATTCCACACCGCTGATTTGCGGGACGGTTTCCCGGATCAGCCGGCAGGCGGAATCCACCGGAGTCAATGCGCTGCCGGAAACTTCTGTCATGGGTTGCATGCCCGGGCCGCTTCAGGCCGCAGCCTTTTTCGCCGGATCGTACAGGGACTGCACGGTTTTCTTCAATTGTTCCTGCCAGTCTTTCGCCTTGATGCCGAACGTATCGAACAGTTTCTTGCCGGACAGCGTCGAATTGAATACTTCCGGCGCCCGCACCGGCTTTTCGATCAGATTCACGCGATCCAGCAGAGCGTAGATGTCCGCGTCGCGGGCGGCCGCGAATTCGAGCGTAAGCGTCGCCACCTCCTTCTCCCAGGTCGGCGTCAGGCTGCAATAGTGATAAGTGCCCCATACATTGGCGTCACAATCCACCTGATGACAGATCGCAAGTATCGCCGTGGCCAGATCTTCGGTGCTCGTGGGATTCAGCCGCCTGCGCCAGACATCGATTTCACCATCGTGACGCTTGATCGAACGTATCCAGGACTTGATCAGCCCCCGTTTGTGCGGGCCGAACAGCCAGCCGGGGCGCAGCAGGATATGCTCTGGCAACTCTCGCACCCGCCGTTCGCCTTCCAGCGAACACCGGCCGTAAATTCCGGCGGGGTCCGGTTCGTCGTGCTCGCCGTAGGCAAGTTTCTTGTCGCCGGCGAAAACATAACTGCTGGACAGATGAAAGAGGGGAAGCTCCAGGCGCCCGCAGATCTCCGCAAGCACTCCGGGCAGTTCCGCATTGATCGCGCAACAGCGATCTTCCATCAGCTGAGCCCGCTTCAAGGCGCTGTGATTGCCGGAAATGAAATCCGCCAGGTTGATCAGTTGCGTAGGCTCGTACTCCCCGATCATCGCGGCGATCGCCGAAGCATTGCCCGGCGTGAAGTGCTTTTCCGCCGGCGCCAGGAACGAAATCTTGCGCTTGCGCAGGATCTCGGTCAGGGCTTTGCCGGTAGGACTTCTGGCGCCAACGAGAAACAGCTTCATGGATCGGCGAAAGCGGATGCGTTTACAGTCTGTTCAACTTCGCTCAGAACGGGATATCGTCGTCGTCGAAGTTGTCGAAGCCGGACGATTCCGACTGGGCCGCCGCGGCCTTTTCCTGCTGGCCGCCGCCGGCCGCCGCCGGCTGCCGCTGTTCGAAAGAGCCCCCCCCGCTCCCCGCATCACCCCGCGAGTCGAGCATCGTCATTTCGTTGGCTATGATCTCGGTGGTGTAGCGCTTGACGCCTTCCTGCTCCCATGACCGCGTTTGCAGCCTGCCTTCTACATACACCTTGGAGCCCTTCTTCAGATACTGCTCGACAATTTCCGCCAGCTTGCGGAAGAACACGACGCGATGCCATTCGGTGCGCTCCTGCCGTTCGCCGGTGTTGCGATCGTTCCAATAATCCGTGGTCGCGATCGTCACATTGGCGATCGCAACTCCGTCCGGTGTGTAGCGAATTTCGGGATCCCTTCCGAGATTGCCGATAAGTATTACCTTGTTGACTCCGCGACCTGCCACATCTGCCTCCTGAATTCCGGTTGCCGGGTTAATTCGTCCTCTTCCAAGTCTATACCATTGATCTAAAACCCGCTTAATTTCTTCCAGTCTTTTTGTAGTTTCCGTCAACCAATATCAAGTAAGCCGGATTTGCCCGACGTGAGAGCTTGGCGGATAATTAGCCGTTTGGCTCCGCAACCGGCAGGAACATGGATTCCATCTTCGTCAAGGGCGCCCGCACCCACAATCTGAAGAACATCGACCTCACCATACCCCGGGATAAACTCGTGGTGATCACCGGGCTGTCCGGTTCCGGCAAATCCTCGCTCGCCTTCGATACCTTGTACGCCGAAGGACAGCGGCGCTACGTCGAATCGCTGTCGACCTACGCCAGGCAGTTCCTGTCGATGATGGAAAAGCCAGATGTCGATCACATTGACGGGCTTTCCCCCGCGATCTCCATCGAACAGAAATCGACCTCCCACAATCCGCGCTCGACAGTCGGCACCATCACCGAGATCTACGATTATCTGCGGTTGCTGTTCGCCCGGGCGGGGGAGCCTTTCTGTCCCGAACACCAGGTCAAGCTCGAAGCCCAGACCGTAAGCCAGATGGTCGATCAGGTGCTGACCCTGCCGGAAGGCACGCGGGTTATGCTGCTCGCGCCGGTGATTCGCGATCGCAAGGGCGAACACATACACGTGTTGAACGAGTTGCGCACCGGCGGCTTCATCCGCGCGCGAGTCGACGGACTGATCTGCGAAATCGACTATCCGCCCGAACTCGACAAGAACAAGAAGCACTCGATCGAAGTCGTAGTCGACCGGCTGCGAGTGCGGCCGGACCAGGCCCAACGCCTCGCGGAGAGCTTCGAGACCGCGCTGCATCTGTCCGAAGGTCTGGCCATGGTCGCCAACATGGATGCGGAACAAGACAGCGAAGACATGGTGTTCTCGGCGCTGTTCGCCTGCCCCCATTGCGGTCACAGCATCCGCGAACTCGAGCCGCGGCTGTTTTCCTTCAATAATCCCGCCGGCGCCTGCTCGTCCTGCGACGGCCTCGGCGTACGCGAGTTCTTCGACGAATCGCGCGTCGTCACCGACCCCGAGCGCAGCCTTTCCGAAGGCGCGATTCGTGGATGGGAGCCGAGAAATCTCTGGTACTACTCGAAGCTCGAAGCGCTGGCGAGACATTACCGATTCGATCTCACCACGCCCTTCCAGCGTCTCGACCGGCGCTGCCAGGACATCATCCTGCATGGCAGCGGGGACGAGGTAATCAGTTTTCGCTACGTAGGCAGCAGCGGCATGAGCTTCAGTCGAAGGAAGCCGTTCGAAGGCGTCATGCCGCATATCATGCGCCGCTACAATGAAACGGACTCCGATCGCGTGCGCGCCGAACTGGCCCGCTATCTCAGTTTCAGGGTCTGTCCCGATTGCGACGGCACGCGGCTGAAACAGGACGCCCGCAACGTCTTCATCGAAGGCCACAATTTGCCGGAAATCTCCGAAATGACCGTGGCCCGGGCCGCGCGCTATTTCAACGAACTCGAACTCGAAGGAAAGCAGGCCCGCATCGCTGAAAAAGTGCTCAAGGAATTGCAGCAACGGCTGAAGTTTCTCGTGGACGTGGGCCTGAACTATCTGACCCTGAACCGCAGCGCGGAAACGCTTTCGGGCGGCGAAGCCCAGCGCATCCGCCTGGCGAGCCAGATCGGCGCGGGACTCGTCGGCGTCATGTACATTCTCGACGAGCCGTCGATCGGCCTGCACCAGCGCGACAACGGCCGCCTGCTGAACACCTTGCTGCAACTGCGCGACCTCGGCAACACCGTGCTCGTGGTCGAGCACGACGAGGAAGCGATTCGTAGCGCCGATCACATAATCGATATCGGGCCGGGCGCCGGCATCCATGGCGGCGAAATCGTGGCCCAGGGCCACGTAAACACGATCGAGAACTGTACGGAGTCGATCACCGGAAAATTTCTTTCAGGCCAGGAGGTCATTGCGGTTCCGGAACGCCGAACGCCATACGACAAGGAACGCCTGCTGCTGATCAAGGGCGCCCGCGGCAACAACCTGCAACAGATCGACGTTACCTTGCCGCTCGGACTTTTCACCTGCGTGACCGGCGTGTCAGGCTCCGGCAAGTCGACCCTGGTGAACCATACCCTGTATCCCGTCGCCGCCACCCGCCTGAACAAGGCCCAGTCGCTTTCGCCCGCGCCTTACGATGCAATCGAGGGCCTGCAAATGCTCGACAAGGTAGTCGACATCGATCAAAGCCCGATCGGCCGAACGCCGCGGTCCAATCCGGCAACGTACACTGGCTTGTTCACCCCCGTGCGGGATCTGTTCGCCGCCACCGCCGAAGCGCGCAGCCGGGGCTACAAGCCGGGGCGGTTCAGTTTCAACGTCAAGGGCGGCCGCTGCGAGGCCTGCCAGGGCGACGGGCTGATCAAGGTCGAGATGCACTTTCTGCCCGACGTCTACGTGACTTGCGATCTCTGCCAGGGCAAGCGCTACAACCGCGAGACGCTTGAAGTCAAATTCAAGGGCAAGGACATCCACCAGGTGCTCGACATGACGGTGGAAGAGGCGCGCGAATTCTTCGACGCGATTCCGGTCATCGCCAACAAGTTGCAGACGCTGATGGACGTGGGTCTGTCCTACATCCGTCTCGGCCAGTCGGCAACGACCCTGTCCGGCGGCGAAGCCCAGCGGGTGAAGCTGTCGCGCGAACTATCCAAGCGCGACACGGGCAGTACGCTCTATATCCTCGACGAACCCACGACGGGCCTGCATTTCCACGACATCCGCCAGTTGCTGAAGGTGCTGCACCGGCTGCGCGACCACGGCAACACCATTGTGGTCGTGGAACACAATCTCGATGTGATCAAGACTGCCGACTGGATCATAGACCTCGGCCCGGAAGGCGGCAGCGGCGGCGGCCGCATCGTCACCAGCGGCACGCCGGAACAGGTGGCGGAAGTCCCGGCGTCTCACACCGGGAGATTCCTGCAAAAAGTGCTGCCCTGGTCCGAAGCGCGCGCCGCAGTCTGAAGACTTTTGACTTCGGGCGGGGCAGGCCACAACGGTTTGTCAGCGCGGCCGATCGAACGCCAGGGAGAAAAACAGGCTGTTCATGAACAGCTTGTTGGTGCCGAAGAAGTAGGCGCGGAAATTCGGGTTGTCGGCAAACGCGATGACGCTGCCGCTGCCGTGCCGCTCGGCGACCGCCATCGCTTTCCCCGCCAACGCCGCCTGGTTTTCGGCCGAGGCAAACCCGGACAACAGGGCGTTGTCGGGTATCCGGATCAGGCTCGCCCACGGATTGTCCGGCGGGTCGAAGGCAATCAGGGAATTGCGATGACTTGCGATGGCGCGGTCATTGATGCCGAATCCGATGGGGTGAGTGTTGTCGAGGTCGCCCTGGAAGATCGCGCCACCGATTATGTCCTGGGCCTCGATGTCGTCCTTGTCGGCGTAGTCGAATCGCGCGGTCTCGGCAGTGGTCGCCGTTTCGTTTCCGTCGCCGTCAATCCGGACTTCGACTTCGATTTCAGAATCGGATTCAGTGCCCGAATCGTCGGGGTGGAGAATATTGTCCACGGCCCAGCGCGCGCCCTGGCGGATGCCAACCAGCGTACCTCCCCGTCGGACCCAGCGGTCGATTTCGTCGCTATGCCGGGACAAGTCGCCATGGCTGCCGCCGACGAGCACGATATGGCTGTAATCGCGCAAATCGGTACCGCCAAGATGCCGTTTCTCGACCATGTGAACCGGCATCTTCATGCGCGCATCGAGCTGATGCCAGACTTCGCCGGCGTCGTAGGCCTGGATGCTTTCACCCACCAGCAATAGCACTTTCGGCAAGGGGATGTTGGCGAAGCTGTTGCTCCCGAGGTCCATTCCTGCGACCGGCGTATGGCCGCTGTCCACCGCGTGTACGGCGATGCCGTCTTCCATTGCGATCGCGCTCATCAACTCGTGAATCTCCGCGTCTTCCAGATCGCCGCCTTGCCAGCCCAGCGGAACCAGTATCGCGCCCGCGTCGAGACTGACCGCTTCTCCGCCGCTGTCGGTGACTGTCAAGGGTCTCGTTGCCGCCTTGGGCCGCACGCCGGCGTCTAGCAATCGGTACAGCGCCCGCGGCGCATAGTAATTCGACCAGGAAAAAAGATAGGCGAAGCGGGCCTCGGCGGGTTCTGGAGCAACCGGGAACTCGGCGCGAACTTCGTCGCCGATCACGTTCCCGCGAATATCTCCGGCATCGAGAGGCGCGTATTCAAAATCGAAAGCCAAGGGCAGCGTCCATGCGGACACGTCGTAGAAAGTCTCGTCTTCGAACTCCGTGATCAGTTCGAACAGGGCCTTGACCATGCGGTATTGCGCCTGATCGGTTTGCACGACGTAGGAATCCGCGGAAGAAAAGCTCATCCCGCCCGCTTCAATGTCCTGGTTGAGCCGCTGCACGCTGATCTGGTGCCGATTCAGCAGATCTATCGCATGGTAGGCTCTGGCGGGATCGCCGTGAGAAGAAAAAACATAGGCTTTCACTTCATCGTCAGCCGCGAGTTCAGGCGTTTCACGGGAGAAATCGCGCTGGAATTGCAGCAACTCGCCGCGCATTTCCACGCCTGCGCGGATCATTTCCAGCGAGGTGCGATATTGTGTGCGGACATTGTCTCGGAACGACAGAATGCCGTGGGGCGTATCGAGCAGCCCTTCGCTGCCGGCCTGTTCGAACAGCATGCCCATGCTCGCGTGCATGTGGGGATAGGTCGAACCCTTGCCGATGTAGAAGTTGTCGTATCCCTCCTCGTTGAAGTAGAGCCGCTGCTCGCTGTCGAGCCACGTACGGGGCCGCTCGGCTACCTCGTCGAGCAGTTCCATGGATCTCCGCGGTATGTAGGGAAAGGTGCGGTCGGGGACCCCCGGATGAAAGTAATACGTGCTGCTCTGTCCCATCTCGTGGTAATCGACGGTAATGTTCGGCCGCCATTGGTGGAATTTCGCCACCCATCCCCGCGGCTCGGGATGCTGGAGGATCAGCCATTGCCGATTGAGATCGAACCAGTAATGGTTGGTGCGCCCTCCAGGCCAGAAGGTGTTGTGCAATTGGTGTCGCGGGTCCGTAACCGGCACGTTGGCGCCGTACATATGATTCCATGCGGACATGCGGCTGTTGCCGTCGGGATTGAACACGGCAATGAGAATGATGACGCTTTGCTCAAGTGTGGCTTCGATCTCGGCGCCTTGGGCCGCGGCCAGATGGTAAGCCACCGCCATCGAGGAATCGGTGGAGCTTACTTCTGCCCCATGCACGCCGTAATTCAGCCAGGTGACTACCGGCATGTCCGCGTCGACTTCCTGGGTGCTGCCGGGGTCGCTGAGAGCGACATGGGCCGTCTTGATCGCATCCAGACGCTGGTGATTTTCCGGGCTGGTGATGGTCAATCCGAGAATCGGGCGGCCTTCATGCGTATAGGCGATGTCCTCCACCGTAATTCTCGGAGACATTTCCGCCAGCATGCGCAGATACCGCACCAGCAAGTCATTACGGGCAATGCGTTCGCCCAACGGGTGACCGATGACCGATTCCGGGCGCGGGATGTCCGGATCGAAGTCGATTCCGGGCGGATAAAACGGCGTAGCTCTGGCGGGAGATTGCGCCACCGCGACAGGGCATAACATCCAGGCCAGAAGTAAAACGGGAATCAGGTTTTTCATAAGCCTCACCAGCGCCAGACCCCTAAGGGCGGTCGATTCAAAGTTGCGGATTGTCTCCCGGAGCGGGATTTTTTGCCAGCAGGTCTACATGTGCTTGAACAGATGGCCGTAAGCCTGGCTGGAGCGCAGTTTTTCGGGGCGGTCCCGGAGGGTGAGCACATAGCGGCCGCGCAAGTCGCGGCTGGCGGAGGCGATCTGGTCGACGCGCACGATGATTCCACGATGGATGCGCCAGAACTTGTCCGGATCGAGTTGCGACTCCAACTGGCTGATGGCGCGCCGCACGTGGTGTTCGCGCTCGCGAGTCATGACGCTGGTGTACTTGGCGTCAGCGCGAAAATAGACGACCTCGTCCACCGGCACGAGCACCGTGGTATCCCCAAGCCCGGCGCGGACCCATTGCAGCCAGGACGGCGCGGCGCTGACCTGCTGCAGGAGCGCGAGCAATTCTTCCCGGTTCTGATTCCCTTCACGCCGCAGCCGTTCGATAGTGGCCGCTAGGCGCTCGTCGCTGACCGGCTTGAGCAGATAGTCCACCGCTGCGGCGCGAAAGGCTTCGACGGCGAATTCGTCGTAAGCGGTGACGAATACCACCCTGGTGTGGGCGGGCAGCGCGGCGGCCACTTCGAGCCCGGACATGCCTGGCAGGCGGATATCAAGGAAGGCGATATCGGGCTCCGCTTCGCTCGCAAGACGCAGAGCTTCCCCGCCTTGGGCGGGCATGCCAACGATATCCAGTTCCGGCCACAGCAACGCGAGCTTGTCGCGCAACTGCTCGGCGAGCAGCGGTTCGTCCTCGAGAATCAGCGCGGTGGTCATGACTTTGCCAGGGGAATGCTGATCAAGGCATTGACTCCGCGCGGAGAGGCTGGTGTCAACTCTAGCGCTGCTTCCGGACCGTAACGCAAGCGCAGGCGGTCGCGCACGTTGCGCAAGCCAGTGCCGTTTGCCGCACCGGTTTCGCCGATGCCGACGCCGGTGTCACTCACTCCGAGAATCAGTTCATCGTCGATTCGCCTGGCGGTGAATGAAACCTCTCCGCCTTCGGGATCAGTTGCTATGCCGTGGAGTACGGCGTTCTCGAGCAATGGCTGAATCAGCAGCGGCGGAACAGGAATTTCGCGCAATTCTTCCGGCAAGTCGAGTTGGTAGCGCAATCGGCCCTGCATGCGGGTGGCCTGGATCGCCAGGTAGGCCTCGGCAAAATCAATTTCCTGGCTGAGGGTACTCTCGCTTGAGCGCGTGCGCGCAAGCGAACCCCGCAGCAAGGTCGTGAGATTTTCCAGCGTCTCCACCGCCAGATCCGGGTTCGAACGGATCAGTTGCGTGATGTTGGACAAGGTATTGAACAGGAAATGCGGTTCGATCTGTGCCTGCATCAGCTTGAGTTCGGTTTCGGCGAGCAGTTTTTCCTGTTGCGATTGTTTCAGTTCGGCGTCGGCGAGGAGTTGCCCGGTTCTTCGCAGGCGCTCGCGGGCGCTGAAGATGAGAAATCCCGTAATCCCGAAGAACAGGCCCAGCGCCAGGGTGCTGAAATCCTGCGAAAAGAACATCAATGGCTGGCCTGTAACAAACGTGCCTGCGAGCAACAGGCCAAGCGTGAGGCCGAGTGCGACAACGGGCGCCGGCGCGAGCCAGGGACCGATCCATTGGATCAGACGATCATGTCCCAGCACGAAGGCGAGATTGACCGACCAGCCAATGCTCAGCGATACGACCACGACCTGCAGGAAGCTGCCGGCTTCAATCAGCCACCAGACGAGGACGGCGATCGCAAGCGAAAACAGGCCGACGTGCAGGAACGATATCAGGCGCAAGCGATCACCCCGCTACAAACTTGCCATGCAATCCAAGTGGAATTGCGTAGGGTAATTCAGCCGTGGCCACCGGGCCATCGGCAACCCGTTCGGCATCGAACAGATTGAGAATCTGTTTCCCCTGCGACCAGTCGAAAGCGGAGCCGAGAATCCAGCCGCCGGTCTCGGGTTCGCTGCCGGGCCGCGGCACGTACAGATGTTCTTCCGGGATCCGGGTGTCCGGATAGCGGAAGTAGTCGCGCCGCCCGCTCTCGATATCGAACAGATTGACCTCGTTCAATGTTCCGTGTTCCGCCGGATCGGCCTCGTTTTGGGAGAGAAAGACGATCTTGCGATACTGTCGGCAGCTCACTCTCGGGTCAATACTCGGAAACTCGGTGAATATCCCGGGCTCGAGCATGGCTTCCTCGGAAATCGTCCGCGCCCGCGTATCGAGCCGGTAGCCGTAATGACGCGCGGCTCTGCCGTAATCGGGATTGCCGCGCATGATTTCCGTAAAGGTCTCGGTCATGATGCTGGGGTCCGGCGCCCTGGCGGCGTCGAAGCGGATGACACCGGCGCTGTCTTCCCAGGCGTTGCCGAAATGGAAGACCCACTGCGCGGGCAGTTCCAGGAAGAAATGGCTGGACAGGTCGTTCTTGTCCACTACCAGAACGCGGCAAGGATCTTCCGGCCGCCATTCGTGCATGTTGAGGAAACCCTCGGCGTTCGCCTGCGGCCGGTAGTGGAAGGGCGGCAGCAACAGCACCAGGTGCCGTTCGGTAACGACGAAATCGTGGGGCATCGTCATCGGGTCGACCGCCACGCGTCCCGCGTTCAGCAAGGAACCGTCGGCGCCGATATGCCAGAACACCAGCAGGCCCGCGGCCGAGGCATAGCCGAAATTCCAAACGCTGCCGTCGGCATCGACCCGGGGGTGGGCGGAAAACGGCACCCCTCGCATGCTTGAACCGCCGCCGGGTTCGGCAAACGAATACGGGCCCACGGTGGACAGATCATCCGGATCGATTTCATAAGGGCTGCCGGCTTCCCAGAGCGCCAGCAGGCGGCCATGGTGATGGAGAATGCTGGTGTTCGCTGGATTCTGATCGTCGGGACCGGTCGATCCGACGGCGCCGGGGGGCGCTGCCGCCAGGCCCGGATACAGGGCGCGGCCGGCGGCTCGCTCCGCCTTGACCTTGGCGGTTTCCACCAGCCGCGCCTCGTGCCGGACGCCATCGCCGCCGATTCGATAAGCGTGCACCATGCCGTCGCCGTCGAACCAGTGGTGGTTGCGATAACCGTAGGCTTCGTGCCCGGCCGGACCGGTGCGGTACAGCGTGCCATTCAACTCCTCGGGCCAGCGGCCCGAGATCATTGCATCGCTGCTGTAGTGGTCGCGATCGATGTTGCCCCAGGCGGCCAGCCAGGGAAATTCTTCCAGCGCTTGCGCGAACTGTCCGGACCAATCCGAATCGCCGGCCTGGGCCAGGGCGCCGGCCGGCCATGGGCAGGCCAGCAGCGCGAGAAGTTTCGAAAATTCACGTCGTTGCATTTTGTGGTTCCTCGCTAGTGAACCAGGCTGATTACCTGGGTGACTTCGCCTTCGAGCACGAAGCGCGCGTCTTCCCAGGAGGCCGGACCGAACATGCCCTTGGCGTTGTTGGAAATGGTGTAGGGCTCGGTGGGCGCGCCGAAGAAGTTTGCGTCGAGTTCGTCATTGCCGTTCACGTCGTGCATGATCCTGATGGCGTACTCTCCAGGCGGCAGGTCTTCGGCTACCACTGTCAATGAACCTTCAACCGCCGGCTCGAGGAATTGCGCGACCGCGCCGCCGCCTTCGAATTGCGCCTGCCCGGCAAGCACCTGGACCTGCACCGTGCCGCTGGCGTCACGGATGTCCTCGATGACGATGGTCAAGGTGTCGGCTGCTACCTGGGTATAGACTCCGAGCGCTGCGGCGAGCAGGCAGGCCTTGATGAGTTTGGTCGTATTCATGATCGTGCTCCCATGCGGATTTGACTGACTTGCGGTCAAATCTAGCGCCGTGGAATCGTGCTTGGCAACGCCCATGCGACGAAACGGCAATAGCGGGAACGAAACGGCAATACGGGATGCTCTTGTGCTATATTGGCCGCTGGTCACAAGGGGGGTCGACCTGGTCGGAATATGCAACGCCACATTCTTTCCCGCCGCGAATTGCTGAAATCGACTCTGGAAGCATTGCCGCGTTCGGCGATCGTGCTCAGCATGCCGGCGATACTCGCCGCGTGCTCCCGCTCCGCGCAGAATCAGCTCGACGGCATCGGCCTGCAACTTCTCGGCAGCGAAGAGGCGGAGGAATTCGCCGCCATCGCCGACCGTATCATTCCGCCGGATGACACACCCGGCGCCCGCGAAGCCGGCGCCGTGCATTTCATGGACACCGTGCTCGGCGATCAGCGCGAACGGGAATTGCAGATTCTGCGCGACGGGCTGGGAGAATTGCAAAACCGGGCAAACGCCGAATTCCAGGCCGCGAGTTTTTCCATATTGAGCGCCGAGCAACAGGACCAACTGCTGCGCGAGATCGAAAATACCGAATTCTTTGCGACGATTCGCTATCTCACCGTCGCCGGCATGTTCGCCTTGCCGGCATACGGTGGCAACCGCGACGGGGTCGGCTATGAACTGATCGGCTATGATCCACGCCCCGTCTGGCAGCCGCCCTTCGGCTACTACGACGAGGATTACATGAACAGGGGAGGGCAATAGGCATGGCCGGCGCTTCGTTCCCGACCCGGGAAGAAGTCGATTTCGTCGTCGTCGGTTCCGGCGCGGCGGGCGGCATCGTCGCGAAGGAACTCGCGGAAGCCGGACATTCGGTCGTGCAACTGGAACAGGGTCCCCATTTGCAGGCGGCAGACTTCCGGCACGACGAATGGGGCACATTCAACAATCACGACCTGACCTGGAGCCACCGCCAGGGTCATCCGCAGACTTTCCGCAAAACCGCGGACGAAGTCGCGACCGTACGCGACAGGGTATGCAACTACGCGCATAACGTCGGCGGCAGCAGCCTGCATTTTTCCGGCAATTACTGGCGCCTGCGGCCGATCGATTTCATGGAAGCCAGCGTGCGCGGCACGATCGCCGGTACGAATTTCGCCGATTGGCCGATCCGTTACGAAGAACTCGAACCCTATTACACCCGGGTCGACTGGGAGGTCGGCGTGTCCGGCCTGCAAGGTCCCTGGGACCCGCCGCGTTCACGCGACTATCCCTGTCCGCCGATGCCGGTAAAAGGCTCGGACGTGCTGCTCGAACGCGGCGCCAGGGCGCTTGGCTATACCGCCTATCCGGCGCCGGTGGCGATTCTTTCCCAGCCCCATAACGGCAGGCCGGGCTGCATTCATTGCGGTTTCTGCCTCGGATTCGGCTGCGAGGTGAACGCCAAGTCCTCCACGATGATCACCATGATTCCCGCCGCGCTTGCTTCGGGCAATTACGAGTTGCGCACGCATTGCACGGTCTCCCGGGTGGAAACCGACGAATCCGGGCGCGCCAGCGAGGTCGTCTATTTCGGAGAGGACGGCGCGGAACAATCCCAGCGCGCCCGGGCCGTGGTGCTTTGCGCCAATGGCGCGGAAACGCCGCGGCTGCTGCTGATGTCGGAATCGCCCCGGCATCCCGACGGACTGGCCAACAGCAGCGGTTTCGTCGGCCGCAATCTCATGTTCAACGGCTACAGCGAAGTTACCGGACTGTTTCCGGAACCCGTCAACGCCTGGAAGAGCATACCCGCGACCCGCGTCGTACATGACTGGTACGAAATCGATCCCGCCGAAGGCTTCTACGGCGGCGGCGGCATCGACGGACGCCACCCGGTGCGCAGCGGCACTCCGATGGAGTCCGCGATCGCGAGCAGCATGCTTGGCGGGCCGACCTGGGGCAGCGAATACAAGGCGCGGATTCGAGAGGAATTTACCCATACCGCGGCCTTCGACGGCCATACCACGTCCTTGCCGCTCGATTCGAACAACATTACCCTGGATCCGGAAGTGCGGGACAAATGGGGCCGTCCGGCGATCCGCTGCACGTACATGGATCATCCGGACGATATCGCGACCATGCGCTATTTCATGGAACGTTCGGTGGAAATGATGGAAGCCGCAGGCGCCTTGCGAATTCACGCGAGTTATCCAGAGGACGGCCAGACCAACAGTTCGCACATGCTCGGCACCTGCCGCATGGGCGACGACCCCTCGACTTCGGTCATCGACCGCTACCATCGCTCCCATGACGTACCCAACCTGTTCCTGTGCGACGGCAGTTCCCTGGTTACGTCAAGCCGCGGCCAGCCGACCATGACGATCATGGCGTTGGCCTTTCGCGCGGCGGACCATATCAATCGGTTCGCACAGCGCAACGAGATATAGCAAGGACGCACCGGCATCGAAGAGCAAGCAGGAATAGAGCGGTTGTAAAGCGATCGGATAAAAACAAGGGAACTATTATGGACACAGAGAAGAACGAACAAACCGCAGGCGTGCGCTACGAACCCGATGAACGACCGCCCGGAGCGCTGGCCCTGGGCCTCGGCGTACAACTCGCGCTGCTCATCGTCGCCGGGATCGTGCTGACGCCCGCTATCGTCATCCGCGCCGCAGAAGGCAGCGAAACCTATATCAACTGGGCTATTTTCGCGGCCGTGATCGTCAGCGGCCTGAGCACGATTACACAGGCCGTTCGCGTGGGCCGGCTCGGCGCCGGCTATGTGCTGGCCATGGGCACCTCGGGCGCTTTCATCGCGGTCTGCGTTACCGCCCTGGTGCAAGGCGGTCCGGCGGTGCTCGCCGCCCTGGTGATCGCTTCCTCCCTGTTCCAGTTCACGTTGTCGGCGCGGCTCTCCCTCTTGCGGCGCGTGTTGACGCCGGTCGTATCCGGCACGGTGATCATGCTGATTCCGGTATCCGTCATGCCGATCATCTGGGATCTGCTCGAAGACATTCCCGCCGCAGCCAATCCGGCCGGGGCGCCGATCAGCGCTCTCATCACCTTGCTGGCCGTGGTGCTGATCGCACTGAAGGCGACCGGCGTGCTGCGGCTTTGGGCGCTGGTCATCGGCATCGCCGTCGGCTCGGTGATTTCCAGCCTGTTCGGACTGTACGATGTCCAGCGCGTGGCCGATGCGGCCTGGATCGGGGTGCCGGTGTCAGGCTGGCCCGGGATCAGCTTCGAATTCGGACCGGTGTTCTGGTCGCTGCTGCCGAGTTTCATATTCGTGACCCTGATCGGCGCGATAGAAACCATCGGCGATTCGGTAGCGATTCAACGAGTATCCTGGCGCAAGCCGCGGGCGATCGACTTTCGCGCCGTGCAAGGCGCGGTCGGCGCCGACGGACTGGGGAACCTGCTCTCCGGGCTGGCGGGCACGGTACCGAACACTACCTATTCTTCGAGCGTAGCCGTCACGGAACTCACCGGCGTAGCCTCGCGCCTGGTCGGCATTGCCCTGGGCCTGGTGCTGATTATCGCGGCGTTTTCACCGAAGTTTCTCGCGTTGATACTCGCCATTCCCGGGCCGGTTGTAGGCGCCTACGCCACGGTGCTGCTCTCGATGCTGTTCGTGCTCGGCATGAAGATCATCGTGCAACATGGTATCGACTATCGGGGCGGCGTCGTCGTCGGCGTGTCTTTCTGGATAGGCGTCGGCTGCCAGGGCGGGGTGATCTTTCCCGGCATCGTGTCCGAATTCGCCGGCGGCCTGTTGCAGAACGGCATGACCGCGGGCGGGCTCTGCGCGATGCTCATGAATCTGTTCCTGATGGTTGCGGCGCCGCGGCGGCGCACGATAGAAATGCCGCTGGCGGCCACGACGCTGCCACTGATCCACAAGTTTCTGGCGCGATTTGCGGCGCACAACGACATGGACGGCGTGATCGAGGGCCGGCTCGAACTCGCCGGCGAAGAAACCCTCTACACTTTGCTCGGCGACGAAACCGACGAACCGCGGCCGGAGCGAAGCTTGCGCATCGTGGCCTACCGCGACGGCGCCGACGCCGTGCTCGAATTCATCGCTTCGCCGGGCGGCGAGAATATCCAGGATCTCCTGACGGTGATCAAGGATACGCCTTCGGAACCGGCGGCCGACCGCGAAGTGTCGCTGCGGCTGCTGCGGCACGCGGCTTCGTCGGTCAACCACCAGCAGTATCGCGACATCGACATCGTCACCGTTCGCGTAGCAGGGCGTTAGGCCAACGCGCCGTCGCTATCCGGTTGACCGCAATTGGGTATGCGCATAGCATCGGCTTGATTTCATTGCCGAAAGGCGTTCCTTGAGAGGAGACCACAATGAACCGCTTGCAAACCCTGTTGACCGTGATTGCAGCCGTCATCGTCAGTGCCCCGGCTTTCGCGCAGGAGGAAGCGGAACCGGAGATATTCGTCCGCTATTCCCAGGATGGGGGAGAGATTTCCTGGGGCATGGTGCATGGCGACCAGGTATGGCAACTCGAAGGCGCGCCGTATGAAACCATGGAGCATACCGGCGTCTGGCACGAGCGCAGCACGGTGAAACTCGAAGCGCCCGCCGAGCCGACCCAGATATTCATGACCGCCTTCAACTTCCGCAGCCACATCTCGGGCGATCCGGCCGAGGAGCCGGGTCTGTTCATCGTGCCGGCGAGCTCGCTCGTGGGACCGGAAGATCCCATCGTGCGCCCTGCAGGATCCCAGAACCTGCATTACGAAGCCGAGATGGCCGTCGTGATCGGCAAGCGCGCCGAGAACGTGGCGGTGGAAGATGCCCATGAATACATCTTCGGCGTCACCGCGGGCAACGACGTCAGCGAGCGCGCCTGGCAATCAGGCGACATCCAGTGGGTGCGCGCCAAAGGCGCCCGCGGCTTCAACGCCATCGGACCGGTGCTTTACAAGGACGCCGACTACAAGAACATCCAGATTACCGGCCGCCACAACGGCGAAGTCGTGCAAAGCGAGAATTCCTCCGACCTGATCTTCGGCATGGAGGAAATGGTCAGTTACATTTCCCGCTTTTTCACGCTCATGCCCGGCGACATGATCTGGTCCGGCACCATGGGCAGCACTCGCGCCATGGTTCCCGGCGACGTCTACGAAGTCGAACTGGAAGGCATCGGCACCTTGCGCAACGAGGTCGTGCAAGGCAAGTAAGACGCCGCGCCCCGGTCAAGATTTGTAACCTTTTCCTGCTTGTCAGGGGAATGCCCCTGAATTAAGCTGCTCCGCTGTTTTTTATCCAAAAGATCAATCAGTTGTCCGCATTGATGCGGCCCTCTTCCGAAGTAGCCCAGAGGTAGAAATGAGCATTGCACGTTACGGAATGACGCTGGGTTCAGCATTGCTGATTCCGCTCTTGAACCTGATTGCCCCCGGCTCCCTGGCGCAGGAACTGAATACCTCGCCCGTGCCGCCTTCGACCACCGCCCATGCGCTGGAACGCGCTCCGGTCGTGGACGGCTTTGTCACCGGAGATGTGGCCTGGGAAGGCGTGACGCCGGCCACCGGTTTTTCCCAGGTGCGGCCCGATGAAGGCCAGCCGGCGACCCAGCGCACCGAAGTGCGGGTGGGCTATACCGACGAAGCCCTGTATATCGGCCTGATCGCCTATGAATCCGATCCTTCCCGGATCATCGTGACCGACAGCCGGCGCGATGCCCCGCTCGACGATACAGACAGTTTCCGCGTCATCATCGACGGCATGCTAGACCGCCAGAACGGTTTCGTATTCGGCACCAATCCCGCCGGCCTGCAGTTCGACGCCCAAGTTACCAATGAAGGGTCGAGTGGCGGTTTTGGCGGCGGGGGCTTTCGCGGCGGCGGTGGTGGCTTCAATCTGAACTGGGACACGGCCTGGGAAGTGGAAGCGCAGATTCACGATTACGGCTGGAGCGCGGAAATGGAGATTCCGTTCACTTCCCTGCGCTACGGCAATGGCTCGGAGCAGACCTGGGGCATCAATTTCCAGCGCAACATCCGGCACAACAACGAAATCGCGTACTGGGCGCCGCTGGGTCGCCAGTTCGACCTGAATCGGGTTTCGGAGGCCGGGCTGATCGAAGGCATCCGCGTGCCAAGCCAGCGCGCCTTGCAGTTCACCCCCTATGTGCTCGGTTCCGCCGAACGCGGCGGCAGCATCGCGTCGGGTACGGTGGACGAGCAGGAACTGGGCTTCGATTTCAAGTACACGATCACGCCGAGCCTGGTGCTCGACGGCACGTACAACACCGATTTCGCCCAGGTCGAAGCCGACGAGTTGCAGGTCAATCTTGACCGGTTCAGCCTGTTCTTTCCGGAGAAGCGTCCTTTCTTCCTCGAAAACGCCGGCCAGTTTTCGGTCGGCAATCCGCGTGAGGTGGAATTGTTCTTCAGCCGCCGCATCGGCGTCGGCGCGGGCGGAACCCAGTTGCCGATAGACGGCGGCGCGCGGTTGACGGGCAAGATTTTCGACAACACCAATATCGGCCTGCTGCAGATGCGCACGGACAGCGTCGACGGCCACGTTTCCCAGAACGACTTCTCCGTGGTTCGCGTCAACCAGGAACTCGGCAACCGCTCGACCGTCGGCATGATGTATATCGAACGCGAAGGCGACGGAACAGTTTTTAATAACGCGGGCCAGGACTACAACCGCACCATGTCCGTTGACGGCCGCTGGGGCATCGGCGACACGACCCTGATCAGCGGCTGGGCGGCGCAGACCGACAGCCCGCATCTGCAGGGCCGGGATGCGGCCGGCGGCATACAAGCCTCCTACCAGGACGAAGACTGGAACCTGGACGCCGGTTATTCCGAAGTGCGCGAGAATTTCAATCCCGAAGTCGGCTTTCTGGCGCGCCGCGCGTTCCGCAAATGGACCGCGGGCTGGCGCTACCGCTATCGTCCACAGGACTGGTGGAATCTGCACGAATTGCGGCCGCACATGAACTATCGCGGCTATTGGGGCTTTGACGGCTTCCAGGAAACCGGCTACCTGCACGTCGACAATCACTGGGAATTCGAGAACGGAACCGAAGTCCACACCGGCATGAATTTCACGCTCGAAGGCGTGCGCGAACCCTTCGAGATCGTCGACGGCGTCTGGGTGCCGGCAGGCACCTATGAGCACAGCGAAATACAGCCGGTGTTCTGGACGAACCAATCGGCGCCATTGAGCCTGAACGTTCGCAGTAACATCGGCGGCTTTTTCGGCGGTGACCGGGTAACCACCGACACCACAGTGCGCTATCAGCTAGACGAGCGTTTCAGCACCGAAGTTTCCTGGAACCGCAGCGACATCTCGCTGCCGGTGCCCAACGGAGATTTCACCGTGGACCTGGCGCGGGTGCGCGTTTCCTATTCGTTCACGCCTCGCATCTCACTGCAGACCCTGGTGCAATACAACAATCGCGACGACGTAGTGGCGGCAAACGTGCGTTTCGCCTGGCTGCAATCGGCCAATGCGGGCCTCTACCTGGTCTACAACGAAGTCGACGAGTTCAGCGGCCTGAACATGCCGCATTACGAGCGGGAGAACGCCCGCCAGTTCATCCTCAAGTACAGCCGCATCCTCGACATCTTCAATTGACCGGCAATAATTTGCCAGCGGCGGTGCGAGGCGGTAAATTAGCGCGGATCACGCGCCTGTAGCTCAGTTGGATAGAGTAGCTGGCTTCGAACCAGTTGGTCGGGAGTTCGAGTCTTCCCAGGCGCGCCAAATCACTTCGGTTCCGGTCGCTCCTGCCCGTATCGCTTTCGCATCACCGCGACCGACTCGCGCACGAGTTCGGCGAGCATGTCCAGATCGACATCGTCGAGCTTGTTCAGATACAGGCAGGACTTGCTCGTCTTGTGCTTGCCAAGTCTGGCGAGCAGGTCGGCGAATTCGGAGAATCCGGGCATGATGTAGACCGTCAGGTTCTGCTTGCGCGGGGAGAATCCGGTGATCATCCAGTCGCCTTCGCGGCCGCTTGCGTACTTGTAACGGTAGCTGCCGAAGCCGACGATGCTCGAACCCCACATTTTCGGCGGCTCGCCGGTTACCTCCCGCATCAGTTCGAGTACGCGCCTGGCGTCTTCTCGCCTGCGGGGATTTTCGACGGCGTCGAGAAACTCGTCGACATTTCCATCGTTTTGTACGGTCTTGGGTTCACTCATCGGTGGTAGTCTTGCCATTTTCGCCCGTTATGCGAACACGCATTATGCCTCAACCGCCCCTGTTGCTGTTTCCAACTCATTATCTGGGCAATCTCGTGCTCGGGCTGCCCTGGGTGCTGCGTGTGCTGGAGAGGCACGACGAGGCGGTGGCCGTTTTCGACGCGAGCTTTCGGCCATTGCTGTCGATGTTGCCGGAAGCCGATTCGAGGGCGCTGTATTACCCGAGAAAGGAGCTCGACGCAGGCAAGGGCTTCACCCATAGATTGCGACATTACCTGGGATTTCTCGGCGAGTTGCGCAAGTACAAGGGGCATTGCCTGATCGACATGGAAGGCGAGCGCTTTTCGGGCGCCATCGCCAGGCTCAGCGGCTGCCGGCGGCGAATCGGACCGCTGGCGAAACGCGCGCGATGGTTTTACAGCGATGTGCTCGACCTGGATTATCAGGCGCATCGATATAACGCTTTCGGTGAGATCATCGGCGGCTACGGCATCGGCGAATCGCCGCCGAGCGCGCTTGATTTCGAGGTGGCGCCGGAATTGGCCGACCGGATGCGAGCCTTGCTCGACGGTCATTACGTGAACCGTCCACTGGCGGTCATTCATCCCGGCGCCAGCGTGCGCTACAAGTTGTGGCCCAGGGAGCATTTCGTCAGGCTGGTGCGAGGCCTGCACGATGCGGGGCTGCAAGTGGCGTGGATCGGCGCCGGACAATTCGACGCCGATGTCATCGCCGGCATAGACCGAGAACTTGGAATCCGGCCAATTCCGGAATCGCCGGCGATAGATCTCTGCAATCGCCTGCCGCTGCCGGAACTGGTCGCATTGTTCCGCCAAAGCCGGCTCTTCATCGGCTGCGACAGCGGCCCCATGCATCTGGCCGCCGCCGCGGGCCTGCCGGTCTTTGCGCTGTTCGGTCCGAGCCGGGAAGCGATCTGGGCGCCGCTCGGCGAGCAAAGCATGGTATTGCGGGGCGAATTGCCCTGCGCGGAGGATTGTGATGCGTGGCATTGCCGGAACGATTACCATTGTCTGCGTTCCCTGACGCCGGACATGGTGCTCGCGCGCATCGCCGCCTTGAGCGAGCCAGGTGCGGCTCACAGTTAATCGGAAGGATCGAATGCCCGACAAGATTCCCGTCAGCGTCTACATGATCACCTTGAACGAGGAAGCGAACATCGGCGCCGCGCTCGAGCGCATGACGGAATTCGACGAGGTGATCGTCGTCGACAGCGGCTCCCGCGACCGCACGGTGGAAATCGCGGACGGCTATCCCAACGTGCGCACGTCGTTTCATTCCTGGGAAGGATTCGCGGCGCAGAAAGCTCATGCCATGTCGCTTTGCCGCAACGAATGGGTGCTCAATATCGACGCCGACGAGATTCTCACCGACGCATTCATCGAGGAAGTGCGCAAGACCGTCGCGGCGGACGAAGTGGACGCGCTGGAGTCGACCCGTACCTTGTACCGCTGGGGCAAGCGGCCGCGGCATCCGGGCGGTACGGACAGGCTTGTCCGGCTGTTTCGCAAAAGCGCCGGGCATTATCCCGAGCGGCGCGTACACGAAAGCATCAGTATCAAGGGCAAGATCGCACGCACCGAGGCCACCATCCTGCACCACGAGAATCTGACCTACACGGAACGCGTGGCCAAGGCCAATCGCTATAGCGAGGCGCGGGCCGAGGACAAGTTCGACGCCGGCGACACGGTGTCACTGTGGACCTTGCTGTTCATCTTTCCCTTGACCTTCCATCAGCACTACTTCCTGAAGGGGCACATCCTGGACGGTGTCGACGGCCTGCTGACGAGCATGAATGCCGCCTTCTACGCCTTCATGAAATACGCCAAGTTGTGGGAATTGCATCGCCAGCGCCGCCGTTGAGTCCCGCCGCTGGCCTTTATCGCCGCGAATAGGGTAGAGTGGCGCAGTTTTCCACCACAGGAATCCTGAGACGATGAATCCGAAGCAGCATTTGGCGGCCTGGCCGCTCGTTCTGATCCTTTCCCTGGCCGGCTTGCTGGCGGCCTGTAATCCGGCCCTGGAATCTACGGCTCCCGCCGTTGCCGAAGCGGTAGTCGAGCAGGTTCCCGACCTGACCATGGCGGCGCCTGAAGACGCGGGCATGGACTCCGACCGTCTGTCGCGTCTGACCGACGCCATGCAGGGCCTCGTAGATGAAGGCCGGCTGGCCGGTGTCGTCACCGCGGTAGTGCGGCACGGCAAGATCGTGCATTTCGAGTCAGCGGGCTATCGCGACATGGAAGCCGGCGCGCCGATGACCAACGACGCCCTGTTCCGCATCTATTCGATGACCAAGCCGATTACCGGCGTCGCGCTAATGATGCTTTACGACGAAGGTAAGTTCCGGCTGTCCGATCCGGTCGAAATGTACATTCCCGAGTTGAGCGATCTGCAGGTCGCCGCGGGTACGGACGAAAACGGCGAACTGATCACCGAACCCGCGGATCATCCGATGACCATCCGCGAGTTGATGGCCCATACCGGCGGCCTGACTTACGGCATCTTCTCCGCCTCCGGAGTCGACAGCATGTATGTCGAAGCCGACCTGCTCAACAGCGGCATCACGCTCAAGGAAATGGTGACCCGACTGGGTGCGATTCCGTTGCGGCAGCAGCCGGGTTCGATGTGGCATTACAGCGTAGCGGTCGACGTGCAGGGCTACCTGGTCGAGGTTCTTTCGGGCCAGGCTTTCGACGATTTCCTCGATGAGCGCCTGTTCGGACCGCTCGGCATGAACGACACCGATTTCTACGTGCCCGCGGAGAAAGCCGAGCGTTTCGCCCAGATTTATACCTACGACGAGGAAGGCAATCTCGCGTCCTCGGAGATGTTCGGCGCCGCCAACGACTACATGGTCGATCCGGTGTTCAAGAGCGGTGGCGGCGGCCTCGTTTCGAGCACCATGGACTACCTGAAGTTCACCCAGATGATGCTCAACGGCGGCGAACTCAACGGCGTGCGCATCCTGTCGCCGCTGACGGTGGACCTGATGCATCGCAACCAGTTGCCGCGCGGCATGCCCGACAATATTCTCGGCGCGCCGGGCACGGTCTTCGGTCTCGATTTCGCGGTGGTAACCGACCCGGTCGAAGCCGAGTCATTTTCCGCGGGCGAATACTACTGGGGCGGTGCGGCCGGCACCTGGTTCTGGATCGATCCGGTGGAAGACCTGATCGTGGTGGGGATGATCCAGCAATGGGGGCAGGGGCTGCCGAATGTGCGGGCGCTCTCCCGGCAACTCACCTACCAGGCGATCATGGAGCCGCTTGGCGTCAATTGATATTTCGTGCTGACCCCGGCCTCCCGCGGGAGGCCGGGAATCAGCGATCAAGGAGCGAGATAAGTCGAAAACCTTTCGGCGTATTCGTCGCTGGGGGAGGTGACGTGCTGTTCCAGTCCTGCGACTCCGTCCAGGTAGGCTTTCAGGAAGGCCAGGGTGAAGCGGCCCATGGTGGCGAGTTCGGGGCCGCCGTTGGCGGGGAACATGTGGTCGCCGGCGGCGAATTCCATGTAGATCTTGTTCTCGCTGCCCAGCGAATCGTATAGCAGCCGCGCGTGGGCTTCCGGTGGCGCCACGGTGTCTTCGGCGCTCGCGATGACAAGAGCGGCTGCGGACAGGGAACCATAGTCGCCTTCGAAGGAACCGCCGGGATTGCAGCAATACAGCGCCAGCGGAATCACCGCACCGACCGCGTCGCCGAGCCGGTCAGCGGCCGCCAGCGCGGCTCCGCCACCCATGGAATGGCCCATCAGCGCGATCTTTTCCTCATCGATCTTGTTTGCCACCGGGCTGTCGGGATTGGCGTTCTCGGCCTTGATGAAATCCACCAGCGCGGCCAGCGCGTCGGCGCGCGCATCAAGGTCGTCGGTCGGCTCGTTGGTATTGAGGATGAAGACGTTATAGCCCAGTGAAGCCAGCGCCGGGCCCCACCATTCGTAGTTGTCCGCCGCCGCGCGGAAGCCGGGGGAGAAGGCGATTGCGCCATTGGGCCGGTCGAAACTCAAGGTGAGCGGATAGAACACCATGACGTCGGCAAATTCGGCAATGCCGGGATTCGTCTCGTAAGTGCGGACTTCATAGATTCGCTCGCCGAATTCGCGCCCGGCGGCGACGCCGATCTGGCGGCCTTCGGGCCGGTAGCGCCCCTGGCTGTTGTCCTGGGCGTAAGCCGCCGGTAACAGCAGCAGACTCGCCGCCAGCAGGAGCAGGGCATGGGAAAGGATCCGGTTGATTCTCGCGCTGTGCATGGTCGCTAACCTCGGTCTCAAGCTTCGACGCCAGAATATAACAAAATCCTTCAAAGCATCTCCAGACATGCGGGAATGGACCGAAAGCGAACAAGCCGCTATGCTCGCGGTTTTTCAGGCTGGACCGGGGAAAGCGAAGTCATGAATCGAGCCAAATTCGGCGCAAGTGTCATGTTGCTTGCGATGCTGGCCTTGCCGCCGCTGGCGCGGCCCCAGGCCGTGGGCGATCACCAATACACTTCCGAAGCGATCGAACTAGGATCGCGCATCTACACCAGTCAATGCGCCTTGTGCCATGGGCCCCAAGGCGCGCTCGTCGACGGCATAGACCTGCGGCTGGGAATCTTTCGCGGCGTGGCCTCGGACGAGGATCTGCGCCGGGTCATTGCCGAAGGTTCGGGCGAAGGGCAGATGCCGGCGACCGCGCTCGGCGAAAACGAAATGGAGGGCATCATCGCCTACATCCGGGCCGGCTTCGACCCCGAAGGCGTCGCCGTGAGAATCGGCGATGCGGCGCGTGGCGAAGAACTCTTCTACGGCCGCGGCGGTTGTGCGGACTGCCATCGGGTGAACGGCGAGGGGCCGCGCACCGCGCCCGATCTCAGCGACATCGGCGCCATCCGCACGCCCGCCGTGCTGCAACTCAACCTGCTCGACCCGGCGGCGGCCCTGATGCCGATCAATCGCGCGGTAAGGCTCGTTACCTTCGACGAGGAAGTGGTCAGCGGCCGCCGCCTCAACGAGGACACCCATACCGTGCAAGTGCTCGATTCCGCAGAGCGCCTGCGCTCTTTCGCCAAGGCCGAGTTGGGCAGCTTCGAGATCAGCCGCGAACCGAGCAAGCCGCCCATAGACATGAACGAAGAGGAAGTGGCCGACCTGGTGGCCTTCCTGCTGACCTTGCGAGGTGCGCTATGAAAAGATTCGCATGGACGATTTTGCTGGCGCTGCTCGCGGCGCCGGCTTACGCCCAGATATCCTACGAACGGATACTCCAGGCCGAAAACGAACCGGAGAGCTGGCTGACCTATAACGGCGGTTACATGAGCCAGCGCTACAGCAGGCTGACCCAGATCGACCAAGACAATGTCGGCGATCTGGAATTGCGCTGGCTGTTGCAGAACCAGGTATTCGGCGCCTGGCAATCGAGCCCCATCGTTGCCGATGGCGTCATGTACCTGACCGAGCGCCCGAACAGCATCATGGCGGTTGACCCCGTCACCGGCCGCGTGTTCTGGAAATACGTCCACACCCCCGCCGACAACGCCCTGGTCTGCTGCGGCGCCAACAACCGCGGCGTGGCGGTGCTCGGCGACCGCGTCTTCATGGGCACGCTCGACGCCCGTCTCGTGGCGGTGGACCGCATCAACGGCGAACTGCTCTGGGATGCGGAAGTCGGCGACGTGAACCTGGCGTACTCGATAACGATGGCGCCGCTGGCGGTGAAAGACAAGATCATCGTCGGCGTCGGCGGCGGTGAATTCGGCATCCGCGGCTATGTCGCGGCCTATTACGCCGAAACCGGCGAACTCGCCTGGAAAACCTATACCATTCCCGCACCCGGCGAGCCGGGCCACGAGACCTGGGAGGGCGACGATTGGCAATACGGCGGCGCACCGGTCTGGATCACCGGCTCGTTCGATCCCGAAGAAAATCTCACCTATTGGGGCGTGGGCAACCCCGGTCCGGACTGGAACGCCGCCCAGCGTCCCGGCGACAACCTCTATTCGGATTCGGTCATCGCGCTGGACGCCGACACCGGTGAATTGCGCTGGTATTTCCAGTTCACGCCCAACGACGGCTACGACTACGACGCCGTGCAGGTGCCGGTGCTGGCGGACATCGAATGGCAGGGCGAACAGCGCAAGCTCATGTTCTGGGCGAACCGCAACGGCTATTTCTACGTGCTCGACCGCACCGACGGCGAATACCTGCTCGGCAGTCCCTTCGTGCGCGTCAACTGGTCGAGCGGACTCGATGAAAACGGCCGGCCCATTCCGACGCCGCAGCCCGAAGGCATGCCCACCTGGCCCGGCAACCAGGGCGGCACCAACTGGTATCCGCCGTCCTGGAGTCCGCGCACGGAACTGTTCTATTTCAGCGCCTGGGAGGACTACGCGACGATCTACGAGCCGGAAGAGTCGGAATACGTTCCCGGGCGGGCCTTTCTCGGCGGCGGCTTCGACGTGCTCACGCCCGCGCCGGGGGCTCCCGGAGTCGGCATCGGCCGCACCAATCCGATCAACAACTGGACCGACGAAGTGGGCCACGCCTCGTTGAAGGCGCTCGATCCACGCACCGGCGAGGAAGTCTGGGAATTCGAGCAATTCGACGTCAGCGACAGCGGCATGCTTACAACCGCCACCGACCTCCTTTTCACCGGCGGTCGCGAAGGCTACATCCACGCCCTCGACGCCACCAGCGGCGACCTGCTCTGGAAAAAGAACCTCGGCGGTCAAATCGTCATGGCGCCAATCACCTACATGGTCGACGGCATCCAATACCTGAGCTTCATCTCAGGCCACGTTCTGGCATCATTCGCCCTGCCCGAGGATTGAGAAAGAAACCTGACAATCCTCGTAATGGTAGATTGAATCTCAACATGCTACATTTCTGATAGTTCACTCAATACACGTTAAGGATTCCCCATGTCTTTTCGCAATCGGATCGTATCCGTGGCCGCTCTGCTTGGACTGGCATCTTTGCTCGTACCGCTGCATTCCATCGCGCAGAATTCCACAAATCACTATCAAATCGTCGAAGGGTGGGCAAAACTACCTGGCGGCCGGACTATGGGCGCAGTCGGCAAGGCAGAAGTCGACATCGACGGGCGCCATGTCTGGGCCATTATCCGTTGCGATGCCCCACAGAGTCAGTTTGGTGCGGAATGCGTTGATTCAGACCTGGATTCCGTCTTGAAATTCGATCCCGATGGCAACGTGGTCGAGTCCTTCGGTGGCGGTATGTTTATCTGGCCCCATGGGCTTGATGTGGATTCCGACGGCAACGTTTGGGTGACTGACGCCGTAGCTGACAGAAATATTCCGCCTGGCGACAATCGCGGCCATCTCGTCGTCAAGTTTAGCCCCACCGGCGAAGTCCTGCTGACGATCGGCACGCCTGGAGAATCGGGAGACGGCCCGTACCACTTTACCGAACCGAGTGATGTAGCAGTCGCGGCCAACGGCGATGTGTTTATTGCTGATGGCCATAGTGCGAATGGAAACAATCGAGTGGCAAAGTACAGCAGCCGTGGTCAATTTCTCACGTCCTGGGGAGAGACCGGCTACGGACCGGGAGAGTTCCGCGCCCTGCACGCCATTGCCATCGACCCGAATGGCCGGGTGTTCGTGGGAGATCGTAGCAACAGCCGGATTCAGATTTTCGACCAGGAGGGCAACCACGAAGGCACCTGGACCCAGTTCGGGCGACCAAGCGGAATTGCCTTCGATACCATGGGGCGAATCTATGTCGCCGACTCAGAGTCGGACAACGTACAGAACCCGGGGTATGAAATCGGAATCCGTATCGGCGAATACGAGACAGGATGGGTGAAGGAGTTTATTCGTTTCCCCTGGGCAAATCCCAACATCATTCCAGGGAATGGGGCGGAGTTCGTTACTGTCGACCTCGATGGCAACATTTATGGTGGAGAGCCCATCCCCGCCCCTCATGCCAATGCCCGAACGCTCAGGAAGTATGTGCGCGTGCGACCCTGAGGGAACCCCTTGATCCTTTAAATGGATTGAAGCCACATCAGATGAATTGTCAGTGAAAATGTGGGAATATCCGGCGGACTTTTTGGAGGTCATTCCATGCGAATTCCTGAATTGAAGAAAATCCTGCCCGCGCTCGCTTTGTGCATCGCTGGATCCGCCCAGGCTGCGGACGGCGAGTTGTACAGCAGTGACGCCGGCCAGTGGTTTACCCTTGGCAACGATTTCGCCCACACCCGCTACACCCCCGCGGACGAAATCACCGCCGAGAACTTTTCCGAACTCGAAGCTGCCTGGGAATGGGATGGCGCGAGCTTCAACGCCGTCAGCGGGCGCTCCACACCATCGCTGATCGACGGCATTCTCTACACCGTCGTGGGCTACAAGCGCTATGTCGTCGCCATCGATCCAAAGACCGGCGACACCATCTGGACCTATCGCGAGCCCGACACCCCACGCGCCGAGTATTCCATGCGCGCAGACTACGGCAAGGGCGTCGCGTACGCCGAAGTTGACGGCCGCGGCGTGATCTACATCGTCTCACCTGGGTTCTTCCTGACCGCGCTCGACGCCAAGACCGGCCATCCGCTAGAAGGCTTCGGCAACCCCGTGCCCATTGATGGCTTCCCTGAAACCGGCGTGGTCGACTTGCTTGCCGACCTGGGCCATCCCTATGACCCTTACGAAGGCATTCCGCTGGAAACCGGTTACATCACCTCCTCCTCACCGCCTATCGTGGTCAACGACACCATCGTCATCGGCAACTCTGCCGAACAGGGCTACCTCCAGGCGCGGATCGAAAACGTGCCCGGCGACATCCTCGCCTACGACAAGAACACCGGCGACTTCAAGTGGAAATTCAACGTCATTCCGCGCCCCGGCGAATACGGCCACGAGACTTGGGAAAATGACGCCTGGCAATGGACCGGCGACGTTTCCTCCTGGGCGCCGCTGTCAGCCGACCCGGCCAACAACCTGGTGTATATCCCCACCAACAGCGCCACCATCGACTACTACGGCGGCTTCCGTCCCGGCGACAATCTCTACGGCGCAAGCATCATCGCGCTCGATACCCGCACCGGCGAGCGCGCCTGGCATTTCCAGTTCGTGAAGCACGAAATCTGGAATTTCGACACCCCCACCGCGCCGGTGCTGCTCGACATCAATGTGGACGGACAGGCCATTCCCGCGGTCGCCCAGGTTACCAAGCAGGCATGGGTTTACACCTTCAACCGCCTCACCGGCGAGCCCGTCTGGCCCATCGTCGACCGCCCGGTGCCGCCTTCCATCGTTCCCGGCGAAGTGCTCTCGCCGACCCAGCCCCATGTAACCTGGCCCGAGCCATTCGACATGCAGGGCTTCAGCGAAGACGATATGGTTGATTTCACGCCTGAGCTGCGCGCGGAAGCGATGGAAGTCATGGATGACTACGTAATGGGCGGCCTGTTCAATCCCCCCATCCACGCCGACAACCCGGAAGGCAAGTTCGCCGCCATGAATTGCCCCGGCGGGGCGGGCGGCGCGAACATCACCTCGCCGCCAGTGGCGGACCCCAACAGCGGTGTGCTGTTCATTTCCTCACACAAGGCCTGCTTCGCCCTGCGCCTGATTCCGGGCGAGGAAGCTGACCTGCTGTTCCCGAACCCCACCGGCACGACCCTGGCGCAATACGCCAACGCCGTGCGCGGCGCGACCGCGCGGCCGCCGAGGCTGCGCTCGGGCATTCCGGTCTGGAAGCCGCCGTACAGCCGCATCGTCGCCATCGACATGAACACCGGCGAGCACCTGTGGCAGATTCCCACCGGTGAAACCCCGGCCCGCATCGCCAACAGCCCGGCGCTCGAAGGCGTCGATATCGGCAACACCGGCACCGGCAATCTCGTGCCGATGGTGGTGACCCCCAATATGCTCGTCTATACCGATGTGGCGAGCGACGGCACGCCGATGCTGTACTCGATCGACAAGGACAGCGGTGAAATCATGGCCGAGATCGAAGTTCCGGCACGCTCGAACTACGGCATGAGTTCCTGGGTGCACGACGGCCATCAATACATCATGCTGCAGACCGGCTCGAAACTGACCGCCATGGCCCTGCCCGCCGCGGCGCCGCAGTCTTCCGGTTACTGAGGCAGGACGGGTAGAGCGAGGGCCGTGCGATGTTGCGACTGATCCTGCAATTGATCGGCATCGCGGTGCTGATCCCGGTGGTGGCCTATGTCACCCTGAGGATGGAGAATCGCAACGCGGACGGCCCTTCCATCGTCTTTCCGGGAGGCGAACTTGTCTCCGGCGATCTTTACACCGGCCCTGAACCCGACTGGAGCTTCACTCGGGACATTCAGCTTGTCGAACTCGAGCTGACCAATCCGGCCCCACCGAGCTCGCGCCTGATTTTCATACTCGAAAGTGAAGGCAAGCTGTACGTGGTCAGCGGCTACATGGGCACGACGCTCGGCCGCATCTGGAAACATTGGGCGGTGGACGCGGACGAAGGCGATGGCATGGCCGTCGTGCGAATCGACGGTGTTCGCTACGAGCGACAAATCGTGCGCATCCGCGAGGGCGAAGCGCTCGATGGGGTCACGGCCGCGCTGCGGGAAAAATACGGCGGCAATTCCAGCCGCGAAAGCGTGGAATCGGGCAACCTCTGGGTATTCGAACTCGCCCCGCGCGGTATGAACGTCTAGGAGGCAGCCATGTCCAACAGAACCTATCTCGCGGTATGCCTCGCCGTCACCGTGATTGTGGCAGGCGCCATCCTTTTCGTCCCCGGCCTGTCCGAAACCATCGAACAGAACCTGCTGATCTTCCTCTCCACCAACGCCAGCTAGCCCTCGCCGCAGCGGAGAACCGCTGATGAAACTCTGGGTGGTTCCATTCTTGCTGGCCATGGCGGCCCACGCGCTTGCCCAGACCGAAGCCGATTCCCAATGCGAGCCCAACGCGCTAAATAGATTGGCTACGGAAAATTACGATACGAGCGTGTGGTTTTCGCTAGACCGTTTCCGCGCGCTCGAACATGTTTGTGTGCCCGGGCCGCATGCCTACTCGTATCAATCGTACCGAGGGCAGTTGGAGTCGTTCGTCGGCAATCATGTAACCGCGCTGTCTCTCTATGATCCGGCATCCTCTCCAGATTCTTCCTGGGAGTTCTCTACTCCGGTCACGAGCGTTCCGGCAGTCGAATATGTAACCGAGAAAGCGCGGGGCCACCGTATCGTCATGGTGAACGAGCGTCATCACGCATCGTCCGACAGGCTGTTGACGATGGAATTGCTGGCGCCGCTCGCCGAGCAGGGTTTCCGCTACCTGGCCATCGAAGCCGGCTGGAATGGGGATCCCCTGAATTCTCGCGGCTATCCGATTCCACAGACTGGCTACTATGTGAACGACGTTGTCTTTGCGGAACTCGTCCGGGCTGCGATCAAACTCGGCTATAGGATCATTGCCTACGAGGAACAGGACGAGCAGAAAACATCCGCGGAAACCAGCGCAATGAACCCCCAGGAGCGGCGGGATTGGTGGCAGGCGAGGAACATCGCCACGAGGGTGTTTGACATCGAAAGAGACGCAAAGCTGCTTGTGCACGCTGGTTATGATCACATTCGCGAATCCAGGACCGACAACTGGGCGCCCATGGCCCATTTCCTCCGTCAATTTACCGGACTCGATCCGCTGACCGTAAGCCAAACGGCGTACAGCGAACGCTCCAGGCCCGAACTTGAGCATCCACTGAGGAGAAAAGCGAGAGAACTGGGCTTGCTCGGCGAAGAAGCGATCGTACTTGTCGATTCCGAGGGCGAGTCAGTGATTCCACCTCCCGCGACCGTCGATCTCGCGGTGCTCGGCATTTCTACAACGTATACCAATGGCAGACCGACGTGGATGAACATGGGCGGCCGCAGGCAGGAGACCGCTTTCGATACGCCGGAGTGCGCGGCGCGGACATGCATTGTGGAAGCGCGAAGAGCCGGATTCGCCGACGAAGTGTCCCTCGATCGGGTTGAAGTCACCAACGCGGAGAGCACGACGCTTTACCTCCCCGCAGGTGAGGACATCGTGGTCCAGGTGATGGGATTGGATCGAAGCACCTTGACGATGCGGAACATGCACGTTCCGGAACCGTAGAGCGCCGGCTACGACGATGTATTGCCGGCCTTCGTGTTTCCCGAAGTATTCGAATATTTCGAGTATTGCGATTATTTCGAATAATGGGTACTCTTTCGCATGTTACGAACTTAATTTCAGAGAAAGAATATGAACGCGCTCAGGAGAGATGCTTTCTTTGATCGATTGCCAGACGAGGTCGAGATCGAGAATGCGGAACAACTCAGAATGATCGTTGCTTCCCAGACCAGTGATGGCGAAGGCGCCAGGCTATCCCTTGCCCAGGACAATGGCAAGATCGAGACCATAACGTTGACGCCGGCCTTGACGGAGTCGCTGCTCGAAGTGCTGAGGCTCGTGTCGAGCGGTCGTGGCTTCCGCATGATTCCCGTGGAGGCGGAACTGACAACACAGCAAGCCGCCGACCTGCTGAATGTGTCGAGGCCCTATCTCATAAAGCTGATCGAGGGTGGTGATATCCCGTTTACCAAGACTGGCAGACATCGTCGTATCCGCGCCAACGATTTGTTCTCCTACAGGGACAGGCGCGATGCAACTCGGTCCTCTGCCTTGGAAGCTCTTGCCCGCACTGATGCGGAACAGGGGCTCATATGAGGAGCCGGTACACCGACCGGTTCACTGCGCTTATCGATGCTTGTGTCCTTGGCGGAGCGCTACGCCGCAATTTGCTGCTCAGCCTAGCTGAAGCGGGCCTATTCCGGCCGCGTTGGAGCGCTCGCATACTTGATGAAACGCAGAAGGCCATCTCGGAGATAACCAACGGCGAAACCGACGGCTCACATCAGCGGGCAGCAATAGAGGCTGCGTTTCCCGAAGCTGTCGTTAATGGCTTCGAAGCAATCGAGAAAACGCTGAAATTGCCCGATCCCAACGACAATCATGTATTGGCGGCAGCCATTACCATTTCAGCTTCCGTCATAGTCACCGACAATCTCTCGGATTTTCCCGCAGACATACTGGCTCCACATGAAATCGAGGCAATTTCCGCAGATAGTTTTATCGCGGACACATTCACGCTTGACCCGATTGAGGCCATACAAGCTTTGAAGCGGATGAGAGAACGCCTCAAAAGTCCAGGTCTTGATGCCACAGCACTAGTCCGCAAAGCGGAGGCGCAGGGATTGCTTCAGGTCGCAACTCTCATGGATGAGTATCAGTCGTTTTTGTAGTCAATACCTTGCAGTTGTAATTCAAGGTGTCTCAAGATCCGAACGTTGAAGTCGCCGGGCAATCCAGTAGATTTCTTAACCTACGGAATTGAAATCATCAGAAGAACGTCAAGTTTGGCCTCATCTCTTCACAGACGTAGATTCCGAGTATCGACTGATACTCGCAATCCCTCCCGCATTCATACACTGCCTCATTCCAGTTCATCATTCCCATCATTTCGATGGCTTCTGCTCGACAATCTTCATATGAATCCAAGTCGAAGATCGTTTGATATATCAAGTCATTTGTCTGATCTGGGTAGACGAAAGCAATCCATGCGTCGCGTTCGTCGAAAAACACGAAGTAAATCACAGCAATCAAAGCTAGAAGTAAGATTAATCTCACTGATCGCAAGCCTCTAGGTTCTCTCTTTTGTAAAGTCCTGCAAACAATTCTAAGCCGTATATCAGCTTGTCCAGGATAGCGCCGTATTGCGCTCTATGTTCGGATACTCCTGTGTAGTGAACATCCCACGTCTTGGCGTAATCAGTGATTCCGGTTGCCAAGTCGGTCATTTCCTTCTCCATCCAAAGGGAGACGCGGTAGCTACTATCTTGGTGGACCAAGATCAGCGCCCGTAGGTGTGGCGCGCCAGTCGGATCGTAGGGAACTCTCTCCTGCCACATTTTTGACTCAATCACCGACTCAACGATTTCCTGTGTCAGGCCAGAATCCGCCAAATCTGCGACAGCGACTGATAGGCCGACAATGTTGCAGTTTGTGTACCAAGTGAAGTCCCTTGTTTCCTCTGATTCCTGTGAGAGTGCAGCTAACGGGAAAACGATCAGGGCGGCCACAACCAGGATTGGACGGGACATGATTTTGCTCTCCATTGCGATGTCGATACCTTGGAAACTAACAGCTAAAAGCGTCGATGGGAACAGATTGATAGCTTTGTCGAGACGGACAAATCGCCGCTGGCGACCCGCGGTATTCAATGCGGCAGGGCAAATACTACGAGTTCGCCGAAATCTCCGTCGCGGCCACCGGCGGCTGCGGCGATGTATTGCCGGCCTTCGTGTTCGTAGCTCATCGGGGCGCCGTGGAGGCGCTGGTCAACCATGATCTCGCCGAGCAATTCGCCTGTTTGCTTGTCGTGGGCGACGAGGATTGAGCCTGTTGCCTCCGGTTCGATTTCATCCCTCTGCGCAAGATAGGAGATGAGAAGGGTTTCGGTGATGAGTACGCCGCCTTCGGCGATGACATCGCTGAATACGCTACCCAAGGGGCCGAGATTCAGATGGGCGATGGCGGGATGGTCCGTGGGGCCCTTGCCGAAAGGAATTTGCCAGACGTGTTCGCCGGTATTCAGGTCGATGGCGGTGATGCGCCGGTAAGGTGGCTTGAGCAAGGGGAGCCCCTGGGGTCCGGTGGTGCGGTCGTAGCGGATTACGTAGGGCCAGTCTGAAGCGCCTGGTGGAGGCTCGACCAGGGACATGCCGGTGGGCCGGGTTACCGATGGGATGTAGAGCACGCTTGTTTCCGGATCGAGCGAAGCACCGGGAAAGTTGGCGCCGCCTCCGGCGCCAGGCACGACGATCGTCGAGCGCTTGCCGTCCTGACCGGCGACGATGGTTGGCGTGAAGATCGGGCCGATAACGTATTCGCTTGCGATCCGTTCGGCTTCGGCGCGCAATTCCGGCGTGAAATCGATCAGGTCGTCTTCGGTGATGCCGATCTGCTCGAAGGGCAGGGGCCGGGTCGGGAACGGCTGGGTCGGATGCAGTCTCTCGCCGGGGACCGTGCTTGGCGGCACGGGCCGCTCCTCAATGGGCCACACAGGTTCTCCCGTGAGACGGTCGAACACGTAGGTAAAGCCTGTCTTCGACACCTGCGCGACGGCCTTGATCGGCGTGCCGTCGACGACGATGTCGACCAGGTTGGGCGCCGAGGCGATGTCGTAGTCCCAGATGCCGTGGTGCACCGTCTGAAAATGCCAGATTCGCTCGCCGGTATCGGCGTCTAGCGCGACCAGGCTTTCGGCGAAGACATTCTCGCCATGGCGCATGCCGCCCCAGTAGTCGTTGGTCGGCGTGGAAACGGGCAGGTAGACGATCCCCGCCTCATCGTCGGCGGACATGAAGGACCAGACATTGGTATTGCCCGTGGTCGCCCAGGAACCGTTTTCCCAGGTTTCGTTATAGGGCTCGCCGGGCTGGGGAATCGTGTTGAATCGCCATTTGAATTCGCCGGTGTAGGCGTCGTAGGCGCGCACGTGACCCGGCGGGCTGCGGTTGGACATGATGTAGTCGTAGATTTTCGAGCCGACGATCACGCTGCTGCCGACGGCGATCGGCGGCGCGCCATGGGTGATGTTGTTCATCTCGAATTCGAGCCGACCCAGTTCGCCGCGCAGGTCGACGAAGCCGTCATCGCCGAAATTCGGGTCAGGGCGGCCGGTTTCGATATCTATGGAAACCAATTGCTTTCCTAATGTGGCGATGAAAATGCGTTCGATTTCACCGTCGGTCCAGTATTCGATGCCGCGGGTCTGCACCGGGGAAAAATTGGGCGGCCCGGCGCGATAGCTTTCCGGATCGAAAAGCCATAGTTCCTCGCCGCTGGCCGGATCGAGGGCCACGACCTGGGAATGATTGGTGGCGGTATAAAGTACGCCGTCGACAAAGATCGGCGTGGCGCGATAGTCGCCGGTGAAATAGCGCAATTCCTCGTCTATGCGCGAATCGGCCGAGACCCAGGTCCAGGCGATTTCAAGCTCGGAGAAATTGTTGCGGTCGATCTGAGCGTGCGGCGCGTATTTGCTCGAAGAATGATCGGCTCCGTGATGCGGCCAGTTGCCCGCGGCATCGTCGTCAGGCGCGGGAAGGCAGGCCGCAAGCGAACAAATCAGGAAAACGGCGATTACGAGTCTGAATTCGGGCATGTGCCACCCCTACATTGGTTCGTTGATGGCGTTGTACTTGCGCAGGATTTCGAGCACTTCATCGAGGGGAATCGCGCGCAACTCCCCGCGGGCGCTGCTGACCGTAGTGGCCTTGAAGATGGCGTTGTAGATTGCTTCCTCTGTCGCTTCGGCGGTGGCCGCGAACAACGGCGACATGGCCTCGTTCACCAGCACTTCGGTGGGCACCGGCGCATTGCTGCTGCGCGGGCGGCGCACGCTGGGATTGGCCGAAAAAGCGATTACGTAATCGCCAGAGCCGTTGCTTGCGAACGAGCCGGTACGCGCAAGGCCCATCATGGCGCGCATTGAAAGCCGTTGCAGGCCGCGGCTGTCGAGCGGAGCGTCGGTCGCCACTACCATCATGATCGAGCCGTCTTCGCGGTCCTGGTCTTCGCCTTCGATCGAGGTCCGGAAGGAATAGTTGCCGAGTTTCCGGCCCACGGGGGCGCCGTTGATTTCGAGTATGCCGCCATAGTTGGTCTGTACGAGCACGCCGATGGTGTAGCCGCCGAGATCGGCGGGCAATACCCGCGAACTCGTGCCGATGCCGCCTTTCCAGCCAAAGGCCTGGGTGCCGGTTCCTGCGCCGACCGAACCCTCGGCGACCGGCCCGGAGGCAGCGTTGTCGAGCGCCTCGAAAACTTCGTCGCGCCCGACCGGATCGGCCCACATGTCGTTGACGCGGCTGTCGTTGGTTTCGCCGACAATGGGATTCAAGGTGTGTTCGCCCATGCCGGGCTGTTCGTAGTTCCATTCCTTGAGCGCGTTGGCGGCGCTCCAGACGCACAAGGTGCAGACTAACAACACGGGGGTCTCGATTTCGCCGAACTCGCGCACCTGGGTTTCGCCGATCAGCTTGCCGTAGCCGTTGCCGACGTGAATCCAGGCGGGAATCGGGTGGGTGTAGAGATTGCCCGGCGCGGGGATGATCGCCGTGACGCCGGTGCGGATGTCGTCGCCGCGGATCACCGTGCTCTGGCCGACACGCACGCCTTCCACGTCGGTGATGGCGTTCAGCGGACCGGGTTCGAAAACGCCGACGATGACGCCGGCTTCCCGCGCCCGCGGTCGCTCGTCCGAGTCCTGAGCCTGGACGGGCGCTTGCGCGAACAGCGTCAGGCAGCTCAAAAGCGCGAAAAGCCGCGAAATTTGCAGTCGAAAGAATCGAAGTGAGTTCATGGCTGGGCCTCTCTCAAGGGGCGTCAAGGCGTGCTGATGACGACAGTGTCCAATTCGCCCGAGGCATTGGCAAGATCGGCGTCGCCCGCGGGATATTCATTCTGCTCGAGGATGTACGCGAGGATGTCGAGATACTGGCCTTCCGTCAGCGAGCCGGGACTTTCCTGCGGCATGGTCGTGCGCATTTGAGTGTAAAACTCGCCCAGGCTGCGGCCCTCCCAGACGAACAGGAAACCGATTCCGCGCAGGCCGGGAGAATTGCTGTTGCCGCGCAGGTCGAGCGCGTGGCAGGAGGAACAGGTGGCGCGATAGGCTTCCGCGCCGCGGGCAGCCTGTTCGGAACTGTACAAGCCGTCGCCGAGGCCGGCCGCTGCTGCTGCCGAAGCCGCTTCCAGCGCGGCCCAGCAGGTCGTTGCCAGGGCGAATCGCAAGGGCTCAGTTCTCCGGCAAGGCGAAAACGTGAATCGCATTGCCGCGCGCCGGGCGGCGCAATTCAGGCGCGAGTTCCCGTGGCAGCATGTTAGACCAGCTTGCCCCGCCGACTCCGGCGGGCAAGGCGATGTATTGGCGCCCGTCGATCATGTAAGTGATCGGAAAGCCCTGGGCCGAAGTATTGACCCGGGTCTGCCAGAGGATCTCGCCGTTCCCGGCATCGAAGGCGAACATGCGCCGGTCGTAGTCGCCGACGAAAATCAGACCGCCCGCGGTCGCCAGGGCGGCGGTATTGACGGGAGCCCGCGAGCGATAGCGCCAGCGGACTTCGCCGTCTGGCACCCCGAGCACGAGCAATTCGCCGAGATTGCCCCCGGAATCGGGGTGCGGATAGTTGATCCGGCGCACGGGACCGGTGCCGCCGCCGCCGATTTCGAATTCCACCGGACCGAAGGTGGCCAGTTCGCAGTTCAGGGTGATGGGGATGTACAGCGCCTGTGTCTGCGGCGAATAGGACATGGCGCGCCAACTCTTGAAGCCCGAGGTGCTCGGGCACATGTCGAGTTCCTGGCCGATGCGCGGGATCATGCCATCGCGATAGCGCACGCTGCCGGTAACCGGATCGAAGTCGACGATGGTCTGGTAGCCGATGTCGGTGCCGGCGATGAATTCGCCTGTCATCCGGTCGAGCTGCCAGAGAATGCCGAGCTTGCCCATCTTGAACAGCGACTGGCGGCCGTCCACATCGATCAGCACCGCCTCGAAAACTTCGTCCATGTCATGGGTTTCGCCCGGCAGATGCTGGTAGTACCAGACGATCTCGCCGCTATGCGGATCGAGCGCCAGGGTGCTGTTGGTGTATAGCGCGTCGCCGTCGGTGCCGCGCACGACACGCGCCCAGGGCTTGGCCTGGGCGGTGCCGATATAGACCAGGCCGGTGGCGGGATCGTAACTGCCGGAGATCCAGCTATCGCCGCCGGCGCGGAACTCCAGTGGCAGATCGCCCCATGAGTCGCCTCCCGGTTCGCCGGGCAGGGCGACAGTGCTCGTGCGCCAGAGTTCCTCGCCGGTGTCGGGATCGTGGCCGGTAATGTAACAGGCGCCTTCCTTGAAGCGCTCGCAACCGCTCATGCCCGTGACGACAACGCCGTCGGCGATGATCGGGCCGGCGACATAGTTGTAGCCCATGGCCGGGTCGACCACAGGAGATTCCCATGCCAGCAGGCCGGTCCGGGCATCTATCGCGAGTACGCTGGCGTTCTCGGTCGCGGCGAAAATCCTGTCTCCATAGATGGCGATGTTCTTTTGTACGCCGCGGCCCACGCCGGCCCAGGCGGTAGCGGGCAGGACCGCGTCGCCGAGTTGCTCGGGACCGAGCGGCACCGCGCCCGAACCTTCCAGCGCGGGGGTGATGCCGGGTCGATATTCCCACAACAGATCGCCCGAAACCGCATCGAGCGCCTGAACTACGCTTCGCGGGCCCGGCACGAACATGACGCCGTCGTGTACGAGCGGCGCAGCTTGCCCCGCGCCGGTATCGTCGAAGGACCAGGACCAGACCAACTGCAGGCGATGCACATTGCCGGTATCGATCTGGTCGAGTTCGCTGTAACCCCAGCTTCCCTGGTCTCCGCGCCAGTTCAGCCACGAGCCGGGCGGCGGATCCGCCAGCATGGCGTCGGTAACGGGTTCAAGCGGCCCGGTCTGGGCCACCGCCAATGGTGCCAGCAGAGCCAGGGTCAGGCAGGACAATCTGTGCATGGCGCATTTCTCAATCGAGGTTGGCGGCAGCATAAACAGCCACCACCAATCAAGTCAAAGACTAAGCGATGTTGGGTTTGCACTGCGTGAGTCGCCGTCTGGCGGCCTGGGTGCAGCGGGCGTGCGAGGCAGGACGCCGAGCCCGAAGCCTACAGGGATGTATTTACGGCGTCCGCTGCACCCAGGCCGCCAGACGGCGACGGTTCGAAGCCACCAACAGGTCGGGGGTGTGCATGTCACCGGGTCTCAAGTATCATCGCTGGAATCTGCCGGGACGAATCCAGTTGCGGCGTGTGGCCGGCTTCATCGGCGGCGAACTTCAAGGAGAAAAGAATGCGCAAGTTGAAACTTCACTGGCAGATTCTGATCGCGATCGCGCTGGCGGTGATCCTGGGATCGATCACCGGCACCGAAATGGGTTTTCTCGGGATCACCTTCTACGGGATCTACGACTTCCTCGGCACATTGTTCCTAAACGGCCTGCTCATGATTGTCGTGCCGCTGATCATGTCTTCGATCATCGTCAGCATCGCCAAGCTCGGCAGCGGTACGGACCTTGGCCGGCTCGGCGGAAAGACCTTTCTCTACTACGCCACCACGAGCACATTGTCGATCCTCGTGGGACTTTTCTTCGTCAACCTGATGGCGCCGGGAATAATCAACGGCCAGCCCGCCGGCGACGCGCTCAACCTGACCGTCGACGGCGGTGAACTCGCCTCGACCATGGCAGCCGTCGAAGGCCGTGGCGGCGGCGACATCGTCAACATCTTCCTGCGCATGGTGCCGACCAATATCGTCAACGCGGCGGCGCAAGGCGAAATGCTCGGGCTGATTTTCTTCAGCCTGGTATTCGGCTTCTTCATGTCGCGCATTCCGGAAGGCCCAAGAGAAACCATGCTCAGCTTCTGGACCGGCGTTTACGAAACCATGATGAAGATCACCATGTGGATCATGAGCTTCGCGCCCATCGGCGTATTCGGCCTGGTGGCGGAAACCGTTGCCTCGACCGGTTTCGGCGCCTTCGAGCCTCTGCTCAGATTCTTCATCACGGTGGTGCTTGCACTGTCTTTCCACGTTTTCGTGACCTTGCCGCTGATGCTCAAATACCTGGCCAAGGTCAACCCCTTCCTGCACTTCCAGGCGATGGCGCCGGCGATTTTGACCGCGTTTTCCACGGCATCGTCATCCGGCACCTTGCCGCTGACCGTACGCTGCACCAGGGAAAATGCGGGGGTTTCGGACCGCGTGACGAGTTTCTGCCTGCCGCTGGGCGCCACGATCAACATGGACGGCACGGCGCTTTATGAATGCGTCGCGGCCATCTTCATCGCCCAGGCCTACGGGCTCGACATGACCTTCGGCACGCAGTTCACCGTCGTGCTGATCGCGCTGCTGACGTCGATCGGCGTTGCCGGCATTCCCGCCGCGAGCCTGGTGGCGATCGCGGTGATTCTGACCGCAATCGGCCTGCCGATCGAAGCGATCGGGCTGCTGCTCGTGACGGACCGCGTACTCGACATGTTCAGGACTTCGATCAACATATTCTCGGATTCCTGCGGCGCCGTCGTGATCGGCAAGTCCGAGAACGAAACCGGCATCCTGCAAGCTCCGGCACGAACCTGATTCGATATCGAGGAATGGATATGGACAATCTTGATATTACCCTCGGTGTCGAGGAGGAGTTTTTTCTGGTGGACGCCGCCAGCCGCGATTTGCTGGCGGATCCGGCCCCGGAAATCTTCGAGGTTTGTGAGCAAAACGCGGGCCCGCACAAGGTGGTTCACGAGTTTCTTCGTTCGCAGATCGAAGCCAATACCCGAGTATGCAACTCGGTTGCTGAAGTGCGTCAGGCCTTGCTTGAAACGCGCAAGCTTGTGGCGCACGCGGCGGCGCAGCACAGTGCAAAGCTGATGGCCGCGTCCACTCACCCTTTCGCGCGCTGGGACGAACAAAAGCCTTCGGAAGGAGACCGCTATCGGCGATTCGAAGTGATTTTTCAGGAAAGCGTGCGCCGTTTCCTCGTGGCGGGCATGCATATCCATGCGGGATTTGGGGAGGCCGACGATCGTATCCGCGTGATGACGGCATTGCGCCGCTATCTGCCGCTGTTGCACGCGCTGTCTACCTCTTCGCCTTTCAGCGAGGGGCGAATGACCGGGTTCAAGTCCTACCGGCTCAATCTGATCGGCGCCTTGCCGCGCACGAGCCTGCCGGGAGCACTTTATTCCCAGGCCGATTACGAAAATCTGCTGGAAAACTACCGGGAAATGGATTTCGTGCGCGACGGCAGCGAATTGTGGTGGGACATCCGACCATCACAGCATTATCCCACTGTCGAATTGCGTATTTGCGACATTTGCCCGCGCATCGATGACGCGATGAGTCTGGTCGCTCTTTACGCCTGCCTCGTGCGTTGGCTGCTGCGCAACAGGGACTCGCTACCGCCCGAGCCGCCGACCGAAATCATCGCCGAAAACCGCTGGCTGGCGCAGCGTTACGGCGTGTTCGCGATACTCGGCGCCCCGGTGGGCAAAGACCGGGAGGATATCGCCGACATCGTTCATTGGCTCACGGAGGAACTCGCCGAAGACGCAGCGGCGCTGGATTGCGAAGCCGAGTTGAGCCACGTCCACGAAATCATCAGGAACGGCGCCGGCGCCGATCGGCAAATCGACCTGTACCGGCTGCGGCGGCTCGAAGGCGACAGCGAGGAAGAAGCACTGGCGGCCGTGGTAGACGCACTCATCGAAGAGACTTGCGAGGGACTCGCGGCATGAAAGCGGCATGGCGCGGGCAAATTGCGCTCGTTGCCGCGCTGCTGGCTCTTGCTTCGGGCGCGTTCGCCCAGCCGAACACCCTGGCCGACATCGACGCCGAGTTGATGCGCCGGGTGCTTCCCGGAGCGAGCAATTTCGCACCGGCGGAAAGTATCCTGCCGATTTACGCGGGCTACATGGGCTCCGAGCCCGAGGCCGAACTGGTCGGTTACGTTTTTTTCACGCCGGATCTGCCGCCCGAGGAAATCGGCTACAGCGCGCCCATCGACATGCTCGTCGGCATGGATACCGAAGGCACGGTCACCGGACTCGAAATCGTCCATTACACCGAGTCCTACAAGAGCATTCGCGGCGATTTCATCAACACCGAAGGCTTTCCGCAGCAATTCTCGGGCATGGAAATCAGCGATGGATTCCGCGTAGGACGCGACGTCGACGGCATCTCCCGCGCCACGATTACCGCCTGGGCGGTCGCCAGGGGTATCCGCAACGCCGCGCGCAGGGTCGCGCTCGAACATCTGCCGGACACGGATTACGTGCGTTCAACGAACGCCGACGGCCGCGCGCTGCAGTTCCTGGAAGGCAAGAATTGGGACGACTTCAAGGCCGACGGCCTCGTGCGCGAACTCGACGTCGAAATGGCCGACGGTACGATTTTGCATCTGGAAGTCGCCTTCATGGCTCACGACGGACTCGGCGAATTGCTCGTCGGCGCCGACGACTACTCCCGCGCCGAACGCGAAGCCAGCGCCCGGGTGCGCGACGGCAATCTCGTGCTCGTGGGTATCGACGGAAATTCGAGCATGCCGTTCAGGCAGGAGCGGCTGGCGGTGGAGCAGAACGGCGAGTTCATGCGGCTCGAACGGCGGCGCTTCGTTTACGTCGGCAGCGCCGACAACGGGAAGATCGCCGATCAAGTGCGCTTCGCCGGCGCCATGGTGCTCGACGATAGCATCGATATTTCCCAGCCGTTCACGGTGCATTACGACCTCAGCGACCAGTTGGCGCAGTTCGGCTACGTGGCAAGCCTTGAATACCAGGTGCCTTCACTGCCGCTGGCGCTGGCCCAGGGCACGGAACTGCCGCCGGAATTCAGCGTATTCGACGAGGACGACATCGCCCTGACGACGGATACGAGCCGGATCGCCTACCTGATACAGACCGCACCGCCGATGCAGACCGGCGCATTGCTTTTCCTGCTCGCCCTGGTGAGCATCAGCTTCGCTACCAAGAATTCAACCCTGCGCTGGACCACGCTCGTCTTCACCCTGGTCTGGCTCGGCTGGATCGACGGCGGCTTCCTTTCGGTTTCGCACATCACCAATTTCGTCAAGCAGGGCCCGTCGATGTTCCTGACCGACCTGCCGACCTTGATCATCGTCGTATTCACGGTGGCGACGACGCTGTTCTGGGGCAGGGTGTTCTGCTCATCGCTATGCCCCTTCGGCGCCTTGCAGGACTTCATCAGCCGCTTCCTGCCGCGGCATTTTCAGAAGGAACTACCGCGCGCCACCCACAACGCTGCGATTTACATCAAGTACGGTGTGCTTGGCTTTCTGCTGCTGATGGCGGTGGCCTGGGCCGACCTGAGCCTGTTCCAGTATTTCGAGCCATTCGGCACGATCTTCTATTTCAGTCAGTCGGTCTGGCTTTGGGTGATCCTGCTCGGCTTCCTGGCCGGCTCAGTCTTCATCAGCCGCTTCTATTGCCGCTATGCCTGTCCGCTGGGCGCCGCCCTCGGGGTGGTCTCATTGATCTCGCCTTTCCGCATCAAGCGCGTACGGCAATGCCTCTATTGCAAGGTTTGCGAACATGCCTGCCCCACCGGCGCCATCGAGGGCCCGAAGATCGATTTCAAGGAATGCGTGCGCTGCGACGATTGCGAAAGCAAACTCATCCACAAGGCCGGCGTGTGCAAGCACCCGGTGGAAGAAGTCCGCTCAAGAATCAAGCATCCGGAACTGATCGCCGTGGCGTGAGTCAGTCGTTGCTGGCCTGCATGCGTTCGCGGGCGCGGCCGGCGCTGAGGATGTTGGGAATCGCGTAATTGCCTTCGTGGCAGGCGTATTCGTACATCTGGTAGTCGTTTTCCAGCGTCAGCGGCATCGAGATCGTCACCGGCGAGGAAAAGGCCTCCGGGTCGGTCATCGTAGCTTCCCAGATGATCGTACCCTCGCTGACGCGGGTGAATCGCTCAATCACGTGCAACTGATCCGAGGCCGGCACGCCCTTGAGGCGGCCGCCGGCGCTGCTGTTGGCGATCATGCCGCGGTCGTTGAAGTTCTTCGTCTCGACCACCAGGGTTTCGCCTTCCCAACGCGCCACCGAGTCGCCCATCCACAGTCGCACTTTCGGGTCGATATGTTCGGTCTTGCTCAGCGGGATGACGCGAACGTCGTGAATCATCTCGTAGACGATGGTGATCGTGTCGGGGGTCTGGATGATGCGATAGGCGTTGTTGTAGCCAGCCGGGAGCATGGAGCCGGGTACGCCGCGAGTGATGCAGCGGTCCCAGACGGTGTGATAGATGTAGTGGTTTTCGACGTTGGCGAAATAGAAATCGCGTTCGGCGAGGGCGCTTTCGATGATCGGAGCGCGTCCGTTCGGTGGGTCGACGATCATCGAGGTCTGGCCGGTGGAAAGCACGGTGTCGCCGGAGTCGAGCCAGATCTGGTTATAGCCGCCGACGTTGCCGCCGGCACGGACGACGATGTTGTTGTCGGCCTCGGTCCTGCGCTGGGCGATGCCGGTCTCCATGGCCTCGATTTCCTCGGGCGTGAGGAAATCGCGGTCGGCCAGTGAAGCCGGGCGCTCTATCGGCGTGATCGTGTCATTCGTCCAGACACCTTGCAGGTCGGGCTGCCCGTCGGGCGTGCGGCCGCTGACCCAGCCGTCGTCCGATTGCGCGAATAACGCGCCGCTGGCGAAGCTCGCAAGGCAGGCCGCCGCCGTCAGTTTCCAGAGATCAGTTCTCATTTCCTGCCTCCCGAGTTACTTGGCTTCGATCCGTCGCCCGACGGCGACTCACATCGTGCGAAATCAAGGTGCCTGTTACTGGCTGTCCTCAGTCAGCCAGGAAAAGTCGTCCGCGCTCTGGTCGAGCAATTCTGTCCGTTCGCGGCGCAATTGTTCGGTCGCCCGCGCGGTTTCGAGCACGTCCTGGGGCAGGTCGCGGCCGACCACGATGCCGCGCTGCTTGACAGGCGCGTAATAGATGCGCGCGTTGGCCATCTCATCGGTGGTTGCCGGTCCGTACACCACGTCCGCTGCCGGGTCGGGGTTGTAACGATTGCTTTCCGAGTTGTTGAACCACCAGGACATATGTAAGGTGGAGCCTGCGGGAATAAACCTGGGCTCCTCGTATTCGTAGAGGAACTGCCAGTTGAAGTCGTAGTTCGGCACCCAGAGCAGGGTTTCCATCTCGCCGTCGGGATATTCCAGCTCGTAGCGCATGGCCTTGCCGCGATAGTGCATGTGCGGACCCATGGAAAGCAGGTAGATGTCTTCCTCGATTTCGAAGGTGTTGTTCACTTCGAAGTTCGGGTCACCCGCGGGAATGGTCCAGTTGCGATGCGGCAGCAGGTTGGTCTCGACCACGTGGTCGATCACGGCGCCGTCTTCATAGAACTTGAACGCCGCCTGGGTGTCGTCATGGACCGCCGAACCCGGCACCGGGTCCTTGTGATAATGCATGTTCACCGTGATGAACGGGTCTTCCGCGAGCAGTACGCCCCAGCCTTCCGGATAGGTGAAGGGCCCCCGGCCGGGAACGCCGACGCCCATATGGCTGGAAACGATGTGATGCACCCAGGGTCCGCCGGGCCGCAATTCGGCCATGGAGATCCAGCGCGGCTCCTGGTGCGCGCCTTCTTCGTAGTTCATCCGCACTGTCGGCTGCCAGTCTTCGACTTCGTCGGGCACATATACCGGCTCGTCGAATTTCACGACCAGATCCGGATCGCCGATCCACCAGCCCGACTCGGGCAAGGTGGTGCCGACACTCGAAGCGACCAGGCCCTCAGCGTTGGCGGCCTTTTCGGGATCACCCTCCGGCGCGCCGCCGTCAACCCAGGCGATCAGCAGGTCCTTCTCGGCCTTGTCGATGTATCGCTCGCCCTTGAATTCGCCGCGATGGCGCTCGTGGGCGCCCCAGGGCGGCATGTAGCCGGTTTCCAGCGCGTTCCTGATGAGCGGCGCCCACAGTTTGGCCGCCTCGTAATCCATCAGTGACATCGGCGCATAGATGCCGCCGACGCTGGGACCGTCCGGCTGATGGCATGCTACGCAGTTCTTCTGGAAAACGGGCAATGCGTCCTGATAGAAAGTCGGAGCGTCCTGGGCCAACGCGCTCAACGCGAATGCGGGCAGGGCGGCGAGTGAGAGATACCTGGCAATCCTGAGTGTCATGGCGTTTCTCGCTGGGTTAACTGGATCAACGGAAAAGAGTAATGTGAACCGGCTGAAATGTCTAACTTTTTCAGGCGGCTCTCAAGCGGACCAGGGATCGTCCATCGCCTCGAAAAATGCCCGGTGACCGTCGATGATGCGGCGGGTCGCTTCCGGGTCGGGTTCCAGGCTCCACTCGCCGCGTTCGTACGTGCCGCCGAGCAGGATGCCGTCGCTGCGCGGGAACATGTAGAGGCCGCCGTTGCCGATAATGTTGAACTCGACTTCTTCCTGGGGCAGCAGGAAAGTGAGCTGGCCCTTGACCGGCATCAGCATCTCGTCGCCGAACAGCGCGTGGGAGCCAAGGCCGGTGCAATTGAAGATCACGTCTTCTTCGAGCGCGAGGATTTCCTCGGCGCCGGCGAATTCGCGGATGTTGATCCTGCCGCCGGCGCCGAAGAAGTCGGCCATCACCGCGGGCAGGAATACCGCCGGTTCGATCAGCATGGTGTCGTAATGGCGCGTGAAAGGTACGGGGAAAGGATGGTCGCCGGGCCCCAGGTCGCGCGATTGGGGGTAGAAGTTCGCGTACCGACTCTGGAAATTCTCCTCTTCGGGCGAATCGCTCGAGAAGTTGTAGTTGCTGATCCAGCGCACGCCATAGCGCGGCCCGACGAGATTCTGGAAATAGCGATAGGCGATCGCCATGGCGCGGTCGAACTGCCGCCGGAACGCGGGTGTAACGAGTTCCGAGTCGTAAGTCGAAGTAGGGGACCATTGCCCGCCGGCGACGTTGGAAGTGGTGTCCGGCGGCAGGTCCTTCGAATAGATCGTGACGTTCCATCCCCGGTCCTGGGCCAGGCGAGCGGTGGTCAGCCCCATAACTCCCGCACCGATCACGGCGCAACTTCGCTGGTTGCCGACGCCGGCGAGTTCCACCGCAAGAGTCGATGTGCCCCAGGAAAGCGAGATACCGCCTCCGCCATGGCCGTAGTTGTGGATAAGCGTTTTGGCGCCCCGCTTCTCTGCTGAGACGTTGAAGCCGTTGCGGCGAAACGGCCGCAGACCGGCGATGGTGCGAATCACACGCTCGTCGGATACATTAACCCGTCGCAATGGCACGCCGGACGGCGTGAAATTGGCCGGCGATGCCGGCGCGCCGGCCGCGCAGGCGCCGAGCAGGGGCAGCACTCCAAGCGCCTGCAAAAGCTGTCGTCGTGAAGTCATGCCCCCTCCATTCGCGAATCGGCCCAAGCATAGCGCAGCAGCGGGCTTGAGTTAATGCCCGCGGTTCGGGTTTCCGCTAGAATCCCGAAGTTGATGTAAAGGAGATTGAGGCGCCATGCAAACGAAAAGGGTTTCCGCCTTACTTGTTTTCACGCTGTTGACGGGAATTGCCGTCAATGTCCATGCGCAGTCCGACGCCGTGCGCTACGAATGGGACCTGACCGACATCTATCCGACGGTGGAGGCGTGGGAGGGGGCAATCAGTGCCGTGACCAATCGGCTCGACGCCCTGTCGCGCTACCGCGGCACGCTCGATAACGGCGCCGCCGAACTCGCGGACGCCCTCGAAGCCCAGTCCGACACCACGAAGGAAGCGTATCGCGTCTACGTCTACACCAGCCTGATGCGCGACGTCGACCAGCGCGAGCCCGCGGCCCAGGCGCGCTTCGCCCGCGCCCGGCAGATGCTGACCAACCTGGAACAGGCCACCTCCTGGCTGCGCCCGGAAATTCTAGACCTCGGTGCGGACAACATCCGCAGCTTTCGCCAACAGGAACCGCGACTTGAGAAGTTCGGCTTCATGCTCGAAGACATCCTGCGGCAGGAACCGCACACCCTCGACCAGCGCACCGAGGCGATCCTCGCCCAGGCCGGCATGGTGCTCTCGGCCCCGCAGCAGATCTACGAGAACTACGCCAACGCCGACATTCCCTGGCCGACGGTGATCCTGAGCGACGGCACCGAAGCGACCTTGAGCCAGGCCGGCTATTCCTTCTGGCGCGCCGCGCCAAACCGCGACGACCGCAAGCTCGTCTTCGACACCTTCTGGGGCGCCTGGAACCAGTACGCCGACGGCATGGGCGCGACCCTCGCCGCCGAAGCCCAGGCCAATGTCTTCAGCGCCCGGGTGCGCAATCACCCCGGCGTACTCGAAGCCAACCTGTTCGCCGACGGCCTGCCGCCAGAGATCTACACGCAACTCGTCACCCAGGTAAACGACGCCCTGCCGCTGTTCCACCGCTATCTCGAACTGCGCGGCCGCCTGCTCGGCATCGAGGACCTGCGCTATTACGACATCTACCCGCCCCTGGTGCAGGCGGAAACCGGCGTCTTCGACCTCGAACGCTCGTCGGAAATCACTTTCGCCGCGCTGGAACCCTTCGGCGAGCAATACCTCGAACTGCTCGAATACGGCCTGTCGCAGCAATGGATGCACAGCCATCCGCAGCCCGGCAAGCGCTCTGGCGCCTACATGAACGGCTCGGTTTACGACGTGCACCCCTACGTGCTGCTCAACCACAATGACGACTACGAGTCGATGTCGACCTTCGCCCACGAGTGGGGCCACGCCGTCCACAGCCTGCTCGCCAACGCCAGCAACCCCTTTGAAACCGCGGGCTATTCGACCTTCACCGCCGAACTGGCCTCGACCATCAACGAAATCCTGCTGCAGGAATACATGATCGCGAACGCAAGCACCGACGCCGAGCGGCTGTTCTACCTCGGCGGCGCCCTCGAACAGATCCGCGGCACCCTGTTCCGCCAGACGATGTTCGCCGAATTCGAACTCGCGATTCACCGCGCAGCAGAACGCGGCGAGCCCCTCACCGGCCCGCGCCTGACCGAAATCTACGGCGACCTGCTCAAGCGCTACCACGGCCACGACCTCGGCGTACTCACCATCGACGACGCCTACACCGTCGAATGGGCCTTCATCCCGCATTTCTACTACGACTTCTACGTCTTCCAATACGCCACCTCGATCACCGGCGCCGCCTGGTTCGCCGAGCAGTTCCTGGCCGGCGACGAGGCGGTGCGGGACGCATTCATCCGCGTACTCAGCGCCGGCGGGTCGGACTACCCGCACAACATCCTGCTAGACGAGGCCGGGCTGGATATGACCCAGCCGGAGGCGTATGAGCCGGTGCTGCGGCGGATGGAGGACTTGATGGATCGGATTGAGGGGTTGTTGTAGGTTCAACAGCTATATTGTGATGGCAGAATAATCACTTAACACAAAGCCCAGGCTTCTTGGTCGATATTGGAAAGGTTAAAAAGTATGTTTAAGTGTTTTGTGATACAACCATTTGATTCAGGTAAATTTGATAAGCGATATAGAGATATATTCAAACCGGCACTTATTGATGCAGGGTTGAATCCGTATCGAGTAGATGAGGATCCAAGGGTAAGAATTCCAATAACCGCTATTGAGGAAGGAATTGTATGTAGCGACATATGTTTCGCGGACATCACAACAAATAATCCAAATGTATGGTATGAGTTGGGATATGCATTTGCAGCCGGAAAGGATGTGATTTTAGTATGCTCAAAAGAGCGAGAAAGTGGATTTCCGTTCGACATTCAGCATCGAAAGATAATCGAATACATTTCTGAGTCAGCAAGTGATTTTAATAAACTAAAGAATGAAATCACAAATACAGCAAAAGCGTTGATGCAGCATCCAACTTCACCAAGGACAATAGCCGATAAACAGCAATACTCGTATGATGATTTAAGTATAGAGGAAAAATTACTTACATCAATAATAGTTGGAGAAACTGGTGTTACAGGTAGTGTTTCGCATCCATTTTCGCTGCAAAACATAGCTAGAAACTCAGGGATGGGCTCGTTCGATTTTGGCATAGCATTCCGTAAACTTATTGGAAAAAAGATAATCGAATTGATAGATTCGTATGATGAATCAGATGATCACCACTTTAGAGGAGTTCAATTGACAGTAAATGGTTGGGATTGGGTGAAAGAGAATGACTCTAGTTTTCCATCAAATCGAAAAAATCTTATGCTAACAGATTTTTATAATGACGAAGATATTCCATTTTGAGAATAATTTCAGCCATTTAAGTGTATGTGTTCAAGTCGGAGCATCGTTGACATTTTCAGTACATCTAGCTTACATACCGAATCGTTGAACTCTGCAGATGTAGTGGTTAAGTTGATTTTTGGCGCTTATCCAATAATTGGAGTCTATCCAAGGCTAAATACTCCATCCAATTGCGTGTCTATGCTCGCAAACAAACTGAATTGTACGTAGGAGCGGGAACTGCTCTGGAACAGCAGCCTTTGAAATTTTTTTGTTAGACAACTCGCTAGTGATCTCGACTAGTAAGTCTGAAACTGTAACTATTGTATGACCAGCCAATTTCTTGACATTTTTGTTGCTTCCAAATCCTAGCAATGGGATTTGGACTATTTCATTTGGAATTTCAATTCCAAAAAAGAGTTGCGGAATGTACTTTTTTCCTGCTTCAAATTTTTTTCGGAAACGTTGTTCTCGTCTCTCCCAGGTATGAGCATCCATTGATGCTTCTATTTGAACTAGATTACGATTGCCCGGATGATAAGCAATAATATCTAACTCACATTCGTAACCGCCCTTCTCACGAGCGCCAACATTGACATTTCGACGAACAAAATATCCTCGATACTCGTACCATTCTGATACTAACTGTTCAAGGTGATTCATTGCGTGGTTTCCTTTTTGATTCTGTACAGATATGACGGCATTTTAAAATTATACGCTCCTTGTTGTTTTTCCAATATGTACGTGGTGAAAGTTCAGGCGACAATCTGGGATTCGCATCGGATTGCTTCTTCGATATCATCTTCCGTGCGCTCATAGTCCTGCGCCAAAGCCGAAATTGATTCGCCGGCCTTGTAGCGTTCGGCGATGAGTTCAGCGGTCAGCCCGGTGCCGGCTATGACGGGGCGTCCGGCGGAAATTGTCGGGTCGATGATGACCTTCGTGGGAGTCCCCATAATTGCAGACCGTGTGAATGGGAAGAGCTTGATTGGGATTCCGGTAGGGTCTCGATGAATCCGCGTTAGCGCCCCGCTGATGATCTCCCGCATGGCTATTTGGCCCGATCTACTGATATTGATCAACTGGCCGTATTCCTGAATGAAAAGATCCAGTCCATCCGTTTCCAGATCGCGGCTGATTAACGGATGGTTCTTGTCCATGGCTCTGCGGGCATTTCTCACAAGGAAATTGATCGCGCGTCTGATGCTCGGCATCTTCACCAGGGGCCTGCGCCGAATGGCTGCGAGCACGTGAAGCTCGGTAAGGTTCAGGAACGAGAGCAACGTGGGGGAGTGTCTAGGCACCTCGATCAGCGGCGCATAGTCGTCCCGGCCCACCGACCAGTAGCGAATTGTTGCCGGGGGCACGGTGAGATAGTGAGCGACTTCCGTAATGGTGTAGGCGGGAAGCGCTCGGGGATCTTTCCTGGTCAATTGATACCTGGTCATTGGGCTCTCTTTCAGATGTTAACATCGGTCCTTGAGGTCGAGACGAACCATACGCGAATCGCTGTTCAAATCCAAATACCTCCGCACGGCGGGGTCATCGCGGCTAATTGTATGCTGAATTGGTCAAATTTGGCGTCCCTCAACGGTTTCGACCATAATCGGGCAATACAATCTCCATTGGCGGATCAACAATGAACCCATTGCTAACCTATGCCGTTTTGAAAGACAAACAGAGGGAAATCAGGGATAGCTTCCCTGAAAATCTTCGCCTTCGCACGCAACGTGCTATCAGTTGGATTGGACGTGCGGAGCAGGCGGGTGACGATGATGGGAAGTTTATTTTTCTTTGGATCGCTTTCAATGCAGCCTACGCTGATGAACGAGACTTTCAGATCGAACCTCCATTGGCAATGGACTCATTCAAGTCCTACTTTGGCAAAGTAGTTACGCTAGACGCAGATAAGAGAATCTACAACGCCATCTGGGGTAATTTTTCTGGGCCCATTCATCAGTTAATGAAAAACGAGTTTGTATTCAAGCCATTCTGGAAACATCAAAACGGAATGAAAGGATACAAAGATTGGGAAGTCCGATTTCAGCGCGAATTGAGAGCTTTCAAACAGATTGTATCGAGAAAAACTAATGACAACACCAAAAGAGCGTTGGCTCTCGTATTTGACAGGCTATATGTCTTGAGAAACCAATTGGTACACGGAGGTGCGACTTGGGATAGTGAAGTCAACCGCAATCAAGTGCGCGATGGTGCTGCAATTCTCGCCTTCCTGATTCCAGTGTTTGTCGATGTGATGATGAGCCATCCCGGCGGCGACTGGGGCCAGCCCTTCTACCCCGTGGTGTCGAGAAACTCTGCCTACAGTGGCGTATAAATTGTGAAAATAATAATTCCTTGAAGTAAAAATTCTCTGCAATTTGTAAATCCAGTTGACATTTGTGCTTAAACTGGGTGACACTCCGGTAATCATATGAAAACAGATTTTGCCAAGGCTTTCAGGGTGATTCGCGCAGCATACGGTATGCAGCAGGCGGAACTCGCCTTGCAGATCGGCATCAGCGCGAGTCAGCTCTCGCTTATTGAGAAGGGCAAGCGCCAGCCTAGCTTGAAGGTCGTAGGCGGCCTTGCCGCGGCGGTGGACGCGCCGATTTCGTTGATCACGCTGCTGGCATCCGATCCGACCGACATTGCGGATGAAGATATTTCGAGTCTGGCGGCGCCGCTTTTGAGGTTGCTGGTGAATGCGCCTGAAAACCCGCAACGCCCCTTGCAACTGGCACAAGGCCAGTAGCTAGTAGGTTATGGACACGAAGCCAGGAGAATTTGAGTAGATGAACAAGGAATCATTAGAACAGTTCATCCCGGAGGAGTTGCGCGGGATTGAGAATCCGCAGACTGAACTGCCGAGGATCGCGAAGGACGCGAAACTACTCGCGCGCATCGAACACTCGCTTCATCAAATTCCAACGACTCACAATCTGTTATTGCAGGATTCGCGGCTGCTTGAGCTAAGCCCGGAGAGTGTCCATCTGATCGTCACGTCGCCGCCGTACTGGACGCTCAAACGCTACAACGAGCATGAAGGGCAAATGGGGTACATCGCCGGCTACGAACAATTCCTGGACGAACTCGACAAGGTCTGGAAGCGTTGCTACAAGGCTCTTGTCCCTGGTGGCCGGCTGATCTGCGTGGTTGGCGACGTATGCCTGTCTCGAAGAAAGAACAATGGCGAACACTCGGTTATGCCTTTGCACGCTTCGATACAAGAGCGTTGCCGCAAGATGGGCTATGTGAACCTGGCCCCGATCATCTGGTACAAGATCGCGAACGCAAATTACGAGGTTCCAGGCGGTTCGGCTTTCCTTGGAAAGCCCTACGAGCCGAACTCGGTCATCAAGAACGACATCGAGTACATACTCATGGAGCGCAAGGGCGGCGGTTATCGAAAACCGAGCTTTGAAAAGCGAGTCCTGAGCGTCATTTCGCACCAGAACCACAAACTATGGTTTCAGCAAATTTGGCAAGGCGTCACGGGCGCTTCGACCCGAGACCATCCTGCGCCATTTCCATTGCAGGTCGCGGAACGGCTGATTCGCATGTTCAGTTTTGTGGGCGATACCGTGCTTGATCCGTTTCTCGGCACGGGCACTACCAGCGTGGCGGCCGCAAGATGGGGCCGCAACAGCATCGGAGTGGAAGTTGACCCTCAGTACCACAAGATGGCTGTCGACCGCGTCCATAAGGAAACCAGCGAATTGTTCAGTGATGTTTCGGTGATAGCTGCGTGAGAATCGAGTCTCGGCTGCGCGGTGCTGTCAGGCATTTCTGGGAAACCCGGGCCGACCAGAAACAGAGACAGGGATCGGAATCCGGTTTGCGCGACCATGGCAACCGGGGCGCCGCGACCGGCGGTAAGCAACTGGACGGATTCGTACAACTGTTCGCAGACCTTCTGATTGAATCCGGAATGCCGGAAGCCCATGTGCATACGCAACAGAGCCAAACGACGCTACCTGGATTCTTCAGGCCAACCAAGCAGTGGGATCTGGTCGTCGTACATGAAGGAAATCTGGTTGCTACGATCGAATTCAAATCGCAAGTAGGATCTTTCGGGAACAATTACAATAATCGAATCGAGGAGGCCCTCGGAAACGCGCTGGACCTCCACACGGCTTATCGGGAAGGGTACTTCAAGCCCTCTGCCAGCCCTTGGTTGGGTTACCTGATGATGCTCCAGGAATCCCCTAAATCCATGCGCCCAATAACGGCGAAGGAACCGCACTTTAAAGTGCACGAGAAATTCCGCGGAAGCTCGTATGTGAAACGATACGAAGAGTTTTGTACAAGGCTGGTTAGAGAGCGCCTGTACAACTCAGCATGTCTCGTGACGTCGAATCGATCTCAAGGGCTGGAAGGCTGGTACCGTGAACCGTCTGAAGAAATCAGTTTTCAACGGTTTGTGGGATCGCTGCTCGGACACGTTTCCGGCTACCTGAAAGTGTGTCGATAGATAGAATTTTCCGACGACCATGTCCCACAGGCGGAGATTCAGGATTGCCCCTGAACTTCGTACGTATTTCTGTTCCACAGGTAGAATACCGCAGGGAGCACAAGCAGCGTTATCAACACGGCGCTGACCATTCCCCCCACCATGGGAGCCGCCAAACGGCTCAATACCTCGGAACCCGTGCCTGTGCCGAGCATGATCGGAAACAATCCGATTATCGTGGAGCCGGCCGTCATCAACACCGGACGCACTCGCAAGCTGGCGCCATGAAGAACGGCGTCGAAAAGCGTATCGTGGGCCGGCGGCTGATCGGCAGCCGGATTCGTGTCCAGAACGCCCTTGCTGCAACGGTTGAGGTAAACCAGCATGATGACGCCGAGTTCGACCGCCACGCCGGCCAATGCAATCAGGCCCACGCCGACCGCGATCGAAAAATTGAACGACATTCCGTACAGCAGCCAGAAACTGCCTGCGAGAGCCAGCGGCATTGTGCCCATCAACATCAGAACCGGCGCGATTTGCCGGAAATTGATAATCAGCAATACGATAATCGCGGCGAAAGTCAGCGGCACGACATAGGTGAGTCTTTCCCTGGCGCGGAGCATGTATTCGTATTCGCCCGACCAGTTGATCGAATAGCCGGCCGGCAGGTCGAGTTGCTCATCTACTGCCTGCATGGCTTCCTCAACGTATCCGCCGATATCGACTCCGCCGATATCGACTCCGTCGATATCGATATAAACCCAGCCGTTGATTCGCGAATTTTCGCTCTTGATGCCGGGCGGGCCGTCTTCGATAAACACGCTCGCGACATCGCCCAGGGCTATCCGTTCGCCGGACGCTGTCACGATCGGCAGCAGAGACAGTTGTTCAGGCGAATTGCGATAGGATTGCGGATAGCGGATGTTGACCGGATAGCGTTCCAGACCTTCGACGGTCTGGGTGACGTTCACGCCACCGATGGCCGAGCCGATCACCTCCTGGACATCGGCTATGTTCAGGCCGAAACGCGAAGCTTTTTCCCGGTCGATATCGACCTGGATGTAACGCCCTCCCGCCACGCGCTCGGAATATACGGACGCCGTGCCCTCCACGCCGGACAGAATCGATTCCAGTCGCTGACCGATATCCTGAATTTGCGCGAGGTCGCTCCCGGCGATCTTGATGCCGACAGGTGTCTTGATGCCGGTCGCCAGCATGTCGATGCGGGTTCTGATCGGCATTACCCATGCGTTTGTGAGGCCAGGAAGATTGACCAGTCCGTCGAGTTCGGCTCTCAGCGATGCCGGAGTTACGCCCGGGCGCCACTCATTCCTGTCTTTCAACTGGACGAAGGTTTCGATCATCGTCAGCGGCGCAGGGTCGGTGGCGGTTTCGGCCCGGCCGATCTTTCCGAAGACCGTTTCCACTTCCGGAACGGTGCGGATCAGCTTGTCGGTCTGTTGCAGCAATTCGCGCGCCTTGCCGATGGAGATGCCCGGATAGGTCGTCGGCATATACATCAGATCTCCCTCGTCCAGCGGCGGGATAAATTCGCTGCCCAGGTTCTGCAATGGCCACCAGACACTTGCGCCAACCAGCACCGCCGCGGCCAGGGTGATCTTCGGATAGGTCAAAACGGTCCTGAGAACGGGAACGTAAGCTCGAATCAGCAAATTGTTCACCGGGTTTTTCCGTTGCGGGCGAATCCTGCCCCGAATGAAATAGCCCATGAGCACGGGTATCAGTGTCACCGCCAACACCGCTGCAGCCGCCATCGCATAGGTTTTGGTGTAGGCCAGCGGGGAGAACAGGCGTCCTTCCTGGGCCTCCAGGGTAAACACCGGCAGGAAACTCACCGCGATAATCAGCAAGCTGAAAAACAGCGCCGGCCCGACTTCCGCGGCAGAATCCGCGACGATCCGCCAGCGATTTTCGTTGGTAACCTGCTGGCGCTCCATGTGCCTGTGCAAGTTCTCGATCAGCACGATCACGCCGTCGACCATCGACCCGATGGCGATCGCGATGCCGCCCAGAGACATGATGTTGGCGTTCAGGCCTTGCATATACATCACCAGAAAGGCTACGAGAATGCCGATCGGCAAACTGACGATGGCGACTAGGGACGAACGCAGATGGAGCAGGAATATCAGGCATATGAATCCCACGAGAAGCAGTTCCTGCGCCAGTTTTTCCCAGAGATTGTCGATCGCCCGCGAGATGAGTCCGGACCGGTCGTAGACGGGAACGACCTCCACGCCATCCGGCAAGCCCTGCTGCAATTCCTGTAGTTTTGCCTTGACGCCGTCGATGGTTCTTTGCGCGTTTTCGCCATAGCGCATGACGACCAGGCCGCCGACCGTTTCGCCTTCGCCGTTGAGTTCGGCGATTCCCCGTCGCATCTGTGGACCGAGATTGATCTCGGCGACGTCTTTCAAACGTAGCGGCGTGCCGTTTACGTTAACGCTCAAGGGGATGTTCGCCAGATCGTTTTCGCTCTGGATGTAACCCGACGCGCGAACGATGTATTCGGCTTCCGCCATTTCCACGACGGAAGCGCCCACCTCCTGGTTTGCGCGCTGGATCGCCGTTCGAATCTGCGCCATGGGCAAGTCGAAGGCGCGAAGTTTCTCCGGATTGACGACCACCTGGTACTGCTTGACCATGCCGCCCAACGATGCGACTTCCGATACGCCCGGCACGGTTTGCAGTTCGTATTTCAGGAACCAGTCCTGGATGGAGCGCAATTCGCTGATATCGTGCCGGCCGGTCCGGTCGACGAGCGCGTACAGGTAGACCCAGCCCACGCCTGTCGCATCCGGTCCCAGTTGCGGCCGGGCGCTCGCGGGCAATGAGGGCGCCGCCTGGCTCAGGTATTCGAGTACCCGTGAACGAGCCCAGTACAGATCGGTGTCTTCGTCGAAGATCACATAGACGTAGGAGTCGCCGAAAAAGGAGTAACCGCGGACAGTTACCGCGCCCGGCACCGACAGCATCGCCGAGGAGAGCGGATAAGTAATCTGGTCTTCCACAACCTGCGGCGCCTGTCCCGGATAACTGGTCTTGACGATCACCTGTACGTCCGACAGATCGGGTATCGCGTCCACCGGAGTGTTTCTCAGGGCGAACAACCCCGCGCCCGCTACGATCACCGTAACAAGCAATACCAAAAGCCGATTCCTGACGGACCAGCGAATAAGGGCTTCAATCATGACTGTCTCCTGGCAGATCCGAATTTCGGGATTGCCGATGCTGGACGTTGACCTATTGATCCATGGCTTCTTCGTCGTGGTTCATGCGCATGAAATCCGATGTCTGGCTGGATTCGGAATCCAGCAGGAATTGCGCGGAAACGACAACCTGCTCGCCTTCTGCCACGCCCTGGGTGATTTCCGCGTATTGGTCGTCCAGCCGCCCCAGGCTGACGGCGACCGACTTGAAACGCCCATCGCCGGCGGCCAGTACGACGCGATCCTGTCTGGCCGTGCGAATGACGGCTTCACGTGGAATCGCCAGTACGTCGTCCGCCGCGTCGGCAAGAATAGTCACTTGAGCAAACATGTTGGGTTTCAGAAGTCCGTCGGGATTTTCGAATCGCAGCCGGACGCGCGCGGTGCGCGTCTGAGCGTCCAGGGTGGGGTAGACATAGTCGACGCTTCCTTCCCAAAGCCGGCCGGGCAGGTAGTCCAGCGACATCGTGACCGGCAGGCCCGCTTCCACCAGGGCCGCCTGGCGTTCGAAGACTTCCGCTTCGACCCAGACGTCGTTCAAGGTGCCGATCGACATCAGCGTCGTACCGGGTCCGACGAAAAAGCCTTCGCGAATATTGAGGTTGTCCACCACGCCGGACTGGGGCACGTAGAAAGTGAGTGTCTGTTTTACCTGGCGCGTACTTCGCAGATCGTTGATTTCCGCGTCGCTGATCTGGAGCGCCCGCAATTGATCTTCGGCGGCCTGAACGAAACGCTCGTTGTCTCGGTTTAGCGCCAGCAGCAATTCTTCCTGGGCGTTGACCAATTGCGGGGAATACAGCGAATACAAGGGTTCGCCCGCTTCCACCGGGTCGCCGGCGGCCTGTACGTATAGTCGTTCGATCCATCCTTCGACCCGCGGATGGATATGCACAAGCTGATCTTCATCGTATTGCACGTAACCGACCGTGGTAATCCGGGTGTGCATCGAACGGCGTTCGACCTGCGCCGTGCGCACTCCCAGGTTGTTGACGACATTCGGCGAGATGAAAATCATGCCCGGATCGTCCGGATCCATGCCGCTGTCCGCGTAGACAGGTATCAGATCCATGCCCATGGGCGACTTGCCGGGTCCGTCGCGGCGATAGTTCGGATCCATGGGCGCGACCCAGTAAAGCGGGGTTGCGCCGCCGGACCGCCCGTCGCGGTCGACCGCGGGCATGTTCATGCCGAACCGCGTCAGAAAATGAGTCGCGGCCGCGGTCGCCGCCAGTGCGAGAATCGTGTAAACGATTGATTTGTTCATGGTGAAACGCTCCGGGTGCTGTCTTCTTCGACTGAAACCAGGTAGTAGTTCAGTTCGGCAATGGTTTGCAGCCGATCGATCTGGATGTTCAGGAAGTCGATGTTTGTGTTGAGTTCGGCGATACGAGCTCTCACGACTTCGGCGAAGTCGCCGGCTTCATTGGTGTAAGCCGTCAGCGAGGCCTCGGCCTGGTCGCTGATTTCCTGCAAGAGGCGCTCTTCATAGAGCGATTCGCGCTGGCTCAGCCGTTCCAGGCGGGCCAATGCGGCTTCAAGGCCGGCGAGCATCGACCGCAGTTCGAGAGTTTTCTCGGTTCGGGCGGCCGCCTCGGTGGCCTGGGCCGCCTGTACTTCCTTGTCCTGGCGGTTGGTAGTGAACATCGGCAAATCGAAGCTCACTCCAAAGGAGACGAAATCGCTTCGGTAAACTCCCATTGGATCGTCTTCCCTATAGCCGTAACTGGCGTTGACGCTCCATTGGGGTTTGTATTTCTGTTCGGCCAACCGTATGCCGGTGCCCTCGGCGACGATTTTCTGATCTATGGATCTGATTCGCGGGTGCGCCAGCAGCAACTGTACTAGTCGCTCGGTATGGTTTTGTCCGACGGCGAGTGATTGGCCGAGCGTCAACATCGGCAACGAATCACTGAGTTCGATGTCGTTCATGTCGGTCCCGGGCAGCCACTCGTGCAACCCGGCGAGGTTCACTTCCTGTTGCTGCTGCAACTCCGTCAGCCGGTCTTCGAGACGAGTGAGTTCGAGTTGCGCACGCACCAGATCCTGCCTCCGGGTTTCGCCGACCGCACTGGTATAGCTCGATTCGGCCACATCGACCAGGTACTCGAACAGTGCACGGTCTTCTTCTATCAACTCCCTGGCCCAGCGGTTGCGATAGGCCTCGAGCCACAATCGGGAAACGGCAACCCTGACTCCGGCCAGGCGGTCCTGCCGCATCAGGGGCTGTTGCGCGCCCTCTTCACTCAATTGCCGGCGTTTCAAATCGCGTGTTTCGCTGCGGGGAAACACCTGGCTGACGCCGACTCTGAATTGTGTCATCGGTTCCTGGCGGAAGTTGAAGCCGTCCGCCGGCAAGTTTTCGAATCCGATCGATACGATGGGGTCGGGCAAGCTCGCGGCGGCTATGCTCTGCGCTGTCAGCGCGCGTTCCCGATAGCGGCTTCCGTCCAGCCACGGATCGTTTTCCAGGGCAAGCGATACCGCCTGCCCCAGGGTCAATTCATCCTGCGCCCAGACTAGTGGCGACAGTCCGATCAACCCAATGAAAGCCGCCTTCTTCAACAGTGAGATTCGTGCCATCGTCAATTGCTCCTTCAGTGTTGCTACTCGCGAATACCCGACCGCCGCCGTTCTTGCCGATCGGAAATTTATGGCAGGCGCACCCGAATTACGGGCGCAGCTATGCTGTCAATGAAGTATTGGCGGACGAAACAGAGGAGCGGAGATGCGGCGTATGACGGACTCGTCAAAGTGGCCGATTGTCGGAGTGACACTGAAGGGAGAAGCAGAATCAAGTGCGGGAAGCGCCGAATAGGCACAGCCGTTCAGAGTGCATGCGCATTCCTGAAAGCAATCGTGACTTGCCGTTGAGGACGCATCCGGGCCCGCGGAATGAGAGTGCCCCATCTCCGCGATTTCGATATCCGCACGAAAGTGTGTAAGGGAAGATGTGTTGTCACAGGATATGCTTGTCGCCGCCACAGCCTGGCCGGTGAAAGCCACCAGCAACAGCAGAGCGACGATCCTGTAACGGCAATATCCCTCTTGCATGTTTCTGCTTTCCAATAGAGATGCCTCTACAGGCTAGTTCAATTTCCATGGCAAGTCCAGTTGACCTAACATCAACCTTGAGACTCTCCGGGCATCATTTCATGTTCGAGAAGGGCACAACCGCACGAGCCATCCTGGGGTCGTTCGCCTTCTTCCTGGCCGCTCCCGCCATAGTAGCCGGCATAGTCCCGTACGCATTGTCCGATTGGTCGATGCAGCCGCCGCTGTTCGGACTGTCGGGCGAGCGGATAGTGGGCGTGGTGGCAGTCGTCGTGGGTCTGGCCTGCCTGCTGGACTGTTTCGCCCGCTTCGCCCTTGAGGGACGTGGCACGCCATCACCGATCGAGCAGACCGAAGTGCTGGTAGTGTCCGGCCTCTACCGGTTTGTGCGGAACCCGATGTACGTCTGCGTAGTAACCATCGTTGCGGGGCAGGCGCTGATCTTGGGCCAGGCCCTCGTGTTCGCCTACGCGGGATTGCTAATGCTCGTGTTTCACCTGTTCGTGCGATTCTACGAGGAGCCGCGACTCCGTCGAGTATTCGAAGGATCATATGAGACCTATTGCCTGCACGTGCGTCGCTGGTGGCCACGCCTGACGCCGTGGCGCGGGCCAGGCTCGCAGGCCTCCTGACGATGGCGGGCAGAGTTCGTTCTCTGTACGGTCAATCGGGGAATGGAGTTACTGTTCCGAGGGCAGAAACAGCGTCGTTGGCGCCTCAAACCAATCCCGCTGTTCATTGGTAATGATTAGGGTTTCGTCATCTAGCCAAGCGATCGCTTCAACTTGTCTGGCGATATCTGTATCCAGCGGCAATCGATGTGAAGGAGCCGACAGCCAGGCATCGCCCGTTTCTGGCCGCTCGAAAAGCCATATTGCTGTATAGGAAAGCACGGCAAGGGTCCCGCCATCCGGCGATAACTCGGCTGCAGTTGCGGAAGTGAGGTCAGGATGGTGATCGATCAATGTCAGTGCATTCGACTCTGCTTCAGATTGTGAATCGAGTCGGTAGAGGTTAGCTCCTGGCTGCGGTTGCTGGATCGGGACTGGTTGCCGATGTTTGGTGATCACATAAAGGCTGCCGTCTGCGAAGAAAAGACTCTCGCTGTCGAAATGCCGCTCAAGGGGAGGAAATCCGGTCTGTTCGGGATAACGCACCGGAATGAAGCGGGTTGCGGTTGCAACTTGTGTGTCGCTCAGCGAATTCCAAGGCACTACATAGATTCCCAGGTTGCGCCGGGCATTGCGGTTGTTGCCCATGTCGGCAATGTAGAGGTTAACGCCATCGCTAGTGACGTCTTCCCAGTCCTGGTTGGTCGCATTCTCAATAAATAATCCCGGCCAGGGTTCCTTGCCTGGTTCCGCTCCCTCACTGTGGTAGAGATCACCGAGGTTTGCGGGAATCTGCACTCTTCCCTCTGCGTCCAAAGCGAATAGCCGTGGTTCATCCCCGCTATCGTTATGCACCCAGAACGAGCCATCGAACGGGTTTCGCACGATGCCACTCATTTCACCGATAGGGTTGAATTCAACTCTGTGAGAAACTTCCAGCCGATAACCGCTCTCGTCCTCGCTGCCACAGAAAGTAAGTACAGCCAAAGCAGCGGCCGAACACGGAAAGATGAGAAATTGACGAAATCGCAGGGCCATTATGGATCCTTGGTTGAAGGGTGAGTTCCATTCATGGTTGCGGCCTGAGAATTACAACTCCAAGTCAAAACTACAACGCGGCCGCTCCGATGATTCAGGAATTCGACGGGAAGATTGGCCCGATTCTTCAAACCTTCTCATCGTTTCCGAAATTGGCGGCACTCCCCATTCCCGTCTTTCCTCATCTGTCGTTTCAGGATCGACCGGGGCGAATTCCAGATAACGCGTCTCCGGATTCAATGTGAAATGCGTCCCGTACTTTTGCGGCTGACCCTGGCTCACGAGGTACTTGTCAATCGTCACCGCCGCCAGTGAACGGGCCGGCCTGTATCCGCTCTCTGCCGCTGACTTGGCCAGGAAGTGAGCGATCAGATAGTTCTCGGCGCTGACACTTACCGATTCGAATGTGGGTGTATGCTGCAGGACCAGCGCCGCGTAGTACTTGGACTCCGGAATCGTAATCAACCCCTCGCCAAGAAGCTCAAGAACCCTGAGCCTCCTGGCAGCATCGCCGCATGGATCTTGAGGCTCGGTCGCACCGCGTCGTGAAGCCTGATCCGCTTCAAAAGCGGCTCGCAATTCCTCTTGAGCGGATTCAACGGCCGCCTGGTCTTGCGCGAAGCAAAACGAGGATGCAATCAGCAAGATCGCGGCGAAAAAGTTTTTCATTACCCGCTTTCGCCCCGGGTCTTCGGGTGCGCAAGCAGCCATTCGACTACCTGCTCGGCGAAGGTGTCCGAGAGGATCGGCGAGTGGGCGCCGGCCGGGATGGTCCACAATTCGGCGGAGCCGCCGGACTTGCAGCCGGCTTCGAACAGGTAGGTGCCGGATTCATGGCCGGGGAGGCTCGCATCGAGATCGCGCAATTCGCGTCCCGCGCCTTCCATCGCGCAGCCGTTGTAAGACGCCCAGCGCCGCACGCTGTTGAGTGCGCCGGGGTAGCGGACATCCTGGATATCGCCGCCGCCGTAGATGATCACCGAATCGGCGGTGCCGTGAATTTGCAGGATGTGTACGCCGTTGGGCGGCGCGTCGCGCTGTTCCATGTGGTTGGCGCCGGCGAGGCTGACGATCGCCGCGATCGTGTCCGAGTGCTCGTAGGCCATGCGGAAGCTCATGAAACCGCCGTTGGAATGGCCGACCAGGTAAACGCGGTTCTCGTCGACGTTGTATTCGGATTTCATCGCTTCGATGATTGAGGCGATGTAGCCGGCGTCGTCGACTTCGGATTCATAGAAATTGCAGCAGGCGTCGCTGGCGTTCCAGAAGCGGTTCTGGTCGCCGCCGGACTCGCGCGTGCCGTCGGGGGCCACGAACAGGAAGCCGTAGCTGTCGGCGAGTTCGCTGAAGCCCATGTAGCGATCCTGATTTGCGCCGCTCGACGTGTATCCGTGCAGCAGCACCAGGAGCGGCGCCGGGGTGGCGTCGTCGTAGCCTTCGGGTACGGTGACCGGCAGCTCGCCGCGGCCTAGGTCAATTGACTGCGCGGCCAGGCTGTCGGCGAACAGCATTGTGCAGGCGGCGAGCAGGAGTTTGCTGATTTTCATGAAGATTTCCTCGATTGTTGCGTTCGATTGCTTATCGTTGTCGATCTGGTAGAACGGCGAGCGGCTATGTTCCGTCCGGCTTGAGCAGCACCTTGCCGGTAGTACGCCGGCCTTCGAGCGCCTCATGGGCGGCGCGGACCTCAGAGAGCGGGTAGAAATGCTCCATCCGCAGACGCAGGCGGCCTTCGCGGATCCAGTTGAAGACGTCGCTGCTGCGTTCGATGAGTTCCTCGCGCTCGGCAATGTAATCGAACAGGGCCGGACGAGTAAGGAACAGCGAACCCCTGGTGGCGAGGCTGGCGGGATTGAATTCGGTCACCGGTCCGCTGGCGTTGCCGTAGAGCACCATGTAGCCGCGTTTGCTGAGACAATCGATGCTGTTCTCGAACGTGGCCTTGCCGACGGAGTCGTAAGCAACGGTGACGCCTTCGCCGCCGGTGATGCGTTTCACTTCGGTCTTGAAGTCCTGTTTCGTATAGAGAATTACTTCGTCGGCGCCGGCGGCTGTAGCGAGTTCGGCCTTGGCTTCGGTGGAACAGGTGCCGATGACGAAGGCGCCCGCGTTCTTGGCCATCTGGATCAGCAGCAGGCCAACGCCGCCTGCGGCGGCGTGGATCAGGCAGCGGTCGCTCTTGCCCAGCTTGTAGGTGGTCTGGCTCAGATAGTGCGCCGTGCAGCCTTGCAGCATGGCGGCCGCGCCTTCGTCGTATGAAACTCCGTCCGGAATGGGCACGAGCCGGTCTTCCTGGGTCTTGACGTAGTCGGCATAGGCGCCCATGACATTGGTGAATGCAACCCGGTCACCCGGTTTCAGGCTCTTCACGTCGGGCCCTGCCGCGACCACGCTGCCGGCGCCTTCCATGCCGAGCGTCGTGGGCAGCGGAATCTGGTACAGGCCCGAGCGCTGGTAGGTGTCGATGTAATTGAGACCCGCCGCTTCGATCTTGACCAGCACTTCGTGGTCGGCCGGGGAAGGGACTTCCAGTTCTTCGACGGACAGTACTTCAGGTCCGCCGAACTCGTTCACGCGCACTGCTTTCATATTCTGGTTTTCGCTTCTTGTTTCTCAGGAGCCCAGGAAGCGAATCAGTTCCGCGTTCACGATGTCGGGCGCTTCCTCATGCGGGTTGTGACCGATGCCCGGGATGTTGACGACCTCGCCATTGGGAAAAATCGCTGCGGCGTTTCGCGCTTCTTCGGCGTATGTCGGGTAGTCTTCCGCGCCGCCCAGGATCAGGGTCCTGGTCTCGATGTGCCGCCAGTCGTTGACTACCGTGTCCATGCCGCGCATCTGGCCGGTCAACCGGCTCACGTAGGCCATGCGCGGCCAGTCGCCGCTCAGCCGGTTTCCGTAACGGATGCGCATGTGTTCGGCGAACTCGGGTTGCCAATTGACATAGTTCCCATCCGCCCAGCGCAGCAGGCCGGCATAGACTTCGTCCATGTCCGGATTGACATCTACTTCACCGGTAAGCGGCTGAAAACCGCGTCCCTTGCGGCCGTCGGTGAGGCCTACCTGGTTGATGGTCACCACGTGCGTTGCGCGTTCCGGGTAAAGGAAGGCGAATCGGGTCACCATCTGGCCGCCGATGGAATGGCCCACGACCGCCGCTTGTTCGATACCGAGATGATCCATCAAACGCGCGGTGTTGGAAGCCCAGAGGTTGATGCTGTAGGGAATCACCGGCTTGGATGATTTCCCCCAGCCGAGACGATCCTTGGCGATTACCCGGTAGCCCGCTTCGCTCAGCGCCGCCATCTGTTTCTCCCAATACCAGCCGTAATAGAGCCCGCCGTGATGGAAGATGACCGTGCGGCCGTTGGCGGGCCCGGTGGGCGCCACATCCATGTAGGCGAGACGGACGTCCTGGTTGTAAACCCGAAAGTCCATGTAGCTGACCGGATAGGGATACTCGACTTCTTCCAGATTGATGGAAACGGGTCCCCAATCCGCGGGAGGCGACGGGGGAGGCGCCGACTGGGCGGATACCGCGCCGGCCGTGAAGACGGCGAAAAAGGCCAGAAGCACTCTGAATGGATGAGGATGGATCATGTTTCCTCCGACTGGTCGATTAGTTGGATGCGCTGCCTACTGCCTCGACGCCGGCCAGGGCCGCTTCTTCGTCCTGCGCGGCAGTGACGCCGCTGACGGCTATCGCGCCGACGCGCTGGCCGTCGACAAAAATCGGAACGCCGCCGGCGAAGGTGACCCCGCCTTCGATTTCTTCCATTTCTCCGGCTCCGACCCGCCGTCCGTATTCACCGGAGGAAATTCCGGTTTCGTTCACCACCAGCGCCTTGCGGGAAGCGAATTCAAAAGTGCGTCCGCCCGCGCCGTCGATGCGATGCAGCATGACCGGATTGCCCATCTGGTCGGTGATGAGAATAGTGACGTTCCAGCCCTGGTCGCGGGCATAGGCTTCCGTCGCGGCCATTGCCTGCATGGCTATGTCATAGGTCATCAGTGACTCGTCCTGGGCAATGGTGCTGGTCGATGCCAGGAGGAAGAAGAATGCGAGTAGTGACTTGTGCAGCTTGCGTGTCATTGTCTTGTGCCTCGTTTCGGGAAGTTGGATAGCCGGCCAAGATTAATGGGAGGGTAGTGTCCCGTCAAATCTTTCCCCGTCCGAGGGCCAGGGATTCTTGCAGTATGACGGGCTAGGGTGCAACATTGCCTCGGAGACATACGTTGGGGGCGCAAACAATGAAAACCAAAGCAGCAGTAGCCTTCGCGGCGGGCGAGCCGCTGGAAATCTGTGAAGTCGATCTCGAAGGCCCGAAGGCGGGCGAGGTCATGGTGGAACTCAAGGCCACCGGAGTCTGCCATACCGACGCGTTCACGCTCAGCGGCGAAGATCCGGAAGGCGCTTTCCCCGCGATTCTCGGCCATGAAGGCGCCGGTGTGGTAGTCGAGGTCGGAGAGGGCGTGAAATCCGTGAAGCCGGGCGATCACGTGATTCCGCTTTACACCGCCGAATGCCGCACTTGCGAATATTGCCTGCATCCCAAGACCAATCTCTGCCAGGCCGTGCGCGCCACCCAGGGCCAGGGCGTGATGCCCGACGGCACCAGCCGCTTTTCGCTCGACGGCAAGCCCCTGTTGCATTACATGGGCTGTTCGACTTTCTCCAATTTCACCGTGCTGCCGGAGATTTCCGTGGCCAGGGTCCGCGAGGACGCGCCTTTCGACAAGATCTGCTATATCGGCTGTGGCGTCACGACGGGCGTCGGCGCTGTCATCTTCGAAGCCAAGGTCGAAATGGGCTCGACCGTGGCGGTATTCGGCCTCGGCGGTATCGGCCTGAACGTGATCCAGGGCTGCCGGCTCGCCGGCGCCAGCCGCATCATCGGCGTCGACATCAATCCGAAACGCGAAGCCCTCGGCCGCCAGTTCGGCATGACCGATTTCGTCAATCCGAAGGATGTCGACAATGTCGTCGACCATATCGTCCAGCTTACCGGCGGCGTCGATTACAGTTTCGAATGCATCGGCAATGTCGAAGTCATGCGCCAGGCGCTCGAGTGCTGCCACAAGGGCTGGGGCGAATCCTGGATCATCGGCGTGGCGGGTGCGGGGCAGGAGATCGCCACGCGGCCGTTCCAGCTCGTCACCGGCCGCGTCTGGCGCGGTACGGCGTTCGGCGGCGCCCGCGGGAGAACCGACGTGCCGCGGGTCGTCGACTGGTACATGGACGAGAAGATCAATATCGACGATCTGATCACGCATACCATGCCGCTTGAAGAGATCAACACGGCTTTCGATCTCATGCATGCGGGGGAAAGCATTCGTTCCGTGGTGTTGTATTGAGATTCTGCGACTCCGCTTCGCTACGCGCAGAATGACGATGTGCAATTGTCATCCTGCGCGAAGTCGCAGGATCTCTTCGGGATTGCAGTGAGTATGGTTCAATGAATACGGAGACAGTTTCGTCGATTGCCTGTTTCGGCGGCAGGCAGTTCAAGTTGAAGCACCGCTCCGAAGTTCTCGGCTGCGAGATGACGTTCTCGGTCTATCTGCCGCCCCAGGCGGCGAAGGGCCTCGTGCCGACTGTCTGGTGGCTGTCGGGATTGACCTGCACCGACGATAACTTCGTGCAGAAGGCCGGCGCCCAGCGCTATGCCGCGGAAGCCGGCGTCGCGATCGTTTGTCCCGACACCAGTCCCCGGGGCGACGGGGTTCCCGACGATCCCGAAAGCGCCTGGGACTTCGGCCTCGGCGCGGGCTTCTATGTCAACGCCACCCAGTCCCCGTGGTCGGCGAACTATCGCATGTACAGCTACGTGGTCGATGAACTGCCGCGCGTCCTGGCGGCGAGCGACCTTCCACTGAATGTCGAACGCAGTTCGATCATGGGTCATTCCATGGGCGGTCACGGCGCGCTCACCGTCGCGCTCAAGAACCCCGGCAAGTACAAGTCGGTCTCTGCCTTCGCTCCGATTTGCGCGCCCATGCAATGCCCCTGGGGCGAGAAGGCCCTGGGCAACTATCTCGGGCCGGACCGGGACCAATGGCGCGACTACGATGCCTGCGAACTGATTGCCGAAGCCGCCGAACGTCTGCCCATCCTGGTCGACCAGGGCCAGGCAGACAGCTTTCTCAAGGAACAACTCAAGCCGGAACTGCTCGAAAAAGCCTGCGCCACCGCCAGGCACCCGCTGACCTTGCGCATGCAGCCCGGCTACGACCACAGCTATTTTTTCATCGCCACCTTCATCGTGGACCACATCCGCCATCACGCCAGGGCGCTCGCCGGCGCCTGACTCGCTCAGGCGTCAGGTGTTTCTTCGACTACGTTGACGTTGTAAGCGATGGAGATTCGTTCGCCGCTGCCGGTGTAGGGATGGACCATGTGCTTCATCCAGCTTGGCCATAGCAGCATGCGTCCCGGTACGTTTTCGATGAATTCGCGGCCGTCGAGGATCGTGTTGCGAATCTGGAGGTAATTGGCCGCCTCGCGCGGATCCAGCAGTTCCAGCAGCCCGTTTTGCGGAATCGAGGGGTCGGGATTGCCCCTGGTCACGTAGTAGACGCCCGACCACATGCAATTCGGGTGCGTATGGACGACGTTGTAATCGCCGTTGCGGTTGATGTTGCCCCAGGCGTCGATGAGCAGGCGGAACTGGCGCTGCCGGTCGCGGTCGCGAATGATCCGGTCGGTAATATTGAAGACGATGGTCTCTATGCGCCGTTTCAGTTCCTTGATCGGCGCATCGGGCCAGCCGATCAGATTGCCCGGTGACTGCCAGCCGCCGGCGTTGGAACGATTCTCGCCCTTTCGGGCAAGCGATCGCTCTTTCGCCAGCAGCAATTCGGCGAGCTGCCGGTTGAGTTCCTCGCTGTCGGGCCAGTCATGGGCGACCAGGATCGTACCGAACAGCGAGGAAGTACTCTGGCTGATGTCGAGTCTTTGCACGCCGCCGATTATTGCACACGACGGATGCGTACGAGCCGCCCCTCGCCATCCACGCGCAGCCGATACTCGCCGAACAAACCCCGGGAAATCTGCACCGGAAACGGGGCGTCCGCGGGCAAGGGCACGTAACGGGCTTCGATCTGCCGCCAGACCTGGCCGTTTTCCAGGTGGAAAAGGAGATTTCCGCGCGGCCCTTCGCTGACTTCCGTCACGATTGCGCCGATGTCGTCCCGCTCCCGCGTCCCCTCTTCCCGGCGGTTATCGGGCAGTTGCTCGACGCCGACGTTCTCCAGCCGGTCCTGGCTGGTCGAAGTATGCTCGGGAGGCGCCTCGGCAGCTTGCCCAGGCTCTACTTCGGCCGGTACCGGCGCGGCGCCGCGCGCCGTCAGCGACTCGAAGCAGTCGAGCCTTTCGATCGCGCGTTCGATAGCGGCGCAGGCTTCGAGTTCCTGCTGGGAGGCTGTTTGCGCGGCAGCGTTTGCTGCCGCGGCAAACAGCACAAGAACACTCAGCGATCGCGTCATCCGATCAGAAGTCCTGGGTGAACCTCACGTAGACGATTCTGCCGCGCAGGTCGTGGCCGGCGCGGTCGTCGTAACCCGGACGGTCCGACAGGCCGTCGTAGATCACGCCGCCCGCACTCGGCCGGAACGCCGGCAATTCGTTGCCGTTTGCGTCCAGCCGCGTCAGCCGGGGCGGATCCTCGTCGAACACGTTGTTGATGCCAACAGTGATCGAAGTATCGCCGGCGCCGAGCAGTCCGGGGAACACCTGGTTGTATTGAGCATCGACTACGTTCCATGCTTCGACGATGCCGTTGCGGCTCTGGTCGTTGCGATACTCGTCGATGTGCCGGAACTTGGCGGTCAGGCTGCTGTCGCGCCAGGTATAGGTCGCGCCGGCATGGGCGCGCAACTCCGGCAGGGTCGAGAAGTTGTTGCGGAAGTTCCTGCTGCCCGCGCCGTCGAAGCTGACCGCCCCGTCGCTGACCGCGAACTCGGTCACGTAGGTCGCCGCCGCGGTGAGGAACAGGTCGCCCTCGCCGACCTGGACATCCCAGGCCAGATTCACGTCGAGACCGCTGGTTTCGACCGAGCCGATGTTGACGAACTCGGTGTTGACCTGGCGCAACTGGCCGCCGGCGTCGCGGATCACCCTGGGATCGTTGGGAACGCCGTCGTCAAGACAGTCGTTGTTTACGATCGCCTGGGCGCCTTCCGACTGCGCGATCAGGTCCTGGTAGTCGAAGTTGAAGTAATCCACGCTCGCGTTGAAGTTATTCTCCAATTGCAGCACGACGCCGAAATTGAAGTTCTCCGACTCCTGCGGCGCCAGGTTGGGTGAGCCCTGCACCGCCACGGTGATGTTGTTGTTCAGGCCCGTCGAAACGCAAACTGTGCTGCCGCCGGGTCCGGTCGGCGAGGCCGGGTCGTCGATGAAGGCCGACGAAGTCGCCGAGGCGGTCTGCCGCACCGTGGGCGCCTGGAAGGAAGTGCCCCAGGAGCCGCGGAAGCCGAGCCAGTCCATAGGCCGGAATTCGAACGCGACCTTCGGGTCCGTGGTCGCGCCGATGCTGCCGCCGTAATCCTCGCGGCGGACGGCGAACTGCATCTCGAGCGTGTCCGTTACCGGCACGGCTATCTCGCCGAACACCGCCCAAACGTCCTCGGCGCCCCGCACCGGGCCGGAGATGCTTTGTTCGTTGGCTTCGCCCGCGGCCGACAGCGAGTCGCCGTAAATTTCGATCAACACGTCGCGGTACTGGCTGCCGAAGGCCGCCTGCACCGTATTGCCGTTGAACTCGAACAGGTCGCCGGTGAATACGAGGTCGGTGACCTGTTCCAGCACCCTGGCGTTGCTCGACGAAGGCGTGTCGAACTTGGCCAGCGTAATGTCGCTCGTGCCGGCGATGCTGGTGCCGTCTTTCGGCGAAACCAGCGCGGGATTGGCGATGCGGGTGCCGAAGGGGTTCCATTCGCCCGCCTTGACGAGATCCTGGAAGACGTCGGAGCGGTAGTTGTGCGGCGCGTTGGTGGTGCGCGTCGACTTCGCCCAGCCATAGGACAGATCCATGCTCCAGGTGTCGCCGATATCGAATTCAACGCCATTGAGGATGCGTGAATAGGCCAATTCCCGCTTGATGTATTGTGTCAGCGCCGTGTTGTTGACTTCCCGGCCGAGCGGCCGCGCGGTTGCCTGCAGGTCCGTCGCGGTGTGGATCGAGTTGTCCCATTGTTCCGGGCCGACGTAAATGATGTTGTTGGGATTGGCGGGATCGGCGATGAAGAAGTTGAACGGATGCGAGGCCGGAATCGTGAAGCCGCCGCCGACGGCCTGTCCGGTGTTCATGGTGGCGCCGCCGCTCGCCCGTTCGATGGTGTTGTTGGAATAGCTCGCCTCGGCGTAATAGCGCAGCCGGTCGCTGAATTCCCACTCGAATTCGTTGAACACCTGCACCCGCTCTTCGGCGGAAATGATCGACACCTGGTCGACGAACAGGTAGCGGCAGCGCGAGTCGCTCGGGCTGCGCAGAACGCCGCCGGCGGCCTCGCAGTCCGGGTCCGGCACGCGGTTGCCGCCCAATGGAACCGCATTGCCGGCCCCGTTCAGGGTGGCGCCGCGATAGGTTCCCGGCGAGCCGGTCGAGGACAGGAAGCGCGATTCGCGCGGGCTCGGATTGAGCCTTTCGTTGAGCCATGGGAAGTCGGAGCGATATGCGTCGCCTTGCTGGTACCAACTCGCGTAGGTATTGAAGCCGCCCCGGTCGAACTGGGCGCCGGCGGCGAAGCCGATGTCCTGCTGATCGATTATGGAGTCCGAATAGCTGCCGCTCAGTTCGAATCCCTCAAAGCCTTTGCGCGTGATGATATTCGCCACGCCGGCGACCGCCTGGGACCCGTAAAGGGCGGACGCGCCGTCGGTCAGCACTTCGATTCGCTCGATCATCGTGATCGGAAACTGGTTGATGTCCAGATAATCGGTGCCGGTGTCGTCGGCCACCGGCGCGATTCCCGCGCGCTTGCCGTTCAACAGGGTCAGGGTCGAGCCCAGACCGAGATTGCGCACGTTGAACATCGCCGTGCCGGCCCGGTTGTTGGTCTCGTTGTAGAACTGCGACCCGCTGTTCACGGTCAGTTCCTTGAGTACGTCGACCGGCTGCGATGCGCCGATCCGCTCGATCGTCTCCTGGTTGATCACCTGTACCGGCTTCGTGCCGTCGAAGCTCGTGCGGCGGATATAGGAGCCGGTAACGAGGATTTCCTCAAGCGTTTCCTCGTCTTGCGCGAGCACCGGCGGCGCCGAGCCGATGGCTGCGGCGATGCCGGCGGAAAGTGCTGTCAATCTGAATTTGCTGGATGTCATGAATGCGTCCCCCTGGGTTGGTCGTATAGCGTTCCAGTCTTTTGTCTATCGGCAATTCGGCCCGTGACTGGAATGAATGCGGGCCGCGCCGGATTCGGCTAGACCGGAACCGGCGGCGGGTTTATGCTTTGCGGGTTACCACCCACGGGAGGCTAAGCCATGCAAAACGCCACCGGCAGGATTCTTCGCGGGTCGGCATCAGCGCTCATACTGTGCCTGGTGTCCACGTTCGCCAATTCCCAGCAACAAATAGAGTTGACCGCGGAGATGATCTCCACGGCCAGCGATTTCATTGCCTCGCTTGATATAACGCAGAAACAGAGCGTTTTGTTTCAATTCGACGACGAAGAGCGCAGTAACTGGTTCTTTACGCCCGTCGACCGCAAGGGCGTGCCCTACAAGGCCATGAACGAAGAACAGCGCGCCGCGGCAAGGCGACTGTTGCAGGTCTTCCTCAGCGCCGACGGCTTCGCCAAGACCGAAGATGTGCGCAGCCTCGAATCGGTGCTCGCGGAAATCGAGGTCAACGGCCGCTTCGACCGCGACCCGGAACTCTATTTCTTCTCGATCTTCGGCCAGCCCGACATGGAAATGCCCTGGGGGCTGCGTTATGAAGGACATCACCTGGCCTTCAACTGGACTTTCGCCGGTGGCGCCGGCATCGCGAGCACGCCGCAATTTCTCGGCAGCAATCCCGCCGAGGTGCGCAGCGGCGCGCGCATCGGGACGCGGGTGTTGCACCGGGAGGAAGACCTGGCGCGGGAACTCGTTACTTCGCTGAGCCCCGAACAGCAATCCGAGGCCATCATGGAAGTCGCCGTGCCGCGCGACATTCTTACCGGCAATGAACAACTCGTCGAGCCGCTGGAAGACTCCGGCGTTCTCTGGAGCAATCTGACCGCCGCGCAACAGGACAAGTTGATGGAACTCGTGCGCGAAGTCGCCATCGTACAGGCGGCGCCCCTGGCCCGTGCGCGGCTCGAAAACATCGAACAGGCCGGCAAGGACGGTATCCGCTTTCTCTGGATCGGCGGGCTGGAGCGCGGCGATGCGCATTATTACCGCGTGCAGGGTCCGACCTTCCTAATCGAATACGACAACACCCAGAACAATGCGAATCACATCCACCTGGTCTGGCGCGATTTCGAAGGCGATTTCGGGCGCGACCTGATCCGGATGCATTACGAGGCCGTCGCCGCCGCCTACGGCGAAGGCCACGACCACTGATTGGAAAATCAACAGGAAAACGGGAATCGGATGACGCCATGAAAGTCAGAATGATCGCCATATTGCTGGCGGCGGCCGCTTGTGCGGGCGCGGCCTTTGCCGACGTTAGCGAAGTCGAAACCGAAAGCGGCGTGTTGCGGGGCTTCGCCTCGGCGCATCAGCCCGAGGTAACCGTCTTCGAGGGTATCGCCTTCGCCGCGCCGCCGGTGGGCGAATTGCGCTGGCGTCCGCCCGCCGCGCCGATTCCATTCGCCGGCGTGAAAGACGCGGACCGCATCGGGCCGGCCTGCTGGCAGGCGCGCAATTCCGATGCGTCGCTTTACGCCCGGGGCAATCTGCATCGTTCCGAGGATTGCCTGTATCTGAACCTTTACACCGGCGCCGCCGAAGCCGGCGAGCGCCTGCCGGTCATGGTCTGGTATCACGGCGGCGGCAACACGACCGGTCACGCGGGAGCGCGCATTTTCGACGGCGCCAATCTCGCGGCGCGCGGGGCGGTGATCGTCACTGCGAATTACCGGCTCGGTCCGCTCGGATTTTTCTCGCATCCGGCCCTGAGCGAGGAATCGGCGGAAAACTCTTCCGGAAACTATGGCCTGCTCGATCAACTCGCCGCGCTTGAATGGGTCAGGGACAACGTCGCGGGATTCGGCGGCGATCCGGAGCGCGTGACCATATTCGGCCAGTCGGCGGGCGGGACCGATGTCTGCCTGTTGCAAACTTCGCCTCTTGCCGAGGGTCTGGTCGATCGTGTAATCGGTCAGTCGCCGGTCTGCATCAAGCTCGATCGTGATCTTGAGCAGGGCCATGCCGCCGGCAATGTCTACGCGGAAAACCTCGGCGTTATCGGCGGCGATGACGCGGAGGCCCTGGCGCGGTTGCGCGCGATTCCCGCAGAACAGTTGATTGCAACGCCAGGCGCTGCGACTGGCCCCGTGATCGACGGTTGGGTTGTGCCGGACCGCCCCTACGATGTGTTTGCGAGCGGCGGACACAACCGGATTCCAGTTATGGTTGGCGGCATGTCGGATGAGTATTACGGCCTTCAGCATACTGCGGCGCCAATCAGCGAAGTCGAACTCGACAGCTATCTCGAAGGCGCTTTCGGCGGCGAGGCCGGCGCGATCAAGGACCTGTATCCCGCCGCGCTCGACCTTTCTCCGCTCGACGCCCGCAAGGAAATCATGGGAGACAACGCCTTCCTGCTCGACACCCGCATGTGGGCCAGGCTCGCCGGCAGCCATGGTGACCCGGCCTTCGTCTATTACTTCAGCCGCCCGGCGCCGGTATTCCGGTTGTATGTACACGAAGATCCCGATCTGACCGGAAACGGCGGCGTACGCAGTTTCGGGGCATATCATTCAGGCGATCTCGCCTATGTCTTTGACAATCTCGATCTGGTCGGCCTTGATTGGGATGACGCCGACCGGGCGTTGGCGGAAACCGTCGCCGGTTATTGGGTGAATTTCGCCGCCAACGGCGACCCGAACGGCCCGGGCCTGCCGGAATGGCCGGCCTACGACCCGGAAGCGGACGTGGTGCAGATTCTCGATGCCGAAGTGCGGGCCGAGGTGCATCCGAAGGCGGAGCAACTGGAGTTTCTGGAAGAGTTGTATTTGCGTGGGATCTCCCAGTGACAGGTGGCTTCGATCCGTCGCCGTCGGGGGGCGCCACCCGACGGGGACTCACGTCGTGCAAAGTTAAGGTTCTTTCACCGCTCCGTTTTATCAATGCCAAGGTTTTGGCTATCCCGTGTTTGATCTTGGGTGTTTTGGGCTCTACGGTTTCAGTGGCCCAGGATTCCGCGTTCTCGGCGGCGGAAATGCGGCGGACGGTGAACACCTATTGCCTGGCTTGCCACAACGATTTTCTGCAGGAGGCCGAGCTTTCCTTGCAGAGCGTTGATTTCAGCCGCCCCGGCGAATTCGCCGATGAACTCGAGCGCATGGTGAGGAAATTGCGGGCGCACATGATGCCGCCGGAGGGCATGCCGCGGCCGCCGTTCGAGATGTACGAAGTCATGACGTCCTGGCTCGAATCGGAACTCGACGCGGCCTGGGCCGCCGATCCGAATCCGGGCCGGGTGACGCCGCTGCATCGGATGAATCGATACGAATACAACAATACAATCAATGAGTTATTGGGGATTGATGTCGATGTGATGGAACTGTTGCCGGGCGACCCCACCGCCGACGGCAGTTTCGACAATATCGGCGCCTCGCTACCTTTCACCACCGCCCATATGGAACGCTACATGTCGGTGGCGCGGCAGGTGACCCGGCTCGCGGTCGGTCTGCCGCCCGCGGGACCGACCTCGACGACTTACGAGATTCCCCTGTACATGAGCCAGGATTGGCGGCAGAACGACGACATGCCTTTCGGCTCCCGCGGCGGCGTCTCCGCGGAACATTATTTCCCGGTTGACGGCGACTACCGGATCGGCGTGCAACTCGAAACCAACTACCAGGATTACATCAAGGGGCTCGGCTGGGAGCAGATGCTTGAAATTCGTCTAGACGGCCGCCTGCTCGAACGCTTCAGCGTCGGCGGCGACGCGCCGGGAATTCCCGCGCCGCTCAGTTTCACGGGAACCGGGGAATCCGGCAGCGTCGACTGGGAGCAATACATGTTGTACGGGGCGGGCGAAGGGCTCGAGGTGGTCGCGCCCGTTACCGCCGGACCCCACGTGGTGACTGCTTCCTATGTGCGCCAGCAAGTCGACGAGGAGGGCGTCCCGCAGCCGAACCAGGGCGGCCGGCTGCTGGCGAACGACGAAGTCTATCTCGACTACCAGAAGGTGCACGCCATCGAAATCGGCGGTCCTTACGGGAGTTTCGCAGCGAATACCGATTCGCCCAGCCGGGCGCACATCTTCTCGTGTTATCCCGGCAGTGGAGCCGAAGAACTCGCCTGCGCAAGCGAGATTCTCGCCGCCATGGCCCGGCGCGCCTACCGCCGGCCGGTCGACGTCGGCGACACCGACTTGCTGCTCGGCTTCTTCCGCGAGGGGCGGGAGCAAGGGGGCAGTTTCGATGCCGGTATCCAGTTCGCGCTCGAATACCTGCTTTCCGACCCGGAGTTTCTCGTTCGCAGTTACGAGCGGCCTGCACAGGCCGAAGGCGTCCATGAACTGAGCGACCTCGAACTGGCCTCGCGGCTGTCCTACTTCCTCTGGAGCAGCGCACCCGACGAGGAATTGCTGCGCCTGGCCGAAGCGGGGCGCCTTTCCGATCCGAACGTTTATACGCAACAGGCGCGCCGGCTGCTCGCCGACCGGCGCGCAATCGAGACGCTGGTCGATGATTTTGCGGCGCAATGGCTGAACCTGCGCCGGCTCGACGAGGCGGTGATCGATACCGTCATCTTCCCCGAATACGACGTCAGCCTGATCGAGGCCTTCGAGCGCGAAACCGAAATGTTCATCGCCGATGGTTTGCGCAACGACGCGAGCATCCTCGACCTGCTCGGCGCCGACTATACCTTCGTCAACGAGCGACTGGCGCGGCATTACGGCATCGACGGCGTCTACGGCAGCCGCTTCCGCAAGGCGGAAATTCCCGATACCGGCAAACGCGGCGGTTTGCTCGGCAACGGCGCCCTGCTGGCGGTGACTTCCTATCCCGGCCGCACCTCGCCGGTATTGCGCGGCAAATGGCTTCTCGACAATCTGCTCGGTACGCCGCCTGCGCCACCGCCGCCGAACGTTCCGGTTCTGGCCGAGGCCGGAGGCGTGGCGCCGGAATCGATCCGCGAGCGGCTGGCCCAGCATAGCGTGGATCCGGTCTGTTCGAGTTGCCACGTGATCATCGATCCGCTCGGATTCGCGCTGGAGAATTTCGATGTGATCGGCGCCTGGCGCGATTTTGACGAGGCCGGCAATCCGGTCGATCCGAACGGCACTTATCCCGGTGGCGTCGAATTCAGCGGTTTCGCCGACCTGCGCGACTGGATGCTCAACCGCCCCGACCAGTTCGCCCATACCGTGACGGAGAAGTTGATGACCTATGCCCTCGGGCGCAGGGTCGACTATTACGATCAGCCGGTGATCCGGCGCATCGTGCGCGAGGCCGCCGAACAGGATTATCGCTGGTCCGCCATCGTGCTCGGCATAGTCCGGAGCGAGCCGTTTCGCATGAGCAATTGAAACTGCTTCGTCATTCTGCGCGAAGTCGCAGAATCTCGTTGAGTCGACGCAAAACCGAAGAGATCCTGCGACTCCGCTTCGCTTCGCGCAGGATGACAACTTCAAGGCTGGTATGAGGCCCCGATACATGTACAATGGCGCAAACAACAGCAGTGCAGGGTTGACGCGAATGACGCACAAGCAAAACGCGACTCCTTATCTAACCTGCAAATCGCTATCGCGCCGCAGCTTGCTGAAAGGCGCTGGCGCGGCGCTCGCGCTGCCCATGCTCGATGCCATGGTCCCGGCCCTGGCCCAGGCGCCGGCTCCCGCGCATCGCTTCCAGACCGTCTACATCCCCAACGGCATGGCGATGGAATATTGGTCGCCGGCAACTTTCGGCAGGGATTTCGAACTGACTCCGGTACTCGAGCCGCTGGCGAAATACCGCGAGAAGATGCTCGTGTTCTCCGGCCTCAAGGCCAACTGGAACATCGCCCACGCCGGCGCCGGCGGCTCCTTCCTGACCGGCGTCACCCGCGGCGGCCGCAACGAGACCGAAATTCTCGCCGACGTTTCAATGGACCAGTTGCTCGCCGACAAGCTCGGCCGGGAAACCCAGGTCGCCTCGCTCGAATTGTCGATGGACGCTCCGGCGCTCGCCGGCGCCTGCACCGTCAACCTGAGTTGCGTATACACCCACACCCTGTCATGGCGCGGCAAGACCGAACCGCTGCCTACCGAACACAATCCGCGCGCCGTTTTCGAGCGGCTGTTCGGCGATAGCGGCAGCACGGCGAAGGAGGCGCGCGCGGCGCGGCTGCAACAGCAGTCGAGCATTCTCGATGCAGTACTCGACAAATTGAATGCGCTCGAATCGAAACTCGGCGCCGGAGACCGCCATCTCGTCGGCGGTTATGCCGAGTCGGTGCGCGACATCGAACGGCGCATCCAGAAAGCCGAAGAGCAGATCGACATGGAACTGCCGGAACTCGACCAGCCCGCGGGCGTGCCGCCGGAGTTCGAGGACCACATGGCGCTGATGCAGGATTTGCAGGTGCTAGCCTTGCAGACCGACCTGACCCGGGTCATCACCTTCATGATGAGCAAGGAACAGAGCGCGCGCCCGTATCCGCAGATCGGTGTGCCCGACGCGCACCATCCACTGTCGCATCACAACAATGCGCCGGAACTGATCGAGCGCATGTCGAAGATCAATACCTACCATGTCAGCCTGTTCACCAACTATCTCGACAAGCTGGCGGCGATTCCTGACGGCGACGGCAGCCTGCTCGACAATATGACGATTCTCTATGGCGCAGGCATTTCCAACAGCACCTTCCATGCGGGCAACAATCTGCCGGTGCTCCTGCTCGGCGGCGGTGCCGGCTGGCTCCGGGGCGGCGAACACCTGCATTACCCCGAAGAGCCGACCATGGCGGATTTGCATCTGAGCCTGCTGTCGAAGTTCGGCGTCCACATCGACCAACTGGGCGGCAGTACCGGGCCCATCACGATCTGACCGGGCGCGGCGATCATGGCAATGCGTGATTTGCGATCGCTGTTCCTGATTGCCGCATGCCTGTGCGCGGCCCAAGCCATTGCCCAGGTCATGCCGCCGACCGTCAGCGCGGCGAAGGACGCCGACTGGGAGCGCCTGCAGGCCCTGGTCGAAGACGGCGTCAATCCAAATGCCATCTACGGCGACGGCAGCACCGCCCTGCATTGGGCGGGCTATCACGACAACGCCGCGGCCGCCGGCCTCCTGATCGATTCGAACGCGGACGTCAACGCCGCCACCGATCTCGGCGCGACTCCGCTTTGGCTCGCCGCCGAAAACGGCAGCCTGGAAATGGCGAACCTGCTGCTCGAAGCCGGGGCCGACCCCAATATCGCGCTTTTCTCCGGTGAAACCATCGTCATGACCGCCGCGCAAAGCGGCAATGGCGATGTCGTGCGAGCGCTGCTCGCCGCGGGCGCGAACCCCGACGCCGCGGTTACACGCGAACAGACCGCGCTGATGTGGGCGGCGAATCGCGGCCACGCCGAAGCCGTGGCGGCCCTGATTGAATTCGGCGCCGACGTCCACGCCCGATCGCTCGTACGCGAGCAATTCGTCAAGTCCGAAAAGGAGCAGGACAGCCATCCCGCCTACATGTACTGGATAGAGGAAGGCGGCAACACCGCGCTGATGTTCGCCGCCCGCGCCGGCGACCTGCGTTCGGCGCAATTGCTCGTCGCGGCAGGCAGCGAGATCAACGAAGGCAACGCCTTCGGCACTACGCCGCTGATCATGGCGGTCCACGGCGACAATCCTGCCTTGCTCGAAACATTGCTTGAGGCCGGCGCCGACGTGAACGGCAACGGCCCGGGCCACACCGCCTTGCACGCTGCCGTGCTGCGCGGCAACCTGGCCGCCGTGGAAATCCTGCTCGCCCATGGCGCCGACACCGAAGCAGCCATCGAAAAACCGACCCCGGTCCGCCGCCAGACCACCGACTACAACTTCCACGACGCATTGATCGGCTCGACACCGCTTTGGCTTGCCGCCCGCTTCGCCGAGCCCGAAATCATGCAGGCGTTGCTGGCCGCTGGCGCCGACCCGTTCACCGTCAACAATGTCAGCTACCCCGCCCAGCGCCGCGGCGAAAACTACCAGGCCGAAGAAGGCGACATAAACCTGCTCATGGCGGCCGCCGGCATGGGCCACCGCCGCCTGCGCCTGAGCTGGGGCACACCCGAACGCCGTGCGGGCCAACTCGACCAAAGCCAGGAAGACTTCGTCCGCGAAGCCGTAAGCATCGCCCTGCAAGCCGGCGTCGACCCCAACCAGGCCGACGCCAACGGCGAGACAGCCCTTGCCTTCGCCAGGGAACGCCGCTACGCCTCCGTTGCAGCCCTCCTCGAAGCCGCCGGCGCCATCGAATAAATCCGACTTCAGCTAGTTTCGAATGATGCGTTGCTTGGGGCCGGTCTGGGTTGCGGTGATCTTGTAGGCAAGTTCGACCCAGTCGCACAGCAGCGGCCGTGTATCCCGCGGATCGATGATTTCCTCGATGCCGAATGCTTCCGCCGTCCGCAGCGGTGAGCGATAGACTTCCATCATGTCTTCGAGCTCCCTGCGCCGGGCATCCGGATCCGGCGCCGATTCGATATCCCGTTTGTAGGCCGCCTGCACTCCGCCTTCGATGGGCAGCGAACCCCAGTCCGCCGAAGGCCAGGCATAACGCAGATTGAGTCCGTGCGACTTGCCGTGGCCCGCTCCCGCCACGCCGTAACAGCGGCGGATGATCACCGAGATCCAGGGCGCCGAGGACTGGTACATCGCCAGCAGCGCGCGGCTGCCGAGCCGCACCGTGCCGGCCTCTTCGGCTTCGATGCCGATCAGGAAGCCCGGATTGTCGACCAGATTGACCACCGGCAAGTGGAAGGTGTCGCACAGGTCGATGAAGCGCATCATCTTTTCCGAGGCCGCGGCGTCGACGGCGCCGCCGTGATGCCGGCAGTCGTTCGCCATGACGCCGACGGGCCGGCCATGCAGGCGGGCAAGGCCCACCGCCAGCGCGCGTCCGTAGCCCGGACTGATTTCGAACCAGGAATCCCGGTCGACGATGGCCTCGATGATGTCGTGCACCGCGTACATCTCGCGCCGGTCTCTCGGGATAACGCCGATCAGCGATTCCTCGCGCCGGTCGACGGGATCGTCCGTCGCGCCGCGCGGCGGCGTTTCCCAGACGTTTTGCGGCATGTAGGAGAGGAAACGCACGATGAGTTCGAAAGCCTCCTGCTCGCTTTCGACTTCGTTGTCCACGGCGCCGCTGCCATGGGCGTGGATTTCGGAACCGTCGAGTTCGTTCTTGCCCACGGGTTTGCCGAAGCTGCGCTCGACCACGGGCGGGCCGGCCACGAACAACTGGCTGCTGTCCTTCACCATCAGCGAGAAATGGGAAATCGTCGCGCGCACCGCGCCGAGTCCCGCGACCGAACCCATGCAGGCGCAAACCACCGGCACATGGCCCATCAGTTCCATCGTCGTGTCGAATCCGTGCAGCGCGGGAATATAGGAATAACCCACCAACTCGATCGTCTTGACGCTGCCCCCGCCGCCGCTGCCGTCGATCAGGCGGACCAGCGGCAGGCGCATTTCAAGGGCGTATTTTTCGCCGTAACCGGATTTGTCGCCGACCTTTGCGTCGGCCGCGCCGCCGCGCACGGTGAAATCATCGCCGCCGACGACCACGCGCCGGCCATTGATGTCCGCCGTGCCGAGCACGAAATTGGTCGGCACGAAAGACTTGCGCTCGCCCGCATCGTCGTATTCCGCGCGGCCGGCGATGGCGCCGATCTCGTGAAAACTGCCTTCGTCCACCAGCCCGTCGATGCGTTCGCGCACCGTAAGGCGATTATTGTCGTGCTGGCGCTTGACGCGCTCGGCCCCGCCCATCTCCCGGGCGATGGCTTCCCGCTTGCGCAGTTCGTCAATTTCCTTTTGCCAGGACATCGCGGTCAATCCGGTACGCGGCAGGAGAAACTTTCGGCGGCGTCGGTGCTGCCGCTGCCATCGTAAACGGCGACTTCGGGATGCGGGCAAAGCGGCCGCGAACGCACTGTTTCGCCGTCTTCGATCTTGCTTGCGACAATGCGCTCCGGGGCTATGCCTCGTTCCACCCAGTCCTCCAACGCACTGAGCGCGTCGAACCGGTCGGGGCCGGGCCCGCCGCGGCAATGACCCATGCCGGGAACCATGAACAGGCGGAAGAAATCTCTCGTGGATTCAAGCGCAGCCTTCCGGCTCGCGCCGGGCATGTCGGCCGCGATCACGTCTACCACGCTGTCGTAGTAATTCAGGCTGGCGACCGGAGAGATGTCCGGGTCGCTCCAGCCGTGATAGACGATGAGTTTCGCGCCGCTGTCGCGTAGCGGGCGCAAGTCGGGATCGTCGGAGTCCACTTCGTTCCCAACCTTTTCCAGCGCGTATTGCAGGTCGGCGTCGTAATCGAAACTGGTGAAATCCCAGTCCGGATCGTCGAACACGAACCAGCGGAAAAAGCCTTCGCCGCCGAGCCAATGGAGAGAGCGGTAGGGCGCGGAGCCGGTCACCCAGGTTTCCCAGCCGCCGGGCGCCGCCTCGCCGCCGGGTACGAGGCCCGGATAGACGAGTTCGCCCGAGGAATCGCGTACGCCGGACCAGATTTTCTCCACGGCGCCGACTTGCTTGGGGGTCAGGCAGGAATCGTTGTCCACACCTGCGGGGCATTGCAATTGCCGCGGTTCGAAATCGCAGGCCAGCGGGTTCATCAGGATGCCGTCTTCGATGCCGTCCAGAGCGTCGCAATGCCTGTTCACCGCCGCACCGAACGCGGGCAGTTTGCTTGGAGGAATCCAGGCTTCCTCGTCAGCCAGCATCGCCAGCGAATACCACAAGTGGGCGCCGGCATAGAATCGCGTCCAGTCGTTTGCCGGATTGCCCGCGATCAGGCCGTCGAAATCGCCGGGATAGCGTTGCGCTTCCATCAGACCCTGCTGGCCGCCCTTGGAGCAGCCGACGTAATACGAGTACGCCGGCGGCTCGGCGTAAAAGGCTTCCGTAAGTGCCTTGCCGTTGCGCGTCGTCAGATGCAGCGAGCGATGGCCGAAATCGGCGATCAGGTCGGGCCGGCCTGAAGCCCAGGACGCATCGAAAGGGATCGGGCCGGCCTCATGACCGGTGTCGGTACTCGCCGTGGCATAGCCGCGTTGCAAGGCCCCCGCCATCGCCGCATAGCTGATCGTGCCCGCCATGCCGCCATTGCCGACGCCCTGGTACTTGCCGTTCCAATCTGCCATAGGCAGCCAAACCTCGAAGCGGACCGCCGGCTCGGTAACGCCTGCCACTCGGCAGAAAGCCGGGTGCTGCATGGCGCTGTCCGCTCCCGGCGGGACAAATGAGTTCTCAGCCTGAACTTCAGCGCTGGTTAAGCTGGTGTCGGACAGGTTAGCATCGAGCAGACGTCGGCAATCGGCTTCGCTTGCCGCCAGCAAGGGGAAACAAGGCAACAGGAACAACGGGGCAATAAGGATTCGCGGCGGTTTCATGGGGGCTCTACTTATGAATATTCAACAGTCGGTATCGGATTGCATGCGCAAGTATGCAACATTTGGCCGCCGGGCTTCACGTATCGATTTCGCCAGGAAGTCGCTGCTCTGGCTGCTGGCAGCGGTCTTGCTGCAGGGCTGTGCCTCGATGTCCCAGGAAGAATGCCTCAACGCCAACTGGACAGTCGTTGGCGAAATCGACGGCCAGCAGGGCAGGGGGCTCGATGTGCTTGACGACTATCGGCGCGACTGCGCGGAATACGGCGTCGTGCCTGATGTACAGGCTTACGTGGCCGGCCGCGAGAATGGCTTGTTACTCTATTGCACAACGGAAAACGGTTACCGCGAGGGACGTATCGGCCGTCAACTCGAAGCGGATTGTCCGCCCGCGCTCGCCGCCGATTTCCGGCGAAACTTCGAACTCGGGCGCGATGTGTTCAACTCACTGAGCAATCTCAGGCTCAGCGCAGATTCGATACGCTCCCAGCGCGCGGAACTCGATGATTTGCGCACCCGCAGAACCGCACAGGAAAGATCGCTCGCCGAAGATGAACTGACCGACGATGAAGCGGCCGCGAAGCGCGACGACATCGCCTCGATGAGCGATCGCATTGACGACTTGCAAGATGAAATCGTCGTGTCCGCCGCTGCACTCGGCATATCGGTCGTCCGTTATCGCAACGCCGTAGGCGCCGCCCGACTCGAAGGCCACTTCGAACCCTTCGAAGACGAATTGCTCAGGGAAGTACAACTCTTCGCGAGATAGGAACTCAGCCGCCTTTCTTGCCGACGTAGGGCACCAGCGCGGGAGTGGAATCGAGGTAGGCCTGGTAGTCGGGGTTGTCGCCCCAGCGCTGTTTGCCGGCGCGTTCCAGCATGTTGATGCCGCTGACCCTAGTGAGCAGGAAAATCACGAACACGGGCGAGATCAGGGTGACGAATTGCCAGCCGGAAAGCGCCGGAAAGGCGATCACGGCGATGCCGATCCAGAGCACGATTTCGCCGAAATAGTTCGGGTGGCGGGAAATCGACCACAGCCCGCTGCTGATGAACTTGCCTTCGTTGGCCGGGTCGGCGCGAAATCGCGTTTTCTGCGTGTCGGCGGTCACTTCGAAAGCGAATCCCGCCAGCCACAAGGCGAGCCCCGCCGCGAAGAAGGCATGGAGACCGATGGAGTCGGCCGAACTCACCGCCGCCAGGCCGGCGGCCATGGTCACGTAGACCCAGGTGCCGCTCAGCGTCCAGGTGAGCAGGAAGCGAAAGAAATTGATCTTGATCGGATCGAAACGGCTGTCGCCGCCGGCGCGTTTCACCCGCGTGAACAGGAAACTGCCCAGGCGAATCGCCCAAATTGCGATGAGCAGGCACAACACCAGGCCGCGGGCGTCGAGAGCGGGATGCAGGATCGCCACAGTCCCCAGTGCGGACAGGTAGGTAATGCTGCCGGTCAGGTCGAAATAGTGTTCGGTCTGGTAGATCCAGGACGGGATGAATACCAGCCAGTGGACCAGGTAGATGACGATGCCGGCAATTGCGAACAGTGGAAGTTCGCCGAACGCGGCGCTGCCCTGGCTGCCGGCCAAGCCGATGCCGGCGCCGAGCAGCAGGGCGACAATCGTGAAAACAATCGCTTTTGAACTATTCAATGAAACTCCACCCGTGCTAGTGCGATGCCGCTTTCGCCGGCAACGGCGTATAACAGGTAAACCTCGTCGCCTTCGACATAAATCGCCGGATCGCGCAACTGGTTTACATGTCCATACGCCGTACTGCGCACGGACGGTTCAATTGGCGCTCCAGCTCCTTCCCAATCGAATTCGGGTCGCAGCACCTCGACTTCGGAAGATTCCCGCCACGTGCTCCAGTCGCCGCTGATGTCGATGGTGCTGAGCAGGATCGTCTCCGGCGCGTCGCCGACCCGGGTCCAGAACACGTAAAGCGTATCGTCCCGGACGATCAGCGCGGAATGGCGCATGTTCGGCACGAACAGGAGCGGGCCTTCCTCGAAATCGGTCAGGCCGTCCACGGAGCGGTAAAACTGGCCGGGCATTGACATGGCGTACGTCATTCCATCGTGTTCGAAAGCGCGCATATAGCTGCGGCCGATGTTCTCGGGCATCGTCGTGAAATTGACCCCGTCATCGGACAGCGCGACACGGGAATGCTGGAAGCCCGGCCCTTCGAGGCCGTGGAAATACATGACGATGCGTCGGTTTTCCTCGTCGACATGCACATCGGGGGAGGCGATGTGCGGTTCGGTCAATTCGAGCGCGAGATCGTGGGAGACTCGCGCACCGCTGGCGCGCCGCTGCTCGACGAGAGCGTCGAGTTCGGCCTGGGAAATCTCAGGTCTTTCCGGCGCGAAATGCGATTCCCCGATCTGCAGGCTGCCGGGTTCGTGGACCTGCCACGGCCCGGTCAGTTCGTCGGCATAGGCAAGGCGGATATAGAGCCCCTTGTGATCGGCGAAATAGAGGTAGTAGCGCCCCATCCGGTTCGACAGCCATTCCGGGGTCTGAATCAGCGAAGGCCCCTGGATGTTGACGCCAAGGCTCGGATGCAGTTCGGGTCCGATGATCGGCTCGTCGAGCAGGCGGGTGATCGTGACATCCTGGGCGCCTGCGCCGGCGGCAAAAGACAGGGCAAGCGCCAGCGCCGCCAATCGGATTCGTTTCATCTGCGTTTCTCCCGTCAGGAATTACTGGATGGTGGGCGGCTCGAATTGCGGATACTCGATACCCAACTGCTCAAGATAGGTGTCGAAACGGCTCGGGTCGTAGTAGAACTCCTCCAGCAAGGGCCTGAATTCTTCCTGGACGGCGCGGTTCTTGTCGATGGCCGGCGGGTCGTCGGGGCCGATGAAGGGCTGGTATTGCGCGTCGGCCGTTTGTACGTCGTCGAAATAGTTCCACGCTTCCTCGAGCAGCGTATCGCTCGTCAGCAGATCGAGCATCGTCGTGGCGACTACCTTGGCGCCGGCCTCGGTGCCCTTGTGGGCGATCGGCGTAGCCATGGTCATGGCGCTCGACCAGTGATGCATGATCAGGCCGCTGACGTTGGAGGGAAAACGCAAGGTTACAGTCGGCACGTTCCAGGAAACGTCGCCGATGTCGTCCGAACCGCCGGAGATGGGAAATGGCGAGGGTTCGCCGATGTCCGGAAGCTCGCGCGGCAGGCCGCGCGGATTCTCGTTGCCCATCAACTCCTGCAAGGCGCGCGCGTACTGCTGGTCGTCCTCGCTCCAGTTCGGCATGCCGACCTGGCGAATGTTTGCGTCCATCGCCAGTGCGATGGGGCGGTTGAAATGCCGCGGATGGGCGGCGCCCACAACGCGGCTGCTGAGGCCGGTGTCGGTCATCATCGCCGCGCCCTCGGCGATGCGATTGAGCGTTGCGTAATTTTCCATGATGCCGTCCGGCTGTATCTCGCGCACGAAGTACCAGACGCTGGAATACGAAGGCACGACGTTCGGCTGATCGCCGCCGTTGTTGATCACGTAATGCGAGCGCTGTAGCGGGTGCAGGTGCTCGCGTCGGAAGTTCCAGGCGATGTTCGTAAGCTCCACCGCGTCGAGGGCACTGCGGCCCGCCCAGGGGTCGCCCGCGCCGTGGGCAGAGATGCCGTCGAACATGTATTCGACCGAAATCAACCCGGTGCCGCGCGCGTGGCCCCAACTCACGCTCATGGTGCTCGACACATGGGTGAAAAGCACGGCGTCGACATCGTCGAACAGCCCTTCGCGGGCGTACCAGGCCTTGGTGCCGAGCAATTCCTCGGCGACGCCGGGCCAGATTTCAATCGTCCCAGGCAAATTCTCACGCTCCATGATTTCCTTGACCGCCAGTCCACCGACGATTACCGACGCCAGCCCCGAATTGTGGCCTTCGCCGTGGCCCGGCGCACCCTCGATCATGGGCTGCCGGTAGGCCACGCCCGGCATCTGGGAAGCGCGCGGAATGCCGTCGACGTCCGAGCCGATGGCGATCACCGGCTCGCCTTCGCCCCAGCGCGCCCACCAGGCCGAAGGCACGCCGGCCACGCCCAGCTCGACTTCGAAACCGTTCGCCACGAGCAGTTCCGCCAGGTAGCGCTGGGTCTCGAATTCCTGGAAGCCGAGTTCGGCGAAGGAAAACAGGCTGTCGACGATTTCCTGGTTCAACTTGGACATCGACTCGACCCGCTCCACCGCTTCGGCCTTGAGACCCTTGAATCCCGCGGCGTCCTGTGCCTGCAGTTGGAGGGATACCGGCAGCAGCAATGCGCCGATGGCGAGAGTTCGCAGAATATTCATCGTTGATTCCTGGCAGATTTCGGAAAAGCCCAAGATTACGATGTTTACCGGCGCAGGCCAACATTCGGCGCGGAGCCGAACCGCTTGCCGGGGTTGAATCGGCAATCAGCGAAGTTCGGCGGTGAGCGCTTCGGTCAGATCGGGATATGCGGGAGTGAAGCCGATTTCCTCGTGACGACGGGAAACGACCCGATTGCTGCCGAGCAGCAGGGCCTCGCCCATTTCACCGAACAGAAGGCGGATGAGCCAGGCTCGCAGGAAGGGCGAAAAAGCCGGCCTTCTCAAGACCTTGCCGAGGGCGCGAGTGAATTCGGCGTTGGTGGCGGGACGGCCGGAGACGAAATTGATCGGGCCGCTGATGGTCTCGTCGCGCAGGCAAAGCTCGATCAGTGAAATCACGTCGCCCAGGGCGATCCAACTCATGTATTGGCTGCCGTCGCCGAGTTTGCCGCCGCCCCCGAGCTTGAATGGCAGCAACATCTCCTTGAGCACCCCGCCATCGCGGCTCAACACCACGCCGAATCGCATGTTGACCGTACGGATGCCGGCAGCGAGCGCCGGCTCGCAGGCCGCCTCCCAGGCGCCGGCGACATCGGCGAGGAAATCCGCTCCGCGCGGAGAAGATTCATCGACGGTTTCCGCACCGGTGTCGCCATAGAATCCGATGGCCGTGGCGGAAAGAAATACGCGCGGCTTGTGCGCTGAAGCCGCGAGCGCCGCGGCCAGCGTCCGGGTAAGTTCCACCCGGGACTCCATGATCAGCCGCTTGTAGTCTTCGCTCCAGCGGCTTGCGGAGATGTTCGCTCCCGCGAGATTGACGACCGCGTCGAGTTCGATGGCCGGGTCGAGCCGGATTTCCCGCCGCTCCGCCGAATAACGGAAAGCCGCTCCCGCATCGCTCCGGTCGAGCGCGAATACCCGATGCCCCTGGCTTTCCAGGCGCTCGCGGAGCGCGCCGCCGATCAGGCCGGTCGCGCCGGTCATCAGTACATTGAGGCTGTCGATCGCCGTTTCTCCGGGACTTATCCTGCGACTTGCTGCCGCTCCTTTTCGACCAGCAGGCGCCGCAGGATCTTGCCGGAAGCGGATTTGGGAATCTCGTCGACGAATTCAAGCCGGCGAATCTTCTTGTGAGGGGCCACGCGCTCGGCGACCCAATCCATCAACTCCTGCTCGCCGAGTTCTCCCTTGCGCAAGACAAATGCCTTGGGCACTTCTCCCGCTTCGAGGTCGGGGGAAGGGATCACGGCCGCGTCGGCGACCGCCTCGTGGGTCAGCAACAGCGCTTCGAGTTCGGCGGGCGCTACCTGGTAGGCCTTGTACTTGATCAGTTCCTTGACCCGGTCGACGATGAAGAAACAGCCGTCGTCGTCGGCGTAGCCGATGTCGCCGGTGTAGAACCAGCCCTCGTCGTCGAGCGAACGGGCGTTCGCCTCGGGGTTGTTCAGATAGCCGAGCATCACGTGGGGGCCGCGAATGAGGACTTCGCCGGTTTCGTTGGGGCCGAGTTCGGCGCCGGTTTCGACGTCGATGATCTTGCTTTCGGTATTGGTCAGCACCGGGCCGACCGAACCGGGCAGGTCGAGATCGCTGCCGAGCGCGCGGATATGCGAGGCGCCGGCGACTTCGGTAAGGCCGTAGCCCTGGATGATGCCGCAACCGAGACGCTCGGCGCAGGCCTGTTCGAGATCCACGCCGAGCGGCGCCGCGCCGCAGGTGATCAGGCGCACGCAGCTCAGGTCGTATTGATCGACGATGGGATGGTTCGCCAGCGCGAGCACCAGCGGCGGCACGAGGCTGAGCAAGGTGACGCGGTGGTCCTGGACGATTTGCAGGAACTGTTCGAGTTCGAAACGCGGCGAGGACAGCAAGGTGACGCCGGTGTACAGGCTCAGGCAAAGCAGCAGCGTCATGCCGTAGATATGGAAGAACGGCAGCACCGCGAACATCTTGTCGTCTTCCTGCTGGGGATTCACCGCCGTGGACAGCACGAAATTGGCGATCAGGTTGCGATGGCTCAGCATGACGCCCTTGGCCAGGCCGGTAGTGCCGGAAGAGTAGGGCATGGCGACCATGTCCCGGGCCGGGTCGATTTCCGCCTGGGGTGCATCCCCGGCGTTATTGAGCAATTCCGCATAAGGCGTGCAGTTCTCGGCGCTGCCGAGGACGAAGATTTCCTCGATGCCGGTCGCTTCCGCGGCGGGCAAGGCCCGGTCGAGAAAATCGGGAATGGTCAACAGGAAGCGCGCGCCGGAATCCTTGAACTGGTGGATCAGGTCATCGGTCGAATAAAGCGAGTTGACCGTGGTGTTGACGCCACTCAGCCAGGCCGTGCCGAGGAACGCAATCCCGTATTCCGGCACGTTGGGCATGAAGATGGCGAGCACATCGCCCTTGTCGAAGCCGCGTTCGGCGAGCCCGGTCGCGAACCGGCGCACCATGACGGGCAGTTGGGCATAGGTGATCTCGCGCCCGGTCGGCCCGTCCACGAGCGCCTGCTTGTCGCCCAGCGCGTCGCAATGTTGCAGCAGCACGTCGGCCAGACTGCCGTCGGGAATGTCCAGGTCCGGAAGTTTGCTTCGGAAAATCACGGAAATGTCTCCTGTTCGTTATAACTCGGTGATGGCGAAATGATGGCTGTTGATGTCGAAGCCTTCGCGCAGGTAGAACCTGTGGGCGCGGAATCGCTGCACGCCGGAATCGAGATGCAATTGCGTGCAGCCGTTGTCGATGGCGTATCGCTTGAGCCAGTCCATCAGGCAGCGGCCCGCGCCGCGGGAGCGCCGGGCCGCTGCGGTGACCAGGTCGTCGACGTAAAGATGCTTGTGCCAGGCCAGCTTGCTGGTGATGACGAAGCCGGCGACGGCAAGCACCTCGCCGTCTTCTTCCACATAGGCGACGATGTAACCATCCTGTTGCTGGCGGCGAATCTGCGCAATCAGGCCATCGGTGTCGAAATGATCGCGCAATTCGAGCATCACCGGCGCGATTCGCTTCAGTTCCCGTTCATCCTCGGCGATATGTACTTGCATGCGAGTCATGCGCGTTACGGCCCTTGAATTGCCGATGCTTGTCGATTCAACCGCGCATAGTAATATCTATGAAGGCGCTTCGCTACGGGATTAAATCCAGGATGAACCGGATTCTTCTGCTGATTCTGCTTCTCGGCTTTGCCTGGCCCGCTCCGGCGCAGATTCCGGAGGGATTCGTCGACATGGGCGAATTTCTTGCCGATGTGCAGATCGAGGCGCGCTATGCCGGGCACGGCAATTTCGTCGGCGAGCCCATCGACGGCTACGAAGCGGAAAAAGTGCTGCTCACCCGGGAGGCGGCGGACGCCCTGCTCGCGGTGCAGATCGAATTGCGCCAGATCGGACTTGGCCTGAAACTGTTCGACGGCTATCGTCCGCAACGGGCGGTGGATCATTTCGTGCGCTGGGCCCTGGATCCGGAAGACGACATGATGAAGTCGGTCTACTACCCCCATGTCGACAAGTCGGAGTTGTTCGCGCAAGGCTATATCGCCGAACAGTCGGGGCATTCGCGGGGCTCGGCGGTCGATCTGACCCTGGTTTCGCTGGAAACCGGCGAGGAACTCGACATGGGTACGCGCTGGGACTATTTCGACCCGCGTTCGGCGCCTGCGAACCAGGAGGTTTCGCCGCAGCACCAGGCCCGGCGCATGTTGCTGCAGATCACGATGATCAAGCACGGCTTCGAGCCGCTCGCCGAAGAGTGGTGGCACTTCAAGCTGATCGATGAACCGTACCCGGACACCTGGTTCGATTTCGTCATCGAATAACGGCAGGGCGCAATTCAGGGGCGACTTCGACGCCGGCTTCCTCGTAATAACGCAGGGCGCCGGGATGCAGGGGCAGGACGATCCCCGCCAGGGCGCGGTCGAGCATCATTTCTCTCGTGGCGCTATGGATCTCGCGCAAGGTGGGCAGGCTCTCCCACATGAGCCTGGTCAGTTGGTAGACGATTTCCTCGGGTACGTCCTCCCTCGTCACGAGCACGTTGGGACTATAGGCGGTGGTGATGTCCGCCTGTTGGTAAGGGTAGGTGCCGGCGGGCAGATCGTAGAAATTCCATAGCGGCAGATCGCGATTGATCGCGTCGAGATGCCGCTGGGTGAAATTCAGGATCGTGATGCTGTCGCGCATCTGGGCATAGGACTGGGTAATGGCCGCCACCGGTGCGCCGGCGGGAACGTTCATGCCGATGATGTTGCCGTCCTGTATGGCGCCCGAGACAGCGCCGTAACCCATGTATGCAAGACTGAACCGGTTGCGGAAATCGATGCCGACGGCGTCGAGGATGTAGGCGCCGGTCTGCTCGGCGCCGGAGTTGCGCATGCCCAGCACGTAGCGCTGGCCGTCTATATTGGCGAGATCGTCGAGGGTGCCGCTGCTGACGAAATCGGTGCTCAGCACGAAATGCTCGACGTTCGGCCAGGTCGCGCCGACCGCGCGCAGATGCGATTGCGGCGTGCCGATCGGCCCGCCGCCTTCCCAGGCCCAGGCGGCGAAGACGCCGAGAATCAGGCCGAATTGCGCCTGGTTGTCGCGCAGCAACTTGATGTTTTCCATGGAACCGGCGGAACTGATCGCCGTCAGCGAAAAACTCTCGTCCTGGCGCGCCGAGACGATCGTCGACAGCGCCACGCCGACGGGATAGAAGGTTCCGCCGGTCGTGCCCGTGGTCAATACGTAAGTACGGCGTTCGAACTGCCGGTCGGAACAGCCCGCAGCGATCAGGCAGATCAGCAGCAGGCAGAATCCGGGCAGCCGCTTGGGCATCGCATTCACCCGTTCCCGAACGCCCGCACCGGCTCGGGACAGTCGCCGGGCATGGCGGCGATCCAGTCGCGGATCAGGGCGATGCCTTCGTCGTGCGCCAGCGAACGGCCGAGTTCCGGCATCATTTCGTCGAGTTCGGAGGATTCCATGCGATAGAGCAGGATCGAGCGTTCCGGCGCGCCGGGGTGAATGCTGTAGAGCAGATCGCCGGCGCCGCCTCCCGCCGCCACCGGCGTCTTGCAGACGCCGAGTTCCAGCGGATTGCGGTGATTGCCGTCGAGCACCAGTGCGGAAGTGTCCGCCGCGCCGTCGGGATTGTGGCAATGGCCGCAATGGATGTTCATGTAGGCCAGGGCCCGGGTTTCGAGATCGGCCCGGCTGTTTTCCCAGGAAGCCGCCGCGGACTGCGCGGGCGGAGCATCGAGCCAGCCCCGTTCCTGCATCGCCTGCAATTGAGACTGGCGTCCTCCATCCGGATTCGCGGCCGCGGCCGTGAGTTGCCCGGCAACCGCGCCCAGCGGATGCAGCGGGCCGTCGGGATGCACGGTCACATGGCAGCCCGCGCACTGGTTTTCGTTGGGAACGAAATAGACGAAATCCGTCACTCCCGAAGCGCGTTGCAGGCTTGCCGGCACGCTCGCCCCGGCAACGCGGAGGAAGGCCTCGGTCTGCTCCTCGTTCCAGACGTAGGCCATGGCGTGCCAGCCGTCCTCGCGCCGCACGAGCAATCGCGTTTCGATCATGCGATGCCGCGCGCGGTCGAGTTCGTTCTCCTGGTCCACGCTCTCGAGCAGGAGGCCGTCGGCTCCCGTCGGGTAGTAGAAGGTCTTGCTCAGGATCGAGCCGGCGGGAAACTCGAGTTCACCGTCCACGAGGTCTGCTTGCTCTCCCGCCGGCAGCCACATGGTGCGCAACTTGCCCGCGTAATCGGTGAACAGGGGATTCGCCGGCGCGAACACCAGGGTCTGTTCACGGGGGATGAATCGGGAGCCTTCGTCTCGGAACAGGTTCCAGTCCGAAAGGCGCTGCGGATTTTCCTGCTCGTAAAAACGCGGTTCCGCACAGGCGGCCAGCAGCAGCGCCGGCAGCAGAACCGGGAGCAGGGAACGGATCATGGTCCGGAAGCGAGCGACACCTCGGGCAATTCCGCGCCGGAGCAATCGTGGGGGCCGATCTCGAACGAAGGCGCGGCGAAGCCGCCGGGGGCGTCGAGATTGACGAAATCGGCATCGCCGTTGCCGCGCATGCAAAGCACGTCGGGCGCTGTCTTGCCCGGCAGGATCGTGCCGTCCCAGACGACGTCGGGCACCGCCTGTCCCGTGGCCTGCTGCAACAGCGCCAGCGGTTCGGAGTCGGGCTCGGCGCCGCCGCCGCTGAAGCTGTTGCCGTGCACGTGGATCGATTCGGGGAAGGGATCGTAGTTCTCGTCCTCGATCGGCAGGCCGGTGATGTGGTAGCTGACGATCATCATGTTGGCGCTGTTGTTGTTGGCGAACTCGTTGCCGAAGACTTCGATATTGTCGTTCGCCAGCACCATCAGCCCGCTGCCGGCCGGCACCGTGGCGACGATATTGCCTTCCGGCGCGAAATTGGCGGTGTTGTTGTCGACGATGCTGTTATTGAACACCCGAGTGTTGCGGCCGCCTTGCACCGGCAGGTTGGGCAGGTCGAAGACTAGGATACCGCCGGTATTGTTGGTGGCGACATTGTCGTACACGTCGGCAAAGGTCGAATTTTCGATCTCGATTCCTGCGACGTTGTATTCGGCGCGGGAGTTGCGCACGATGATCTGCGTCGACTGGCCGACGTAGATGCCGGCGTCGGACGCGCCGATGGCGACCGAGCCATCTATTAGGATATTGCTCGACTGCACCGGATAGATGCCGTAAGCGCCATTGGTGGTAAGTGGGCCGCCGGTCCACTCGGTGCGTACCCGGCGCACTGTGACGTTATTGCTTTCGTTGATTTTCAGCGCGTCGCCGACGGTGTCCTCGATCGCAAGATCTTCGATGACGAAATCGTCGGCGCTCACGAGCAGCCCTTCGGCGCCTTGCAACTGGTTACGAAAGGAAAGGATCGAACGGTCCATGCCTTCGCCGCGGATCTTCACGCCGGGTACGTCGAGCGACAGGCTGCGGGTCAGCTCATGGGTGCCGGCGGGGATTTCAATGACGTCGCCGGGCTCGGCCTCAATCAACTGCTGCTGCAGCGATTCCTCGAAACTCAATTGCGGCTGCGGCTCGCCACAGGCGGCAAGCGTCAGGGCAATGGGGAAAAGGAGGGCAATGCGAAAGTCGGTAAACATATCTCGGGTCTCGGTGAAGTCGCAGAATCTACTTGGGTTCGTTACCAAGGCTGGTGGCTTCGATCCGTCACCGTCCGGCGGACGGGGTGCAGCGGACGCCGTGAATACATCCCTGTAGGCTTCGGGCTCGACATCCTGTCTCGCACGCCCGCTGCACCCCGCCCACCGGACGGTGACTCACGCCGTGCAGGCTGGCCGGGTTTCGGCTTCAGGGCCGGATCGGGGTGGCTAGGTATTCTTCGTCAGTGGTCGGATCCATCCAGACGACGCTGCCTTCATAGATGGTCAATTGCAGCGCGGATTCTTCGGGATGTGCGCCATGCCAGTGTTCGACATCGGCCGGAGTCCACCACGGCTCGCCCGGATGCATCTCCATCAGGGGTTCGCCTCGCACCTGGGTGAGCGCGCGGCCTTCCTCGATCATCAGCAACTGGCCCCAGGTATGGGTGTGCCAGGACGAGCGCACGCCGGCGGGGAACAGGATGCGGATCGAAGTCATGTCCGGTGCCTGACGCACATCCGGGGCGCCGCCCTGGAAGTTGCTGGACTGGGCGACGATCCGGTCGCTTTGCAGGCCGGTGACGACGATGGCCAGCGCGAGGGCGACGGATGCGGAAGCGAGGTATTCCAGCGTTCGTTTTTTGCGGGACGCTCCCTTGGAATGTCTGGGCATGATTTTCTCCAACCAAGCAAATTCGGTAAGCCGAGAATTAAACAAGCCCTGTAACTTGTCAACTGATTTCCTTCAGGATTTTGTGACCTCGAACCGCCGCCGCCGCGATAGGGAAGTACAGCGGACGCCGTGAATACATCCCTGTAGGCTTCGGGCTCGGCATCCTGCCTCGCACGCCCGCTGTACTTCCCTATCCCGGCAGCGGCTTACGCCGTGCGAAATTTGGGGGTGGCGTGGTATGCTCGGCGGCAATTGTTGAGCCATACCAAAGAGAGACAAGGTTTGAATCGGATCGCCGGATTCTTGGTTGTATTTGCCGCTTTTTATTTGCCGGGTGTTTGGCAGGGGGCGGCTGCGCAGGGGGTTAATCCTTATGCGGGGCAGCCGCGGGCGGTTCTTGCGGGTGGGGCGCTGTTTCGAGCGCAATGTGCTACTTGTCATGGGGCGGACGGGAAGGGGATTCTGTCGATCGATGCGCCGGATTTGAGTTTGATGTGGGCGCGCGAGGGTGTGAATGACGAATATGTCTTCAATGTGGTTCGGGATGGAGTTCCGGGCAGCATCATGCCGCCTCATGGGCTGTCGGAAACCGAGTTGTGGATGTTGGTTTCGTTCATGGCGAGTCTATCCGAAGGGGGCAGGGACGCGGAATTCGTCGGCGACGCAGGCAATGGGCGCCGGCTGTTCGCGGATAACTGCGCCGAATGCCATCGCGCCGGGGCTGAAGCGGGTGGGGTGCTTGGTCCGGCGCTGACCGGGGTTACTCGCCGCCGGTCGCCGGAGGCGCTGATGCAGTCGATCCGCGAGCCATCGGAGAGAATCGAGCGCGGCTTTCGGCCGGTTACGGTCGAAACGGATGCCGAATCGGTCACCGGCGTACTCAAGAACGAGGACGCGTTTTCGCTGCAACTGGTGACCGAAGCCCAGAGCCTGCGCGCCTTCCGGCGAGACGGCGTGCGGCAATTGAATCGTTTGGGCGCATCGCTGATGCCGGTCTTTTCCGAGGCCGAACTCGACGCGGGCGAACTCGCCGACCTGCTCGCCTTTCTTCACGGCAATCAATGAACCGACAAGGGAGAATGACCATGCGCTTCGCCGTACGTCTGCTTGCCTGCCTGATGCCGCCGTTCGCCTTGACCGCGTTCGCGCAGGACGGGCCCACTTACGAGGATATCCTCCGCGGTTTGGACGATCCGGAGCGCTGGCTGACGTATTCCGGCGACTACAGCGGCCGGCGCCACAGTCCGCTGACCCGGATCACGCCGGAAAACGTGGGCCAGTTGCGGCCGATCTGGACTTTCCAGACCGGCACGACGACCCGCGGCCGCGGCTTCGAGGCGACGCCGCTCGTGGATGACGGCGTGCTTTACGTCACTGGCTCGAACAATTTCGCGTGGGCGATCGACGCCCGCAGCGGCAGGGCGTTCTGGACCTATCGCCGCAATCTGCCCGACGACCTCACTTATGGCGCGAGCGCGCCGGTCAATCGCGGCTTCGGCATGCTCGGCAACCGGCTGTTCATGGTCACGCTGGACGCGCATCTGCTGGCCATGGACCGCCGCACCGGCGATATTCTCTGGGACGTGCAACTGGCCGATTACCGCATCGGCTACGCCGCCACTCTCGCGCCGCTGGTCATTGACGACAAGGTAATCGTCGGCATATCCGGCGGCGAATACGCCACCCGGGGCTTCATCGACGCATATGCTCCGGTCACCGGCGAACGGCTCTGGCGCTTCAATACGATTCCCGGCCCCGGCGAGCCGGGCAGCGAAACCTGGCCCGACGATCCGGAAGTGCTCGCCCGCGGCGGCGGGGGCACCTGGATGAATGGCAGTTACGACCCCGAACTGAACCTGATCTATTGGGGCGTGGGCAATCCCAACCCGGATTATTTCGGCGATTCGCGCCCCGGCGACAACCTGTATTCGAACTCCATCGTCGCCCTCGACGCCGACCGCGGCGACCTGCGCTGGCATTACCAGTTCACGCCCCACGACATCAACGACTGGGATTCCAACCACGTGCCCGTACTGGTAGACGCCGATTGGCGGGGCGAGCCGCGCAAGCTCGTGATGATGGCGAATCGCAACGGCTTCTTCTACGTGCTGGACCGCACCGACGGCGAACTGCTGGTCGGCGAGCCGTTCACGGGCACGACCTGGGCGCGGGAAATCGGCCCCGACGGCAGGCCGGTCATCCTCAACGACGGCAGCCAGGGCTGCCTGCCCGACCCCTGGGGTTCGACCAATTTCATGCCGCCTTCCTACAACCCCGAACTGGAGTTGTTCTACGTCACGGCGCGGGAAACCTGCGCCACCTACGTGCCTGAGGAACCGGTGTACGCGCCCGGCCAGGCGAGTTTCGGCGGCGTCGTCTTCATCGAACCCGACGGCACGGGCGCCTTGCGCGCGCTCGACGTCCACACCGGCGAGTTGCGCTGGGAGTTCACGTATCCCTCGCCGACTTTCGGCGGCGTCATGACCACGGCCTCCGGGCTCGTCTTCGCCGGCGACCACGAAGGCAATTTCACGGCCTTCGACGCCGCCACCGGCGAGAACCTCTGGCACTACCAGACCGGCTCGCGCATCTGGGGCGCCGCCGCGACCACGTTCATGCTCGACGGCCGCCAGCACGTCCTCATTCCCTCAGGCACTACCCTGACCGCCTTCGCCTTGCCGGAATGACAGGATGTTACAAAGGCGGGCATGGACATTCGGCCGGATTGATTTTATTCTCGCTGGATAAATTCCGGCGGTAATCCAACCCGCCGGGCCCACGGGAGAAGCCATGATGAGCAGACATCTGTTGGTAGCCATGCTGGGCGCGAGCCTGGCGCTCGTGTCCGGCGTCTTGCAGGCGCAGTCGTACAATGCCGGCAGCGCCGTTCCAAAGATGCACTATTACGACATCGAGGATTTCGGACTCGATGCGGGCAGCACGACTTACGCTGACGACATCGCGCCGATCCTGCAGCGAAGCTGTCAACAATGCCACCGTCCGGGCGGCGGCGGGCCCATGTCATTCATGTCTTACGACGAAGTCCGGCCCTGGGCGCCCGTAATCCAGTATCGCACCGCGATCCGCGACCGCATGGGCGCCATGCCGCCCTGGTTCGTGGAGAAGAATATCGGCATCAATGGCTTCAAGAACGATTATTCCCTGTCGGATCTCGATCTGGCGCTGATCCAGGACTGGGTCGAGCACGGCGCGCCGCGCGGCAATCCCGACAATGAGCCGACGCCGCTGGTTTTCTCGGACGGCAGCGAATGGACCCTGGGCGAGCCTGACCTGATCCTGCGTTCGCAGGACGTAACGCGGCCGGCGATCGGCCCCGACTGGTGGGGCGATATCGGCCTGGTGCCGACCGGTCTGACCGAGGACCGCTACGTCAAGTCGATCGAAGTGCGCGAGATCAACGATATTCCTGCGGATATCGGCACGAGTACGGTCGGCGGACGCTATATCTTCCACCATATGACCTATCGCAGCGGCGTGCTCAACGAGGGCGGCACGGCGGTCTCGGGCGATATCACAAGTTGGCCGATCCACGAAGTGGGACGCAATGCCGACACTTTTCCCGAGAAGGCCGGGCGGCTTTTGCCCGCCAATTCGGCCTTGCATCTCTATGCCGCGCATCTGCATTCCAACGGCCGCGATACTACCGGCCACCTGGAATTCGGCATCAGCTTCTTCCCGGTGGGTTACGCGCCGGAATACAGCAGGCGCGGACCGCGCACCGGCAACGGCGTCGATGTCGATATCCTGCCCAATCGCGCCAACCAGGAAGTACACAATTACGTAGTGCTGCAGGAACACACCAAGATCATCGCCTTTGAGCCGCATCTGCACGCTCCCGGCGTGCGCATGTGCCTGGAGGCGATCTGGGGCCATAACCAGTTCACGCTCAATTGCGTGGGTTACGACCACAACTGGGTGAAGCAGTACATCTACGAGGACGACAAGGCGCCGCTGCTGCCCAAGGGCACGATCCTGCATACCATCGGTTTCCTAGACACTACGGCGGGGAATCCGAATCTGGCCGACGGGCGCAACTGGGCCGGCGGCGGCCGCCGCTCGGTGTCCAACATGTTCATCGACCTGGGTTATTCGGTCTCGCTTACCGAAGAGCAGTTCCAGGCCGAAATGGCGATTCGCCGGGCAAATATGAAAGACCGCAATGAGTACGACATCGGCTGTCCGTTGTGCTGGGCGCCCGAGCCTGTCGAGCCGGGCATCGCCGGAAGTGACTGACGACCCGCGGGGGCGACGCATGCGCCGCCCCCGCGCGTCTTCCCTGAACCACCGACAATTTTAGAAAGTCTCTCGAAATTCGACCGATTGCGGAGAAATCGCGCATGAGAACTGCTTTGCTTGTATTACTGGCGTTTGCCGTCGCGCAGACCGGGTTCGCCCAACAGCGATTCATGGTCAAGAGCGGCGAGATCGTCTCGCCCGCGTACGAAGGCTGGTGGCCCAACGAGGAACAGGGCGGCTACACGCTGTTTTTCGGCTACATGAATTCGAACTGGGAGCAGCAACTCGATATCCCGGTCGGGCCGGACAACTATTTCAGCCATGTCGGCGAAGGCGGACTCGACGATCTCACCATCGACAGCTTCGACATGGCCGAGGCCGACATGGGCCAGCCGACGCATTTCTATCCGCGGCGCAATCCCTTTCTGTTCACCGTCGACGTCCCCGAGAATTTCGATACCGACGAAATCGTCTGGACCTTGCGCACCCAGGGCCAGACCAACCGCGCCTACGGCTCGCTCAAGCCGGATTACCGCATCGACCCACAGGTGATCTCGACCGAAGTCGGCGGCGCTTTCGGCAGCCTGGACGATGCCTTGCGCACCAATATCCCACCCGAACTCGAGGTGCAGGGCGACAATTTCCGCCGCGCCGTGGTGGGAGAGCCGATTACGCTCGACGTCTACGCCAACGATCCCGACAACCTGCCCGCCCGCGCCGACCGCCCGATTCCAAGCTCGCCCGAGCAAATCTACCGCACGCCGTCTTCCATCGTGGTCGCATCGGGGCCGGGTCTGCGCTTTTCCTGGATCGTCTACCGGGGCGAAGCCGAAAAAGTCACCTTCGACCCGGTGCAATTCAAGACCTACACAGACAGCAGGGTCTACGCCAATTCCCCCTGGTCGCCGCCTTACATCATTCCGCCGGTGCCCGAGAACAACCATTGGGAAGTCTCCGTAACCTTCTCGGAACCGGGAGAATACGTATTGCGCGGCGTGGCCAGCGACGGTTCGCTTTTCACTTACCGGAACCTGACGGTAACGGTGACCGAGTGAGCGCCGAGAGGAGATTCTCATGAACAGAACAGGCAATTTCCGCAAGACAATCGGTTTCTCCCGCGGCCGCCGCAATCTGCTTGCAGCCATGCCCATGCTGGCGCTGGCGCCGATGAGTTGCGCCACGGAAAGCGGCCCGGCTTCGGTGGCTGTGCGGAAATTGCACAGCTTCCGCATCCGCTCAAGCGACGTGGCGCGCTCGGTGGCCTTCTACCAGGACGTTTTCGGGGCGCCGATCCAGGCGCGCCAGGGCGACGAAGTCGTATTGCGCGTAGGCGAAGGTCCGCATTATTTCTCCATCGCCCCGGCCGAGCCCGGCGAGACTCCGTCGATCGCGCACATGGGCCTGAGCGTGGCCGATTTCGATGTGGACGCGGTACAGGAGCAATTGCGCGCTTTCGGCGTAGAGCCCGGTCCCGGCCCGCAATCGCCCGCGGACCGCCTGTCGGTTGGCCTGACTTCCTGGGTGCGGGAGAGGCAGGGCGGAACACGAGAGCTCTACTTCGCGGACGTCGAAGGCCTGATCTACCATCTTTCCTCGCCCATGGACTGCGGCGGCAACGGTATCCTGGGCGATGTCTGCAATGCGATCGAGCAGGCCCCCTCGGCAGGGATGTTCCAACTCGTCGATTACAACCATTTCACGAATTTCACCGCTAACCGCGGCCGCGCCAACGATTTTCACCGGCAGGTCTTCGGCAAGGAGTTCCAGGCCTACCAGGGCCCCAACGCGCCGGTGGTCGGCGTCGGCGACGGTTTCCAGTTCCTGATGTATACCGGCGCCAGCGAGGAAGGCCCGCCGCAGAATCCCGCGCTTATCCACCATGTCTGTTTCAGCATGAACAATTTCGATGTCGGAGACATTCTCAATCAGCTCACGGATTACGGGCTGAGCGCGCGCAGCGATCCGGCGGACACGCAGCCGCTGATGCATTGGGTCAGCATGCGCATGCCTGACCGGGGAGGATTCGAGACCGGCACGCCGGAAGTGTACTTCTCCGACCCGGACAACATCTTCATCCAATTGCAGGATCCGTCCTATTGCGGGGGCGGGGGTTACCTCGGGGAAGATTGTCCGCCACTGGCCTGATCAGCAATTCGTTTTTGAATCAATAACCAAGGAAGCAACATGGAATACAGATACGTTGGCCGGAGCGGCCTTCGGGTGACGCCTATTTGCATGGGCACAATGAGTTTCGGAACCTGGAGCGACAAGGCCGAGTCATTCCGGATTCTCGACAAGTCCTTTGACAGGGGGATCAACTTTTTCGATACGGCGGAGGCTTATCCGGTGCCGCCGACGGCCGAACTCGCCGGCCTGACCGAAGAGATTTTCGGCGAATGGCTGAAGCAGAAGCCGCGGGACGCCGTGATCGTCGCCACCAAGGTCGCCGGCGCGGCGGGCGGCTGGTTCGTACCGCCGATCCGTCACGGCATGACCGCCGTCGACCGCCATCACATCGAGCGCGCCGTGGAAGGCAGCCTGCGCCGCATGGACGTCGATTACATCGATCTCTACCAGGTGCATTGGCCCGACCCCATCGTGCCGATGGAAGAATCCATGGCCGCTCTCGACCGCCTCGTCGAATCGGGCAAGGTGCGCTACCTGGGAACGTCGAACGAGACGAGTTACGGCCTGACCAAGAGCAACATGATCGCCGAATACGAAGGCCTGGCCCGGTTCGAATCGATCCAGAACAATTTCTCCCTGCTGCATCGCCGCTTTCTCGACGAACTGGCTCAGGTCTGCCGTAACGAGAAAGTCTCGCTGCTGCCTTATTCGCCGATCGGCGGCGGCGTACTCAGCGGCAAATACAACGACGGCAAGTCGCCGCCGAACACCCGTTTCGGCGACTACGAGAGCAGTAACCCGCGCCAGCAGGCGATGGCGCGTCGCTTCGTCAACGAGGGCACCCTGGCCTCGACCGCGAAATACGTCGAGATCGCCCGGGATGCGGGCCTGTCGCCGGTGACGCTGGCGACGCGCTGGAGTATGGAGTTCGATTTCGTCGCGTCCACGATCATCGGCGCACGCACCGCCGATCAACTCGACGATTCCCTGGCGGCGCTCGACATCGAACTGTCGGAAGAGGTCAAGGCCGCCTGCGACGAAGTGCATCGGCAATTTCCCTATCCCATGGGTTAGTCCCGACGAGGAGCACTCCTTGCAGATCGACTGGCAGACATATGATCCCGGAGCCTTTCACGATGAAATGATCGAGCGGCCGGGCGCGCCCCGGCCGACGGCGCAGCAACTTGCCGCCTACCTGGAGTCGCTCGACCGCAAGGATCTCGACGAAAAGAAGCTGGCCGCCCGGCTCGCCATCAAGACCATGGGCATTTCCTTCACGGTCTACAGCGACGGCCAGAATATCGACCGGGAGTGGCCCTTCGATCTCATACCGCGGGTGATTCCGGCCCGGGAATGGGAGGTAACCCGCCGCGGCCTCGAACAACGCGTACGCGCGTTGAACTGTTTCATCAACGATGTCTACAACGGGCAAAAGGTCTTCAAGGACAAGATCATCGACCCGGAACTGATCCTCGATTCGGTCAATTTCCGGCCCCAATGCCTCGGCATCGAGCCGCGTTACGGCGTCTGGGCTCATATCTGCGGCACCGACCTGATTCGCGACGAGCATGGCCGGTTCATGGTGCTGGAAGACAACTTGCGGGTGCCTTCGGGCGTGTCCTACATGCTCGAGAACCGCCGCGTCACCAAGCGCGTCTTTCCCGAGTTGTTCGAGAATTACGACATCGAGCCCGTGACAGAGTATCCGCAGGAACTGTTCGACATGCTTGCCTCGCTGTCGCCGCGCCGGCAGGCGTTTCCCGAAATCGTGGTGCTGACGCCGGGAATCTACAATTCCGCCTATTTCGAACATTCGTATCTCGCCCAGCGCATGGGCGCCGAACTCGTCGAAGGCAGCGACCTCGTCGTCGAGAACGACCGCGTCTACATGCGCAACATCGGCGGCCTGTCCCAGGTCGACGTGATCTATCGGCGTATCGACGACATGTTCCTCGACCCGGCCGTGTTCAATCCCGAATCGATGCTCGGTGTGCCCGGCCTGTTCAAGGCATGGGTCAAGGGCAACGTCTCCCTGGCCAACGCGCCGGGTGCGGGCGTCGCGGACGACAAGATCGTCTATACCTATGTGCCCGAATTCATCAAGTATTACCTCGACGAGGATCCGATCCTGCCCAACGTGCCGAGTTACCGCTGTTTCAAGGACAAGGAAAGACAGCACGTTCTCGCCAACCTCGACAAGCTCGTCGTCAAGCCCGCCAACGAATCGGGCGGCTACGGCATGTTGATGGGTCCCCAGGCCAGCGTGGCCGAACGCGAGGAGTTTGCGCGCAAGATCAAGGACAATCCGCGCAATTATCTCGGCCAGCCGCTGATTTCGCTTTCCACGGTGCCGATTCTCGGCGAGAAAGCCGCGGAACCGCGGCATGTCGATCTGCGCCCGTTCATTTTGCAGGCGGCGGACAGTTATGTGACTCCCGGCGGCCTGACCCGGGTGGCGCTGGTGAAAGGCAGTTATGTGGTCAATTCCTCCCAGGGCGGCGGCAGCAAGGACACCTGGGTGGTAATGGGCTGATGCTTTCGAGAGTAGCGGAACGGATTTACTGGCAGGCGCGCTATCTGGAGCGGGTGGAGAATACCGCGCGCCTGCTCAACGTGTTCTCGAATCTGCTGCTCGACCTGCCGGGACGAACAAAGCTCGGCTGGCGGGCCCTGGTGCGCATTACCGGCACCACGGAACTGTTCGCCACGCGCTACAACATCGCCACCGAAAGCAATCTGGCGCAGTTCCTCATCGCCGACGATTGCGACGCATCGATTTGCAGCATGTTGTCGATGGCGCGCGAAAACGCCCGCACGACGCGGGAAGTCATGCCCACCGAGGCCTTCGAGCGTATCAACGATCTGCACTACTACGCCCAGTCCGCCGCCGACAGCGCCGCTGTCCGCAGCGCGCGCAACGAGATGCTCGAACACACGATTGAAAGCGCACAACAGATTTTCGGCATGCTGGCGGGCGCCATGAGCCGGGACTCCGGCTATACCTTCGTGCGCATGGGCCGTGCGCTGGAACGCGCGGACATGGTGACGCGCATCGTCGACGTCGGCGCCCGCAAGTTGTTCACGCATCCGGGCAAGGGCTCGGTCGCGCCGAGATTTCCCGAACCCTATGAAGGCATTCTCTGGATGAGTGTGCTGCGTTCGCAAAGCGCCTACCAGATGTATCGCCAGCACGTGCGCCGGCGCGTCAACGGCGAGGACGTGGTTCGCTTCCTCCTGCAGGACGAGGAGTTTCCCCGGGCCGCGATCCACAACCTGACCACGATCAGCAAGGTCCTGTCGAAACTGCCCAAGAACGAAGAAGTCGCGGGCCTGGTCGACGAGGCGCGGCGGCACGTGATGCAGTCGCAGGTGGCCGACTTGATAGAGGAAGGACTGACGGATTACATCGACAGGCTCCAGATCAAGTTCGCCGCGATCCACAACGCCATCACCCATACCTGGTTCTCACCGCGGAACTGAAGCAGGAATCCGGTCATGATCGACTTCAAATGCGGTTGCGGCCAGACGCTGTTCTTCGAGAACACGACCTGTCTGCGCTGCGGCAGCCGGGTCGGTTACGATCCGTGGTCGCGCCGGATGCTGCGCCTGAGCACGGCGACGGGGCCAGGGTCTCAAAAAGCACCGCAAAGCGAAGCCGGCCCCCTGTGCCGCAACGGCGTCGATTTCGGCGTCTGCAACTGGATCGTGGGCGATGCCGGCAAGGAGTACTGTCTTTCCTGTAGCCTGAACCAGACGATTCCCGACCTCGTCGACAGTGACCGCCTGCTTTGGTGGAAACAACTCGAACACGCCAAGCGGCGCCTGATCTTCGGACTCCTGCAATTGAACCTGCCCGTAACCGGCAAGCACGAATCCGAACACGGGCTTGCCTTCCGCTTCATCGAGGACAGGCGCTCCAATCCCCGGGTGGCCGAAGAACACGTTTATACCGGCCATAGCGAAGGCGTGGTGACCATAAACGTGACGGAAGCCGACAATATGCGGCGCGAAATGGAGCGCCGGCATGCCGGCGAGTTGTATCGAACGTTGCTCGGGCATTTCCGACACGAAAGCGGACACTATTATTTTCGCCTGCTGATCGACGGAGAAAAGCGTATCGCGCGATTTCGGGATCTGTTCGGCGACGATAGGCAGGATTACGACGCCGCGCTTGAGCGCTACTATTCAGGGCCCCGGATACGGGATCCGGATTTCATCAGTGCCTACGCCCAGTCGCATCCGCTCGAGGACTGGGCCGAAATATGGGCGCATTACCTGCATATGACCGACACCCTCGAGACGGCTGGATTTTACGGTCTGCCCCAGGGCTCGGATCACTTCGACAGTCTCGAGGACCTGCTGCAGAAATGGTCGGAACTGACGACTCTGCTCAATTCACTGAATCGCAGCATGGGGCTGGAAGACGCTTATCCCTTCGTGCTTTCGGAAGCGACTATCGGGAAGCTTCAATTTGTCCATGAACTGGTCGTTCATGACCCGGGTTGTCCCAGTTCGCCGCCCAGCTCAGGGGCGGCATCTGCCGGAACGCGTTCTTGAGGGCATTGTCCCAACCCTGGCGCAGATCGCGCAGAAAATCGCTTTCGGGCTCGAAACGGTGGTGATGGTCGAGCGAGAGGCTGTCACTGCGATAGAGCAGCAATTCGATCGGCGGTCCCACGCCGCGATTGCTCTTCATGGTGGAATCCATCGAGATCAGCAGACATTGCGCCGCCGTGGCCAGATCGAGCGAGGGTTTCAGAATCCGGTCGAGAATCGGCTTGCCGTACTTGCTTTCGCCGATCTGCAGATAGGGCGTGTCCTTTGAAGTTGTGATGTGATTGCCTTCCGGGTAGACCAGGATGACGCGGTGCTTCCTGCCCCTGATCTGCCCGCCGAGGATGAAACTCGCTTCGAAGTTGGCCCCCTCGGTCTTGCGCCTTTCCTGCTGTTCGAGGCTGACGTCGCCGAGGTAGTCCGCCGCCTCGGTGACGCTGTTCACGTTGTCGAGCGTGATGCTGGCGCCCTTGCGGATATCGGCCTTGAGTTTTGCCATGACGCCCTGGCTGGTTGCCAGATTGCCGGCGCTCAGGATGACGAATTGCCTTTCGCCCTTGACGCCGTGGCAGAACATCTTGCTATAGGTGGAAACCTGGTCGATGCCCGCGTGAGTCAGCGAATCGGAGCAGAATGCCATTCCGGAGTCCAGCGAAACGGCGACGCAATAAGTCATGACGCAAATCCCTCGTGACTGTCCACGTCGGACAATCATACTTGGGATGCTGCCAGCGTCAAAGCAGAATCGCAGAATCTCTTTCGGGATTCTGACAGGTAGTACATGCCATCCCTGGCGCGACTTAGTGGCTTCGACTACCCCCAGCCTTGCCATCCATGGCAAGTCGTTCGGCCCTCAAAGAGCGTTGCTCTTTGTCGGCTGCGCCGACCGGGCCTCACCCTACTGGATTGACTCGTCGTCCAGGTAGTCGGAACCGTATTCCATTTCGATGCGCTTGCTGTCCAGCCGTTCTTCCAGCCGCCGGCGCAATTCCAGAATGCGCACCTTGTCGCGGGTCGATGACCTGGAGGCCGTCTCCGCTATCGGCTGTTGTTCGACTGGCTCAAGGCTGTCGTTGTCTTCCCATTCAGGTGTCTGCATGATTTGCCCCCCAAATCACCCAGGATCGCTCTCCTTTCCCCTATATCGTGCCGTTGCGGAAAAAAATCAACTATTTCGGCGACGAAATTGCGAGCCGGCGCAATTCGCGTTTGGCGATCTTGCCGGTGCCGGTGCGAGGCAATTGCTCGTGCTGGAAGCGAACAGCGCGCGGAATCTTGAATGCGGCGAGCCGTTCGGCGAGGAATTCGCCCAGTTGCGCCGTGTCGAGTTCCCGGTCCGGCTTGAGCATGACGGTGGCCGCGGGAACTTCGCCGAGGCGGTCGTCGGGAATGCCGTACACCGAGACTTCGTTCACCGCGGGATGTTCGCTGATGGCGTATTCGACTTCCATGCAGGCGATGTTTTCGCCGCCGCGGATGACGATGTCCTTGGCCCGGTCCATGATGACCAGAAAGCCCAGCGGATCGAGCCTGCCGATATCGCCGGTGCGGAACCAGCCGTCCTGCAGGACCTCGGCGGTGGCCTCGGGCTGATTCCAGTAGCCCTTCATGACCGATGGACCCTTGATGCAGATTTCGCCGACCTCGTTCGTTCCGAGTTCGCGGCCTTCCTCGTCGACGATGCGCAGATCGGTGACCGGCGGAGTGGGACGACCGGTGCTTTCGGGCCTGGAAGCGTAGAACTTGTAGCTGATGATTGCGCCGATGGCGTTGGTTTCGGTCAGGCCGTAGCCAAGTCCGGCAATCGCCTCGGGCGGAAACTTCTCCAGCATCATCGCCAGATGTTCCGGCGGCCGCGGCGCGCCGCCGCTTTGCACGCCGCGCAGACTGCTCAGGTCCGTGCGTTCGAAGTTTTCCGACACCATGATTTCCCAAGTCATGGTCGGCACGCCGTGAAATATCGAAATGCGCTCCCGCTCGATCAATTGCAGGGCCATTTCCGGGTCCCATTTGTACATCATCACGAACTTGCGCGGAGAGACGAAACTGATCAGGAACTGGGCGTGACTGCCGGTCACGTGAAACAGGGGAACGTTGGCGAGGATGGCGGGCTGCCAATTCTCCCTGGCCAGTTCGGTGTAGAGGGTTTCGTTGGCCCCGCGCACGAACATCCAGGTGTAAAGCGCGCTGATCACGGCGCGATGGCTCGAAAGCACGCCCTTGGGGTTGCCCGTCGAGCCCGACGTGTACATGAGCGTGGCGTCGTCCTCCGGCTGCACGTCGAATTCGCGCAACTCCGTGTCACTGAGCGGCTCGTAACGCCGGAGCAACTCCCGGGTCTCACAAGAGCTTTCGGGCAGTTCGCCGCCGTCTTCGGACTTGATCATGATGAGGTCGAGATTCGCGGCGGCCTCGCCGAGCAATTTCAGCCGCGGCGGGTCGACGAAGATCAACTTGCTGCCGCTGTCGGCGATGAGGAATTCCAGCTCCCGCGCCGTGGACCATGAATTCAGCGGCGCCGTGATCGCCCCGATCATGGTCGTCGCCATGTAGGCCAGGCACCATTCCGGGGAATTGCGGGCGCAGATCGCGACCCGGTCGCCCTTGCCCACCCGGTATTCCTCGCGCAACGCCCGCGCCAGCCGGCGCGCCATGTCGAAGGTTTCGGCGAAGGTGTAGCGCTCGTCCAGATAGACGAGAAAGGTCTCGTCGGCCGCCTGGCGGCTCAAATCGTATATTTCGCCGAGATTGCGCGGCGCCTTGCGGAAAACACGCAATTCGACACCGTCGATTTCCTTCGTTTCAATTGCGAACGGCGACTCGGGCGCTAGCATGCCCGCGGCGATTTCCTTCAGTTTTTCAAGGTCGGCGGCGATTTCCCGGTCGGTCAGCATGGCGCTTCATTCGCTCTTCATTTCGAGAATCACCTTGCCGAGCGCGCGGCGTTCGGTGAACACGTTGAATGCCGAGACGTAATCCCGAAGCGGGTAGCGCTGGGTGATCAGTGGCTTGATCTTGCCTTGCCCGTACATGTCGAGCAGTTCGCGGAAGTTCCGTTCGTAGGTTTCGGGCTCTTCCTGGCGGAAACGCCCGAGGAAAACGCCGACCATCGACGAACCCTTGAGCAGGGCCAGGTTGGCCTTGTAGGCGGGAATCCGGCCGCTGGTGAAGCCGATCACGAGCAGGCGACCGTTCCAGTTGATGCAGCGGCAACATTGGTCGAACAAGTCGCCGCCGACCGGATCGTAGATGACGTCCGCTCCCGCGCCGCCGGTCAGTTCCTTGACTTTCTCCTTGAATTCGCCGTCGCCACAGCCGTCACCATAGTTGACCAGTTCATCGGCGCCCAGCTTTTGCGCGAAGGCTAGTTTTTCCTCCGAGCCGGCAGCGGCGATCACCCTGGCGCCCATGATCTTGCCGAGTTCCACCGCCGCCATGCCCACGCCGCCGCCGGCGCCGAGCACGAGCAGGGTTTCGCCGGACTGCAATTGCGCGCGCTGCTTCAGCGCGTAATACGAAGTCGTGTAGACCATGGGAAAGGCCGCGGCGGTGGGGAAGTCCATATTGTCAGGAATCTTGCGCAGGCCTCGCGCCGGAACCGCGGCGAACTCGGCGAAGGCGCCGAGCCCGGGAGTCGCCATGACCCGATCGCCGGCCTGGAATCCCGCAAGGCCCGCGCTGACTTCCCGGATGATACCGGCGGCTTCCGAGCCGGGTATGAAGGGCATGTCCGGCTGAAACTGATACTTGCCGCGAATCTGCAAGCCGTCGGGGAAGTTCAGCGAAGCGGCGTAAATCTCTACCAGAGCCTCCTTTTCGCCTGCCGAAGGTTTGTCGATATCGTCCAGGCTGAGGTTTTCGGGTGGCCCATGCGAATGACAGCGGACGGCAAGCATGGCGGATCTCCGGCAAAAATTTGTGCGGATTCAAGCATGAATGAAGGGTAACTTCAAACTGTGGCCGGACCGCTTGCGAAAGCGGTGGAGCAGGGGTAATTTCCCGGCATGGACTCTAAAGAAACAGCGGGAACCGGGAAAGAGAATCGGCGGCGGGAATACCTGGCACTGATGGGCATTCAGCCCTGGTATGCACGGGTGGCGTTCGAAAACGCGAGGCCATCGCCGGAGTATCCGGATCTGTTCGAAGCCGGTGCGGAAAAGCAGGCAGCGGGCTCGCGGAAAAGCGTGGCCGCGCCGGTGGAGCCGGAACGTGCAACGGCTGTGGAGCCGGAGCCTGCTCCAGTGTCGGAACCGGCGTCCGCGTCCGCGCCCGCGGCTGCCGTCGTGCGCAAGCCGCTGCATTATCTGCGCGTCGACGATTCGCTGGCCCTGCTCACGGAAGACGGATGGCAAGGCGCGGACGCCGCGGAATGCCGCAATCTGCTGGCGAATATTCTGAAAGCGCTGGGAAAGACGCTTGACGCCGCCGCCGCGGGTGAACCTGCGCATTTGAATCGCGAGTCCCTGGATGCGAACGCGGGGCGGGGCGGCTTGCTGGCAGATCTTTGCAAGCGCGACGGCTGCGGGAACCTGCTGGTTTTCGCGTTTAACGGCAACGAGTTCTTTCCCGATGTTTCCGCGTCAGTCGCGGACTTCACTACCAGGTTCGGCGGGGTCTCCCTGCGCGTCACGGTGACTCGCGGACTGCGCGAAATGCTTGCCTTCCCGGACCTGAAAAAGTACTGCTGGCGGGATCTGCAGCGCTTGCGGGCCCGGCTGCGCTGACTTTCAGGACCGCAGACGCCTGACGAGGCTTATCGCAGCGGCGATCAGCAACTTGCACAAGGCCACGGCGCAGAACGCGACGAGGGCGAGTACGGCGAGCATGACGAGTACGGCGAGCAGAAGGCGCAGCAATTCGCCGGTGGAAATGTCCTGCCACATCGACAGGCCCCACAGGCTCGCGGCGCCGATGGCTATGCCGGCAAGAGCGGCGGAAATCTTCTTGTTGATCTTGAGCAGCGAGAAGATCATTGCAGGATGTCCCGCAGTTTTTCGATGAGGATTTCGTTGTCGGTTTCGCTGCCGACGGTGATCCGCAGCCGGTTGTCGAGCCGGGGTTGGTCGAAATGGCGCACGAGGACTCCGCGCTCCTTCAGGGCCAGGTAAAGATCAGCCGTATCGATGGCGGCGGAAATCTCGGCCAGCAGGAAGTTGCTCTGGCTGGGCAGGGTATCGATACCCAATCCGGCGAGTTCGCCGCGCAGCCATTCGCGGGATCGCCGGACCCGCTCCCAGGTCTTCGCGGCTTCGTCCCGCGATTCCAGCGCCGCCCTGGCCAGCTTCTGGGAGATATGGTCGGTGTTATAGCTGTCCCTGGTCTTGGTGGCCATCGGATGGATCAGGCCGGTTGGGCCGATGCCGTAGCCGAAGCGCAATCCGGCGAGAGAATATCCCTTGCTCAAGGTGCGCAGGATCAACACGTTGCCGAGTTCGCACACGAGCGGGATCGAGTCGTATGCGAGTTCGGGGTCGATGAAATCGGCATAGGCTTCGTCGAGCACCAGAATGCCTTTGAATTCCCGCGCCAGACCGCGCAGATAGTCCGCCGGCAGCAAGCCGCCGGTCGGCGCGTGCGGATTGACGAGAATGAGCATTTTCACGGCTTGTTCGCGCAATATGGCCGGCATGTCGTCCGGCATCTCCCAGGCGCCGTTCAGGGGTATTTCCAGCAGCTTGCAGCCGGCGACCTCGGCGAGTACGGGATAGAGCGAATAACTCGGCTGCATTACCGCCAGCGTTTCGCTGGGTTCGACGAAGGTGGTGAGCAGCAGGCGCAGGAGTTCGTCGCCGCCGTTTACGGCGAGAATGCTCTCGGGGTCGACGCCGTGGATCAGTCCGGCAAGGGTGCGGAAATCGTCGGCCAGGGGAGAGGGGTAACGCCGCAGATCGGCGCCTTCGATGGCGCGCAGGGCTTCGATGACGGCGGTCGGCGGCGGGTAGGGATTCTCGTTGGTATTAAGCTTGACGATTTCCGGCGAATCCGGCTGTTCGCCGGGCGTGTAGCCCTGCATTCGCGAGATGTTTTTTCGTTCAAATGACATGAGGTTCGTCGTATTCCGGTATTACTGCTAGAACGATCGGTTCGTTATGTCTGGAAAATGCCAATAAAAACAGGAAGCAACAATTGCTGCTAATCGGCAAGTTCGCTCAAAGCCGGAAATTTATGCACAAAATTTATGTGCCGGTCACAAAACGCTAACAATAGCAGTTTCATTTTTTTTCTTGATCGGTTTATAAGGTCTAACTTATTGAAAAACATGAACATTTCATGTTGGTCAAATTTTGAGCAATTTCATGCGAATTCCCATGCCTACAGCATTCCCGGCCTGCCGCCTGAAATTATTCACCGAGTTATCCACAGATTCTGTGAATAAGGTCCGGGTCGAACGGCGGCTTAACTATAGTGTTTCAGGGCTCGCCTGACCAGCGGCGGACGAGGCGCTAAAGCGGGCCAGGGACGTTTTGTGGTATCTTTACGCCTCCCCGTCATCAAAAGGCCGCCAATGATCGAACTGACAGGAGAAGTGCCTTTCCTGTGGCGACTTTGCGCGAACGAGGACAAGGGATCGTATTCGGTCGCCATGGTAGTGCCCGGCCCCGATGATTCCGAATCCTTCGATCTCACCATAGAAACGGGCATCCTCAGACTCACCGCCGACCCGGACGTCTCAGGCAACGAAGAGATTCTGGAATGGAACCAGAACGATCTCGATCTGTTCCTGCGCCTGATCAATCAGCGCAAGATCGGCCGCATCACCGACCAGCCCGATACCGTGCGCCTGGACCTGACCGATCCTGAAGTCATCGAAATCATACACATCGTCGCCGCCGCGGGATTCGGATTCCCTTACCTGCCTATCGGCGTGCTCAAGGACGCTACCGGGGAGTTTCCGCGCTTCGATGCCGTGGTCGGCAGTCCAGCCTCGCTCAACACCGTCAGCGGCTTCAAGTCCTGCGTCGTCGTCGAAGTCGCCGAGGAGGAAGTCGCCTGCGTACTGCTCGACGATCTGCCGGTCGAAGGCGGGGAGGGCGAGGAAAGCCTGTGCCGGAACGATCTGCTCGTGGTGGACCGCATGGATCTGCTGCATCCCTCGTTCGCCCAGACGGAAGCGCGGCCGGAATCCGCCACGATTCACTGATTTTCCCGCTTTCAGCTTCGCTGGTTGAAACGGCGTCCCACCAGGGCGGATGCGATGTTTATTTTCTGGATATCGATGGCGCCGCCCGCGATGCCCCAGCCCCAGCCGTCGCGCAATTTCTGTTCGATGGGAAACTCCCGCGAATAGCCGTAGCCTCCCATCAATTGCATCGCCTTGCCCGTTACTTCCCGCACGGCCTCGTTGGCGAAGCATTTGGCGATGGAACTGTCGGCCAGTGACGGCAGCTTGCTTTCGGCGCCGGTGACGGCGCGATAGAGCAGCAGGCGCGCGGCATCGAGCTTCATCTTCATTTCCGCGAGATGGATCTGCACCGCCTGGAAGTCGACCAGCGGCTTGCCGAACTGTTCGCGCTGCTGGCAGTAATCGAGCACATAGTCGAAGGCCGATTGCGCCACGGCGAGCGACATAGTCGTATTGCCGCAGCGTTCGAGATCAAAGGCTTCCATGAGGCGCCGGAAGCCGCCGGCGGGAACCAGCACGTCGGCCGGGTCGATCACGACCTCGTCGAAATGCATGTCCGCGCTATATACGCCGCGAAAGCCGAGATGGTGGTCGCGCTTGCCGAAACCGAACCCGGTCGCGCCCTTGCGCACCAGAATCGCACCGATACCGCGAGCGCCGGGTTCGTCGGACATGCGGCAATAGACAAGGTAAACATCGGCATGCCCGGCCCCCGAACACCAGCGTTTCGTGCCGCTGAGAAGCAACTTCCCGTCCTTTTCGCGCAGCCGCGTGTTCAGATCGGTGAGCGCCGAGCCGGCATCGGGCTCGGACATGGAAACCGCAACGACGATCTCCCCCGAACAAACCCGCGGCAGCACCTGCCGCCGCATTTCCTCACTCCCGAAATGCGCAATGGCAAGCGTCGGCCCAAAACAGGATTCAAAGATCGGGAAGGCAACTGCAATAGATACACTGGCAATCTCCTCCAGCACCAGCACGGCGTCAAGATGACTCAGCCCGCCGCCCCCATATTCCTTCCCGAGGTTCACGCCAAGATAACCAAGTTCGGCAAACCGCCTGCGCAACTCGATCCCCGGCGGCTCATCGCTACGCTCAATCTCCGCCGCAATCTCAGGCAACTCCCCCCGCGCAAACCGCCGCACCGATTCCTGCAACGCCAACTGTTCCGCATTCAAGGAAAAATCCATCGCCTTCCGCCTTCTTTCGCAAAAGCCAAAGATTCTAACAGGCTCCACCCACCACACTGCTATAATCTCGCGCCTCACGATCCAGTCCCCACCCGCATATGGAAACCCTGCGCGACAAAATCAAGCGGCGGCGCGTACTCGCAATCATTTCGCACCCCGATGCGGGAAAGACCACGATCACCGAAAAGTTGCTGCTGCTCGGCGGCCGCATCCAGGCCGCGGGGACCGTCAAGGGCCGCAAATCCGGCCGGATGGCCGCTTCCGACTGGATGAGCATGGAACAGGAGCGGGGAATCTCGGTCACTTCTTCGGTCATGCAGTTTCCCTGGAAGGAGCGCATCGTCAATTTGCTCGACACCCCCGGCCACGAGGATTTCTCCGAAGACACCTATCGCGTACTGACCGCCGTGGATTCGGCGCTGATGGTGGTCGACGGCGCCAAGGGCGTGGAAGAACGCACGATCAAGCTGATGAACGTGTGCCGCATGCGCGACACCCCGCTGTTCACCTTCGTCAACAAGCTCGACCGCGACATCCGCGACCCGGTGGAACTGATCGACGAGATTGAAAACGTGCTCGGCATCCGCTGCGCGCCGATCAACTGGCCCCTGGGCATGGGCAGGGAATTCAAGGGCCTGTACCATCTGGCGACGGACACGCTGCAGCCATATCCGGGCGCGCTGAGGGAGCGAGCCGACGATGCGGGCGGGATCGAGGGCCTGCAGTGCGAGCAGGCGCGGCAATTGCTCGGCAACTGGTACGAACAGGCCTGTGAGGAAATCGAACTCGTGCGCGGGGCCTGCGAGGAATTCGACCGCGAAGCCTATCTCGCCGGCGAACTGACGCCCGTGTATTTCGGCGCCGCGCTGACGAATTTCGGCGTTCGCGAATTGCTCGACGATTTCGTTGAAGCGGCGCCGCCGCCACGTGGCCGCGCGGCGGAGAGCCGGGAAGTCTCCGCCCTGGAGGAAAATTTCTGCGGCTTCGTTTTCAAGATTCAGGCCAATATGGACCCGAAACATCGCGACCGCGTCGCCTTTCTGCGCATCTGTTCCGGCGAATTCAGCCAGGGCATGAAAATGCGGCATTGCCGCACCGGCAAGACCACGAGGGTGAGCGATGCCGTCACTTTTCTCGCCGGCGAACGGGAATTGGCGGAAGCGGCGGTATCCGGCGACATCATCGGCTTGCACAATCATGGCACGATTCAGGTCGGCGATACCTTCAGCAGCGGCGAAGAGCTGAAATTCCGCGGCATTCCGAATTTCGCGCCGGAACTGTTCCGGCGCATACAACTGCGCGACCCGCTGAAATGGAAGCAATTGCAGAAAGGCGTCACGCAACTGGCCGAGGAAGGCTCGGTGCAGGTCTTCATGCCCCTGCGCAACAACGACTTGCTGATCGGCGCCATCGGCGCCCTGCAATTCGAGGTCGTCACGCACCGGCTCAAAGAAGAATACGGCGTCGATTGCGGCTACGAGCCGGTGACCGTGCAACTCGCGCGCTGGGTCGATTGCGGGGATGCGAAGGAACTGGAAGATTTCCGCAGGAAGTACCACGACAACCTGGCGCTCGACGCGGGCGGTTATCTGACCTACCTGGCGCCGAGCAAGGTGAACCTGAACCTGGCGATGGAAAAATGGCCCGCCGTCGATTTCCGGGAAACCCGGGAGCACTGAGCCGGCATGGAATTTGAACTTCACAAGATCGACGGCAAGGCCCGGGCGGGGCTGATGCGATTCGCCCGCGGCGAAGTGCGCACGCCCGCCTTCATGCCGGTCGGCACCTACGGCACCGTCAAGGGCATGAGTCCGAGCCGGCTCGTGGAAATCGGCGCGGAAATGATTCTCGCCAACAGCTTCCACCTTATGTTGCGGCCGGGTGCTGAAGTCGTAGAGTCCCATGGCGGCCTGCACGGTTTCATGGGCTGGAGCAGGCCGATCCTGACCGACTCCGGCGGCTTCCAGGTCTTCAGCCTCGGCGCGATGCGCAAGATCACCGAAGAAGGCGTCGAGTTCCGATCCCCGGTCGACGGCGACAAGACTTTCCTCGGACCCGAATCGGCCATCGCCCTGCAACAGCAACTCGGCGCCGACGTGATCATGGTTTTCGACGATTGCACCGCTTATCCCGCCACCGAAGAGCAGGCGCGGGAGTCGATGGAACTTTCCCTGCGTTGGGCGGCGCGTTGTCGCAGGGCCCACGGCGAACATCCCGCCGCCCTGTTCGGCATCATCCAGGGCGGCATGTTCCCGCAACTACGCGAGCGCTCGCTGCAGCGCCTGCTCGAAATCGGTTTCCCCGGCTACGCCATCGGCGGCCTTTCCGTAGGCGAGCCCAAGGAGGAAATGACCGCCATGATGCGTCATTGCGCGAAACTCATGCCCGCGGACCGGCCGCGCTACCTCATGGGAGTCGGCACACCGGAAGACATCGTCGAGGCGGTATCCGAAGGCATCGACATGTTCGATTGCGTGATGCCGACGCGCAACGCCCGCAACGGCCACCTGTTCACCTCAAGCGGCACACTGCGCATCCGCAACAGCCGCTACCGCACCGACACCGCACCAATAGACGAAAACTGCAATTGCTACACCTGCCGCAACTTCACCCGCGCCTACCTCCATCACCTGGACAAATGCGGAGAAATCCTGGGCTCCCAACTAAACACTATCCACAACCTCCACTACTACCAGCAACTGATGTCCCAACTCCGCAAAGCCATCGAACAAGGCCAACTGGAATCCTTCGTCCACGATTTCCGCCAAAATCAGAACACCTAGATTCCCGCACAATGACCCAGCTTTGCCATGGAGATTCTGCGACAAAATGGCAGGATTGCCATTTTGGACGGCGCGCAGCGCTGCCCCGCAGGGGCGAAGGGCATGGATGCCCTGAGTCACTCCGCTTCGCTACGCGCAGAATGACGGAGGGTTGGTTCCGCACCATGTGAGTCGCCGGCGG